>NZ_JABURM010000005.1:1417997-2126996 GCF_014762685.1 Gracilimonas sp.
GAAATAGATCACCCGGTGGTAAAACGTTATCTCACGATTTTGCGGGATAAAACAACAGAAACAGCCGCATTTCGCCGGGCGATGGGAAGCATCGGTACTATTCTTGCCTATCAGGCACTTACTGATCTTCCATTAAAAGAACGTGAAGTAGAAACTCCTATTCAAAAAACTACCGGCTATAAGCCGGGGGTTGAAGTTTTTGTTATCCCTATTTTACGGGCGGGACTTAGCCTTGTAGATGGCATCATCAGCTTTATGCCGGATGCTAAAGTAGGGCATATAGGCGTTTACCGTGATGAAAAAACGCATGAGCCTGTAAATTACTACCATAACTTCCCTGGAGGACTTAAAGGGGCTTACACACTTGTTGTTGACCCCATGCTGGCCACCGGAGGCAGCGGATCTCATGCAATCAATTTTTTAAAACAAAACGGAGCCGACAATATCCGTTTTGTTTCATTAATTTGTGCTCCGGAAGGGATTGACCGGCTTCAGAAGGATCATCCTGACGTTCCAATAATCACAGCCGCTATTGATGAAAAACTTGACGAAAACGCATTTATCGTACCGGGTCTCGGCGATGCGGGAGACCGTTATTTTGGCACGCTTTAGGTCCCTTCTTTTTTGTGTTTTAGTGATCGCATTTATCTCAAGTTGCGGAGAACTTTCAGAATACGAAAACAAACAGGTTGAAAAGGCATTAAGTGATTCACTGTTAACCCTGACAGAAAGCTGGGGTGTGAACATGGAGATTATGGAAGAGGGTCAACTCAAGCTCAAACTCAAAGGCCGTTACGCTGCTTCTATAAAAACTGAACAACAAAACATTACAAGAATCAGCGGTCCGGTTTATATCGAAATTTTCAATGAAGAGGGACAAGCTGATACCTTTGTTGACTCAGACAGTGCTGTTTATAAGCCTGATGAGTCCATTTTTGAACTCTTTGGGAATGTTTTTGTCCAGGCTCCGGAAGATAAACGGCTGCGATCCCAATATTTGAAATGGGACCGTACACAGGACCGGGTCTCCACGCCGGAATTTCTAATCATTGTAACCCCTACTGATAGTGTCAGCGCCATTGGCTTTGAGGGAGAAACCAACCTCAGCAATTATACTTTAAGGGAAGTAACCGGAGAAACCGTAATAAATTGAAATATTTACACCCAATACTTTTTCTTGTATTCATTTTCACTGTTTTTTTGGTGATACCTGCCACCACTTTTGCTCAAAATGTGGTCCAGATTGAACGGGCCAGAGAGGTTCAAAATGTTACGAAGGATGGCGAGCCCATACGTAAATTGTATGAAGCACGACTAAAAACCGGTAATGTGGTAATGGTTTGCGACAGTGCCTGGCATTATTTGAATCGAAATGAAATCAGGGCATTTGGGAATATTCAAATCGACACATCCGATGAAATCATCTGGAGTGACACCCTCTATTATTATACCAATGAGGAACTGAGCCTGCTCCGGGGACGAGTCATCATTCAACAGGATAACACTACGCTTTTCGGTGAAAAAGTAGACTACAATTTCCTTACCAAAGTTGCCTTTTTTGAAGAAGGAATCCGCCTGGAAGATGAAGACGGCACCCTTATCGCACAACGAGGTACGTATTTCCAAAATCAGGACAGCGCCATTTTTCGAGGTAATGTTCAAATAGCTGATTCGGCTCAGTATGCCGAGGGAGACAGTCTTTTTATAAATCGTGAAACAGAATATCTGCAGTTATACAGTAATATTTTTGTAGCCGATAGTACCAATAACGGGATTCTTACCGGAGATTACCTCGAAGCCGATTCTTCCGGAAGACGGTATGTAGATGGCAATTCCTATCTTCGCCAAATCAGTGCAGATACAACTGATACAACCCATATAAATTCAGATCAATTGTTGATGCTTGATCAAGATACTACGGATCTCGTCCGTTCTTATGGTAACGTTCGGGTATGGTCAAACAATTTTTCATCCGTATCTGATACTCTCTTGTATGATTCTTCCTCTGAAGTATTTGAGCTTATTTCAAATCCTATAGCATGGCACAATAATATTCAACTTGCCGGGCCTTATATTTCTGTTCAAATGGATAGCAATCAGGTTCGGCAACTGAAGGCATACCATAAAACCATCGCTGTTCAGGAAGACAGTGTCACCGGCCGGCTTCATCAAATCAAAGGAGATACGCTGATTGCCGATTTCACCAAAGGTGATATCTCCCGAATCAAAATTTATCCAAATAGCCAGGTTCTGTATCACACAAAAAATGAACAAGATGAACCGGACGGTGCCGTAGAGTATTCCTCCCCTCAGACCGTTATGTATTTCAAGAATGGAGACCTGAACCGTGTTGTAGCAGGCAAGAATGATGGTTTTTTCTTTGAAGAATTTGCGGGATTAAAAGACCGAAGATTAGATGGCTTCACATGGAATCCTGACCGGCGACCTCAGCGTCCACAGGTTGAAGCAGTTCCCCGCTTTCCTCCTGTTCCCACCGCCAGACCTTTTGAATTACCTGCCCGGTTCCTGGAACATATGCTGCAGCGAGTTCCTGAAGAATAACTTAAAAAATTAATATTTATGAGTTCCTGGACCCTAAAATCTATCCCTCCGCACGACTGGTTTCTTTGCCTTGATATTGAATCCTACTTCGACCATGAACATGAACCTGAGAAAGTGTTTGAAGAAGGGTTTACCCGTCCCATTCCTATTGGAGATACGGATGTGATTGTTACCATTTTTTTCAATGGCGACCCTGAAAACCCTGAATTTCATATAGAATCAGCCGAAACGTTATCCAAAAACGAAATTTCGGAAGCCAACAAAAGCCTGGCTAAAATTTTGGGGACTGACATGGATATTCGTCCGCTGTATGATCAGGCAAAAGACGATCCTGTTTTGGGCGATAAACTTACCGATCTGTATGGCTTGAAAAGAATGACCCGGGCCAATTTGTTTGAAGATATCCTGTACCGAATTGTTCAAATGCAGATGAACCATAAGCCGACCGCCAAAAAAATGATGTTTAAAATCCGCGAAGCCTATGGAGCCGCATTAATGCTGGGTAAAAAATCACTGCCGGCCTGGCCCCGCCCCCATCAGCTTATGAAAGCAGATCCGGCCAACATTCGTAAATTAGGTCCCACTCTGCGAAAAGGGCAATACTTGGTAGGACTGGCCAACGACATCGTAGCCGGAAATGTGGACATGAATCATTTAATGACTTGCGGTCCAAAGGAATTTTATGATGAAATCACCAGTATAAGAGGGATTGGGCCAACCTCAGGGCAAGATTTAATGATGATGCGCGGACGAACCGATGCTGTATTCCCATCCAACAAAAAAAGCGGGGAGGAAAAAGGATTGCGCCGCTGGATCATCTGGAGTTACGGAGAAGATCCCCACAACACCTCCGAAGATCGATTTCAGAAACTAATCCGAAACTGGAAAGATTATGAAGCCGCGGGGCTTGAATTTCTATATGTGAATTATGTTTTAAAGGAAAAGGAAGAGCAGGCTAAAAAGTAACTTCTTCATCCTCAGAAGATTCCGGTGTAGGGTTTTCGAAAAGGGCAAACGTCACATCATCCAGCCGAACGCCCAAGTGTTCGTCGGATACATGCATAAGCAAACTTTCTTTGGGGAGATGTACCACTTTCGTGATCTGTCCTTCCATATTCAAAACCAGCCACATTTCAGTATCCCCTTCAATATTCGATTCCATCCAAAATTCACCATTTTGATAGATCATTTCTTGAACCGGGGCTTTTATTTCCGGAAGTACATCTTTCAAAACATCCCACCTGGCATCATTATATTCTGCCTCCATTGAATCTCTTTCTGCAGCAGAAATTTCTTCAGTCGGGAAATTTACCGGAATAGTGCGGACTGTATCAAACGAAGCACTAATTTCAGCAATCAGATCGGTAGCTGTGTCAAACACAAAAAGAGTTTGGTCCTCAGGATTATAAGCCGTGATATTTCCATAGCTATAGGGAACCAATGTTGCCCCAGCCGGCCGGCCATCAATATATAAACGGGCATAAGGCTGTGCTTCCAAAGTCATTTCTTCGCCATATGCTTCAGATTCAATATCGTATTGGATGAGAATATTTTCGCGATCTTTGGTTTCACCCCGCAGGTATTCGAAAGATGTTAATTCAAACAAAAGCTGATTCTCATCTCCGGTTGGATACGCTTTTAAAATAGTAGTAGCTTCATAATTTGGCGGGATAATCTCCCGAATCAAATCCAAATTTTCGTCATAGATGATTAGCTTTTCATTATCTTGGTCATAAGTGTAGATATGTCCGTTTATATCTTTTGTAAACCGGTAGGCATCTAAAACTTCGCCGGGACCACGCCCTTCCCCTATTCTCTTCTTCAGTTTTCCTAGTTCGTCAATAACCACCAAGCTTGGTATCTCCCGGTCAGGAATTACAATATTTCCATTTTCCAGTACTTCACTTTGATAACCCAAATGCGAAAAGTAAACGGTATCAACGTGATCGAAAGCAAAAATCTGATCAGCCGTAAAAGTTTGGACATTATCTAAAATTTCACCGGAAGTTCTTGGCTCTTCACCTCCACACGCAGCCAATATGAACCCCAAACTGAATAGTATTACAACCCCTTTTAACTTTAACTTCATCTTCTTTCAAAAATTTGGTTATTATTTCGCTGACAAATCTACGAAATCAGACATACAGTATTTGAGTATTGTATAAACAAAAATATGCAGATATGAGCCGCAAAAATCATTTTTACAATTTCTATTCTCCTTTGTTTTTGATCCTGACCTTAATTTTATCAGGAACGGTAGAGGCTCAAAACATTATTCCAAAACCCGTTTCTATTGTTCAGGGGGAAGGCGTTTTTGAACTGAATGATCGCACACAAATTTATATTTCTGAGGAAAGTGAAGAGCTCAGGTTTCTTGGCAACTACCTTAACGACCTGCTCTATTCAGCTACCTGGATGGATCACTCTATTCATTTAGAAAGCTCAAAACCTGATTCCGGGATTTTTTTAGTGATCGATCAAAATGCAAAATTTAAAAATAGCGAAGCGTATAAACTGACCGTAACTCCCTCAACTATTACTATTTCAGCTCCTGCTTCGACCGGGCTATTTTACGGGGTACAAACCCTACGGCAACTCTTCCCTGTATCCATTGAACATAATAAACCGTCACTGGCATCAAACAATCAAAAATGGGAGACCCCGGCTGTTGAAATTACGGATTATCCGAGGTTTGAATACCGTGGCCTGCATCTGGATGTAGCCCGCCATTTTTTCCCGGTGGAGTTCATCAAGAAATACATCGACCTGTTGGCAATGCACAAGATGAACCGGTTTCATTGGCATCTCACGGAAGATCAGGGGTGGCGTATTGAGATCAAGAAATATCCGAAGCTGACTGAGATCGGTGCCTGGCGGGATTCAACCCTTATTGGTCATTACGGTACAGATGAATATGATAATGTACGGCACGGTGGTTTTTATACTCAGGAAGAAATTAAAGAAGTCGTTCGATATGCCGGAGAACGACATATCATTGTCATTCCTGAAATAGAGATGCCGGGACATTCCAGTGCAGCACTTGCTGCTTACCCCGAATTCGGTTGTTTTGAAAAAGAATATCATGTTCAGTCAACATGGGGCGTCTTTGAAGATATTTACTGTCCAAAAGAGGAAACTTTTGAATTTTTAGAAGATGTATTGACAGAGGTGATGGAGCTTTTTCCAAGTAAATACATTCATATTGGCGGGGACGAAGCTCCCAAGAAACAATGGGAAGAAAGCAGGCTTGCTCAACAGGTAATTGAACGGGAAGGCTTGAAAGATGAACATGAGCTGCAAAGCTATTTTATTACCCGAATTGAAAAATTTCTAAATAACCATGGCCGGCAAATAATCGGCTGGGATGAAATCCTGCAAGGCGGGCTGGCTCCTCAGGCTACTGTTATGAGTTGGCGTGGTGAAGCCGGAGGTATTGAAGCTGCCCAGATGAAACACGATGTAATCATGACCCCTTGGTCTTCAAATTATTTTGATCATTACCAGGCAGATCCTGATACCGAACCATTGGCTATCGGAGGGTTTACCACTTTAAAAGATGTCTATCATTACGAACCGATTCCTGAAGAGCTTAACGAAGAAGAAGCAAAATATATACTGGGAGCCCAGGGTAATCTGTGGACTGAATACATGCACTCAGGCGATAAAGTGGAATATATGGCTTATCCCCGGGCAGTTGCTTTAGCAGAAGTATTATGGTCACCTATATCTCAAAAAGATTGGTTTAGCTTCTGGGGTCGTCTCCAAACTCATTTTGAACGGCTCGACATATTAGAAGTAAATTATGCCCGGCATTATCAAGGAAGCAAGCCCTAAGTCAGCTTTTCCTTTCTGAAATCAGTCACAAACTTGACGACAATCAGTACTATTGTAATGGGGATTACAATCCATATCATACCCCATTCCAGTTGCTCCTTGAATGGATGATTGATGGCTATCAAAACCAAATAAGCCATATAAACCGAGTAGTAAAAAAGGAATCCGGCGGCTTCCATCCTTCCCAATAATTTCCCCGGCCAAAATAAAGGCAAACAGGCGATGGCCACTATCAACATGATCGGAAGGTCCAGTTTAATGGCGCTCGCAGATACGTCAATGACACCGGGCGCAATTATGATCGTAAGTCCCAGCGTTAAAAGAATGTTATACAAATTGCTTCCCATTACATTTGCAACAGCCGTATCCGAATCTCCTTTTCGAACTGCAGCAAGGGAAGTAGCTACCTCAGGTAAGGATGTTCCAATAGATACAATTGTAAGCCCAATAATAAGCTCGGAGATACCTAATATCCCTGCAATCTCCACTGCAGCTTCAACCATCCACCTTGAACCCAATACAATCAGTACCAGGCCAGCCAGTAAAAAGAATATGTATTTGCCATAAAATAAGGAAGTAACCGGTTCTCCAACATCAATCTTTGCCTGCTGTTGTAATCGGTTAAGAGCCCGGTCTTTTCGAATTTGAGTGTACATAAATACAGAGTACAACACTAAAGCCCCTAAAATAATACCACCATCAAGTGGACTAAGTACACCGTCTACGGCTAATACAAAGAGCAAAGTGCTTGCTCCAATTACTGCGGGGATATCAATTTTAATAATCCGGTTCGTAATTTTTAAAGGACTGACGAGCCCTGCAATTCCTAAAATCAAGAGAATATTCGCAACATTGCTTCCAAGAATGTTGCCGAGCACCAGGTCAGGTTTTCCTTCCACAGCCGCTTGTAAGCTAATAGCCAGCTCCGGAGCCCCGGTTGCAAAAGCCACAACGGTAAGCCCCATCACCACAGGCGAGACACTCCATGCTGCTCCAAATTTATCTACTGATCTCAAAAATAATTCAGCTCCCCCAATAAGGATCACCAGCCCAACAATAAATAATATAACCGTCATTCTTTACGTCTTCTTAAAAGATTTTTTCAGGGCTCAAAACTAAAACAAATAATGGTCCAAAGGAATCTCTAAATAAAAAGATTTTACCCTTCCTCATCTCAACTTTCTATTTGATACTGATCTTTAACTTCAATTCCATATATTGTCGAAAATCATCAACCCCAGTAATAATACAATGAAAATCAGAGCAGTTTTTCTCACCGTCATCTTGTCACTTTTGGTTATTTCTTCAGGATTTGCCCAACGAACCATTATTCACGCAGGCACCTTAATTGATGGAGTTTCCGATGAAGCCCGGACTGAAGTAAGCATCTTAATTGAAGACAATAAAATAACAGGTGTAGAAAAAGGATACATAGCCGGTAACAATAACGATCAGATCATTGATCTGAAATCCAAAACTGTACTTCCCGGCCTCATTGATTTACATGTGCATCTGGAAAGCGAAACCAATCCTCAAAAATATTTAGAAGAATTCACCTTTAATGAGGCTGATTTTGCCATGCGTTCCACCGCCTTTGCAAAGAGGACACTAATGGCCGGATTTACCACGGTTAGAGAACTTGGAGGATCAGGAGTTAATATTTCTCTTCGCAATGCCATTAATCAGGGCTATGTGGACGGTCCGCGAGTTATTACTGTTGGAAAATCACTGGCAACCACCGGAGGACATGCCGACCCTACCAACGGCTGGAAAAATGATCTGATGGGCAATCCCGGGCCAACGGAAGGTGTAGTAAACGGAGTAGCGGAAGCACGACAGGGAGTGCGTCAACGCTATAAAGAAGGATCAGACCACATCAAAATAACAGCAACAGGCGGGGTACTGAGTGTCGCAAAATCCGGAGATGCTCCTCAGTTTTTTGAAGACGAGCTAGATGCGATTGTTCAAACTGCCAATGAATATGGAATGCACGTTGCGGCTCATGCCCATGGCGAAGAAGGAATGAAACGAGCCGTTGAAGCAGGAGTTCTCACCATTGAGCATGGAACTCACATGAGTACAGAAGTCATGGATTTGATGATTAAAAATGGCACCTATTACGTACCTACTATTAGCGCGGGTAAATGGGTGGCTGAAAAAGCAAAAGTTGAAGGATATTATCCAGACTTGGTGGTTCCAAAGGCGCTTGAAATCGGGCCGAAAATTCAAAATACTTTTGCCGAAGCTTACAATCATGGAGTAAAAATTGCTTTCGGTACGGATGCCGGCGTTTTCCCGCATGGATTAAATGGTAAAGAATTCCGCTATATGACTGAAGTAGGAATGCCCGTAATGGAAGCTATCAAAAGTGCGACCATAACAGGAGCAACGGTTTTAGGGATGGAGAACCAGATTGGTACTATTGAGGTCGGAAAACTTGCCGATATCGTAGCTACCGATACGAACCCCCTTAATGATGTCACAGCGCTAGAGTCTGTTTCTTTTGTAATGAAAGATGGTATAATTTATAAGAATTAAGAACTTGTCCCTGGACGAAGTACGTAGATTATGCCATTACGTTCAACAAAGAAAAAGCTTCTAAAAAAACTGCAGTGGACCTTTCAAGTGGAAGGTATGAACTCGGTGATGTTTTTCGGCATCCTGCTTTTTTTAAATGCGACCTATAAAATCTCTGATTTACTTTTCCTCTCCTATGGACTGTTGTTAATGTGCTTCATCCTGTTTCAAGGAACATACTATTGGTGGGTAAAATTTTCCTCATTGAATGATGAACATATTTTTCAGTCAACAGTTCTTTCCCGGTTTCAAAATTTCAAAAAAATAAATCGAATTATGATAGCCTTGATCCCGGTCGTATTATTACTGCAATGGTTTGTTTCAAGTAAACAAATTACCGGCGATAATTTTTGGGGATGGGCTCTTTTTGCAAATGGCTTCGGGGTTTTAGAATACATCAATTATTATCATAAACAGTTAATGTATGATAATAAACAAGATTTAGACTACCTTATACAAAACAGAAAACTAAAGGAAGCCTCTCTTCACAAAGATTTGCGTGAACATAAAATTTAACCCCGGAACATCATGAGCATACTTCGAATTATCTTTGCAATCATTCTTCCTCCCCTTGGCGTATTTTTGACCATTGGAATTAAACCGGCATTCTGGCTAAATATATTATTGACCATACTTGGATTCATCCCCGGCATTATTCATGCTGTCTGGATTATTGCCAAACATGACCAATAAAAATCATCTGTAAAGAACCATTTTAGCATTAGTCCGGTCATTTTTGTAGGATATAACTGCATCACAACTAAAGTTTACACTTATGACCATCAAAGCCATTAAAGAACAGCTTAAATCATCTGATAAGCCTGTTGCCAAATCATATCATATTGGCGATCATTTTAAAGTTTTGCTCTTTGGATTCAACAAAGGAATGAAATTAGAAGATCATAAAGCCCATCATCCAACGAAATTACTGGTTTTGGAGGGAGAAGTAATCTATCACCAAGAGAAAAAAGACATACGGATGAAAAAACATGACGAGATAGATATTCCTGCTGAAGTCTCGCATTCCGTTGCTGCATTAACGGACAGCTTGATTTTGCTTACCCAAGGATAAGGAATATCGAACAAGGAAGTCCGACCTCCGAAATTTAAACCGCAATGGCTTCCCGGTTGTATTTGTCGCGATACTCGATAGGGGTAAGGCCGGTAATTTTCCGGAATAGGTTACGGAAAGACTTGGTATCGGAATAGCCCACTTCGTACATCACTTCATTTACATTTTTACGAGTGGTTTCCAGGTCTTTTTTAGCGGCCTCTATTTTAACCCGTTGCACGTATTCGGTGATAGTATTACCCGTCGCTTTTTTAAATCTTCGTTCGAGTGTTCTGCGGCTCAGAGCCAAATAATCAGCCAAATCATCTACCCGGATAGTTTCTTCATAATTATTCTCAATATATTTTTGAGCCTCTTCTACTTTATTATCCCCGTGATCCTTCTGTCCTTTAAAAATAATAAAGGCAGATTGACTGTCTCGGTCTATATCAATGGAAAAAGCTTTAGAAGCCATCACTGACACTGCACGACCGGCATTTTTTTCAATTATATGAAGCAGCAAGTTTAAAAAAGCATAGGCCCCTCCACTGGTATAAATGCCATCTTCTTCCGTCATAATTTTCTCGTCTACCAGTTTTACCTCTGGAAATAACCGCCGGAAATTATTGGCATGCATCCAATGAGTAGCACATTGTTTCCCATCTAACAGGCCGGTGGAAGCCAAGAAAAAAGCCGCCACACATAAACTCACTACTTCTGCCCCGTTTTTATATTGGTGAACAATCCAGGGAATAAATTCCTGATTTTGCTGTTTTGCTTTCTCAAAATCATCATGAATGGCCGGAATGATAATCATATCCGTTTTTTTCACTTCCTGCATCAGGCAATCCGGGCTTACAGAAAAGAGACCGTGGGACTGCCGGGTTTCTTTTTCCAGCCCCACAAGATGAACATCAAATACAGGATCTTTACCCATATCCGCCAACATTCCATTCACCATATTAAGAATTTGATGGGTACCACCAATGTTTACAACACTGGTATGTCCCCGGGGTATTAAAATAGATACGTGTTTCATGTCTGCTTAATTAGTCGTTATTCCTTGTTGGCTATTCGCCAATAACATTTAACAATTAACTAAAACCCGATGTCGCAATCAACCCTCAAGAATGGCGTAATTACCCCTGACATAGTTCATTACCAGACAGTATGTTTCTTGCAGGCAACAAAATTAGTTCAAAGTATTCAATCCATGAAAGACGTTTTACTTCTCCAATTCGATCTGCACCAACGATTATACAATAATGTATTAGATGGATTTACAGATGAAGAAACCAATCGGCGCCCTCATGGCGACCGCAACATGAACCATGTAAAATACCTGGCAGGACATCTGCTGAACTCCCGCTACGGGCTGACATCAATGACCTGGTTTAGTCCCGAAGTAAAATGGAACGATCTTTTTGCTGTGATGGGACAATCTGAAGCAAAAGATGATATCCCCTACCCATCCATTGAGGAAATAAAGAAAGAATGGAACATACTTTATGAACCTACACGTAAGGAATTGGAAAAATTAACCGCCGATAGTCTTGCTAAAACCCCTCTTGCTCCTTTTGACAAAGTAGCTGAATCGAAGGGTAAACTATGGGCCTTTATCAATCATCATCAGGCTTATCATATTGGACAGATCAGCATTTTGAGAAAAGCTTTTGCGAAAAAGCCTATGAGTTATGAGTGAACAGTAATCAGAACAATAAAAGAATAAGGTATAATACTATGACAAAAGAATTATGGATTAACCTGCCGGTAAAAGATGTGGCCCGTTCGCGGGAATTTTACAAACAGATTGGATTCAAACTCAATCCAAATCACCCTGAAAATGACCAGATGGCTGCTTTTTTAGTGGGCGAAAAAGAGATCGGGCTGATGCTATTCACGGAAGAGCAATTCAAAGAATTCAGCAATCACGAAATCCCTGATCCCCGGAACGGCACCTCTACCCTGTTTTCCTTTGATGCGGAAAGCCCGGAAGAAGTGGATGAAATAGCCCGAAAAGCAAAAGAAGCCGGCGGAACCATTTATGGAGAACCCGGCGAAAAAGATGGGTGGATGTACGGAGCCGGTTTCATTGACCCGGATGGTCACCGGTGGAGTATTTTATATATGGACATGAGTAAAATGCCAAAAGGTTGACTTTAAAAATGGTTAAAGTGTATAAAACCAATGTAAATGAGTCTTCCCGGGCGCAGGACATTCTAGAAGATATCCGTGATTTGCTACCCGGAAGTGATCCCAGTTTTGACCTTGAAGATCGCGATAAGGTACTTCGGATTGAACGTACTTCCGATAAGATAGAGGAACAGGAAATTCGGGAAATCCTGTCTAATTACGGACATTCCTTAGAAATACTTCTTTAAATATAAACCACAACATGAGAAAAATAATCTATACTAAAAGCGTATCCCTGGATGGATACATCGAAGATCAAAAAGGTACAATAGACTGGACGACTCCATCTGAAGAACTGCACCGCCATTTTAATGACCGCGAACTGGAAGTGGATACTCATTTATATGGACGAAAAGTCTATGAAGTGATGCAGTATTGGGAAGACGCTGATCAGGATCTCGATTACATGAAAGAATATGCCCGGCTTTGGCAGAAGCAAAAGAAGATAGTATTCTCAACCACAATGGATCAGGTAAAAAGTGGGTACGAACTCAGGAACTCGGTGAATCCGGATGAGATCAGACAATGGAAAAAATTAACCGGAAAAAACATGATCGTTGGCGGGGCTTCATTAGCTTCGTCGTTCATGGAGCACGGATTGGTGGATGAAATTCACTTATACATCCCGCCGGTTCTTTTAGGGGGTGGTAAACCGATGTTCCCGCTTAACCAAAAACTGGATCTGGAATTTATGGAAAGTCAGATTTTTCCCGGCGGTGTGATGATGCTTAAATATCAAATTAAATCCTGACCAAACTACCATGAAAACTAAAAATCAGGAATTCTTAGAGAAGTTCAATCAAGCTTTTGCCCAAAACGATACAGATTTCATCCTCGGGCAAGTTTCAGATACTATTAAATGGACTGCCGTTGGTGATTTCACTGTAGAAGGAAAAGAAGCTTTCCAAAAAGCTCTTGAAAGTATGACCGGAGATGAACCCTATGAACTCAATGTCCATAAGATCATTACCCATGGAAAAGATGCGGCCGTAAATGGAATAATGAGATCAAAAGATGGCAAGCAGTATGCCTTTTGTGATGTGTATAAATTCAGTGGCTTCAACGAACCAAAGATCAGTGAATTGACTTCATATGTGGTTGAGCTTCGTTAATCGTTATTCGAGAACCCTAATACGATTAACGAATAACTAATCCCCTCACTTTAATCTTTATTATAATTTTTTATGGCAAATATTGACATAAAGGTTTCGTTAATGTATTTTACTAATCAGTTAATTAACCATATAGTTAAATATAATCATCTATGTCAGCAGATCAACTCAGTTCTACATTTCATGCACTCGCCGACCCTACGCGCCGGGCTATACTGGGCAGTTTGACCTCAGGCGAAAAAACGGTTTCAGATTTAGCGGAACCATTTGATATGACCATGCCTGCCATTACCAAGCACTTGAAGGTACTGGAAAAGGCACACCTGATTGAGCGCAGCCGGGAAGCACAATACCGCCCCTGCAAACTTCAGCCGGAGCCGCTGAAAGCGATTGATGAATGGATGGAACAATACCGCAGATTTTTTGAGGCAAGCTTTGACCGATTGGAGGATTATTTAAAACAAATACAAACAAAGGAGGGCGACGATGCCAACCAATAAAACAAATGTACAAACCAAAGGACGTGAACTAATTATGGAGCGCATTTTTGATGCCCCACCCCAACTGATGTTTGAGGTGTGGTCGAGCTGTAAACACCTGAAAAACTGGTGGGGGCCGAAAGAATGGCCCATGCACGAATGCGAGATGGATTTCCGGGAAGGAGGTAAATGGCATTTTTGTCTGCGCGGCCCCAATGAAGGAGACGAATCCTGGGGACTGGCCGTCTATAAGAATATCGACAAACCTCGGAAAATTGAGTACAAAGATAATTTTTCAGATGAGCAGGGCAACATCAATGAAGACATGCCGGAAATGCTGATAACTGTTGAATTTTTTGAACACGAGGGTAAAACCCGTCAGGTAAGTACTACTCTTTTTGATACCGAAGCAACACTTAAACAGGTCATTGAAATGGGCGCAGTTGAAGGCAATGAAAGCCAAATGGAACGCCTGGATGAATATTTACCAACCATTCAATAATTAACTACAAGGATAGAAAAAATTATGAAAACAGAGAAAAAGCTTGAAAACCAGAAACTCATTTTAACCCGCGACTTTGACGCTACGCCTGAATTGATGTTCGAGGTTTGGAGCAACTGTACACACCTGAAACACTGGTGGGGTCCCAAAGAATGGCCTATGGAAGAATGTGAGATGGACTTCCGAGAAGGCGGCCAATGGCGATACTGCCTGCGCGGACCGAACGAAGGCGATGAGTCTTGGGGAATGGCAGTCTATCAACAAATCAACAAGCCGGGTAAGATCATTTATAGCGATCACTTTACCGATGCAGACGGCAGTCTAATGGAAAATATGCCGAACATGACCATTACCGTTGAATTTGTAGCTCAAAATGGCAAAACACGCCAAATCAGCACCGTTGATTTCGATACAAATGAGGAACGTGACAAAATCGTGGAGATGGGCATGGCTGAAGGCATGGACAGCTCCCTAAATCGACTGGAGCAATATCTGGCTGAATTAGAATAGCAGGCTAAGCTGGAACCATAAGATTTCTAAAAATAAAAAAGCTAATACTATGAGTGTTCAAAAAACTACCACACAAATTACAATTTCACTATTCCTGTTGATTTTTCTAATCTGCTCTCCAAGTGTGTTACACGCACAGCCTAAAAGCGGGTATGTAGAAACAGGCGGAATCAACTATTACTATGAAATCCATGGGGAAGGTGAGCCACTTCTCCTCTTACACGGCGGGCTGGGTTCCATTGATATGCTTGAATCCCTCCTTCCTGCCTTTACAGAAAACCGGCAGGTTATCGGGATTGATTTGCACGGACACGGCCGAACCGAATTGGGCGACCGTGAAATCAGCTACATTGATATGGGCAACGATATGGCTGCCATCCTAAAGGAGCTAGGTTACAAAAAAGTAGATGTGATGGGCTATTCTATGGGAGGCGGTGTAGCTCTGCGTGTGGCCATACAACATCCCGAAATCGTAAGGCGGTTAGTAGCCGTATCGGCCAGTTTTGCTCATCCGGAAGCAACCTATCCGGAAATAATAGCACAACAAAAACAAGTGGGAGCAGAAATGGCGGAAGCTATGAAAGAAACGCCCATGTATCAGACATACAAAGCAGTAGCACCCTATCCTGAAGATTTCCCTACGCTGCTTGACCGAATGGGGGAATTGATGCAAAAACCCTTCAACTGGTCGGAAGAAATAAAGGAACTCGAAATGCCGGTCATGCTCGTTTATGGCGACAGCGATATGTTCCGGCCAGAACATATCGTGGAGTTCTATCAGCTATTAGGCGGTGGTTTGAAAGATGCCGGGTGGCAACGCGAGAACATGTCTCAAAACCGGTTGGCGATCCTGCCAAACCTCACGCACTACGAAATATTTATGGCACCCCAATTGGCCAAAACGGCCCTTCCTTTCCTCAATGGAGATAGCGGGGCACCGAGCTGGAGCACAGGTTCATCTGAATAAAACAGAACCTCAAGAATTAAAACTGAATCCATTACGAACGAATAAAAATCCTATAAAAGATTCTGATTCTGTAATAACTAAAAACACATAATTAAGCATGAAAAGCATTATTCAAAATATCGTCAGTCTGCTTGCAGGTTTAATGTTCATCAATGCCGGGCTGAACAAATTCTTCCATTATATGCCCATACCTGATGATTTACCAGAGCAAGTGGTAAATATGAACGCTGCTATGGCAGAAATCGGCTGGCTGCTGCCTCTTGTGGCTATCGCCGAAATAGCCGGAGGTATGCTATTTATTATCCCCCGATTCAGAACCCTTGGAGCTATTGTACTTTTCCCCGTCATGATTGGGATAATTTTGATTCACCTTACGGTTGCTCCCTCCGGTCTGCCAATAGCAGTGGCAATCTTCCTTGTCCTTTTATGGGCAATGTATGACCAGCGAGAAAAATACCTGTACTTGGTAAAAATGGATAGCCTGCAAAAAAATTAACCACCCATTAACCAATAGCTAAAAACCAAGTATCAAAAAATGAACACCATCAAACACTAATTCAACCAAAATCCTATGAGTACGCAAAAAATCATACCTCATCTGTGGTTTGACTACCAAGCCGAAGAAGCTGCTGGATTTTATATTTCAATATTTGGAGAAAATTCGGGCACAAAAGAACGAACCTATTATACAGAAGCCGGTCAAGATATCCACGGCATGGAAGCAGGCTCTTTAATGACTGTAGACTTTGAACTTGCCGGTTATAAAATAATCGCCCTTAACGCCGGGCCGCTTTTCCATTTTACCCCCGCTATTTCGTTCTACGTAACATGTGAGACGGAAACTGAAGTCGATGAGCTGTGGCATAAACTATCAGAGGGCGGGTCAGCTATGAT
The DNA here is from genome assembly GCF_014762685.1 of Gracilimonas sp. Lineage (NCBI taxonomy): Bacteria > Pseudomonadati > Balneolota > Balneolia > Balneolales > Balneolaceae > Gracilimonas > Gracilimonas sp. The sequence goes on from NZ_JABURM010000005.1 coordinate 1,434,679, forward strand.
GCCCCTTAAAAAATACGACTGGAGCGAAAAATACGGTTGGGTTAAGGATAAATACGGATTGACCTGGCAAATTTCACTAGGACAACTGGAAGATGTCCACAACCAAAAAATCATCCCCTCACTGATGTTTGTTAGTGAAGAAGGGCAAGCCGAGGAGGCCGTCAATCTCTATACTTCCCTATTTGATGATTCGGACATCACCGGAATATTACGATATGGGAAAAACGAAGATCAGCCGGAAGGCAGCGTGATGCATAGTCAGTTTCAACTCAATAACGGGGAAGTTTTTATGGCGATGGACAGTTCTCCGGAACATGCTGATTTCACCTTTAATGAAGCGATTTCACTATTGGTTGAATGCAAAAACCAGAAAGAAATTGACCATTTCTGGGAAAAGCTCTCCAGCGACCCCAAAGCTGAACAGTGCGGCTGGCTGAAGGATAAATTCGGGCTTTCGTGGCAAGTTGTTCCTGAGGGAATGAACCAGATGATAAATGCCAATGATTCTGAAAAAGCCAAGCAGGCTATGAATGCAATGCTCCAAATGAAAAAAATCGATATCCAAAAATTACAAGAAGCCTTCCAAGGCAAATAACTTTGCGAACCGATCCTATGAAAGACAAAACCATACATATATCCCGTGAATTTGATGCTCCCCGCGAACTTGTTTTTGAAGCATTCACCCAACCGGAACACATCGGCAAATGGTGGGGGCCCAATGGGTTTTCAACCACCACCAAAAGCATGAATTTTAAAGTTGGGGGCGAATGGATTTTCACCATGCACGGACCCGATGGCACCGACTACCCCAACCGGGTTGTTTATACCGAGATTAAAAACTCTAAACTCCTAAAATATGACCATTTTGACAAATATAAGGATGATGGCAGGCCTCCCCATTTCAAACAAACCATCACTTTTAAAGAAGCAAATGGTAAAACCAAAGTAGAAATGAACTTGCTCTTCCCCACCGTTGAAAAACGAGAGGAAGCTACTGAATTTGGAGCTGTGGAAGGCGGGAATCAAACATTGGCACGACTGGCTGAATTTCTTGTCTCTGAGAAACCTGGTTAATGCAGATTGGAAATCTTCTCTCCATTGAGAGCCGCCACCCGATTGTACATTTGATATCGATTCCGGATTTCTTTCACATACTGTACCGTTTCAATTCCGCGAATATATCCATGTCGGGCGTATTGATGATATCTTTCTTGCATCAGCTTGAGAAGAGCATCTTCCACATTCTCCCATTCATTCGGATCCCTATTGTGTTCCATTGCCAGCCGGCGAGCATCAATCATGTGTCCATTTCCCGCATTATAAGTCGCAAGAGCAAATGATAGCTGGTTTACGCTGTCAAGGTAGGCATAATGGTTAAGATTATTTTTCAAAATCCATGCCCCTTCGTGCAAATTTGTCAGGGGATCATACAGGTTATTATATTCCGTAACTGAAAAACGTGGCAAAATCTGCATTAATCCCACCGCTCCTGCAAAACTTTTAGCTTCCGGATTAAAACCGGATTCCTGAATAACCATCGAAGTTAGCAACAGCCAATCAAGTCCTACTGAATCCGCTACAGATTTAGTCAGATCCTCGAATGACGAAATCAATCCCATACTCGAGTAGTATTTTTCGGGGTTATAATAATCCTCCACATAAGGACTTTGATTATGATATCTATAGCGCAGCTGATTCAAAAAAGCAGAGCGAAGAGGTTCCTCGCGTACATCAGAAAACCTGAAGTGTTTTTCCAGGAAACTGTTTAATTTCGCTTCCAGTCCCGGTGCATTTTTCCTGATTGCCCAGGCTATAGTATCTTTTTGTGCGATCACCGGGCCTGCCTGTAATCCGGGAAAATAACCGGAACCGGCCTGATATGTCTGTTCATCCAGTACCGCTGCCTTGATTTCTCCCCCCGAAACCTGCATGAGCAATGATTTCGCATCTTCGTTATAGGGCACAAAGTTTATATTTAGATCATACCCCTGTTCCTCAAGTCTTTCAAGGTGGGTATGATCTGTACTGTTTCTGCGCACATACACCGGAATCCTTTTTACAGAAAAATCCTCGAGGGTTTCCGGCTGGATTTCTAAGCTATCGGAATAAACGATTATTTTATCCGATAACTTATATGGCCTGCTAAAATTAACAGTTCTCCTCTTTTGACTGCTAACCGTATAATTATTGGCAATTACATCTCCTGTACCCGAATTCAGCAGGTTATGAGGATGTTCATCAACTCCAAGAAATATAACCTCCAGTTCCAATCCGTATTCTTTAGCGAATTCATTCAACAACTCATATTCGAATCCTGACTCATACCCATGGCGAAGAAAATACTTATCCGCACCATAGCCGGTGATCATCCGTAAAACACCGCTTTCTTTGATCTGTTCAAAATCACGCTCAACGGTTTGAGTACTTTGACCAAAATATTCCTCAATAAAACGATCAATATCATCTTCATTTATACAGCCGGACAGCAAAACACATGACATGACCAATAGCAGGGCTCCAATTGACCTAAATGATTGCATATTATTTCTTTTGTTGTTCATTTTAATCTCTTCAAACCTGATTATTAAAGAATGTTCCGTCTTCACTCCCTCCATTATCTAGGTGAAACGAATGCTTCATTAACCTAATTGTGCATCTCCGCTTTTACCTAATTAAATAATTATTGTGAATAGCCAAAATTTAATTTCATTACAATTGCCAAATTTCGGAATTCATCATTCTCTTCATTTGGCTCTTATAGCATCCGCGGAGTATTTTTCCCTTCCTGATTCCAACTCCCTCTTTTTCCCATAAATCATCATTCATTTGATTCTTGAAGCAACCCTCACAGTAAATCTGCTGTATAGTCATATAAAACAGGTATGGATTTCTTCTTTAAGTGAATCTTTACCCCATCAAGATTAATTAAAATTATACGATTATGATGAATACAAAACGAATCATTTCTTGCGTCTTCTTTTTATTGGCTGTCACGGTAAGTATTTCATTGATTGGATGCAGCACCGGCTCCGGTACCGAGGAAGAAGGAACTAATGGTAATGGCCAAGAGCCTTCTGCCGGTGAAGTTGAGATGGTTAACACCTCTTTCTCGCCAAATGATTTAGAAGTGGAAAAAGGCACAACCGTAACATGGACGAATAACAGTAGTCTGACTCATACCGTAACAAGTGGATCAAACGGTCAACATGATGGCCTGTTTGACAGTGGTAATATTGCACCCGATGGTCAATTTTCATATAAGTTCGATGAGGTTGGCACATTCGACTATTACTGTATCCCACATGTAGATCAAGGTATGACCGGTACTGTAACCGTTACAGAATCTTCCGGCAGTGGTTACTAGCCTAATACTTCTTTATTCATTTTGCTGCTTTCAGCTTCAGCCTGTAATCAATACCAATAGTGTAGATACGGTATATTATTCTGATTCCGGGTATGTTGAATTTACTTCAAGTGTGCCTATGCACTCCTTTTCAGGAGAGTCAGACCACCTTACCGGGATGATCGATTTTGAAGAGAATATCATCGACTTCTACATTGACCTGAATACCCTTAAAACGGGAATCGGGAAACGAGACAGGGATATGTATCAGACGCTGAACACTGAAAGGCATCCTTTTGCTGAATTTACGGGTTCATTTGAGAGTCCACGCTCCATTCCCGATCAAAGAACAGAAGTTACCGCTATCGGTGAATTTACCATAAACGGGGCAACCAACGAAGTAGAAGTTGAGGGCTTCATAGAACCTAAAGAAGAAGGATTGATACTGGAGGCAAAATGGTCTCTCCTCATAAGCGACTATAACATCGAGCCTCCGGGCATTCTCTTCTACCGGGTTGACGATACCCAGGATATCAAGATCAAAGTTGTTTTAAAGCCAACCTCCGGGGAAGCACTATCTGCCGAAAACTAAACCGAACATAAACAATGAAGCAATTGCATATTCTATCTTCTACGATCTTAAACAGCCTGATTACGGTACTTTTGATCTCAGTTACTGCCCACGCTCAGTTACCCAGAGAACTAGTTCAGTCAGATGGGCCGGTCGAAAGCGCCTTCTGGGCAACCACCAATATCGGAATCAGCACGGTTCAGAATGTGGATAAACATAACCTGGAAAGTTCAGTCGTACATACTTTTGGGCTGGTCAGAGGGGGAATTGACACTTTCTACGGATTGGACGACGGAGCTAATACCAAAATTGGACTGGATTACGGAATCAGTGAAAGGCTTTCCGTCGGAATAAGCAGAATGACCTTCAACAAGGTCGTAGATCTGAGGGGGAAGTATAATATACTCAGGCAAACACAATCCGGAAGCATGCCGGTGGACCTTGCAATCAAATCTTCCCTGGGAATCAGTACGCTCTCCGGCCTTAACCTGAAGTTTAACGAACGCCTCAGCTATTTTACTTCTGTTATGTTAGCCAGAAAATTCGACCGGCTGAGCCTACAATTAACGCCAATGATAGCTCACTTTAACAATCCGGCCGCAGGTAATCCCAACCAATTGTTTGGACTGGGAACCTTGATAAATTATAAACTAAACAAACGTTTTGCCCTGAGTGCCGAATACCTGCCCGTGATCGGAGAAAGAAATGCTTTTAGCCGGGATGCCATGGCCGTGGCTTTGAATATCAATACAGGCGGACACGTATTTCAACTATTTCTAACCAGTTCTCAATGGCATAATGAGCAATATATTATGGCAAATAACCGGGATGAATTCTGGAAAGGAGATTTCAGGTTTGGCTTTAATATCCACCGGGTATTTGGACTGGGAGGAAATTAACGGCAAAACACAGGCAACCCTTTGGGGCATCGTATGGTATAGGTTATAGGAGTCGTCCATATTTTTCTTTTAATTAGTAGCATACAGGTTTTAAATAAAACAAGATTCTTTGTTAACCGATATCATTAAAGGATGCTGCAAGCATCGCCGGGAAAGCCAAAAAGAGCTTTATGAGATGTTCTATGCCTATGGCATGAGCATAACGCTGCGATATGCCGATTCCCGAAATCAGGCTGCTGCTGTTTTAAACGACGCCTTTATGAAAGTTTTTGAGAACATAAAAACCTATGACACCAATCGGGACTTTAAACCCTGGTTTCGAAGAATTGTGATTAACACCGCCATCAACCAATACCATAAGGATGAGAAACGCCTGAAGATGACCGAGCCATTATCGGATGATGAAAACCATTTTACGGAGGAACACATCATCAGCGGTATTTCCTATGATGAACTTATTGAAATGGTTCAGCAGCTGAGTCCCGCTTACCGAACCGTTTTTAATCTGTACGTGATAGAGGGATTTAAGCATGAGGAAATAGCCGGGATGCTGGATATCTCGGTCGGAACGTCAAAGTCCAACCTCTCCAAGGCCAAAAGGAACTTGCGGGAGATTTTAGAGAGAAATTTAATTTGAGACCGTACTATGAATAGCAAAGACGAACATAAAGACCCGCTCGAGCAGTTTTTCAGGAAGAAAGCTGAAGAATACGATATTTCTTACCGGGAAGAAGACTGGCTTGACCTCGAGAAAAAGCTGGACCGCAGACAGGCCGCCAAAACCCGGCAACGGCGCACTTACTTTGCCGCCGCTGCCGTACTGCTGATCGTATCCGCAATGGGTTATTTCATCTATGATAACTCAAATAAGATAGATCAACTGAACCGGCAACTGGAGGATAACATGACTACGGGAGTCCTCCCCGATTCCGCCCGGGAGGATACCGCTAAAGAGCCGGAAGCTCTCCCGCCGGTGAACCGGGAAATGCTGGCCAATATTCCTCAGGAAACCCAAAAACCAACTGAAATTACCGATGATGTTACCCCCAAGTCAGGTCCCGAAAAACAGGATCAGCAAGCGGTTATAAATGCTGATCCTGTATCGGTCTCCGGTGGCGAACTAGCGCATGCAGAACTGCGATCGGTTTCCTATTCCGAACTTATGGATGACGACCTTTCTCTCTCAACCGGCAATAACATCCCCGGCGATACGGGGTATCTTGCTTCCGTGAGTTATGGGGGGATAGTGATTCCTTCCGGCAATCTCCCCCAACGCGACGGACTCGACAGAACAGCACCTTCCCGATTTGAATTCGGGCTCATTGTTTCGCCGGATATCAGTACCGTTGGGGGCATCTCGAATTTTCATGAACCGGGATATAAACTCGGGGTAAGCGCCGGCTACCACATCAACGACCGATTTACGATCTCGAGCGGGGTCATTCATTCCAATGTGAAATACAGTTCCGGAAGCCAATATTATGATCCTCCAGCGTACTGGAATCCCGGTGGAACCCCCAGCGGCATCCGGGCTCAGTGCTTTATCCTGGATATTCCGGTCACCCTGAAATATGATGTGAAGCAATTCGGCAATTCCCGCTTTTTTGCCACGGGTGGACTTTCCTCCTACGTGATGCTAAGCGAAGACTATTGGTTCGACTATAATAATGGCGGCTATTCCGGCGGACAAACCACCACGCTGAATGAAAAATCGGGCAAAGCACATCTGTTCAGCAACGCCGGCTTTTCCGTCGGCTACGAATACGACCTCCACAAAAACTGGAGCCTGAAAGCCGAGCCCTTCATCAAGGTCCCCCTCCGTGAAGTAGGCTGGGGAAATGTGAAGCTTTATACGCTTGGGACTTTTGTTTCGGTGAGTTATAGGCTTTAGAAATGAATTGAATATCCAATAACGAATAATCAACATGGAATATCCAACTAGTCATGCTGAGGATACTTCCGAAGCATCTTCATGTAGCTTTGTGCTTGTGCAGGTCCTTCGGGGGTACCCTCAGGATGACCCTTGAAGAAGTTGTAAAAGCGACCATCATCCAGGGATATTTTAATTCAGAGCAGCGGTAATTTTTCTTGCCATCTCTTCGGTATCATCATCCCGGGTTATTTTATCCAGTATTTCATGGCTCTCGGCATCTATCAATAAGACAAAACCCGTCATTCCCTCATTTTTCTCGAATATTTCTGAAAGTCCCAACCTGGATGCCAACAACTTTGATTGATGGGCTGTAAAATCATCGGTCATATCCATTTTGGTAAACAAAACCGGTTCTCCTTCAAACTCTCTCACCGCTTCTGCCATTTTAGGTTTAATAGCCTGGCAAGCTCCGCACCAATCTGCATACATGTACATCGTTATTACAGCGGGATCTTCTTCCGTCTCAGCCTCATTCGAAGCGATCAAAAAGAATGATCCAATAAAAAGTACGGCGGTTAAGAGAACTGCGGATGTCGTTTTATATCTATTTTTCATCATCTTTTTTTGAGTTTATAATCTTCCATCCTTGTCGACAGAAATACTTCGATTTACCCGGTTTAAACTTAAAACAAATCACGGTGATAACAGAAAGGACTTACTTCTCACTGTACGAGTGAAATGTAACCTTTCATACCCCCTTAATAAAGTGCGAAGTCTTCGGCTTCCATACAGGCAACCGGCCCCCCTTCAATATCCAATAATGAATAACCAACACAGAATATCCAACTAGTCATGCTGAGGATACTTCCGAAGCATCTTCAAGGACTTATGTAGCTTTATATTCGTGCAGGTCCTTCGGGGGTACCCTCAGGATGACCTTTAATAGAGTATGGATATTCCGTGTTGGATGTTCTTCAGCCTCATTCGCGTTCCATTCCTTTCGTGTTTTAGAGTTTTCGTGGCATTAAAAAAAATTTGCGTAACCAAAATGTTACATATATATTTGTAACCAATCAGTTACACATTAATTATTCTACATGCCTCAAGATGTATTCCAAGCCATAGCCGACCCTACCCGACGGGAGATCATTGATCTTTTGGCGGGACAATCCATGCCGGTTAATGACGTGGCCAGGCAGTTTGAAATGAGTCGCCCTGCGGTTTCCAAGCATATCAAGATCCTGAATGAATGCGGGTTGGTGGTCATCCGAAAAGAAGGCCGCAAACGCTATTGTCGTGCGGATACCCGGAAGCTTCAGGAAGTAATCGAATGGGCGTACCGCTACCGCAAGTTCTGGAATGAGAAGCTGGATGCGCTGGAAGCAGCTTTGGCAGAGGATGAGCGTATTAAATAGCTGTCAGCTCTCAGCTTTCAGCCGTCAAATCAGGCGGACTGAAAGCTGAAAGCCTAAAATCTACCCTATGAATAAACAAAACCTCCCAGTTGTAAAAGCAGAAATGTTAATCCGAAAGCCTGTGCATGAGGTATTTGAAGCAATGATAAACCCGGAGATCACCTCAAAATTCTGGTTCACCAAAAGCAGCGGTCGGGTTGAACCCGGAAAAACTCTTGAGTGGGAATGGGGGCAATTCGGGGTTTCGGATACAGTAGATATCCTTGAAGTACGAACCAATGAATATATTTCCCTGGAATGGAAACCTGGAGATCTGAAAACGAAAGTGGAAATGGAATTTGAGCCTCATTCCGAAACCTCCACCCTGTTCAAAGTAACTGAAAGTGGGTTTTGGGACTCCGCCCCTGCCGAAGATGAGAAGCTTGAAGAAAAGATTAACCTGATGTTAGGACAGAACGGCGGCTGGAATTTGGTACTCTGCAACATGAAAGCCTGGCTGGAACATAAACTGGATCTGAATTTAATTGCAGACCATAACCCCAAAGCAGCTGTTAAATGAATATTGCCGTATATAAAACAAATGTGGGCAGCAAGGAAGTTGCCAAACCGATCATATCCGCCATTCAACATCAAATTGGAGAGTGTGAGGTGAGCTTTGATCTGGAAGACCGCGATAACGTACTGCGGGTCGAAAGTATGAATACGACCATAGATGAATCCGCTCTTGAGGATATTTTCAAAAAACACGGTTACCGCATTGAACCATTACCTTAAAACTAAACAGGGGAATTTATGAAACGAAACGTACTGATTTTTGGATCCATTATCGGAGTCATTTTGATATTCCATATCATATATATGGTACACCTGATGTACAGCAAGCCTGATTTCCAGAGCAATGACGTCTTGGGATACATTTTCTTATTTGGCGTGTTTTCTTTGGTTTTCTTCGGAGTTAGAAATTACCGGAACAAGGAATTGGACGGATTTATATCCCTTGGAAAAGCATTCAAAACCGGGGCTTTGATTGCCTTGCTTGCAGCCACTTTTTATGTGGTTTTCTGGTTGTTTTATTATTACTTGTATGTGCCCGATTTCTTAGATAAATACATTGAACACGTAATGCTTGAAGCCGCCCTGGAAGGTGCAACGGAAGCCGAACTGGCTGCCCAATCGGAGCAAATGGACCAATTTAAGTCATGGTATCAAAGTCCCTTCATGGTAGTTTTTATTACTTACATGGAAGTTCTGCCCATCGGACTGGTAGTGGCTTTTATAAGCTCGCTGGTTCTGAAGAAAAAGCCTGAGACAGATCATAAATAAAACTTAGGGATCTTCGCACTTTCCATTAATAAAAGTACAAGGCATGAATTCAAAAAACTCAAAACACCGAATCTATACCACGAGCTTTGCAAGTGTCTACCCTCATTATGTGACAAAGGCTGAAAGAAAGGATCGCTCCAAAGCCGAAGTGGATGAGATCATTCGCTGGCTGACCGGATACAGCCAGAAAGAGCTTGAAACCATTCTGGAAGATAAAACAGACTTCGAAACTTTCTTTGCGGAGGCTCCCAAACTGAATCCTTCCCGGCGGTCGATCAAAGGAGTTATCTGCGGAATAAGGGTAGAAGAAATGGAAGAGTCAACCATGAAGGAAATTCGCTACCTGGATAAGCTCATAGATGAGTTAGCAAAAGGAAAGGCAATGGAAAAGATTTTGCGAAATGAGTAAATCTTCAGGTAGATAGTAATGCAGAAGTTTAATAATAAACCAAATAAAGTTGAAATCATCATGAACCAACAACACGGCATCTTTCCTGAACCCGGTACAATCCAATTCGAGCGACTGCTATCCGGGCCTCCGGAACGGATCTGGGATTACCTCACCAAATCAGAATTAAAAGCAAAGTGGCTTTCCGCCGGTGATGTAGAGCCAAAAGTGGGCGGCAAGGTTGAATTCCGGTTCAAACACAAAAACCTTTCCGAAAAAGACGATCCCATCCCCGAAAAATACAAAGCCATGGAAGACGGGACCTATTTTGAAGGGCGGGTGACCGAATGGAATCCTTATACCAAACTTAGCTATACCTGGGGTGAGGATACTGGGGAAGAATCGGAAGTGACTTATGAACTCATTCCTAAAAAGAACGACAAGGTGCTGCTTCGGTTGACCCACCGCAGATTGGGCGATGATCCGACGACGCTTATCAGCGTGGGCGCCGGCTGGCATACGCATCTGGGTATCTTAGCCGATCGACTGCAAGGCAAAGAGCCTGAAGGATTTTGGAAAGTCCATGTGCCCCTTGAAAAAGAATACGAAAAAATTATCAGTTAACAGTGTGCAATGAGCAGTTATCAGTTTATAGTAATTGAGGAAGCCGGAAGCAGTATTCGTTTTTTTGTAAAGGAAAGTGGTGCCCGGATTTCGCATCAGCGGTTCTTGGATTTATTGAAAAGCAATCCCGGGTTTCGGGAACAGTATAATAATTACCTTGCCGATTGTAATTTTGACGCTTTCTTCTGGGAAAATAAACCCCTCACGCAGCAAACACTGCATGAAGAATATGAATGCAATCTTATCGACAGTGATTTTCTGTCGGGCTGCTCGCCCGATTCAAGCACGTTTCAGTCTTATTTCAGGGACGATATAGCGGTCGTCCGTTTCCCCAATCTTGGAAAGGATGCACAACTGGTGGTCCCCTGCCCGGTTAAAGAACACTCGGTTTATACGCATATCGGGAACTTTGTACGGGATGCCGGTGCCGGTCAAAAAGACGAGTTCTGGAAGCAAGTCGGAAAAGAAACCCTGAATCAGATCGGTGAAGAACCCCGATGGCTCAGTACTTCGGGGCTGGGGGTATTTTGGCTGCACGTTCGGATTGACTCCTATCCGAAATATTATCAGACTGAAGAGTATAAAACCCCGTGAGTGATTCCGGATTGGGTACAGGATGTTAAAAATCGTCCATCGCTAATCGGTCGGTCGGTCTATCGCATATCAAAAGAACTGAAAAACGAATGACCGATGGACCGACAGATCGAACGGCGAATATATTTACTGTATAAATACTATTGCCCAACCCCCGAAAACCAACAAGGCTATGGGTGGCACCCACCGGGTGGAGGTTTAGGCATTTATTCATTCATTAACCCCGCCCTGAAGGACGGGGCTATGTTCGGTGATCCCTATCAGACGAATATTAAATTAGATTAGCACGTATTAGCAAATTTTGAGTATCATCCTTACATGAATCCTATTGAACTTTCATCACAACTGAGAAAACCTACCGGTGAAGCAGGAAAGGAGATTGGTAAAGCGCTCAACGAATCAAACCGGGGATTGTATGAGCTGGCTTTTGAGATGATGAGCCTTCAAAAAGATGACCGGGTGTTGGAAATTGGTTTTGGCAGCGGAATGCACTTCCCGGAATATTTCAGGCTGCAGCCCCGGTTAACGGTAACGGGCATAGATTTCTCGAAGGATATGTGTGAAGAAGCCAAAGCTCACAATGCGGAGTTAATCGCCTCAAATAAACTAAGCCTGCATTGTGAAGAAACTTCCGCCCTCCCCTTTTCGGATAACCGGTTTGACCTGGCAGTGGCCCTTAACGTTATCTATTTTTTAGATCCGCCCGGAGTTCACCTAAAAGAAATTCACCGCGTGCTCAAACCCGGCGGAATGTTACTGATCGGCTACCGCCCGCGACATACGGTGGAACATCTACCTTTCACCAAACAAAATTTCATTCTGTATGAGCCGGACGAGCTGAAAGTACTTCTCAGTAAAAACGGGCTTGAAGCCACAAAAGAAATCACCCGTTCCCATGAAAAAACATCCGTGGATGGCGTGGAAGTCACCGTCACTGATGCCTGCCTGCTTGTAAAGAAAGGGTAATTGCCGTGGCCTTACTCGCGCTTCATCATTCCCCGGATATGATGCCGAATGTTTAAAATCGTCCATCGCTGATCGGTTTTTCGGTCTTTCGTAAATCAGTTCCTGCAGAATTTCGATTAATCGATGGACCGATAGATCGAGCTGCGAATTAACCTGTTTTCCATCCTTTTACTTTATAACAGCCATTTCATTGCTCTTCCACCTTTACAAAGGTTGCTTTTTCCAGTTTCCTCTTTATCCGGGTATCCGGGATAAAGCCCAGGCGAACCTCCTTGATGTTATCGGCGGTTACCTCTTCAGGAGAATCGGCCGGCTCGGATTTGAGGTACAGTCGGAAAGTACCGAGTCCGTCAATCCTTACCGTATGCCCGGCCAGCAGCTGTTCCGGAATCAGATCCGACAATCCCCAGGCAATCAGGTGTACATCCCCTCCACTGGCCGTGGTGTGTTTTTCAAATATTTCCACTACGTCATCCATGCCCAACTTAGACGAACCCGTTAACTGCGGAAACCAGAACGGCTGCTTTTCATTATTATCTCCACGTTTATAAGACTTGACGGCTTTAAATTTTAAACTCATAGTTTCTCCGTAATTATCTAAATGTTTTTGTTATCTACCCCGGGGTAAATAAAAAAATTATCCTGATATTTTCTTCATCCCTTCATATAAATCCCTCAAACTCTTCAATATGTCGCAAAAGCCCCTTCAAGTCGTCGCTTTTCCACCATGCAAAGTTTGAATCAAGAAATTATACTGTTATAAATAAATGGGAAAACATCTTATAAAATGATATGAGCAAGCTTATAATATTTATACAAGGTGGAGGCGCAGGAGGTTACGATGCAGATGCCAGGTTAGTGGATTCCTTACAAACGGCATTGGGTGAAACCTACGAGGTACGCTACCCTCAGATGTTCTCAGATGAAACACAGCCGGATTTCGGATGGCCTCATCAGATCGGTAAAGAAATTTCAGGGATTAAAGGCAAAGTTATTTTGGCAGGGCACTCCCTGGGTGCTTCCATGGTGTTGAAATTTCTTTCAGAACATGAAATCCGGGAACAGATTGACAGCATATTTCTCATCGCTACACCCTTTTGGAGCGGTGATGAAGATTGGATTAAAGGACTTAAGCTGCAAGTAAATTTTGAAGATCATCTACCCAAAGAAGTACCGATTTTTTTCTACCATTGCCGCGATGACGAAGAGGTACCGTTTGAACATCTTTCTATTTATAGTCAAAAACTTCCCTGGGCGACTTTTCGCGAAATTCCCAGTGGTGGTCATCAATTTAATAACGACCTGACACTAGTAGCTAAGGATATTAAATCTTTATGAGAATTAAAGTTTAACCTCCCGCCCACTTCATCATTGAACATTCCGTGTCGGGTGTTGGATATTCCTGTAGCATTCACATGCGGGTTTTTATATTATATGAGAACAGTATATATGTAACGTTCCCCAACTAAACCCTCTCCCTTATGAAACATGTACTGATTTTAGCCCTCGCAGCTTTTGGGTTCGGTTGCAGTCCTACAAATACCGTGACCATGAGCGTTCAGGAGCCTCCGGTCGTACAATTGCCGTCGTCCATGGAACAGATTGGCCTGATCAATCGAAGCGATACGGGAGACCGCTCCACAACTATGGAACGAATCGACCGGGTGTTGTCGGCCGAGGGGAAAAACCTGGATCGTGACGGTGCGGCCGAGAGCATCACCGGGCTGACTGAGGAAATCCACCGATACGAGCTGTTCGATGCCATCGAAACTCCGAATATCAGCCGGCTCGATAATCCCCGATTCGGAGTCTTTCCGGCTGCGCTATCGCGGGACGAGGTTACGGAAGTTTGCAGTGAATATAATCTGGACGGACTATTTTCCCTGGAATTTTACGATACTGACTCCCACATCGATTACACCACAGAACGGGTTACTATAAAAGGGCCTCTGGGAGCCGAAATCCCTGCAATAGAACATCATGCCAGAGTTCATACCACTATTAAAACCGGCTGGCGTATATACGATAATACCTCAGGAATCATACTGGATGAATTTGTAGCAACCGAGAATGTAGTAACCACAGGCAAGGGGATTAATCCGGCGGAAGCGATTGCTGCCATAACCGGACGCAAGGAATTGGTAAATCAGGTCAGCCGTGAAATCGGTCGTTATTACGCGGGAAGAGTGGTTCCGTACTGGATCAGGGTTCGCCGCGATTACTATGTAAAGGGCAGTGATAATCTGGAGCGGGCCAAACGCCGGGCACAAACCGGCAACTGGAACGGTGCTGCAGAATTGTGGATGCAGGATACCGATCATCCCGATTCGAAAGTAGCCGGACGAGCACATTATAACATGGCGATTATTAACGAGATCAACGGCAACCTGGATGATGCCATCGAATGGGCTCGAATTTCTTACGAAGATTACGGGGATAAACGAGCTTTGGATTACGTGCGCATCCTGGAACGCCGAAAAGACAGACTGGCTGCCCTCGAGCAATATTAGAGGAATGAGTTTAGGCTCACTCCCCTCCACCCCGTTCCGGTATTAACCGATGGACCGATAGGTCGAACGGCGAATTATCTGAGGCCGTTGGGCAGGCCTTTGCAGATACGGCTTACGGCATCATGGCTGTGAAGGCTTTCCATGTGTACGCAGCGCACCACGAAGTCGCGGATGCTGTTGTAGCTGTCGAGTTCTTCATAAAGCAGCCGGGCGGCATCTTCCACAAACTTTTGATAGGCTCCATTGAGCTCGGCAAAAGCCTGTTCATCTTCGCGTTTCACCATCACCTGTGTTTCTGTTTTCAGGGCATTCCGGCAGATTTGCACCAGGTCTTCCACGAAAAATTCATCTTTTAATGCAACCGTTACATTCGCCACGCTGCGCTGACTGTGAGGAATGGCGGCCACCTCTCTCGTTTCCCGGGCATGTTCAGCCAGTTCATAACTGCACGGACATGCACTGCTGTACTCAAAATCGAGATGCATGTATTTTTGAAACTGATCGTAGTTATCCAGCCGGCCTTCCAGCTGTACTTTGTAGTACTGATATCCTTTCATCCCGGAACGGAGGCTTTCCATCATCATCGGGTAATTAAAAGAAATTCGAAGGAAAGATTCCTGACTGTCCAATTCATCTTTATAGGCTTTCAGAATTTCCTCCAGCAGATCCAAATGAAAAACCTTCTCCTGAAACTTGTAGAACGTTCGCATGATGCGGCTCATGTTGATCCCCTTCTTGCCCATCTCGAGGCTTACATAGCCATCTACGGAAGCCTCAAGCGTAATGGGCTCGCCATCTCGCCTGCGAAATCGCAAAGGCAGCTTAAAATTAGATATTCCCACTTGTTGAATGGGAACATTGGCTCCTTCAATAAGGGATGCCGGGCCGTTTTGAAGATCCGGCAGTGATTCCTTGTATTCTTCCGTTATTGCAAACGTAGGATCATAGAAACGTTGTACTCCATTTGAAATCATATTATGTAAAGCTAAAGATGAATAGTCTGTTAAATTCCCCGATAAGGACAATATTCGGCAATATTTCGTTCGGTCTCGAAGAGTTTGACCTTGTATAATTTTCCGTCGCTAACGCAAGCTGCTTCTACCTCCGGCTTTAATTCTTCGTAGAAAGCACGGACTATATTTTCCGTAGTTGGTAAAACCCCTTCCAAAAATGGCACGTCCATATTCAGGTTTCGGTGGTCACAAGGTTCCAGGATTTTCTTGTGGATGATGTCCTTTAGATCGCCCAGGTCAATGATGAATCCCGTTTCCGGATCGGGTTCGCCGGCTACGGTAACTTCAACCACGTAGTTGTGTCCATGCCAGTTAGGATAGTTGCACTTCCCAAAGGTTTTGCGATTCCACTCATCGCTTTTATCGGGATTATGAAGCCGGTGTGCGGCATTAAAATGAGCTCTGCGTGTTACGAATGTCAATGTTTGAGGCCGTTAGTTATTGTTTTCTGGTAAGCCTAACATTTAGAAATTATAAACAGTTCTGCAAGTGGAAAGTTTTTTTATTTGAGAATTCAGGAGTCAGAATACAGAATTCAGAAAAACTTATCCTGAATTCTGTATTCTGACTTCTTTCTAATACTTTAGCCTGCTTTTATTCGCAAACTTCACCAGCGAAAGCATAATCGGCACTTCGATTAAAACCCCGACTACCGTCACTAAAGCCGCTCCGGATTGCAAACCAAACAAAGCTATGGCAACCGCCACGGCAAGCTCGAAAAAATTACTGGCTCCGATCATGGAACCGGGGGCACAAACCTGATACGGTAATCCGATCTTCTTCCCCCCATACCAGGCCAGTACAAAAATAAAATATGTTTGAATGATCAGCGGAATGGCAATCAATACAATATCCAGTGGCTGACCCACGATCTTTTCACCCTGGTAGGCAAATAATAAAATCAGGGTCACCAGTAAGGCTGATATGGAAACCGGCTTAAATTTTGGGAGGAATTTGGAAGTGTACCACTCCTGTCCCTTTTGATTGATGGCAATTTTATGGGTCAGATATCCGGCCAGCAATGGAATCACTACAAACACGATAATGGATGCTGCAAGTGTGTTCCACGGAATGGCTATATCGGTAATGCCAAGCAATAATCCCACAATGGGAATGAACAAAACGAGGATCAGGATATCGTTCACCGAAACCTGAACCAAGGTGTAATTCGGATCTCCATCTGATAAATACGACCACACAAAAACCATGGCTGTACAGGGTGCAGCTCCCAACAAAATAGCCCCGGCTATATACTGATCTGCCAGCTCCGGACTCAGCCATGCCGAATAAATATGATCAAAAAAGACCCAGGCAAAAAAGGTCATGGTAAAGGGTTTGATTGCCCAATTGATTATTACGGTCCAAACCACTCCTTTAGGGGATTTTCCGATCTCTTTAAGAGAAGCAAAATCCACTTGCAACATCATAGGGTATATCATCAGCCAGATCAGAAAGGCAACCGGGATGTTCACTTTATAGATCTCCCAGTCGCTGATAACCTGTATTGAATCCCCGGTCAGGTACCCCACTCCGATTCCAATTCCTATACAAAGCAATACCCATAGTGTGAGGTAGCGTTCGAAAAAGTCCATTCGTTTTTGAGATGATTCAGACATGTAGCGTTTATGTGTTTAGAAGTTCTTGATAAAAATTTTGGTTGGATAGAAGTCAGGAATCAGGACTCAGAATTCAGAATACTGAGTCCTGAATTCTGATTTCTTTATTTTGTTTTGCTGATCATATAGAACATTTCCGTGGCTATTTGCCGGCAACGTTCGTCGTAAATTTCTTTTTCCTTATCTGTCCCATCAGACTCCTTTGGATCGCGATAAGTGATCGGTTTTCGAAATTCCGCTCCCGGCACAAATGGACAGTTTTCGTCGGCATCCGAGCAGGTCATGATGGCAGCGAAGTTTTTATCGGGATTGACCTCATCGTCAAATTTCTTGGAAAAGCAGATCATCGGCTCCGATTGCTCACTGAAGAAAACTTCATGCCCGGGATTCACTCCACCCGAATTCTCAACTTTAAAACCCGCTCGTTCTAGCGCTACAACCGCCCGTGGATTGAAGGCCGTAGCCTCTGTTCCCCCCGAATAGGTTTCGATGTTTTCTATTCCATAGTAATGAGCCGCCGTTGATGTCCAGATCTGTGCTAAATGACTTCTCCTGCTATTGTGCGTACAGATAAAATTAAGCCTGGCTGTCTCCCCTGATTCTTTTTTTGAGCGGATATAATCCGCAACTTCTCTAAGTTTTTCTTTTCTTGAAGAAGTAATGGAATCAAAATCAGCCTTTAATTCTTCAATATACTGTTCCAGCTTTTTATACATGATGAATAATCTCATTAACAGCAGCTTTTAACGAGTTTATAAGAAAAATCAGAAAGCAAAGACTTCAACTCATTCACTCCGTTGGAATTTAGATAATGCAAAATACATTATTATCAATTTATCGTAAAATTACGATTAATATATTGCAGCTAACTTTGATTATCAACAGATGTATTCAGAAAAGAATATTGTATGCCCTTAATTAAGAAATCTCCCAGGTACTTCCGCTTCGGAACAAATCATTTATATTATTGAAATCACCTCTTCCTTTTGCGGATTTAATAGCAGAGTGAACACGTTCTTCAAATGGTTTGGATTCAACCTTTCTGATCACTCCCATGGCAACGGGAAAATCGGGGAGTTGCATTTTTGCTAATGCCAAATGTTGCAGTACATCGGCTTCTTCGGCATCGTGCACCAGGGACCCGCCAATTTCATTTTCAAGAATGATTTTCTTAAGGCGCATTCCATCAACTTTTAATCCATGCTCTTTTTCTTTGCCAAATAGTATGGGTTGCCCCTGTTCAAGAATGACCTGGTTTTCATCTTTAGTCTCACGACCGGTTATTTGTTCGTGAATACCATCCGTAAAAATCACACAATTTTGGAGTACCTCAATAACAGAAGTACCTTTGTGGTTATACGCCTGCATCATCACATCTTCCAATAACTTTGGATCATTATCAGGAACCCGGGCAAAAAATGAAGCCCCGGCTCCAATGGCAATTTCTCCGATATTAAAGGGGTTCTCATAACTTCCTTCCGGAGCCGTCTTGGTTTTCACACCCTCCGGGGTCGTAGGCGACGACTGGCCTTTGGTCATACCGTAAATTTTGTTGTTAAATATGACAATATTTAGATCCACATTTCTCCTGCATGCATGAATAAAATGATTCCCTCCAATTGCCATACAGTCTCCATCACCGGTAAAAACCCATACATTTAAATCAGGGTTGGCTAATTTTGCCCCGGTTGCAACTGCAATAGCACGACCATGAATTGAATGAATACCATAGGTATCCAAATAATAAGTAATCCTGGAGGAGCAACCGATACCTGAAATACTTAGGGTATTTTCCTTTTTGTGGCCCATATTTGCCATGGCTTTTTGCATAATAGCCAGGATCATGTAATCACCACAACCCGGGCACCAGCGTACCGCCTGATCACTTTTAAAATCTTTCGTGGTCAGGGCAGCTCCATTATTTTTTGCATCCGTCTGCATACTTACTCCGATAAATGATTAATGATCTGTGCTTTTATTTCTGTGGTAAAGAAAGGTTGTCCCTGTATCTTATTAAACTGCTTATAATTGAAGTGTGGGTATATTGATCTCAAATAATGAACAAACTGTCCGTTGTTTAATTCACACACTAGTATTTGATCATAATTGCTAAAAACAGCTTCCGTATTTTCAGGCAAGGGCTTTATGTAGTTAAAGTGGGTAAATCCGATATCTTTTTCACCATCTTCCATCAGCTCTGTAACTGCAGTATTTATGGCCCCATGGGTACTTCCCCATCCAACGACCAATAATTTTCCGGATTTAGCTCCTATGACTTTTTGTTTGGGCAGTTTTTTTGCAATTCTGTCTATTTTCTCTTCCCTCAACTTGGTCATTTTCTCATGATTGAGAGGTTCATAAGTCAGATTACCTGTAATTTCCTTTTTCTCGAGGCCGCCAATCCGGTGTTCAAACCCCGCATCTCCGGGACTCATCCAATAACGATTCAGGAATTCCTGTTGACGCATATAAGGCTGCCAGTCTTGAGGTAATCCTTCATATCTCGGAATATTGATCTCTTCAAGTTCACCTTCCTCCGGTATTCTCCAGGGGCTGGTACCACTTGACAGATACGAGTCTGAAAGCAGCATTACAGGGGTAATATGCTCCAGGGCAATTTTTGCTGCTTCATAACTAAAATAGAAACAATCATCAGGAGAACTGGCGGCCATCACCACCATTGGTGCTTCACCATGCCTTCCATACAGGGCCTGATAGAGATCGCTCTGTTCTGTTTTAGTCGGTAACCCGGTAGAAGGACCTGCACGTTGAACATTCACAATAACCAATGGGAGTTCAGAGATCACAGCTAAACCCATTGCTTCAGACTTTAAGGAAGCACCCGGACCGGATGTTGTAGTAGCAGACAAATTACCACTAAAAGCAGCTCCAATTGCAGCCGTAATAGCGGCTATTTCATCCTCAGCTTGAAAAACAATGGCCCCCATATCTCTGCGTGCCGAAAGTTCATGGAGAATTTCTGAAGCCGGCGTTATTGGATAAGAACTTAAAGATAATTTTCTGCCGCTTTTTTCTGCTGCTGCCAAAAGTCCCCACGCTACAGCCGTATTTCCGTCTATATTCCGATAGGTGCCTTTAGGGAGCTTAGCCGGGGGAATAAAAACTGATTTAGCGATCACTTCTGTACTTTCAGCAAAATTATAACCTGCATTCAGTGCCTTTTTATTAGCCTCAACCAATGCCGGTTTTTTATTGAATTTCTTCTCAATAAATTCAACAGTTTTTTCGATCGGGCGGCTAAACAAATTCAGAACCAAACCAAGTGCAAACATATTTTTGCTTCGGGTTATGGCTTGCATTTCAAGCCCTAAATCTTTGAGGGCCTCTTTTGTCATGGATGTTGCAGGAGCCCGGATTACTTGAAAATCTTCCAATGTTTCATCATCAAGCGGATTACTTTCATAATCAGCCTTCTTCAGGTTTTTGGAAGTAAAATTATCCTCGTCAACAATAATAGTTCCACCGGGCTTCAGGAACCCAAGGTTAGCGGCTAATGCAGCCGGATTCATCGCAACCAGTACATCTACTACATCACCGGGGGTATAAATCTCGGTTCCGCCAATTTGTATCTGAAAACTGGAAACACCGCCAATACTTCCTTGAGGAGCTCGAATCTCAGCAGGGAAATCAGGTATCGTAGTTAAATCGTTACCCGCAATACCCGATGATTGTGAAAACATATCTCCGGTCAACTGCATACCATCACCGGAGTCTCCGGAAAACCGGACAACAACTTTTCTCATTTCCGAGGTTAAAACACTTTCTGCCATAATCAGCTCATCTTGGTTTTTGTTTAGATTCTAAAGTACCGGCCTATCCGTGGAGAAATGCTTGCCTTTTAATAAGTGTGTCTTCTGAGTCTTCATGATCAGGATCAGGTATAATACAATCAGGAACCGGACAAAAAGAAATACACTGCTCTTCGTCATGAAACCCCTTACACTCAGTACACTTATCTGCTACAATAAAGTAAAACTCATCGGAAATAGGTTCCTGCATGTCATCTGCATCCACCTCTTTTCCATTCAAAAGGGTTACTGTACCTGTTAAATTAGTTCCTTCTGCCATCGACCATTCCGCACCCGGCTCATAAATAGCCTGGTTAGGACATTCCGGTTCGCATGCTGCACAATTAATACATGTATCGGTGATTAATACTGCCATGGTCTTTAATATTTGATTCTGGGTTTGGGTTTCAACATGTGTTGGAAAATGTTTTAAATCCTATTTTAGATATTTAGACAAAAAACTCTACTATAAAGTATTAAAAAGTTTTTCCACTAACAATTTTATAACCAATACTGACTCATATTTAGAATCTGTATAGATTACAAACTTCATTTAATATCATCTAATTTAAAGCCCTGCAGTGCTTTGATATAATTTGCTCGTTCAAATGCTTCGGGATCGGCAACTGAAGCGGAACTCATGGCCCCTTTCATTTCCTCGATGGATGTATATTCTTTTTCTTCCATCCAGATTTCAATTTCCTTCAGCATAGATTTTAATACTCTTGGGCCTCCATAAAGTAATACGGATGCCATCATAGTTACATCGGCTCCGGCAAGTATCATTTTAATTACGTCATTTGCCGTATGTATGCCGGTTGTGGCGGCAAGACTGCATGAAAGATGCGGCCTGAGCATGGCAATCCAACGCAATGGAAGCCTTTTCTCAAAGGTACTGCTCAATTCCAAGCTGGGTTCAACTTCAAGAAACTCAAGATCTATGTCGGGTTGATAAAAACGATTAAATAAAACCAAACCATCTGCGCCGGCGTGTTCAAGACGCACAGCCATATTACCAAATGAACTGAAATAGGGGCCTAACTTTATAGAAACCGGGATATCAACAGATTCTTTAACCGCTTCGAGATCATCAATGTACATTTGTTCAACTTCAGTTGAAGTTAAATCAGGATTCCCTGCTATATAGTAGATATTTAATTCAATAGCATTGGCTCCGGCTTCTTCCATTTTCTTTGCATAAGACATCCATCCACCTTTCGAGAGACCATTTAAACTGGCAATCACCGGTATGTCCACGGCATTCTTCAGGTTCATGATCTGCTCCAGATAATCTTCGGCATGCAGATTGTGATACACATCCGGCTGGGGAAAATAGCTGAGAGCTTCCGCATAGCTATCACTCGATTTATTCAGGTAATGATCAAGAGCCTTATTTTCTGCTGTGATTTGTTCCTCAAATAAGGAGTACATCACTATAGCTGATGCCCCGGCTTCTTCCATCTTTTTAACATTATCCGTATTGCTTGAAAGCGGTGATGCAGATGGAACAAGCGGGTTTTTAAGAGACAGTCCAAGATATTTTGTTTCTAAATTCATAGCGTTAGAAATTCGATGGTTAAATCATTTCACGTTAATATTTCTTCTATCCCACCCTGCCAGATATAAATAAAAGCCAGGCTGGAATTAAGGTTTTCATTATTCTTCAGGCATTTCTTCACTTTCCGGCTCATATACTTTCTCCATCTGCTCGTACACGTGCCATTGCTCTTTTACTTCTTTTTGAGCCTGAGTAATTAATTCTTTGGCAATTTTCGGCTGAGATTTAGCCAGCATCAAATACCGCATTTCATTGTAAGCGTAATCCTTCAATGAAATCTTTGGTGCTTTTGAATCAAGCTGGAATGGATTTTTGCCCTCATCAACTTTTGTCGGGTCAAATCTGAACAGCGGCCAATATCCAGAATCCACTGCCAATTTCTGTTGTGTGAGGCCATCTTTCATGTCATAACCATGTGCAATACAGTGGCTATAAGCAATTATAATGGACGGCCCGGGATATCGCTCGGCTTCAATAATAGCCTTCATGGTCTGCATGTCATTGGCTCCCATAGCAATTCTGGCTACATAGGCCTTTCCGCCATTTACCGACATCAAGCCCAGATCTTTTTTGGCTACCCGTTTACCTGCTGCAGCAAATTTTGCAACAGCTCCCAGCGGAGTTGCTTTTGAGCACTGTCCACCGGTGTTCGAATAAACTTCTGTATCCATCACCAGGATATTGACATCACGGCCACTCGCTAACACATGGTCGAGCCCTCCGTATCCGATATCATAAGCCCAACCATCCCCGCCAAATATCCAGACACTTTTACGAACCAGGTAATCCGCAATGCTGTACAACATACTTGCGTCTTTAGAATCTGATTTCTTCAAGATTTCTTTGAGTTTACTTACCCGTTCCCGTTGTTCAAATATTCCGGGTTCTGTAGATTGATCCGCCTTCAGGATTTCTTCTTTTAAACCGGCATCAACAGCGCCATTCATATTTGATAACAGTTCACGTGCCTGTTCCTGTTGCTTATCAATGGTAAGCCTGAAACCAAG
This sequence comes from Gracilimonas sp., assembly GCF_014762685.1. NCBI lineage: Bacteria > Pseudomonadati > Balneolota > Balneolia > Balneolales > Balneolaceae > Gracilimonas > Gracilimonas sp. Next base: position 1,458,188 of record NZ_JABURM010000005.1, read on the forward strand.
TCCAAATTCAGCATTATCCTCAAACAGCGAGTTTGACCACGCCGGACCTAAACCTTGACTATTCGTTGTATAAGGAGTTGATGGAAGGTTACCGCCATAAATAGAAGAACATCCAGTGGCATTGGCAATCACCATTCGGTCGCCATAAAGCTGGGTAATGAGTTTGATGTATGGCGTTTCGCCACAACCGGCACATGCGCCGGAGAATTCAAACAATGGCTGCAGGAACTGGGCTCCTTTTACTGTCTCTGTTTTTAAATCTTCTCGTTTATACTCCGGTATTCTCAGGAAGTGCTCCCAGTTTTCCTTTTCCTGCTCAATAAGCGGATCAATCGCCGCCATATTCAGTGCTTTCCGTCCTACTTCTTTACGGTCTTTAGCAGGGCAAACTTCTACACAAAGTTCACAGCCGGTGCAATCTTCCGGGGAAACCTGGATGCTGATTTTTGTATTATCCGGCCATTCCCGGCCTTTTGCATCCATATACTTAAAGGTTTCCGGAGCAGAATTGAGCCATTCTCCATCATAAGCTTTCATTCGGATTACGGCATGCGGACAAACCATCATACATTTGCCACACTGAATGCAAATATCCGGTTCTAAAACCGGTATCTCCTGAGCAATATTTCGTTTTTCCCATTGAGTAGTTCCCGTTGGGAAAGTTCCATCTGCTTCAAATGAACTAACCGGCAAGTTATCACCATTTCCTGCAATAATTTCTGCAATCACTTTTTGTACATAGTCAGGAGCTTCTTTTGGTACTGCCGGACGCATCTCGATCTCAGAACTTGCTTTAGCAGGCACTTTCACTTCAAACAAGTTCTCAACCGAATTATCTACCGCTTTGTAATTGCTCTGTAAAATTTCTTCACCTTTATTACCGTATGCTTTTTTGATGGCATCTTTGATCAGAAATATTGCTTTTTCTTTGGGTAGTATCTCTGAAATTGCAAAGAAACAAGTTTGCATTACCGTGTTAATGCGGGTGCCCATACCATTCTCACGAGCTACTTTATAGGCATCAATACTGTAGAACTTTAAACCCTTATCTATAATTTGCTGTTGCACTTTGTTGGGAATTTGCTCCCAAACTTCATCGGGGCTGTATGGGGCATTCAGCAGGAAGGTTGCTCCCGGACGTGCGTGTTTCAGCATATCAAGCCGATTTAAAAACTGGAATTGATGGCAAGCAACAAACTTTGCTTTATCAATCAAGTAAGCTGACCTGATGGGGTTTTGCCCAAAACGCAAGTGAGATACCGTGGTAGCACCCGATTTTTTCGAGTCATATACAAAATATCCCTGGGCATAGTTATCGGTATTGTCTCCAATAATTTTAATGGAGTTTTTGTTTGCACTAACGGTTCCATCAGCTCCTAAACCGTAGAATAAGCCTTCAAATACTTCTTTATCCGTATCCCACCCATCGGCAGTATAATCAAGGCTGGTCTTGGTCACATCATCATTAATACCAATAGTGAAATGATTTTTGGGTTTTTGTTCTTTTAGTTCATCGAAAATTCTTGCAATCATTGGCGGGGTGAATTCTTTGGAGGACAACCCATAACGGCCATTGATAACTTTCAGCTCTTCCGCAAACGGTTTCCATCCTTCAACCCTGTTTTCCTGAATTGCAGCTAATACATCATTATAGAGTGGCTCACCGGTACTTCCCGGTTCTTTGGTGCGATCTAAAACAGCTATCCCTTTTACCGTATCGGGCAACGATTGAATCAGATGATTCATACTAAATGGACGGAAAAGCCGGACTTTTATCAATCCTACTTTCTCACCTTTTGCATTCATTCGGTCAACAGTCTCGTGAGCCGTTTCCGCGCCGGAGCCCATCAAAATAATCACTCTTTCAGCATCATCCGGTCCATGATATTCGAACAGCTGGTACTGACGGCCTCCCAATTCAGCAAATTTATTCATCGTTTTTTGCACGATTTCCGGGCAGGCATCGTAGTAGGAATTCACAGACTCACGTGCCTGAAAGAAAACATCCGGGTTTTGAGCCGTTCCCCTTATAACAGGTTTATCCGGAGTCAAAGCTCGATTTCGGTGATCGATGATCCACTGTTCATCAATCATCTCGTTCATCACTTCCGGAGGAATCTGTTCAATCTTTTGCACTTCATGCGATGTTCTGAATCCATCAAAGAAATGAAGAAACGGAATCCTTGATTCCAGTGTAGCGACATGTGAAATCAGAGCCATATCCATGGCTTCCTGTACACTGTTAGAACTTAGCATCGCCATGCCGGTCATGCGAGAAGCCATCACATCACTATGATCCCCAAAAATCGAAAGCGCATGAGTTGCTACCGATCTTGCTGCAACATGAACCACAGCCGGAGTCAACTCTCCTGCAATTTTAAACAAGTTCGGGATCATTAATAACAACCCCTGGGAGGCCGTAAATGTTGCGGCCATTGCTCCCGATTGAAGAGCCCCATGCAAAGTCCCTGCTGCACCTCCCTCGCTTTGAAGCTCAACAACTTCCGGAACGGTTCCCCAAATGTTTTTCTTTCCGGCCATTGTCCATTCATCCGACCACTCTCCCATTGGGGAAGCCGGGGTAATAGGATATATCGCTATTACCTCGCTTAGATTATGCGCTACATACGCGGCTGCTTCGTTTGCGTCAATAGTTAACTTCTTTTTCGGCATTGGAAAATTCCTCCGGGGGTTATTAAATCAGTAAATTTGTTCAATGTTATATTCGTTGCTTTCATTGCTTATCACTTCGTAAACTTTGCGAGACTATCCCCATTCAGGATATCTTCAGTAAGTGCCTCCAGGGTTTTCGTCTCAAAAAGGTCTCGTACATGGTCCCTTATCCGCTTATAATCTGTATGAATCGGGCAAGGATCCTCTTCATTGCATTCCCTGAATCCAATTCCACATTGGTTAAATATGTCAAGCCCATCAATAGCTTTAACGATTTCAATGAGTGTTATCTCTTCCGGGGCACGATTAAGCCGAAATCCACCATGTGGTCCTTTCATTGAAATCAAAAGTTTATGCTTTACCAACAGCTGCAATATTTTGCTCAAAAAATGCTGCGGAATATTCTTGTCATTGGCAATTTCATTGAGACTTATATTCTTTTCTTCCGTCGAGTGAGATGCGATGTAAAACATCGCCTGCAATCCGTAATGGCATGAGGCAGAAAACATAAATCTTTGATTGAAAGGTTAAGTTATATGCTGTTTATACATCTTCTCAACGACAATGATATAAATAAAGATTTTTAGATATAAAACTCTAAATTTAATTTAAATAAAAATGAAGTCGTCTACAAAATAAATACTCTATTTAGTAATGGTCTAAACTGTTGAGGTACAAACTGCTTTTTGGCATACTGTAAACAAAGGTTTTGAAATTTAAAAACAGGGAAATCAGCCGGGAATTTTCTTCATATTAATAATGCTATCCCCTTGCTCAACTTCTTCAATAAGTTTTTTAAGGGTCTTGTTTTCAAACAAATTCTGAACCTTGTCCCTTACTTTTTTGAAGTCATGATGAATGGGACACGGGTGGCTGTCGCTGCATTTCTTAAACCCGATTCCACATTGAGTAAATACTCCCATGCCATCAATAGCTTCAATTATTTGTATCAAAGCAATCTCATCCGCAGACTTTCTCAGCTTAAAACCGCCATTTGGGCCTTTCATGGAATCAATCAATTCATTCTTTACAAGCTCCTGCAAAATTTTACTTAAAAAATGTTTGGGTATCTCCTGGTTCTCTGCTATTTCGGTTAATCCCACATTTTTATCATTGGATGAATACATAGCAATATAAAGCATAGCCTGAAGACCATAATGGCAAGATGTTGAAAACATAGTTTGTTCTTAATTATTTAATTTAATCTATGGGCTAATTAGCAAGCCCTTCCTGTTTGTTTAAAAGATTTAAAGATATAAAACTCCTTTTTAATTCCCGAAATTTTTTAACTCATTCAAAAGCTTTCGAATATTTTAAGTTTAGACTATAAACTATCCTCATAATAAAGACGGCTTCTTTTCAATTAAAATTTCCCGGACGCTTTCTGAAAGATCTGAGCAATAATTTACTTTGTCCACATTTGTACAATACACAAGATCCTCTTCTCCTTCTTCTTGCATTTTATGACACTTACAACTCAACATTGAAAAGTCGATGCTTTTTAAAGCTTCATTGTATTTGCTGTTGTATTTAATGAGCTTTTCCAGAGTGTTATCTTCCTGAACAGGATCATTGTTTTCTTCAGCATTTACCAGGGATAATCCCAACAAATACTTATATAGTGCTTGCCTTGTGAATACACAGGCAGAAAAATTTACTACATCCTCTATAGGACGATAAAGCTCTTTCTTCGCGTGTCTTAAATCCTCTTCAGCATCCGCAAACAGTTTTTTTAAGTTCGATTTTTTCATGGCATTATGGATTTATGGTTACTGTTATAATCTATGCGCTCATCAAATGGCGGTGATAGATGTCTCCCTAAACCGAAATAAAATTCTTCATTGAATTCTATTACTAACTCCGGTTAAGAAGCTTGTAATTTCATTTCCTCAACAAATACTCTTTACCATTACTACATACCGAACATGTTGATTGAATTTTTTGCAAAGTTTAGAACCGGTTCAAAGTAAATGCCTAACAAAACTGTTGGTATTAACAACAAAAAGAGAACTATTCGAGCTCCTGTATTAAATTTCAGCAGACTTGTATCACCTTCCGGCTTAAAGAAAAACATATTTCGTGATACCCGTATATAGTAGAAAAGCGATATCACCGTAGTGACACCTGCTATTGCTACAAGCCATATCCACCCGGCACTAACTGCGGCTCCAAATATGTAAAGCTTAGCGATGAACCCTCCGGTGGGAGGAATGCCCGTTAGAGATACCAGGAATATGGTCATGGCTACACTTTCCACTGGTGCCCGGAAGCCGAGCCCCTTGTATTCTTCAATTGATTCTGTTCCCAGTTTATTGGAAAAGAGCATGGCTACATAAAAAGCTCCAAGATTCATAAACAGATAGATGAACAGATAGATCATGATAGAAGCGAGACCTTCTTCAGCTAAAATCACCAATCCCATCAATAGATACCCGGCATGAGCAATGCTTGAGTAAGCAAGCATTCGCTTAATGTTATCTTGTCGCAATGCAGTCAGATTACCTACAATCATAGCTAAAGCAGCCATTCCTCCCAAAAGTATATTCCAGTGAATACCTTCAATAACCTGCCAAACCCCGGTTGCCATTACTCCTTCTGAGTCAATGAATGTAAGGGTGAAAAAACGAACCAATAAACCGAAAGCAGCTATTTTTGATGCCACTGCAAGAATCGCAGCTATTGAAATTGGAGCTCCCTCATAAACATCCGGTGCCCAAAAATGGAATGGGACCACTGCAATTTTAAAACCAAGCCCTACTATAATGAGTAGAATGGATAAATTCAGCAGTAATGACTGACTTGAACCGGCAACAAGGGCTTCATTCATTCCATACATATCAGTAGCCCCGGTGATACCAATCAGCAGCGAAATTCCATATAGCATCACCCCTGACGAAACCGCTCCATAGATAATGTACTTCAGGGAAGATTCGGCTGATTTATGTCTTTTTTTAGTAAAGCCAACCAGTACATAAGAGCTAATACTCGTCAGTTCAAAAGCAAGGTACATAAACAGGAGATTAGTAGAACCTACCATAAGTAACATGCCCAGCATCATTCCGGAGAGCAACATATAATATTCTCCGATGCGGGATTTGTATTCCTCAAGCTCCTTGCTTTGCAACGAAAAGAATACAATAAAGATGCCGGTGAGCACCAACAAAACTTTAAAAAATACCGCAAACGGGTCAACAACAACCATATCGTAAAATACAGCCTCGCTCCGGCCTAATTGCATCAATACAAAAATCCCGGTAAGCACTAATCCACCCAGAAATATATATCCGGTTGTATTACTTTCTTTTTTGATCAACAGATCTGCCACTATAATTACACAAAGTGTAAGAACAAGGATGATCTCCGGGTAAAACTGACTTAAACTATATAGGGTATGTTCAATCATATCAGTAATTGAGTCTGTGTGGATTACCGTTTTCCGTTTTGGGTATAATGCCGGTGAAATTTGAAATTGCCATCTTTTAGTTCCCTCCCACTGTTACAAATTCAACTAAATGGCTCAATGATATATTCATCAACTCTATTACCGGCGATGGATATATCCCAAGCATAATGATGAGTATGATTAGTGGTACAAACATCAGGATCTCTCTGGCTGTGAGGTCTTTCAGGTCTTTAAGCTTTTCAGGAGTTTTACCCAGGAATACTCGCTGAATAGTCCACAATATGTAGCCGGCAGTTATAATTATACCCGTTACAGATATCATGGCGATCCACTTGTAAGCTTCGAATGCCCCCAAGAAGGAGAACAGTTCACTTACAAATCCATTTAAACCCGGTAAACCAAGAGCCGCAAACATACCTATCATGGCTATACCGGTATATTTTGGCATTTGATTGGCTATTCCACCAAAATCATACAACCCGCGTGTGTGTGTCCGGTCGTAGAGCACTCCAACCGCAAGGAAAAGCACGGCGGTGATAATACCGTGGTTAAACATTTGAAGGACACCCCCAACCATACCCTGCGTATTAAGTGCTGCAATTCCAAGCACTACAATTCCCATATGACTGATAGATGAATAGGCGATCAGCTTTTTGAAATCATCCTGGGCCATGGCGCAAAGGGCTCCATAAATAATACTGACCATACCCAGTGCAGCCATGAAGTACACAAAATAGATGGTTGCGTCAGGAAAAATTGGGAAGTTGATGCGGAGGATTCCATAGGTGCCGAGTTTCAGCAATACACCGGCTAAAATTACGCTAATCGGTGTTGGAGCCTCAACGTGAGCATCGGGAAGCCAAGTGTGGAACGGGAAAAGCGGAATTTTGATGGCAAAGTTGATGAATAATGCCATCCACGCTACATAACGCCATGTGGTATCAACGCCGGAAAGCAGCCCTCCATCCACAAAATTATCCGGGTTCATCATGTGCAAAATATTGAAAGTATGCACGGACTGTCCGGTAGCAGGATCGGTATAAGCCACACTAAAGTAAAGGGCCAGCATGGTTAGCAACATCAAAATACCCCCTACAAATGTGTACAGGAAGAATTTGATGGCTGCATATTCCCGTCGAGGCCCACCCCATAGACCTATCAAAAAGTACATTGGGAGTAACATAGCTTCCCAGAAAATGAAAAAGAGAAAGAAGTCGAGGGAAACAAATACCCCCATCATACCGGTTACCAGCAGCAGGTACAGGGCAAAATAACCTTTCACCATTTTATCAATATTCCAGGATGATATCACCCCGATGAATCCAATAAGAGCCGTTAAGATCACCATCAGGATACTGAGGCCGTCAATTCCCATGAAGTACGAGATCTCAATGCGTCCTACCCATGGAACAGCATCGACTGTAATCCAGCTGAATTGCTCAACAAACTGGAAACTGTCTGCTTCGTTAATACCGACTTTAGTTCGGTCAAATAAAGCGAAAATAATTCCGGCGATCATCACCTGGGTACCGGTAGCAATAGCTGCAGTCCAACGTATGGCGTTACGGTTTTTATCAGGAAGCAGTAAAACTACAATCATTCCTGCTATCGGAAGAAAAACGAGCCAGGTTAAAATGCCAATGCCTAATATTTGAAGTTCCATAGTTTAACGTTCTATTAAAGTTTTCTTTTTCATATCCATTATATAAACAGGACAAATAGCACCAGGAAACTGAATACTACGTATATCAGGTAGGTCTGTACTTTTCCCGTTTGAATTTTACTTAGCAAACTGCCGGCTCTGTCGGCAGAGGTTGCAGTGGCATTTACCAGCCCGTCCACAACATTGTTATCGAACCAGCCGCTGATTCTTGAAAGTTTTTCCATTATCACGGCCGACCCATTTACAATTCCATCGATGATATTTTCATCAAACCATCTCAATATTCTCGTCAACAACAGGATGCCCCCCACAAATACTTTGTCGTACATCTCATCGAAATACCATTTATTAAGTGCACCTTTGTATAAAAATCCTGCCTTCTTAGCCATTTCATCGGCACTGATTTTCTTCCACTGATACACTGAAAAAGCCAGTAAAATCCCTCCCGCTGCAATCAGGATAGAGAGTATCATGGCCGTGGTATGTACGTGGTGTACTGTCTCACTGAAAACTGCATATGTAGCAGGCTGAAGGATTTCCGGAACCATACTCATTGGTCGCGTGATGGCTCCAAAAAACCACCCGTCTGCAGCTCCAAATGGATTAAAACTGTAGAAGAAAAAGAGGGATAAGGAAGCAAGTACCATCAAAGGTATAGTCATCACTTTTGGAGACTCTGTAATACCCGAGATCCTGAGCTCACTGGATGGCTTTCCATGAAATGTGAGAATAAGCAGGCGGAACATATAGAAGGCGGTAAGTCCTGCCACTGCAAATCCAATGACCGGTAACAGCCAATGACCGGTAATAGAGCTGAATGCCAAGCTTCCGGCAAGAATTTCATCCTTGCTTAGGAATCCGGAAGTCAACGGTATGCCTGAAATCGCCAGGGTGAATATTAGAAATGTCCAGTATGTAAACGGCATCTTTGATTTCAGCCCACCCATATTCCTGATATCCTGGGCATCTGTATGATGATCGTCCTGGGCATGAAGAACCTTGTGCATCGCATAGATTACACTGCCTGAACCGAGGAATAGTCCGGCTTTAAAAGCAGCATGAGTTACCAAATGCATAAATCCAGCAGTGTACGCTCCTACCCCAAGCGCCATTATCATATATCCAAGCTGACTTATAGTGGAATACGCCAGCACTTTTTTAATATCGTATTGGGTGATAGCTATGGTTGCAGCAATTAAGGCAGTAATAGCTCCGATGTACGCAATTACAAGCAAGGCTTCTGCCGTTAGCATGGGAAAAACCCGAGCTACCATGTAAACACCCGCAGCTACCATCGTTGCGGCGTGAATAAGCGCGCTGACTGGCGTGGGGCCTTCCATGGCATCGGGAAGCCAAACGTGCAGGGGGAATTGTGCCGATTTACCAACGGCTCCACAGAAAATTAGTATTCCGGCTGCTGTCAGCCAGCCATTGCTTGCAAAGGGAAGCTGACCGGCATCGATCGAAGTAAAAATGGTTTCAAAAGTGAAGGTTGAGAATGTGGCAAACAGGATCATAATTCCCAGAAACATCCCGAAGTCACCGACCCTGTTTACAATAAAAGCTTTATTGGCTGCATTTGAAGCTGATTTCTTCTCATACCAATGACCGATCAATAAATAGGAGCTCAGTCCTACTAATTCCCAAAAAACATACATCAGCAAAAGATTATCCGTAATTACAATACCAAGCATAGAGAATGAGAAGAAACCCAGGTAGGCAAAATATCTGGAGTAACGGACATCATCCTTCATATACCCCATAGAGAAAAAATGCACCAAAGTGCTCACCAGGGTAACAACTACCAACATCACGGCCGCCAGGTTGTCAATCAAAAACCCGAACTCAACATTCATGGAGCCCACAACAGCCCAGGAAAATGTCATAGTAAACACTTCTGCAGAATGGGAAGTAACTTTGGTGATCAATAAATACAGTGACAACAGGAACGCAATTGAAATAAAACCCGAGGCCAGCCAGTCGCCTTGCCGGGGCAGCTTTTTCCCAAAAAAGATCATTAGAAGAAATCCTAATAAGGGTAAAAGAAGGATAGTTATAGATAGTTGTGTAAACATGTGATATTCTCTGTATGGTTATTTCATTTTCTAGCGTGTTACCCTTTCATCAGGCTAATATCATCGATATTTATAGACTTGAAGCGGTTATAAATATTTAGCACAATGGCCAAGGCAACTGCCGCTTCTGCAGCTGCTATTATGATGACAAACAAACCTATCATCTGTCCATCCAGGGAAAGTTCCGTGAACCGGCTGAATGCTATAAAATTGATATTCGCTGAATTCAATATCAGCTCCACGCCCATAAGTACCATGATTATATTTCGCTTCGACAGAACCGCCATCAATCCCAACGCGAAAAGGATTGCACCTACAATCAAAAAGTGAGTTAAACCGGGTTCTGCAAGCCATTCTATCATATAAAATTCCATACTTAATTCGTTTGGTTATCAGTTTTTGTGGACAATCGGGTAGCCATTACTATGGCACCGATAATGGCAATGAGCAGTAACACTCCCACCATAATGAAAGGCAATACATAATCTCCCATCAGCATCATGCCGAGACTGTGTACAGTTTCACTGTGCTCAATAGGTTCAGAAATACCCCATTCAGTGGCAGTAAAGGCAAAAATCAAGAATCCCACTGCCGCTACTGAGAGAAGAGATGCGGGGATAAGGTTTACCGTAACTGTTTTGAAACTGAATGTATGACCTTGGGTTGTCAACATTACGCCAAATAGGATTAGGATTAGGATCCCTCCGACATAAACCAAAAGTTGTGTGGCCGCAAGAAAATCGGCATAAAGCAATACATAAAGGGCTGCTACTCCCATCAGTGTAAACATCAACGCAAAAGCTGAATGCACGATGTTTTTTGAAAACACCATGATTGCAGCTGCAGCGATAGTAATTATTGAAAAGAGATAAAAAAGAATGGCTGTAAATTCCATGGTTATTTATCCCCTTCTTTAGTATCAGGTGATCCATTTTCAGGAATTTCATCTTCGCTTGTCTCTACAGATGCCGCTTTCTGTTCTTCCTGCTCTTTTTCCCGCTTAGCCTCTTCTTTTTTCTTCATCATTTCTTCTTTCTGCTTCTGTTTTTCCTCGGCTTCTTTTTCAGCTTTATTTTTGACATCTGCCACCAGATCGGGTGTTAAGTTGCTGAAATGATATACCAGGTTAGTGCGGTCAAATTCCGAATACTCATATTCCGGAACCATGTAAATACAATCGGTTGGGCAAGGGTACACGCATAAGTCACAGTACATACACTTTGCCATATCGATATTAAACTTAGTCAGCCAAAAACGTTTTGGGTTACCGGTGGAAGTTTTCCCCAAATCCGTGTCGGAAGTGGCCGGGACTGTTTCTATATCAATACAGTTAACCGGGCAGGCCCGTGCACAGAGATTACAACCGATACAGTCATCTATATTCACAAACAATCGTGCCCGTGCTCCCTGCGGAAGTTCTACTTTTTCTTCCGGATACAGCTCCGTAACTGTAGGTTGAAAGAGGTGCCTGAGAGTGATTCCCATTCCCGCAAAAATAGATTTAAACGTCAACCAGCCGTCTTTAAAATCATTTACCATTGTTCTAAGCTCCGGTTATTTAAAAAATTACTTCCCATAGTGCTACCAAAATGAGGTTTATAAATGAGGCCGGAATTAAAATACTCCAGCATATATGCATCAATTGATCTACCCGGTATCGAGGCAAAGTCCAGCGAATCCACATCATGATTAATACCAGGAACAAACCTTTTGCCATGAACCAGAAAAAACCCCAAACCGGACCCGCCATAAATTCTCCAAACGGACTGTTCCATCCGCCAAAAAATAATGTTGCTCCTAAAAGTGAGAGCAACAGCATATCGGCATACTCGGCGAGCATGAACATCGCCCATCTCATTCCGGAATATTCGGTTTGATAGCCGGCTACCAGTTCTGATTCAGATTCGGGAAGATCAAAGGGTACCCGGTGAGCTTCGGCTAGAATGGAAATGAAGAAAATGATAAAAGCGACGATCAGAAATGGATTCTGAAATATGAACCAATTTGGAAGGAACCCAAGAATATCGTTTCCGGATTGCATTTCAGTAACCGTCATTAAATTCAATGAACCGGTAACCACGATCACTGTTAACACTGTTGCAATAGTAGGCACTTCATAGCTTACCATTTGAGCTGCGCTTCGCATTCCGCCAAGAAGTGACCACTTGTTATTGGAAGCCCATGCCCCCATAATCACACTCAGAGTAAGAACGGAGGTAACAGCCAGCAGATAAAAAACACCGATGTTGACCATGCTTCCTATATAGGCGCTGCTGAATGGAATCACAGCAAAAGCAGCGTAAGAAGCTGCAAACATCATAAATGGCGCAAATTTAAACAGAAACCGACTGGCATCAGCAGGAATGATATCCTCCTTCTGAAGTAGTTTCAATAAGTCAGCAATAGATTGTGCCCATCCATGCCACCCCCCAACGCGATGAGGGCCAAGCCGGTCTTGAATGAACCCCGCAATCTTTCGTTCTCCCCAAATTGCAGCAAGTGCATAAACAAGGATGATCGTCAGCGGTATGAATGCATGAACCAGTAGGGTTAAGGCAGGCTCGATATTTCCGAAGAGTTCCATTCTTTATTATATATTTAGATATTTATATCCAATTTAGTTTTAAAACTAAATCGGGTGAATTTAATTTTTGAGTAAAGCTTCACTATCACCTATCAACTTCTCCTAATACAATATCTATGCTTCCCACAATTGCTACCATATCTGCAATTAGTGATCCCTTAGAAATAGCCGGCAGCATGCTCAGGTGTACAAAACTTGGAGCCCGGGCTTTTACCCGGTACGGCCCACCTTGATTATCACTAATGATATAATAGCCTAGTTCCCCCCGGGGAGATTCAGTCCGAACATACAACTCCCCTTCCTTCGGTCTGATTCGTCTTGGAGTAGCTTCTGTTACGTCGCCTTCATCAGGCATTCCGTCCAGTGCTTGTTCTATTATTCTGAGGCTTTGCTCCATCTCAAGAACCCTAACCATATACCGGTCCCAGCAATCACCCAGGGTTCCCATTTCTCCGGTTCCTGTCGGGATATCAAACTCAAAGCGATCATAAATGGAATATGGATCATTCTTTCGCAAATCCCACTTCACGCCGGAGCCTCTCAACACCGGTCCCGATGCTGCATAATTCAGGGCAACCCGGTCGGGAATAACTCCAATATTTGCTGTTCTTTTAATAAAAATTCTATTGTAGGAAAGCAGGTCATTCAGCTCTTTTATTTTTGGACGAAAACTTTTAACAAATTCTGCGGTATCGGCTTTGAAGTCTTTGTGAACATCTTTGATTAATCCACCCACTGTCATGTAATTGTAGAGCAGACGTGCACCACTTGTTTTTTCAAAGATATCCAGCACTTTTTCACGCTCTGTGAAGAGGTAAAGAAATGGGGTGAATGCGCCCAAATCAAGGCCAAAAGCTCCAATTCCCAAGAGATGACTCGCTATTCGCTGTAACTCTGCCAATATTATCCGGATATATTCTACGCGCTCAGGAACTTCAATTTCAAGCATTCGCTCCATGGCAGTTACATACCCATGTTCTTGATTCATTGCGGACACATAATCCATGCGGTCGGTATAAGGAATCACTTTTGAGTATTCACCGACTTTTTCAGCATATTTTTCGAAACATCGGTGCAAATAACCGATATTTGGCCGGACTTCGTTGATTAACTCTCCATCCAAAACAAGCTCCAGTCGCAGTACCCCGTGGGTTGAGGGGTGTTGGGGACCCATATTAATGGTCATTTCCCGGGTACCGGCATCATTTGTAATTAGATTCATCATATCATTTATCACCGCTTGTTATTCACCGGTTGGCATACCTTGGTAAAATTCCTGTTGAACATAATCCTTTCGAAGCGGATGGCCTTCCCAATCATCCGCACATAATATTCTTTTATGATTTGGATGGTCTTTGAACCGAATACCCACCATATCCCAGGCTTCCCTTTCGTGCCAATTAGCTGTTTTCCAAATGGATTCAACCGATGGAACAACCGGGTCAACTAAAGGAACTATGGCTTTTAATGCCAGAGAATGATTGAAGGTGGTTGAATTGATGTGGTAGGTAACCCCAACAGCTTCTTTATCAGGATAATGGACGCCGCTTAAGCACATTAATACATCAAATAATAGCTCGTTATCATCTCTGAGAAATTTCATGATTTCTTTGACGGATGAAACATCAATTTCAATCCAGGGCTGGCCAACATCTGCGGCTTTATATTCAAAAAGGGACTCGCCAAAATTTTGCTTCAGGTATTCAAATATTTCTTCAGGCTGTTTCATATTCTTTACGCTGTTTTAATTTTAGGAGCTTCTACCGTTTCAATTTCAGGTTCGGTTTCTGAATCTTCATCTTTTTCAATGATGGTCTCCCCTGTAATTTTTTCCTGTAGTTTGATAAACCCTTCCAATAATGCCTCAGGGCGAGGAGGACAACCGGGTACGTATATATCAACCGGTATTACTTTATCCACTCCTTTTAATACATGATAGCCATGTTCCCAATATGGGCCACCGCAATTGGAGCAGGAACCCATGCTAATTACATATCGTGGTTCTGACATTTGTTCATATAATCGCTCTATCCGGGAAGCCATTTTCATTGTAACCGTGCCTGCCACAATCATAACATCTGCCTGCCGTGGTGAAGATCTGGGAATTATCCCAAAGCGATCAAAGTCATAACGCGAAGCTGCCGTAGCCATCATCTCAATGGCACAGCAGGCAAGACCAAACTGCTCGTACCAAAGAGAGTTTTTACGAGCCCAATTCAGTGCACTTTCAAGATTCACAATAATGATGTTACTGTCATGATATTTTTTGTCGAGTATTCCCATAATTGATATATCGCTAATAGTGGGTTTTTATTGAATTCATATTAAATAGCCGTTTTAACCGGGGTCTCTTTTTCTTTTTCATCTTCAAACTCAACCACTCCTACTCCTTCCACATACCTTGGGACACGAGGAACTGGAACATCCCACTTCAGTTGACCTTTGCCAAGCTCATAAATGAATCCAACAAAAATGAGGGATACGAATACAAACATTACCAGAAATGCGAACCAACCAATTTCTTTAAAGACGACCGCCCAGGGAAAGAGCAAAAGAATTTCAACTTCAAAGATCAGGAACATCAGGCCTATGATATAAAACCGATTATTAAACTGAATTCGTGCATCACCGAAAGGTATTTCCCCACATTCATATGTCATGAGCTTAGCCTCATTGGGGCGATGCGGACGAATCAATTTTGCCACAAAAAGAGCCACTCCCACAAAAAGGGATCCTGTAACTATAAAGAGAAGTACATAACCAAAATCAGTAATCATAGTTTTGTCAGGTTTAAGTGTTTAAGTCAAATTATGATATTTATACCTATTTATCCAAAATTATTTGTATCATTATAAAAAAGATCACAAAAACACGGGTAATAGCCATGAAACCCATAAACATATTCATTCTTGATGCAAATGAAATCGTCCGTCGAAGGCTACAAGATGCTGTAACAGAAACAACCGGATTAAATATTTTGTTATCCGGGAGCAGTACTGAGCATGACATAAGGACAAAGATCAAAGATGCAGAACCAGATCTTATTGTTATGGGAATTGATCATCATTATTCTGAAGAAATGAGATTATTTAATTACCTGAGAAATCAGCATGCTCACCTCCCCATTCTGGTCATGACACCACATAATCGGGATGGAGCAACAGTTGCCATAACAACCTTAAAAAAAGGAGCCGTTGAATTTTTTCCAAAAAGTACAACGCTGAGTGGATCTATTTTGACCGTAGACTTTTTTAAAGAAAGGCTTATTCCGATAATTAAGATAACTCCTCGCTTAAACCGGAATGTTCTGCTATCGCAACACTTTGTTGATACCGCTGTTAAAAAAATTGAACCTATTCCGGATGACTTTTTTAATACTTCTTTAAGTAGAATGGAACTATTGGTTATTGCAGGATGTCTCGGTGGTGTAGCCCCGCTGTATCTTCTTCTTTCGAGTTTACCTAAAAATCTACCTGTTCCCATTGTAGTCGTTCAGCATATGGTGGAGATATATAGTAAAGTACTAGCCGAAGACCTTGATAAATACACCAAGTTATCGGTTAAGGAAGCTGAGCATGGAGAAGAACTTAAGGCAGGTCATGTTTATATAGCTCCGGGCGACTACCATACTCTTACATATAAAAAAGATCAAAAGATTCATCTTACTTTAAATCATGGACCTAAAGTAGCTGGATTCCGTCCTTCTATTGACATATTGCTCAAATCTACCGCACAACAATTTGGCAAAAGAATGCTAACCGTGTATCTATCAGGTGGTGGTAATGATGGAATCGAAGGAGCTAAGATCATTGATATCATTGGTGGTCAAATCATCATTCAGAATGCAAGAACTTCGTTGCTTTCCGATATTCCTTGGAAAGTAGAATCCTACGGAATTAATGAAGGTGCCTACCCTGTAGAGCGTCTGGGACATGAGATTAGTAAGCGGCTTGTTTAATTAGATTTTCGCCGTTCACTTTCTGATCCATTATAAGAGATCTCATAATTAGCAGCAGCCGGAACCCGGTTCACAAAATCCTGCATCATCTGTATCTGCTCCCATCATGGTTACTTCTTTTTTAACAGCCCCACCGGACTTTTGTGCAAATACGGTAATACTGTATATCCCGGTTCCTCCGGAATTGAACTCTGCCATTTCTTCCTCACTCAAATATTGGCTGAGGATATCTTCAGGGATCTCAATCGGTTTCTCTTTTTGAATGGTAATATTCTCAAATCCCGCTTCTTTGATCTGATCAAGATAGGTTTCTTTTTGAATAGCACCCGCTACACAGCCGGCATACATTTCAGCATCCTCCCGAAGCGCATCAGGAAGGTCACCTTCCAATACGATATCGGAAATGCTAAAATGTCCCCCCGGTTTAAGTACTCGATGAATCTCAGCAAATACTTTGGGTTTATTGGGTACCAAATTCAGCACGCAGTTACTTACAACCACATCAGCTACATTATCCGAGACGGGCATATCTTCGATATCTCCATAACGAAACTCGACATTATTGAAACCTAATTTATCTACATTTTCTCTGGCTTTTATGATCATCGGTTCGGTGAAGTCAATGCCCAGAACTTTCCCCTCGGGACCGGTTTCGTGTCGGGCTACAAAGCAATCATTCCCTGCTCCAGAACCCAGGTCAATCACATAATCCCCTTTCTTGATCTGCGCAAATTGTGTTGGCAAACCACAACCCAAGCCCAAATCAGCATCTGCATTATATCCCTGCAAGTCACTGTAGTCATCGGTCATGATGTTATATACTTTGTCAGACTCCCCACCTGCTCCGCAACAACTTCTGACATTATAATCTTTGGCTTGTTGGCTGATCTCGGAGTATTTCTTGCGAACAGTTTCTTTGAGTTCTTCGGGTGATTTTGTTTGAGTTTTCATATTAGCAACAAGTTGGATTTGGTATTGAAAATTCTTTGATCATAGCTTTCATCACAGATTTGAATTCAGTCAGGTTGTCTTCATCAAAGCAATAACAGGTTCGAACCCCTTCTATCTCGCCTTTGATAATCCCTGCCGATTTAAGTGCTTTGAGATGCTGCGATACCGTTGACTGGGCAAGGGGAAGTTCTTCCGTGATATCTCCGCAGTAACATGCGTTTTTTGCCGCCAGAATTTGAAGTATCGCTATTCGTGCAGGATGTGCAATTGCCTTTGCAAACTCAGCAGCTTTTATCTGTTTCTCGTTAAATAATTGAGCTTTTGTAACAGTCATAATCATATATCGTAATTTTACGATTAATACTACGGGGAACTGTGACAATAATCAATAATTGATTTAACAAAAAAAGAGCCCCAATTCCTCAGAGCTCTTCTTGATCAGCACACCTCACATTGATGTGAGACGTAAACAGGTAATACCTAAAAATATTTGCGGGAATAATTTTCAGAGTTAGGACATTCCGGATTCGTATAAATCCAAAGCCTCTCAAAACGGCGGGATCTTGCACGTTCAAATGAGATACAAAATGCTGCTATAGAAATGAATAGAATATGACAGGCCTTTTCATGCATGCTTATAAGTTTAGTTGTATTTGCTATACTGCAAAACTAAACCTTGAGCATTTCCGAACTGTTAACCTGCGGTTATGCTTTCTTTACCCTTAGATTATCTAAGCATTAAAACAGAACCAATCAAGCTTCCGAACCTTCACTCTCTTTTTGGTCTTTATCCTTAACATTGGTGTCCTTATCCTTAGCACCTTCAGGCTTATTTTTAGCTTTTTTTTCTTTGCTATCTGAACCATCGGAAGATGCTTCGCTTTTCTTGCCTTTTTTGCTGGCCATCCCATTTTTATTAGAATCTGTAGGCTTCTCAAAAATTCCATCCGGATATTTTCCGTGAGGTCGGTCGCCTAATAATTCACGGAGCGCATGATGATCCAGAACTTCTCTTTCAAGCAAGGCTTTGGCAAGTTTCTCCAACTCATCCTTATGCTTATTAAGCAAATCAATAGTTCGGTCGTGATTCATATCTATAATTCTGCGAATCTCCTTATCAATTTGCTGACTGGTTACTTCAGAATATTTCTTATTGAATCCATAGCTGTTTTCAGGATTTTGAGAATCTTTCAGAGAGATATAGCCCAGCTTCTCACTCATTCCATACTCAGCTACCATGGCAAAAGCCATTTTGGTGATTCGCTCAAGATCATTTTGGGCTCCTGTTGAGATACGGCCAAAGATAATTTCCTCTGCCACACGTCCCCCTAAAAGAGCACAAATTTTGTCATTGAGTTCTTCAGTAGTCATGAGAAATCGTTCTTCCAACGGAGTCTGCAAAGTATAACCTAATGCAGCCAATCCACGAGGAACAATACTCACTTTCAAAACAGGGTCAGTATGCTCGAGGAACCAACCTACAATAGCATGTCCGGCTTCGTGATAAGCCACAATTTTGCGCTCATCAGGACTTATAAGTTTGTTCTTACGCTCAAGCCCGGCAATAACTTTTTCGATGGAGTCCTGGAAGTCTTCCATCTCTATACTATTTTTCTCCCGACGGGCAGCCAATAAGGCAGCTTCGTTACATAGGTTGGCAAGGTCGGCTCCCGCAAATCCGGGAGTTTGCGAGGCAAGTACTCTTAAATCAATATCATTGGAGAGCTTCAATTTCTTGCTGTGAACTCTCAGAATTTCGACACGACCGTTGAGATCGGGCTTATCAATCATAATCTGACGATCAAAGCGCCCCGGTCTTAATAAAGCGGAGTCTAAAATATCAGGACGATTCGTAGCCGCCATCAAGATCACCCCTTTATCGGAATTGAAACCATCCATTTCACTGAGCAACTGGTTTAGAGTATTCTCACGCTCGTCATTCGATCCCATTGCCATTCCGCGTCCACGTGTTCGGCCAATAGAGTCAATCTCATCAATAAATATAATACAGGGTGCTTTTTCTTTAGCTTGCTTAAACAAATCCCTGACACGTGCTGCACCAACACCCACAAACATTTCTACGAAATCTGAGCCACTGAGGCTAAAGAAAGGTACACTTGCCTCACCCGCTGTAGCTTTTGCCAATAAAGTTTTACCGGTACCCGGGGGGCCCACCAATAATACACCTTTCGGCAATACACCACCCAACTTGGTAAATTTCTGAGGGCTTCTTAAAAACTCTACTACCTCTTCAACCTCAGCTTTTGCTTCCTGAAGTCCGGCTACATCTTCAAAAGTAACTTTTGTTTCTGTCTGTTGATCGTAGAGAGAGGCTTTATTTTTGCCAATGTTCAATACCTGCTGTCCCGGATTCATTTTCCTAAAAATGAAAATCCATATTACAATAAGAAGTGCAATTGGAATCAGCCAAACAAAAACACCGCTGAACCAGTCTTCTTCAATTCGCACATCAAACTCTACCCCATTCGACTCCAAGATAGGCCGGATTTCATCATCCCGAAGCATGGTTGTGTTAAATTTCCTGAACTGCTCTGTATCACCGGTCGCAAATGGCATATTATTGTCACTTGCTTCAGGCCGTGATATAATTCCATCACTTATGGCTTTATCAGAATATACCCCGGTTACATCCACCCCATTGGTGATCGTAATTTCAGTTACATATCCATTTTCTACATAATTCAGGAATTCACTGTATTTGATACGATTTCCTGTGTCCGGAGAAAAGAAGAGAACCTGGGCAAGAAGCAATACAAAGAATAATACGAAAATACTCCACGTAGGAAACTTCGGGGCATTAGCACCCTTTTTGCCGTTGGGCTTAATTGGTTTATTTTTTTTGGAATTTTTTTGCGCCATTAAAACAAGCTTATAAAATTATCTTAGACTATAATATAACGATCCTTAAACTCAAATAAGTTCAAGAGACTTAAATATCTTTAATTGAAACTACTGTTAGTTGGCAAAAAGCGTGCCATGTATTATCTTATGACAAATCATCAAAGGAGACAACATCCCCTTCTCCGGTTTGCATTTTCATGCCCTCTTCTCGTGACACCATACGCCCTATTACTACAAAATCATTGAAATGATTCACAAATTCTTCCACTTTCTTTTCCGGAAGCGTGAACATTAATTCAAGATCTTCTCCTCCAAATAAAGCGTATCGATCCACATCTTCCTGCATCTCATCCGCTACCTGCCGCGTCTCGATGGCAATAGGTAATGCTGCTTGGTAAATATAGGCTCCAAGTTCTGATGCATCCGATAATGCACTGATTTCACTTACAAGACCTTTGGTTACATCAATCATTGAAGTGGGAACCATGTCATGTTCTTTTAAACTTTCTATAAGATCTTTTCTTGCTTCGGGAACCAGTTGCCGTTTTACAACAAACTGATAATCACCTAATTCCGGTTGTACCGACTCATCTCCATGTTCTTCCCAAAACTTCTTTTCTCTCATCAAAATCCTAAGCCCGGCTAAGGCCCCGCCGACATCTCCGGTCAGACAAATAGCATCACCTTCGGTTGCTCCCTTGCGATAAGTGATGGCATCCTTATCAGCTCTGCCATACACACTAATTGAAACAACTAAGTTTGCATGATTTGCTTTCAAGTCTCCCCCAACCACTTCTACGCTATAAGATTTACCGGCTGCATAAATACCTTTATAAATATCTTCAATCATTTGTACCGACATCCTGTTTGGTACAGCTAAATTTATCAAAACAGCTTCAGGATTTCCGTTCATAGCATAGATATCACTGACTCCTGCTGAAACAATTTTATACCCTAGATGATGAAAAGGAGTATAGGTTGGGTCAAAGTCAACGCCTTCCACATAGGTATCGCTTGTTAACAATGTCAACGAGTCATCTGACTCCTTTATTACCGCGGCATCATCACCGATTGATTGTATTACATTTTCATTTTTATAAGACTCAAAGTTGGTAATTTTTTCAAGAAGGGCTTTACTGCCAATACTTTGAATAGTTTGGAAAGATTCTGACATAGCTGCGCTAGTGTTAAATAAAAAAAGGCACCTGCATCATATGACACAGTTGCCTTAATTTTTTTGAAAATAAATTTAGTTCATTTCACGGCGAGTAGAATAATTTATTCTAAACGTACTGGCTTGTTTCAATTCTTCCTGAACATCAGTAAGAAGTCCAAACTCCGAGTTTTCGTCAACACGCAATGAAACAATTAGCTTAGGCTGTTCGCGAAGCTTGTCATACATAAGCGTTCTGATGGCGCCAATGTCATCGACAATGGCGTCGTCAATCTGAACCTTATCTTCACCCAATTGATTATTTGGGAGTCTTTCAGGTCCAATATAGATATAAGAAAGAAGGCGTTTCTGCTCAATTTTCTCAATATTTTCAGCTTGTGTAAGATTAACACGAACCTTCAAAGTAACTTCTCGCAATACGGTAGTAACCATAAAGAAAAACAACAGAATAAAGATTACATCTGGCATTGCAGAAGTAGGTACTTCCTGCTTGCTTCCACCTCTTTTCTTTTGAAAATGTCCTGCCATTTTAATTATCTCCCGGTTCTGCTATTGAAATTTTCTTCGGATACATATCCTTGATTTGTGTCTGCTGAGCGCTATTCTCATCCAGTGCACCATAAGGAACACCGTAGTTAGCCCTCGAAGCCTCGTTTCTGAGTTCTTTATAAGCACCCATAACTTCATCCAGCATATTCACATAAATGCGATATGGTGTTTGCCGTTGGGTTTTTACAGAAACAATCGCCAAATCAGGTGATTCTGCAAGATCAGGATCGTTCGTTGGATTCTTGATGAATTCAATGAGACGATTCTTTACTTCTGAAATTTGATATGGCTCCTCATCCATAAGAATTCTACCCTCTGCATTTACCAGAATGTTCATAAGGTTTCGTTCTCGAATGGGAGGAGGATCTTCATCTTCTAATGGTGGTGGTAAAACCAACCCAATTCCGGTATCCACATTAATTGTGGTAGTTACCAGAAAGAAAATCAGAAGAAGGAAGGCAATATCAGCCATGGAAGAACCATTGATTTCAGCCTCTTCTCTTTTTCGTTTCTTAATTAACATAGATTATATCCTGATTAAAACTTAAAGGTCCCGCGCATTCCGGTAAGAAGAATAGTCAAAACCATGGCACCCAGCATAAATATTGCTGTGAATACTCCGGCTTTGGGTACTTCTCCAAAAACAGCAAATGAAAGGCCAAACACCACAAATGGTACGGCCATCATCCCTGCTCTTTTATAATCCTGCTTTCCGTTCATAAGGCTTTTTATGCCTGCACCGATTATTCCAAGAATACCGAGTACAATTAAGCCTACTGCAAGTCCAACACTAATTACAACCATATTTTTATCCTTTTATTATTTGGATTCTTGTTATGATTATTCGTCGTCGGAACCAGACTCAGGTCCTACATTAGGAACAAGCGGCTTGCCTTCATTCAACAGAATAATGGAATCAATAAGAGTAATGGAACTTTCTTCCATCTCGGCAATAATGCGATCAATTTTAGATACACAATAGTTGTATCCAATTTGAAGAATAATACCAGCTATCAAACCACCGGCCGTTGTAAGAAGGGCCACTTTAATACCACCCGCAACAATACTTGGGGAAATATCGGCAGCAGCTTCAATATCATCGAATGCCTGAATCATACCAACTACCGTTCCAAGGAATCCTAAGAGTGGGGCAATAGCAATAAATAAAGACAACCAAACAAGACCTCTCTCAAGGAAACTCATTTCAATTGAACCGTAGGCAGAAATTGCTTTTTCAGCAGCTTCTATCCCTTCATGTGAACGCATCAAGCCAGCTTGAAATACTGATGCAACAGGTCCACGGGTTTGTGCACAAAGTTCTTCAGCGGCTTCGATACCACCATCCTGAAGAGCCTCTTGTACTTTTACTATAAATTTTCGTGTATTGATGTCTGCAAGATTAAGGGTAATAATCCGCTCCAGGAAAATAGCTAATCCCAAGATCAGAGCAATAAGCACCGGCCACATCCAGCCACTGTCATTACCTTCGTTAAATTTTGCGACAATAACGTTAAAAAACCCTTCGTCAGCAGGGGCTTGTAATAGAAAAAGAGCAATCGACGATATCATGTCTACTCCGCTAATTGTTTAAATGTTAAAGGCTAAGATTAATGAAGCGAAAGAATAGGTCATTTTATACTAAATGTCAAAGTAACATCACTCTTAAAACTGCTTTTTTACGTAATGTTACTCACTTTGCACTTGCTCGCAATAAGTTCTTCATTTTAGCTATCTTAATCAAAATATTTATATCATAACTATCACCATAGTATATAGCATACAACATTTTATCACATTTCTTAATTCAATATTAAAAGTTTACCGAAGTAATCCCCCATCCGGCAACAGTATTAAGCAACCAAAAAAATATGTTTGCTGACCACACGCTAAATTCAACTTGTTATTCAACAGAGAGATAAATACCCTCAAAAGCATCAATTAAATCCAGAAGCTGGATTGATAGTTCTCACTAAAATATAAGATCTGAGTGATTGTATTTGAGGCTAAAGGATTTGTTCAAAAAAGCTAAGAACAACCATCCTAAATCATCAGTTGGAATTAAATTTCTGCAATCCTTTATCTAAAAAGGCTACGAAATTATCTGCCTTGCTGTATCCCAAACTTTGTTCAATTACTCTTCCCGTTTCGGGATCAACGATGGCATAAGTGGGAAGGGCAACATTGCCGGTGAGCTCAAACTGAAACATTTGATTTTCAGGGCCATCGGGGCCTCCATCCGTATATAATTTTACGAGCACCATCTGGTCAAACCTGGATACGACTTCTTCCAATGGAAATACGTTTGATTCCATAGCTCTGCAATTGGTACAGGTATAACCGGTGAAATCAATAAAAACAGGTTTACCGTCTTGCAGAGCTACTTCACGGGAAGCTTCATAATCATCCGACCACCCCTCATCCGCACTGGTAGCGGCTCCTGATCCGGGGGTAGTTCCAATAGAGGCTACTAAACTCACATCTGTAGCCTGCTTCGGGGGTAGAAAAGCATCCCAAATTCCGAGTGAAGACCCTAGTAATCCTGGTATTAAATAAAAACTGAATAAAAGAAAAGGAATGGCTAGCAGCATCCTTCCGGTAGTAATGCTTTCAGGCTTACTCTCATGTTTTAGAGAATACGTTCCTAACAAATATAAACCGGTTAGTAAGAAAATGGCGATCCATGCCGCAATGGTCATTGGCCTGGAAATCATTCCCCATTCCCAAACAAGGTCGGCATTGGATAGAAACTTGAATGCGGCTGCCAGCTCAATAAATCCAAGCAGAACTTTCACCACATTCATCCATGAACCGCTTTTGGGAAGTGACTCCATCCATTTTGGGAAAATAGCCAATATCACGAACGGACTGGCAAATGCAGCTGAAAACCCAATCATCCCAATAATTGGGTAGAACCATTCCCCACCGGTGGTTGCGGCAAACACCCCGCCAACAAATGGAGCGGTACAAGAAAAGGAAACGGCACTGATTGTTAGCGACATAAATACAATTCCTGCAATGCCCGAACTTTGATTACTTTTCCGGTTCAGCCAATTAGTAAGTTGATGTGGAAGCTGCAATTCATACATCCCTAGCAAACTGAAAGCAAAAGCTACCAATACAAATGCGATAAATAAATTTACCCAGGGATTGGATGCAAAATTCTGTGCTCCGGATACTCCAAAAACAGCGGCTAATAAAACACCCAGTAATGTAAACGTAATAACGATACCTAAACCAAACAGAAAAGCTTTACCAACACCTTTACCATTATCTTCTTGTTTTGAAAAATAAGAAACAGTAAGCGGAATCATTGGAAACACACAGGGAGTCAAAAGTGCTGCAAATCCGGCCAGAATAGCGATCCATATAAAAGAAAACACCCCGTCCCCTCCCAAAACTGAACGTTTAATTTCACCTTCGCTCCCGGAAAGATCTTCCTCGCTTCCATCAGAAACTGATTGGCTAACAGGGTTTTCAGATACACCTGTTACAGTAACTCCGGCAATGATTGACTTTGTCTTTGGCGGCAAACAGACCCGGTCATCACAAACCTGATAATACACTTCTATATCCAGAGTTTGTTTGCCTGTCAAATTGGTTTTAACAGCTACGGGAATCGTGAATTTCGCAAAGCTGCTGTGCCAGCCTAACTCAGCTTCAAAATTGGGATCGAATTCAATATCAGCTTCTGATTCAACCACTTCTCCGGCAAATACAAAATTATTTGATTTGGGAGAAAATTCAGTAGGAAATGGCCCTGCATCTTCGTCATTCAAAATAGAATAAAGATGCCAGTTTCCTTCAATTGAAGCTTCAATTTCAATTTCAAAAACTTCACCGGCCAATACCGAATCCGGAGATTCAGAAATACTGAATTTTACAGGGTCTGGAATTTGTGCCTGAACAAAAAATGGGGATAACATCAGAAAGATGATCCCCATTAAAAAGGTGTGAAATGATTTCATTAATTCTAATTTCATCGAGTTAAACTATTTTCTCCTAATATAAAGAGAGCATACCGGTTATTAATCTTACGGATTCTAACTTAGTCTACCCGAAATTATTATAAGAGTCCGGAATTAGAAAGTAATTATTCGTCTTTTACAACCCAGAATTTTACTTGTGGATTCAAATCACCAACTAAATTTACGGTGGCAGTATATTCACCAAGAGCTTTTACTTCCTGATCCAAAGTGATGTCTTTTTTATCCACCATAATTTCACGCTCCTCTAATGCTTTAGCAATATCAGCATTGGTAACGGTTCCGTGAATTTTGTCTTCTTCTCCAGTAGTTACCGGGATGGTTAGCGAAGTAGCTTCCAATAATTGTGCTAATTCTTTGGCTTCCTTAACAGTAAATTCTGCTTGACGAGCGGCTTCTTTTTTGAGTCGCTCTAGTTCATGGATTGCTCCTTTGGTAGCCATAACAGCTTTGCCTTGCGGAATCAGGTAATTTCTGCCAAAGCCGTCTTTAACATCAACTACTTCACCGGATTGTCCTACTTTTTCTACGTCTTCTCTAAGAATGATTTTCATAATTCTGTCGTCTTAATTTTATCGGAGATTTTCAGCTACATATGGCATAAGGGCCAGGAAACGGGCGCGCTTAACTGCCGTTGTTAGCTGTCGCTGATGTTTTGCACTGGTACCGGTCACACGACGAGGGAGAATTTTTCCCTGATCGTTAGTAAAGCGCTGAAGGGTGTCAACATCTTTGTAATCAATATATTCAAGACCGGCACGGGTAAACTTACATTGCTTTACCTTGCGCTGGTTTTTTTTCGGGTGTGATGGATTCTTAATCATAATTCAATTTCTTTTAGTGAGGATTCTGCTTAATTAATCGTCGTCTTCAGTTTCTTCGTCTTCATCTTCTATCGCAAAGACATCAGGGATTTCGTTTTTCTTTTGAAGTTCACGATGACGCAACATCTTGGCATCATATTTTAAAGTCAGATAGCGCAGGATGTCATCATCAATACGTAACTGCCGCTCAATTGGAGCAATAGCTTCAGCATCCGCTGTGAAATACATATTCACATAATATCCGCTGCCTTTTTTGTTGATGTTATATGCAAATTGACGTAAGCCCCACTCATCAACTTCATCAATTTCCCCGCCGTGTTTTTCGATTAGCTTTGTTACCTTATCGACGGTTTCTTTGAATTTATCCTCTTCGAGAACAGGATTTATGATATAGGTAAACTCGTAATAGTTCTTGCTCATTTTATATAAAGTTTTCTTTGGGTGCTTTCCGAGATGAAAGCAGTCACTCTGGCACTTTGCCGAGCAACAGAAGAACCAAAGATAAGCTTTTTTTGGTGTCTATTCCAACCTTTAAGAAATGATTCTTTTAGCTGAGTAATAAATTGGTAAATGGATCTTACATTGCTGGAGTTGTATATCCGCCAAATGTATTCAGAATATCCATTAGCCCTTCACCCGGAAGCAATGGTTCTACACCATAATAAAGAGTCAGAATAGCAAGAATGGCTATAGTTCCACGGTAAAGTAGAGTCGGTGAAAAAAGCTGAATGGGCTGATGCTCCTCCCGGAAATATAGATATACCATAACCCGCAAGTAGTAGTAAACACTTGCTGCACTAGCAAGCACACCAACTATAGCAAGTCCAATCATCTCAGCATTAATGGCTGCAGCAAATACATAATATTTACCTACGAAACCAACTAACGGGGGGATGCCTGCCAGGGAGAATAAAAATACAGATAATGAAATTCCCATCAGTGGTTCTTTATATCCTAATCCCGCCAGGTTTTGAACCTGATTGAAATCTAAACCTTTGTTCCTTTCATAGTAAGCTATCACCCCAAAAGCACCTACATTCATCAAGGTATATGCAAATAAATAAAACAATACAGCACTGTACCCTTCAAAAGTGCCCGCTGCCAGACCTACTAAAGCATAACCGGCATGAGCAATACTCGAATATGCCAGCATACGTTTCACATTATCCTGAACCAATGCTATGATGTTTCCAAACACCATAGTTATAATTGCAATGACACTTAATACCAACTGCCAGTTGAGTCCTTCAATAATGGGTAAAGCTCTGGATAGCACCAGGATAAATGCTATAAATGTACCTGCCTTTGACGCTGTTGCCATATATGCGGTAAGCGTAGTCGGAGTTCCCTGATATACATCCGGGGTCCACATATGAAAAGGAACAGCAGATATCTTGAATAAAAATCCCACCAGTAACAAGGCCGTACCGGCTAAGAATAATGGATTGGTACTTGCTGCGGCTCCAATTTCAGGAATACTGGTTGTTCCTGTTGCTCCGTAAAGCAGTGCCATTCCGTACAATAGAAATCCGGTCGAAAATGCGCCCAGTAAAAAATACTTTAATGCTGATTCGGCACCCGATTTTTCATCCTTGATCAACCCGGCCATTACATATAAACAAATAGACATGGTTTCCAAACCTACAAACAAAGTAATCAAGTCATTTGAGCCGGCTAAAGCCAACATACCGGAGGTCGCAAACAGCATCAGTGCGTAGGTCTCTCCATAATAATGGCCTATTCCCCGCAAGTAATCTTCAGAGATAAAAACACAGAACACGGCACCGGTTAAAATTACCATATTCCCGAAAGCTACCGGACCGCCATAAACTAACATGCCGGAAAAAGCAGTATCAATTGTGGTTCCAAGAGACTGAAGGCTCACAAAAAGAGCAGCTACTAATGCTACGGTTGTAATCCAAAAATTGAGGGGGCTTTCTTTTTTAAAAGCTTCCACAATAATTACTACCAAACCGGCTACGGCTGTGATGACTCCGGGTAAAAAAGCTTGTATATCGCCTAAATAATCCATTTGCTATATTTATAAAATGCTTTCAATTGCTTGAGCCAGTTCAATGTCTTTTTGAGTGACTTTATCCCCGGCATCGTGTGTACTTAACTGAATTTTCACGGTGTTATAGACATTGAATAATTCAGGATGGTGAACCTGTTTTTCAGCTTCTATTCCCACCCGGACTATAAATCCGAGAGCTTCGCTGAAATCATTAAATGAAAATTCTTTTTTGATCTTATTACCCTCGAATTCCCACCCTTCTAAGGAATTCAAAGCATCGCGAATATCCTGTTCTGAAAGTGGTTGTGCCATTTTACTTAGTGACTATTTGAGATTCAACTTGATCTACTTCATAAAATCTTGCAGTCCAGTTTGGAAGGTCTTCCATCTTAGATTGCTCTAAAACAGCTACACTTTTTGTTTCAGATGCCTCAATTAATTCAGTAACCTGGGCTTCAGAATACTTAGTGAAATCTACTGGATGAATTCCAATCCAAAACATGAAGATTACCATTGGAATTAACAATCCGATTTCCCGCCCGTTCAGGTCAATCAATTTTTCATTCTCTTCATTTGTAATCGGGCCGAACATTACGCGCTGGAACATCCATAACATATAGACTGCGGCTAAAATAACACCGGTTGCTCCAAGTACAGCAAAGGTCTTATTACTGTATAGCTCTGAGAAAAATGTACCATTCAATATTAAAAATTCTCCTACAAACCCATTAAGTCCGGGGAGCCCGATAGAAGCAAAGGTAGCTATCATAAACATTACTGTAAAAACCGGAATCTTCTTGGCAATACCGCCAAAGTCTTTGATCATTCGGGTATGTCTGCGGTCATAAAGCATTCCGACAATAAGGAATAGTGCGCCGGTTGAGAGGCCGTGGTTAATCATTTGGATAATAGCTCCCTGTACTGCAACGGTATTTAATGCAAAAATTCCAAGAACAACAAAACCAAGGTGACTTACCGATGAGTAAGCAACCAACTTCTTAACGTCTTTCTGAACCATAGCAACTAACGCCCCATAAATAATTCCGATCACGGCAAGAGTCGCCATCCATGGAGCAAATTCCATAAAAGCATTTGGAAATATTGGCAGACAAACACGAATCAAACCATAAGTACCCATTTTCAGCATAATGGCCGCAAGTACTACCGAACCGGCAGTTGGAGCTTCGGTATGAGCATATGGCAACCAGGTATGAAATGGAAATAAAGGCACTTTAATACAAAACGCGAGTGCAAAAGCTAAAAACAGATAGGTTTGCTCAACCAATCCAATTTGGTAAATATCACTGGACAAAAATCTCCAGTCAGTCGTAAAGGCAACCCCCTCTCCCATGGCATATCCCGCATCATAGCCAAGGTAAATTAATCCAACCAACATAATCAGTGAGCCAACCAGCGTATAAATGAAAAACTTAACCGTTGCCTGAATACGTCCGGCTCCGCCCCAAATTCCAATCAGGAAGTACATGGGTATTAAAGAAAGCTCAAAAAATACGTAGAAAACCATCAGATCAAGAGAAGCAAAAACTCCTAATGAAGCAGTTTGAAGCAACAGTAACATGCTCAGATAGCCCGCCAAATGTTTGGTTACCGAATTCCAGGAAGACAGAATGACGATCGGCCCCATGAAGGTGGTTAACATAAAGAGTAGTAAGCTCAGTCCATCTAAGCCCACCAAATATTTGATATCAATTGATTCCATCAACCTGCCGCCTTCAGTCAGGTACTGAGGAGTTCCTGAAGCCGCGACATCAAAACCAAACATCAGCGGCAATGACGCTAAAAATGTAATGCTGGTCACTAAAAGAGCAATCCACTTTCTGGAGTTTTCATTCTTGATCAACAGGATCAGAGGAATACCTAACAGTGGTAAATAAATGACGATATTTAAAAGTGTTTCCATCAACTGATTTGTGACAATTACATTACCATTAAATAGAGTATTACAATCACGCCGATTACAAAGGCCAGCGCGTAACTTGAAACAACCCCGGTTTGAACATAGCGGAACAAGCTGCCAAATAAGCGAACGGTTCCGGCCGTAGCGTTAACAAAACCATCCACTACTTTCATGTCGAACACAGCAAGTACTTTGTCGGAAAACTTCACCAGGGGATCGGAAATCAAACCTTCATATACCTCATCAAGGTTGTACTTATCTTTCCAGGTCTGATACAAGCCGCCGAATCTGTCAGCCAGCTTGGCATCAGACTCAAGCTGATTATTGTTGTTGTACATCTTGAATGCTGTAAACACACCCGCAATCGCAATTACGATGGAAGCCGACATCAGCGCCCATTCAATTCCATGGGAAAGCGTGAGTTCATAATCAGCTGTTACGTTATACAACCAGTTATGCAATAAATTGATATGAGCTTCTTCGTGGGTGAAGGTTTCCACAATGAAATTCGGGACACCCATAAAACCGCCCACAGTTGCAAGCCCGGCTAAAGTCCATAACGGAATTGTCATAGTAGCGGGACTCTCATGCAAATATTTCTCAGCGCCAAGAGCTTCTTTAAATCTTTGGCCAAGTTTAAATTCTCCGTGGAACGTGGTAAGTGTGAGGCGGAACATATAAAAGGCAGTGAGGAAAGCGGTTATAATACCAACTACCCAAAGTGCCATATACATATATTGTCCAAACTCTCCTGCTCCGGCATTGGCCGTCATGGCAAGCACTTCATCTTTAGAGAAGAAACCTGCCAACGGTGGAATCCCTGCAATGGCAATGGTTGATATCAAGAAAGTTTTATAGGTTGACGGCATATATTTTCTAAGCCCACCCATATTCCTCATATCCTGAGGATCAAAATGCACCTCTTTTCCTTCATGCTCCAGTTCATGCTCAACATGGTGCATGGCATGGATTACAGAACCGGAACCAAGAAACAAGCAAGCCTTAAAAAACGCATGTGTTACCACATGGAACATCGCTGCGGTAAACCCCCCGGCTCCCAACGCAAGGAACATATAACCCAGCTGAGAAACCGTCGAATATGCGAGTACTCCTTTAATATCATTTTGCGTTATGGCAATAGTTGCCGCGACAATTGCAGTAAGTGCTCCAATTACAGCAACAATCAACATCACTTCCGGAGACAGCACAAACATAGGCGACATTCTGGAGATCAAATAAATCCCTGATGTTACCATGGTAGCAGCGTGAATCAATGCAGAAACCGGTGTTGGGCCGGCCATGGCATCAGGCAACCAGACAAATAATGGAATCTGAGCCGATTTACCGGTGGCCCCAATAAACATCAATAACCCAATCGTAAAAATATATCCTTCAGAAAAAGCACCTAGATTACCAAAAATAGCATCAAAACTCAGACTACCTACCGTTTGGAAAACCATGAACATCGCAATTAAAAAAGCAAAGTCACCGATACGATTATAAATAAAAGCTTTTTTGGCAGCATCCGATTTAGCCATGTCGGTATACCAAAACCCGATCAATAAATAAGAACAAACCCCAACTCCTTCCCATCCAAGGAATAACAGCAAAAGGTTGTTACCCAGAACCAAGTTCAGCATTGCAAATATGAAGAGGTTCAGGTAAGCAAAGAACTTCCAATACCCTTCATCATCTGCCATATACCCCATGGAATACAGGTGGATCAAAAAACCAACACCGGTAACAACCAGGGTCATTAATATGGACAGCTGATCGAGCCGGTAAGCAATATCCACGCTGAAGCTTCCCGCCTCCATCCACGTAAAGAGCTTATATACTACCGCTTCAGAATCAGCATTAATGTTAAAGAAGAAATAGACCGCAATCAGAAAGGGAATAAAAACGGCTACATTAGCTATGAAACCAATTAATTGCTTCTTATTTCTATAGTTCTCTGCGAATAGCCCGATGATCCCGTTGATCAAAAAGCCGGCTAATGGAAGAGCAATAATGAGTGTAAACAGCGCCGTAGCGGATTCCATTTATTAAACTTTGATTAATTACAATAATGCAACCGCGACTGAGCACGGCTCCGAAATGGATGGCAAAGATACAAAAAACTTCAGGAAGGTAAAGGCAGATTTAAGTGAATTTTGAGGAATTTAGAATTGGTTTAAGATTGCCGTAAAAACACCCGGGTACACAAGATGTTTTATAAATATCAAACAACCGACACGGAATACTCATCAAAAGGAATGCCGCTGGCGAATGATAAATTATTTTACCCGGACCTTGAACATCTGCCATTTACAACATTTAAACCCGATTCCTCAAAACTTGACTCAATCCATTTTTTTATACACCCCGAAGCTGTTATTTTCTCAGCTCATTTGTTGGCTTATAAACCCGGGCAACCTGCAAAAAAACATTTTAAATATTTCATGCTATTGTGTTTTTGCAACCCTATATATAAAGACTTCAGATTTCCCCGATTTTGATTTCGGGTAATTCCCAGAATTTGTATGTTTGAAGCCATTAAAAAAATTTATCCTGAAAAATTTAATACAGCTAAATTTTGAAGTCATTATCTGCTCAAAGCCTGATTGTATCTTTTATTAGCCTGATGGGGTTTTGGTATATCATGAGTGGTTTTTTTGATCTAACTCACAGCATCATGGGCGTGCTAAGTGTTGGCTTTGTTATGGCGATCAATCATCGCCTTAAGGTTTATTCTTTTTATGAAGATGAAACTGATGTCCTCAAAGAAATGCGGTTCTTGCAGGTTCCTTATTACTTTCTTTGGCTAATGCTGCAAATTGTAATTTCAGGAATTCACGTAGCAAAAATATTGCTCAGCCCATCACTTCCCATCAAAACTTCCATCGTCCGCTTTAAGGTGAATTATCCCAACCCCCACTGTAAAATGATCTTGGGGAACTCCATCACTTTAACTCCCGGAACACTTACAGTTGATATTCAGGGTGATGAGTTTATTGTCCATGCTATTTCTCCCGTTTCTTTTGAGGGAATTGCGAGTGATCGAATGCCACAACAGGTGCTCAAGTTATTTACAAACGAACTTTATCCCGTGGTCTCAGATTTTGAAGTATTAGAAAACACGGAGGAATTATAATGGATTCCTTCTTTTTATATAGCGCCGTAATTTTAACGGCCATTATCGCTGTTCCGGCCTATCGCGTGATAAAAGGGCCAACGGTATTTGATCGATTGGTTGGCACCAATGCCATCGCTACCAAAACCATTGTACTTATTTGCCTGATTGGATATGTATTTGGCCGTATTGACATGTTTATCGATATCACCCTGGCTTATGCTATCCTTGGATTCATTGGGTCTCTGACTATTGCCAAATATTTTTCATCTGAAAATGTAAATGTCCGGTTTGATGATTGATTTCACTTCCATATTTACCATCATTTTTGTTATAGCAGGAATTTTCTTCCTTCTCATTGGAAGCGTGGGCATCATTCGGCTTCCTGATTTTTATTCACGTACTCACGCTACCAGTAAAAGTGACACGCTGGGAATGATGCTCGTAATTATAGGGCTTATAATTTTTGAAGGATTGACAATAAACAGCGGGAAATTGTTTCTGATTCTATTATTCATTTTGCTTGCTAACCCTGTTGGAGCTCACGCACTGGCCCGAGCGGCTTACAATTCAGGACTCAAGCCCCTGTTTCCCAATAACAAGAAAGATCAAAACCAACGCTGATGTACTGGGAACTTGAACTCATATTATTCATCTTTTTACTGATTACTGCCTACATCGCACTGGAGGCTAACGACCTGCTCATTGCAGTAGTTATGCTCACGGCTTTTAGTTTTTTGATGGCCTTACTATTCACCACAATGGGAGCGGTAGATGTGGGATTTACTGAAGCTGTTGTCGGAGCCGGAGTAACCGGAATTTTATTAATCGTAGCAATTTATCAAACCACATATAAAACAGAAGATTGAAGTATCTGAAATTGCTTTTAATCATAGCGTTTACCCTCGTGCTGCTTTTTGCTGCATCGGATTTGCCGTATCGTGGAAATCCCGATAACCAAATGAACCAGGAAGTGAGCATGACCGGCACCGAAGTCCCGGGCAACTACTATATACAGGAAGCCTATAATGATGCGCATACGCCCAACATTGTAACCGTTATTTTAGGTGATTATCGTAGCATTGATACCTTAGGTGAACAAATTGTGATATTTACAGCCGGGCTTATCTGCTTTTTACTGCTCAGAAAACGAGGAGAAGGCGATGACGAATAAAGAACAAAGCCCTATCATTTTATTAGGTTCCCGCTTTTTAAGCCCGTACATCATGGTCTTCGGGTTTTATGTGATTTTTCACGGACACTATTCTCCCGGTGGTGGATTTCAGGGAGGTACACTGCTAGCTGCTTCACTTCTGCTAATCCGTATTGCAAGCGGGACGGAAATTGCCAGCCTTCAGTTTAAAGATTACTTAGCCACCCCTTATGCAGCACTTGGAGTACTCATATATTTTGGAACCGGACTCACCGCTATTTTCACAGGCGGTTATTTCCTCGATTACGAGCAGCTCCCCATTCCAGGCCTTGAAGCTGCAGACCTACGCTATTGGGGAATATTAATTGTTGAACTGGGAATTGGGCTTACTGTAATGACCGTTTTAGTACTGATTTATGACAACATGGTAAAAGGAGAAGACTATGCTTGATTTCTTTTTAGGGCATTACGCTTATTGGTTTACCATTATTTTACTGGCTATTGGGTTATATGGGATGCTTCTTAAGAAAAACCTGGTTAAAAAAACCATCGGACTCTCCATTTTCCAGGCCGGAGTCATTTTATTTTTTGTTTCCGTTGCTATGAAAGATGGAGCCACTGTACCGGTCAAAGCTGACGGCCTTCCTGTAAGCGAAGTAGCAAATTATATGAACGCGCTACCGCACACCCTTATGCTCACCGCTATAGTAGTTGGGGTGGCAACACTGGGAGTAGCTTTTGCTCTGCTGATCAATATTTACAACCGATACGGCACCCTCAACGAAGAAGAACTTTTAGATAAGATTCAATGATCGGATCCGAAATACCGGCGTTAATACCCGTTACATATATCCTTTTTGCGATTCTGATTCCCGTAATCGGACTTTGGAAACGTGAGATCACCTGGCATCTGAGTTTGCTTGGAACCGGTATCGCTACTGTTTTCTCAGCCTGGGGATTAATCCATCTCATCCAAACCGGTGAAACCATTCGTTACTTTTTTGGCGGGTGGATGCCTCCGGTCGGAATCGAATTTGTATATGATGGCTTAGCCGCATTCATCGTTCTTGTAATTAACACCATTGCCTTTTTGGTCCTCATTCATTCCAGGGAAATCAGTAAGGTAGAATTCCCCGGAAAGAAGATGGCCTATTACACCGTTTCCATGCTTTTGATGCTTGGTTTCAACGGAATGGTACTCACCGGTGACCTCTTTAATCTCTACGTATTCCTTGAAATTTCATCCCTCTCCAGTTACGCTTTGATTGCGATTGGAGAAAAACGAGCACCTTACTCCGCATTCCGATATTTGATCATTGGAACCGTGGGCGGTTCGCTCTACTTACTGGGTGTTGGCTTTTTATACACCGTAACCGGCACGCTCAACATCATTGATATGCATGCCATGTTGCCGCAGGTAATCGGACATTCCTCGGTAATCGCAGCCCTAATTTTGATGGTGGTTGGCGTAGGAGTAAAAGCTGCATTATTCCCGCTTCATGGATGGTTACCTGATTCATACACTTTTGCTTCCTCTACTTCATCAGCACTCATTGCCCCAATCGGCACCAAAGTAGCAGCCTATATTTTATTACGAATTGTGCTGTTCCTTTTTGGGGTTGAATTAATTGATGCTGAGTTACCAATTACTGCCATCATCGGCACTTTTGCAGGAATTGGAATTCTCTACGGTTCCATTATGGCCATTGCTCAAAGCGAGTTGAAGAAGATGTTGGCCTATAGCTCGGTTTCCCAGATCGGATACATCATCATGGGGATTAGCCTGGCAAATCCCTTTGGTTTTATAGGTGCGGTACTGCACATTCTAAATCACGCCATGATGAAGGCCTTGCTCTTCCTTGTTTCCGGAAGCCTGAGGCTGAAAGAAGGTCATTCACTCATTACGAAATTTGACAACAGCTATCGCAAAAAATATCCCTGGACGATGGCTGCTTTTACGACGGCGGCAATTTCAATGGTAGGCCTTCCCCCGCTCGCAGGGTTCTTTAGTAAGTGGTATCTCGCTCTTGGAACCATTGACAACAGCAACTGGATTTTATTAGCAATCATTCTGATCAGTTCACTGCTGAATGCCGTGTATTTCTTCCGGATTTTAGAAAAAGTTTATCTGAACAATCCCGAAACAGAACCAACCGAAGATCTCGAATCCGCTTCACCCCAAAACAATGAAGTGAGCTTTAGTATGATGTTTCCAATGGCTGTACTGGGGCTTGGCCTTTTGATCGTTGGAATCTTCAACGTCTATATCGTAAATATAATTTTCACCATGTTTCCGGCAGGATTTTAAATAGATAAATAAACGCAATGGAGCTTACCTACATCCCTTTATTAGCTGTTCTTGTATCGCTGGCTGCGGTGCCATTCATCTTGCTGAGTTCGAAGAAACCGAATCTCCGCGAGTTCTGGACTATCCTGGCTGGTGTGATCAAATTCCTGTTGGTACTCACATTATTACCCTCAGCTCTTCAGGGAAACACCATTGAACTGGAACTTATTGAAATTGCCCCAAATCTCCCGCTAGTACTCAAAGCGGATACCTTTGGAGTATTTTTTGCGCTCATTGCCTCAGGACTCTGGATCTTTACTTCTTTCTATTCTATCGGCTACATGCGCGGTCACCATGAGGAAAAACAGACCCGCTACTTTGCCAGTTTTGCCATATGTTTGAGTTCCACGATTGGTATCGCCTTTTCCGGCAACCTACTGACCTTCATCATCTTTTACGAGATGTTGACACTGGCCACTTATCCGCTCGTAATTCACAGCGAAACCAAAAAAGGAATTGCAGCCGGCCGCAAGTATTTGACCTACACTTTGACTGCCGGACTTCTTTTGATCGCAGCTGCCGGAATTACCTATTCCCTCACAGGAACACTTGATTTTCAGGCCGGAGGTATCTTTGAAGGCGTTGAGCTTTCCCAGACCATGGCAGTGACTATTTTCATCCTGTTCCTCGGAGGTGTTGGGGTGAAGGCCGGTATTATGCCTTTGCATAGCTGGCTTCCATCCGCGATGGCGGCTCCAACCCCTGTCAGTGCATTACTTCACGCCGTAGCCGTGGTAAAATCAGGTGTGTTTGGAGTGATCCGTGTAGTTGGGTTTATCTTTGGTCCCGAGGTAATGGCTGAATTCGGCCTCAACGAAATTTTGATGGTACTGGCGGGAATTACTGTAATTGTAGCTTCCCTCCTCGCCTTCGCACAAGACAATTTAAAGCGGCGATTGGCATACTCTACAGTAGGACATCTCTCCTACATTGTATTGGGAGTTGCTCTTCTTACTGAAACCGGACTGATTGGAAGTATCATGCATATTTCCTTTCATGCCACCATGAAGATTACGCTGTTCTTCTGTGCGGGAGCCATTATGGTGAACTTGCACAAATCGGATATCAGTGACCTGAACGGTATTGCAAAAGTGATGCCCTGGACCATGGCTGCATTTACGATTGGTTCTATGGGGCTAGCCGGAATTCCACCCGTAAACGGATTTGTAAGTAAATGGTATCTCGCCACCGGAGCACTCGAAGGCGGAATGATGATTCCTGTGATCATATTAGTGATCAGTGGATTATTGAACGTGGGCTATTTCTTCCCCATCATTCACCGTGCCTATTTCCGGAAAGGAGGTCCTGAGCTGGAAGGCCATACAGAAGCCTCACCATTTATGGTAGTTCCGTTATTCAGTACCGCGATCCTTTCCATTTTATTTGGATTGAATCCTGATCTGTTCTTCAACTTTTTTGATATGGCCACTTCGGTAGCATCCACAATTTTTAATCCATTGTAATTATGAAAAACTGGCACTGGATAGTACTTGGCATCTTACTTATTGCGAGCTTGATCCTGGAATTCACCTATCTTTCAGATTATGCTTCCCACTGGTGGAATCATATCCCTGCATTTTATGCCCTTTGGGGAGGACTTGGATGCGCAGCTTTGATTTTTATTTCCAAAGGATTAGGTAAATTTTTCATCTTAAGTGACGAAGACTATTATGATGCTTGAGCTTCTTTCTGTCCCAGCTATTATTTTGATCTTAGGAGCTTTTGTGCTCCCACTGTTACCGGAGCGTATCAGAAGTACCGCTTTCATCACTTTCCCGTTGCTCGCTTTGGCTATGGTTTGGACAATGCCGGAAGGAAATCTTCTTCAAGTATCTTTTGCCAGTTATGAATTAGAACTTCTGTCTGTTGATGGACTGAGCCGGATTTTCGGGATTATTTTTGCACTGATTACTGTCATTGGCGGCGTATATGCGTTCCATATTAAAGATCTTGGACAACAAAGCTCAGCCTTGGCTTATGCCGGCGGAGCTTTAGGAGTAACTTTTTCCGGAGATTTCTTCACCCTGTTTATTTTTTGGGAAATTATGGCTGCGGCTTCTTCTTACCTGATTTGGGCCAGAGAAAACGAAGAATCAGCTAAAGCGGGTATGCGTTATTTATTGGTTCACATCTTTGGCGGGGGATTACTGTTCACGGGTATTTTATTACACCTCAGCAGCGGTGGTTCCTTATATATCGAAAGCATTGAACCCGCTTACTCTGCCGCCAATATTTTTATGTTATTGGGCGTGGCTTTAAATACAGCCGTTCCTCCGCTCCACGCATGGCTGGCAGATGCTTATCCAAAAGCCACTATTACCGGTGCAGTATTCATGTGTGCACTTACTACCAAATCGGCCGTTTACGTGATGATTCGCTTATTTCCCGGCTGGGAAATTCTGATTTGGGTTGGAGTGATCATGGCCATTTACGGAACTATTTATGCATTACTCGCCAACGACATACGTATAATTCTGGCTTACAGTATAATCAGTCAGATTGGATATATGGTAACGGCAATAGGAATTGGATCCGAATTAGCCTTAAATGGAGCAACGGCTCACGCTTTCAATCATATTATTTATAAGTCCCTGCTATTCATGGCGGCCGGAGCTGTTATTTACGCCACCGGAACCAGTAAATTGAGTGAACTGGGTGGGTTTGCTAAAAAGATGCCATTGATCATCGGGCTTTATATGGTCGGAGCTTTATCCATTTCAGGAATGCCATTCCTGAACGGTTTTGTCAGTAAAACCATGATCTCAGGAGCGCTTGGAGATGCTCACCTGGAATGGCCAATTCTGCTATTGCTGATCGCAACCATTGGAACGTTCCTTCATACCGGACTTAAACTCCCTTACTTCACTTGGTTCACTGAAAAGAAAACTGAATTTGAAGTATCCTCCATCCCGACAAATATGAAAGTAGCCATGGGTATTGGCGCCTTTTTCTGCATCCTTTTTGGTGTGGCTCCGCAATTGCTTTACATTCAGCTTCCTTATGCTACTGACTTCCAGCCATTTTCCATTTATAATTTCGTGGAAATGACACAGATCCTCGTATTAGCATTTGCAGGATTCTGGTTCTTAAAAAAGCATCTCAACGTTTCTTCCACCATTTCCCTGGACACCGACTGGTTTTATCGCCGGCCGGCCGTTGCTGTACGATATGTTTTCGTTGACCTCCCAAACAACTTGTTTGGTGTGGCGGAAGATATAACACTTAAACTAGCAGGAAAGCTTTCAGGGCTTTCTAAAAACCCAATGAGACATTTGTTACCTTCGTTTGTCATGGAAGGCAGAGAAGTGAAATCTGACGGTTTTACTGCATCTATGAGTGCGGCCCTGGCCTTTATTTTATTTGGATTTTTAGTGGCCATTTTATTTGTACTGTTTTAAGAAAATAACTTGGCCAGATTTTATTTAGTAGACGGTTATTCTTAAATCACGCCATTATTTTTCTAAAACTGTCAACAGGATTGAATAGATTATCCGCTGATGATAATCAGCCAAAATCTTATAATACGATTTCAAAATTCTTGAAAATAACTTCTCACGGCCTTTCACCCTTTTTCATACTTTTGATTTTCGGGACTACTCTGTTCAGTCCCTTTGCACAAGCCCAAATTCCTGACACAATCCCTCCGGACAGCATCATTGCTGAATCTATTGAATATGCCTTTCTTCCCGCCCTGGCATATAATTCTGACCTTGGTTTAGTTGGCGGTGGAATAATGAGCCGGTATCACTTTAAAAAAAATGAGCACCCCTTTCAGTCCTATCTTATCGTCAATGCCATTGCCTCCACCAAAGGGCTTCTTTCTTCTTCTGTCTTCATTGATAAACCCAAAATTTTTGATTCACAACTGCGGCTGACTTCAGATTTTTATATCTCCCGCTTTCTCCAAAATCAATATTACGGAATCGGAAATTATGCAAAACTGACGGGTGAACCTGATTATTATTACTACAAATCGTTTTCAACCGGATTAGAATTTATCTTACGGAAACCGCTGTTAATGATAAACACAGAAAATTCACAGCTTGATGCATATGGCACAGCTAATTTCGATTACCGAACTCCATTTGGTAATAATACAGGCCGATTCATTTCAGAAGATACGCCTTTGGGTATCAACGGAATCAGAACGGCGGCTTTAGGAACCGGGTTGATTTGGGAAAACCGTGACAATGAATTTGCCCCTACCCGAGGAACTTATGCGAAAGCAGGAATAAAAATCAGTCAAATGTTGATCGGGAGCTCAGCGAATTACTTAAAGTTTGAAAGTGAGGGGCGGGCCTATACCTCTTTTACCTTAATAAAGAAAGTTACTTTTGCCAACCGAATTTCCTTCACACATACATCAGGGACATTACCCTACTGGCAGCTGGCCGAAATAGGTGGCGAAGCAACCATGAGGGGTTACCCTGAAAATAGATTCAGGGATGATAATGCTCTTTTTCTTAACAGTGAATTGAGGACCTGGTTTTTGGAATTTCCAGCATATGATGTTCGGATTGGAGGAACACTTTTCGCCGACATAGGAAATACCTTTTCAAATGGCACTGCTTTTAAAAATATATTTAAAAACCCCAAATATAGCTTTGGATTTGGAGGCAACAGCTCTTTTTTTAACGAAAACTTTATCTTTCGCGGAGATATTGGATTTTCAGACGAAGGCTATGGAGTTTACTTCACTGCAGGATATATGTTTTAAAACCTCTTTCCGAAGTATGAGTGATGCTAATAAGCAGAACTCAATAATCTACGGTTTCTATACATTATTTCTTTTGCGTGTTCCTTAAGCAAATTAGCCGCATCTAACAACATCAGTTCATTGTTCGGGAAAGGGGCCATCTCGGAATTCACCATATCTTTTGATTCTTTCGACAGTGCCCGCTCATCTCCGGTATAAGATGCCGACATATGTTCAAAAAGTGCTGTAACGCCAATATTTTCCGTTTTCACTAACTGATCAGTTCTGAGATCAATATAATCCAGCGTACCGCCTACTATTGCTTCTTTAACCTGTCTTACCTTAGATATTTCAGCTGAAACCGTTATATAGTTCGGTTCCCTTATATCATTACCGAGAGAATCTTTTTTCACATTTCCCCTTTCATCAAGCACGTATTTCGTACCATCCTGTACTTCCTTCTCTTCGGTAATTTTCTCTTTCTCTATCCTTTCAGGTGTTACATTTATATCATTTATGTTCAGTACAATGAAATAATCATATTTTTGATCCTCATCTTCATAAACACTGTATTTAATCCAGTTATTATTTAAGTCGCTGAGTCCAATTTTCATTAATTCCGATTCAAACC
Organism: Gracilimonas sp.; assembly: GCF_014762685.1. Taxonomy (NCBI): domain Bacteria; kingdom Pseudomonadati; phylum Balneolota; class Balneolia; order Balneolales; family Balneolaceae; genus Gracilimonas; species Gracilimonas sp. Next base: position 1,500,758 of record NZ_JABURM010000005.1, read on the forward strand.
GCGCCGGTAAAACAACCTCAGAATTATTTTCGATAACAAAAAGAACCTGATTAGTTCCCAAATACTCCGCTTCCCGAAGCATTTGGTTTACTTCCCTATAATCTGAATAAATACTCTTCACTCGTTCAAATTCATAATAAGCCCTTCGGGCATTTTCTCTCCCGCCCAGTTCTAAATATTGCAGCCCTTTCTCATAAGAAATCTCTGCTGCTTGTGATTTAGACTCGATAAGCTGCTCATCATAATCGATAATGGTAAACTCACTCATTAATGAACTAGGGAGTGTTTTTATTCGATCTTGTCGATTATCCAATCTTTCGTATAAAAGAAAAATCTTTACATAATTTTCTTCTCTGCCTTCCTTTTCAAGAAATTCTATTTGGTCCATATCAAAGCTGTTTGCCTTTGTATATGCTTCTTTGAGTACATACAACTCTTGATCATCGTTAGGTTTCTTACGAAGCTTTTCCACCGCTTTGTCAATGGCTCTATCATATTGCCCCTTCTGTAAAAGCTTCTCAGAGGAGTTACAACCAGTAAGCAAACTAACCGTTATAGCCAGTATAAATATTCTATTTAGCATAGGACTATCATTTATGAGTTTTTTGAAAAGTAATAATACCAAACCAAATAATTACTATAAAAAAAGCCTTTCTGAATTTCAGAAAGGCTTGAATCTAATAAAATACGGTTTAAAATATCCTTACCAGCGCAGTAAATTAATCTTACTTACATCCACTGTCAGGTTATTTCTAAAAATGGCTATGATAATAGCCAGGCCAACCACAGCTTCTGCTGCGGCAACTGCAAGGGCAAAAAATACTAAAATAATTCCGTCAATATTCCCGTGAAAACTGGCGAAAGAAACCAGTGATAAATTCACTGCATTCAACATTAGCTCAACACACATAAAAATTACAATGGCGTTGCGGCGAATTAAAACCCCCACAATTCCAATGGTAAACATGATAGCACTGAGCCCTAAAAACCAATCGATTCCTATCATAATTAAATCTCTTCTATTCTTTTAATTTTATGCTGAGCAATCATTAATGCTCCCACAACGGCAGCCGTTAGCAGGATTCCGGTCATCTCAAATGGCAGCAGGTATTCCGTAAATAACACATCACCGACAGCTTCTACCGTACCGATAGCCACCATTTCTTCTGAAATTGCGGGAAGGAAGTCTGCCACACCTGCGAGGCTGTAAAAAATCTGCCCTATTACGCCTACAGCCAAAAAGAAAATCAGAAAATATTTCACTCTGAATTTATCAAATAACTGTTCTTCGTCTTCCACATTCAGCAACATGATTACGAACAGGAAAAGTACCATGATGGCCCCGGCATAAACCAGAATTTGTATTACTGCTAAAAACTGAGCATTTAATATTAGAAATATTCCGGCCAGCGAAACCATATTCAGTACAAGGAACAAGGCGCTGTTTACTACGTTTTTGTTTATAACCATAGCCAAGGCCGACCCTATGGCTAACACTGCTAACATGATGAATAAATAAACAATCATAGATAATTTGTTTTGTGAGCGACAAAGGTAGCCATATTTGTTTCCGCCTTCAAGAACCAGCTGTGCTATTTTTATTATTTATTGAATTTTTCTTCACGAGCTTGAAAAAGTTATATCAAATAATATACCAGCCCTATCCCGCCAATCAACCAACAATAGTAGGCAAAGTAATGGAATCCTTTTCTCTTAAGGATAATAATTAAGTATTTGAGAGCATAGTAGCCTGAAATAAAGGCTGCCAGAAATCCAATAACGAGATTAGTAAGCGCTGCGTCAGAAACCCCTATTTCCACTAATTCTTTTACTTCCAGAAGCATAGCTCCCGCTATTACGGGGATTAGCATCAGAAAAGAAAAATTCGCGGCTTCTTCCCTTTTCACGCCCATCCAAAGTGCCGCTGAAATTGTAGAACCGGAGCGACTTATACCCGGGATCATGGCAAAAGACTGCGCAACTCCTATGAGAAAACTGTTGGATAAATTTACATCTTTCGTAGTATTCCCAATAAATCGGGTCGTAAAAAGAATAAGGCCGGTTACCAGCAACATAACAGATACCACTAAAGGATCCGAAAAAATAGCTTCTACTTGATCTTTCAACGTGAAACCGACGATCATGGCGGGAATCATGCTTACAAAAATAAAACCGATCAATTTAACTTTCGGATCTTCTTTTCGAGCAGAAGGACTTTTTAAAAAGCCAAATGCAGAAACCAGCAAGTCCCAAATAATTTTACGGTAGTAAATGAGAATACTGCAGAGGGTTCCAAAATGGACAATCACCTCAAAAGTAATGCCTGTTTCTACTTCTACCCCTAAAATTTGCTTTCCAAGTACGAGGTGTCCTGAACTGCTAATAGGGAGAAATTCAGTTAGTCCTTGAATGATTCCTAATAAAAAAGATTGTAAAACGTCCATTTATTATATTTGTTCACTTTTTGAAGCCAAGAAAATAATCATATCATCAGCTAATACTAAAAAAGAATTTAAAATAATGAGCGAATACGCAATTGACATGGAAGTGCTGAGCGAGAAAATCCAAAAAGACAGCGCATTTATTGAGGACATTAGAAAGGAGTTAGACAAAGTAATAATTGGTCAGCGTTATATGATTGACCGGCTTTTGGTTGGATTATTGACCAATGGACATGTTTTACTTGAAGGAGTTCCGGGGCTAGCTAAGACGCTCACGGTTTCAAGCCTTGCCCAGGTCTTGAATACAGCATTTCAACGCATTCAGTTTACTCCTGACTTGCTCCCCGCTGACTTGATCGGTACTCTCATTTATAATCAGAAAGAGGCAGAATTTTTAGTTAAGAAGGGGCCAATTTTTGCAAATATCATTTTAGCGGACGAAATAAACCGTTCACCGGCTAAAGTCCAAAGTGCTTTGCTTGAGGCTATGCAGGAGAAACAGGTTACCATCGGAGAAAACACATTTAAACTTGAAGAACCCTTTCTTGTGTTAGCTACGCAAAATCCGGTGGAACAAGAAGGAACATATCCACTTCCTGAGGCACAGGTAGATCGATTTATGCTCAAACTAAAAATTGATTATCCTACCGAGAAAGAAGAAATGCAGATCATGCGCATGCAGGCAAAAACAGGGAAAAAAGAAGCGCTGAATAAAGTTGTTGATCCTAAGACAATCCTGGAAGCACGTCAAACTATCAATGAGATTTATATGGATGAGAAAGTGGAGCAATATATCGTGGATCTGGTATTTGCTACCCGGAAGCCAAAAAATTACAACTTAGATGAACTGGAAGACCTGATTAGTTTTGGAGCTTCTCCGCGCGCCACTATCAACCTAAACCTTGCTTCCCGGGCCCAGGCCTTTATGGAGCATCGGGCATACGTTACACCGGAAGATGTACGTACTATTGCAATGGATGTGTTGCGTCACCGTATCATTCCTACTTTTGAGGCTGAAGCCGAGGATATAACCCCGGAAGATATCGTCACCAAGATCATGAATACAGTTCAGGTTCCTTAATGTTTTAAGACATCAAAGCACTTTCACAATTTATGGTTATTAAAAAACCTCACAGCTTTTTAAAGATGTGAGGTTTTTTTGCATCAGGCAGAACTATTCTGTTTTACCTTCGTTCTTCTTTGACTTGTTTTTAAATTGATCGTATCCAATTGGTATGGCAAAGCATAAAATCGCCAATAACGATACAATAATTGTGGTTAGATCGGTATCCATTGTTATAAAAATTTAGGGTTGATATAGCATACCCGTCATTTTCTTTAAAATAATAAGAGGTATGCTTTGTTTGGAGTAGATGAATAATCTCCCGGAAAAGATTCAGGGAAATTATTTCAATAATGGATAGGTCAGAGGTAAAAATGAAAAGGAAAAATCCTCTTTTTAACCGTTAAGCTTATCTCCGTAATTCTTAAACTGGCAAGATATACGGAAGCTTTCCAGCTATGGTACTTCTCTGAAGTATATCTTCCGTAAGTTTCTTGTTCTGTTACATTTTCAGAGCTTTGTAACGAGTTGGTATTTGAATTATGAAGAGCTTGTTCACTTTGATGATGAATTGCAAATAAAAGATCGTGTGTAGTCTTATCTGAATGATGCTCTTCTATCGGTTGAATCTCTGCATCAGGGTAAACTGTGTTTACAGTCACCATCGCAACAGAGGACGAAGAAAGCAACAAACTAAATAGTAAAACAGGTATGTACTTGCTGGTATTCATTAATCAATAATACGCAGAAGATTACCAATAATTATTGACCGGTTAAAAATAAAAAAGCCCCTCACATAAGTTATGTTCGGGGCTTTTAAATAACTTGGCAAAAGAGAATTATTCTTCTTCGTCAGAAGTATCTTTTTTCTCTTCTTTTTCTGCCTTGGTCTCTTCCTCTTCATCGGGGGCTTCTTCCTTCTCGGCTTTAGCCTTGGCTTCTTCTTCAGCCTTTTTCTTCTTGGCCTTAGCTTTGTCAGCTTTTTCCTGAGCTTCAGCTTTCTCTTTTTCTTCCATATCCGCCTTCAAAGCAGCCAAACCTGACATCTCGCCGAGCGTTGGGGCGCCGGTTTCTGCCTTCGAAGTATCTGCTTTTTTCTTGGTTTTCGCTTTCTTGGCTTTATCCTTGTCAGAATCAAGCTGGCTGATTTCAATGTTTTTGCTGTTCTCGTCAAAGTTCAGTACAAAAGCATCTTCTACCTTATCGCCTTCTTTATACTCAGCTTCAGTAGATTTACTGTAATTCAAGAATGCTTCAGCTCCTAATGGAAGCTTCACAAATACGCCTTTATCCGTAGTTTTAATTACTTCCCCTTCTACTTCATTTCCGGGAGCGTATTCTTCAGCATATTTCTTCCAAGGGTTATCTTCCACTTGTTTGTGTCCAAGAGTGATTCGACGGTTATCGAAGTCAACACCAAGAATCACAACCTCGATTTCCTGATCTTTGTCAACCACTTCATTTGGATGGTCAACTTTCTCAGTCCAGCTTAGGTCAGAAACGTGAATCAAGCCGTCAATTCCAGGCTCCAGTTCAACGAAGACTCCAAAATTGGTAAGGTTGCGAACAACCCCGGTGTGTTTTGAACCAACAGGGAATCGCTCCAGGATATCTGCCCATGGATCTTCTTCCAGTTGTTTAACACCAAGAGAAATTTTCTTCTCTTCTTCGTTAATGTTCAATACAATACATTCGATTACATCATCCTTCTCAACTAACTGAGATGGGTGTTTAATATGTTGCGTCCAAGACATTTCAGAGATGTGAATCAACCCTTCCACGCCTTTTTCAAGTTCAATAAATGCACCGTAATCAGCAATAGATACTACGCGACCCTGAACTTTATTTCCTTCAGGATATTTCTCGTTGATACCTTCCCATGGATGAGGCTGAAGTTGTTTCAATCCAAGAGAAACTCGTTTACTTTTCTCATCAAAGTCGATTACAGCAACATTCAAGCGCTGATCAAGCTGGACAATTTCGTGTGGATCGTCAACACGTCCCCAAGATAGATCGGTAATGTGTAACAGTCCGTCAACCCCACCAAGATCAATAAATACACCGAAATCGGTAATATTTTTAACGGCACCTTCAAGTACCTGTCCGGCTTCAATGGTTTCAAGAATTTCTTCACGCTGATCTTCAAGGTCAGACTCAATAAGAGCACGGTGAGATACAACCACATTTTCAGCAGCCATATTCAATTTCACAACCTGGAATTCCATGGTTTTTCCTACATAGGCATCAAAATCGCGCACCGGGCGTACATCAATTTGCGAACCGGGCAAGAAGGCATCTATACCTAATACATCTACCACCATACCGCCTTTGATGCGACGCTTGATGTAACCTTCAATGATATCGCCATCTTCATGAGAGGCTTCAATTTTTTCCCATGCCTGCAGGATATCTGCTTTACGGCGAGAAAGGATAAGCTGACCTTCTTTATCTTCAACCCGATCCAGGAATACTTCAATTTCATCGCCCACTTCCATCTCTTCGAGGGCTTCGTTTGAAAACTCATTGACCTGGATGATACCTTCAGACTTAAATCCGATATCAACAACAACGTACTTCTCATCAATAGAGACTACACGTCCTTGTACAATTTCTTTTTCTTCAATTTCATTAAGGGTATTTTCATACATACCCACCATTTCATTGTATTCATCATCAGAGTACTCGTCTGACGGGCGCTGGAGATCTTCTAACTTGAATACATCTCCCTCTACCTCTCCTGAATACACATGAGTAAGCGTTTCTTCTCTCTCTTCAGCAGCAGTTTCTTCTGCCTCAGTTGCAGCTGCTTCTTCTTCAGTTGCTGTTTCTTCTTTCTCTTCCGCTTCAGTTACTTCCGTGGTTTCTTCAACCTGTTCCTCGGTTGTTTCTTGTTCGGCTTGTTCTTGTTTTAATTCTTCAGTCATTATGTTTGGTTATTGGTTTACCTCACAATTGACTTTCAACTGTGGGATAAGTTAAGGTTATTATTTTTTCTGTGATGAAATCAGTTGTTCAATCTTATCGCTTATGAAAGCAACTTGTTCCTCAAATGTCATCTCGGAGGTATCCACCAAGATAGCATCGTCAGCTTTTTTAAGAGGATCCGAACTTCTGTTAGAATCTTTCTCGTCTCTTTGGGCAATATTTTGTTTCACTTCATCGAGTGTAACATCTTTGCCCTGTGCCTTCACTTCATTAAATCTGCGCTTGGCACGTGTTTCCAAATCTGCAATCATATAAAATTTCAATGCTGCATCCGGGAACACTGCCGTACCCAAATCTCTTCCATCGGCTATATATATATCATGCTTAACAACTTCTCGCATGAGATCATTTATATATGCCCTTACTTCCGAATTTGAAGCCACTTCGCTTACACTCTCAGAAACCTCCATGCTTCTGATATCATCGCTTACATCGCGACCATTCAAAAACGCATGAAATTTTTTCTTTTTGAAATAAAAGGAAATCTCACTTTCTTCAAGCTGATCAAAGAACTGTCGGTAATCTTTTTGGCAGTTCAAATAAACTAAGGTAGCCACACGATACAATGCTCCCGAGTCAAGAAATTGAATCTGAAGTTGCGCCGCTACGGCTTTAGCTGTTGAACTTTTACCCGATCCTGCGGGCCCATCTATTACCACTATCATACAGATCAGCTAAATTAAACTTATATTGTTAATTATTCAATCATTTCTTGTTTAATATTTCCATAACTCTTAATTTTGGTTTCTCGGAAAAATTCGAGGAATAATTAATTTCAAAAGCATATTTCGCAATGCCAATTACCAAACAAGCCAAGAAACGCGTACGCCAGGCTGAGCAAAGAAGAAGTCACAACCGTAACCGTCGTTCTAAAATGAGAACGTTGGTCAAAAAAGTATATGAGATTTCTGATAAAAAAGAAGCAGAAAAAGCACTCAAAGAAGCTGTTTCTTACCTCGACCGAATGACTGTTAAAGGCATCATTCACGAAAACAACGCAGCTCGAAAAAAAGCCCAACTCACCAAGTACGTAAATAACTTATAAGATTAGGATGTAGTTGGATGGCCAACTCTGAATCGAAAGCATTACTTGTAATCTTAGATGGATTCGGGTTGGCTAAAGATCCAACCGTCAGTGCAGTAGATAAAGCTGACAAACCTTTTATAGATTCGCTTTTCAACACTTGCCCTCACTCCAAACTTTCTGCCAGCGGCGAAAATGTAGGCCTGCCTGATGGTCAATTTGGAAATTCTGAAGTGGGGCATCTAAACATCGGAGCAGGGCGAATTGTCTGGCAAGAACTTTCCCGAATTAATAAAGCTATAAGTGACGGTTCTTTCTTTAATAATGAAGAACTACTGAATGCTGTTAAAAAAGCCAAGCCTCGTAATAAAATCCACATCATGGGTTTATTTTCCGATGGCGGGGTTCACAGCCACAACAATCATTTATTTGCCCTGCTCGAACTTTGCAAAAAGCATGGACTTGAAAATGTTTTTGTGCATGCCTTTACCGATGGCCGCGACACCTCTCCTCACGGCGGGGTTGAATATGCCAAAGAATTTGAAGCTAAAGCCCAAGAAATTGGAGTTGGAAAACTGGCTTCAATTGTAGGGCGCTATTACGCCATGGACCGTGATAACCGATGGGAGCGCATTAAGCTTGCCTATGACCTCCTGATACATGGCAAGGGGGAAAAATTCGCCTCGGCCGAAGAAGGATTGAAAACATCTTACACTGAAGATAAAGTGACGGATGAGTTCATCAAACCTATTTTACTTGATGACACTCAGGAATCCCGTATTGAAAAAGGCGATGTTATCCTCTTTTACAATATCAGGGGAGATCGGGCCCGTCAGATTTCAAGAGCTTTTAATGAATCTGGTTTTAATGAATTTGAAGTAGAAGATTTAGACTTACATTATACCACCTTCACTTCCTATGATGAGACTTTTGACTTTGCCAATGTAGCCTATCCCCCACAGGAACTTAAAAATACTATGGGCGAGTGGCTCAGTAAAAAAGGCTTCAAACAATTCAGAATAGCCGAGACGGAAAAATATCCGCACGTAACCTATTTCTTTAATGGCGGAGTGGAAGCACCTAACAAAGGTGAAGACCGAATTGTAATTCCAAGCCCTAAAGTGGCCACATATGATCTTCAGCCTGAAATGAGCGCTGAGCAAGTTGCTGATACGCTTTGTGAAAAACTGTCGACGGAAGAATATCAGTTTGTGGTACTCAATTTTGCCAATCCTGATATGGTTGGACATACCGGCGTGATGGAAGCTGCAATAAAAGCCGTCGAAACTGTTGACGCACAGCTTAAAAAAGTTATTGAAACTGCCAATCAACATGGTTATCGCTCGCTCATAATTGCAGATCACGGTAATGCAGATTGCATGATAAAAGAAGACGGGAGCCCGCATACAGCACATACAACGGCATTGGTACCGGCTATTGTGGTTAATTATCCTGAAGAAATCACCTTGCAGGATGGTATTCTGGCTGACGTATCTCCCACGCTCCTAAAGCTTATGGGTATTGAACAGCCCGATGAGATGACCGGATCACCATTATTTTAATACTTGAGAGTCGCATTTAGTTTGCATTTACTATACCGCCCTACTACCTTCGAGTAGTAATGAACTAAAGCGGTGATTTACACGTTTTTTTATCCGAATCATTAAAGAATCTATTTACACCAAAAAGGACAAAAGGAACACGTCAGATGGAGGGAAATTTTTCAAGTAAAGTTCGAGATGTAATTCAGTTTAGCCGGGAGGAAGCTCTCAGGTTAGGGCATGACTACATCGGAACTGAGCATTTAATTTTAGGTATTGTTCGATTAGGAGATGGTGTAGCTGTCCGGATTCTTAAAAATCTGGATTGCGATCTCTTTAAACTTAAGAAAACTATTGAAGATACTGTTCGCGGAACTGGCGGGTCGGTACAAGTAGGAAATATACCTCTTACCAAACAAGCCGAAAAAGTTTTGCGAATTACCTATTTGGAAGCCAAACTTTATAAAAGTGACACCATAGGAACTGAGCACCTTTTACTCTCCCTGCTAAGAGATGATGAAAATATTGCTGCTCAAATCCTGCAACAGTTCAGTATTTCTTATGATGCAGTTCGTGAAGAACTGGATCTTATTATTTCAGGAAAATCTCGCGACGATCAAAGCGATGCATCATCGATGAAAGCGAGTGCTTCTAGCTCAAAAGGATCAACCGGTTCAGGAAGTTCAAGGGAAAAGAAAATGGAAAAATCAAAAACACCTGTACTCGATAACTTTGGCCGTGATTTAACTGAATTAGCCGAAGAAGGTCGCCTCGACCCTATTATCGGGCGAGAAAAAGAAATTGAACGCGTAGCTCAGGTGTTGAGCCGCCGTAAGAAAAACAACCCCGTGCTTATTGGTGAACCCGGTGTTGGAAAAACAGCCATAGCCGAAGGGCTTGCCACTCGTATTGTGGAACGTAAAGTATCAAGAGTATTATATGACAAACGTGTTATAGCTTTGGATCTTGCTGCCTTGGTGGCCGGTACAAAATATCGCGGACAGTTTGAAGAGCGTATGAAAGCGGTAATGACTGAACTCGAGAAAACTGAGGATGTCATCCTGTTCATTGATGAGCTCCATACTATAGTTGGAGCCGGGGGTGCAAGTGGCTCATTGGATGCTTCAAACATGTTGAAACCCGCACTTGCACGAGGAGATGTTCAAGCCATCGGGGCAACCACCTTAAATGAATACCGACAGTTTATTGAAAAAGACGGAGCCCTGGAACGAAGATTCCAGAAAATCATGGTTGACCCAACCACTCCGGAAGAAACTATTGAGATTCTAAATCAAATTAAACCAAAGTACGAACAACATCACAGTGTACGCTATGTGGATGCTGCTATTGAAGCGTGCGTGAAGCTGACCGACCGATACGTTTCTGATCACTTCCTCCCTGACAAAGCTATTGATGCTTTGGATGAAGCCGGCGCCCGTGTTCACTTGTCAAATATCACGGTTCCGCAGAACATCATCGATTTAGAAGAAGAGATTGAGACTACCAGTAATGAGAAAAATTCAATGGTGAAGAAGCAGCGTTTTGAAGAAGCTGCCCGACTCCGTGATAAAGAAAAACGTCTGATTGAAGAACTCGAGGTAGCCCAGCGTGAATGGGAAAAAGAGTCTGAAAGTATCGTTTATGATGTAGAGGAAGATGATGTAGCTTCAGTTATAGCCATGATGAGTGGTGTTCCTGTAAATAAGATCAGTCAAAATGAAGGGCAAAAACTTCTGAAAATGAAGGAAAGCCTTTCCGGCAAAGTAATTGGACAGGAAGAAGCTATTGTCAAATTAACGAAAGCTATACAGCGCACCCGTGCCGGATTAAAAGATCCTTCCCGCCCCATTGGTTCATTTATATTCTTAGGGCCAACGGGAGTAGGTAAAACTGAAATGGCAAAAGTGCTTTCCAAATATCTCTTTGATAAGGAAGACACTCTTATTCGAATAGACATGAGTGAGTATATGGAGAAATTCTCCGTATCCCGTTTAGTGGGAGCTCCTCCGGGCTATGTTGGCTATGAAGAAGGTGGAATCCTGACTGAAAAAGTACGACGAAAACCTTACAGTGTGGTATTACTGGATGAAATTGAGAAAGCTCACCCGGATGTATTCAACATCTTGCTTCAGGTACTGGATGATGGAATCCTGACTGACAGCTTAGGGCGCAAAGTAGATTTCCGGAATACGATCATTATCATGACTTCGAACATTGGTGCTCGCGATATCCGGAATATGGGTAAAGGAATCGGTTTTGATACCGACGACTCTCCTTTCGATTATGCGAAGATGAAATCAACCATTCAGGATGCGCTTAAGAAAGTGTTTAATCCGGAGTTCTTAAATCGTATTGATGATGTCATTACCTTCAGACCACTGGAGAAAAAAGATATCTTCCAGATTATTGACTTGATGAATGAAGAACTCTTTAACCGGATCAAAGAACTTGGCTTTGAAGTTGAAGTAACTAAAGCAGCTAAGGAATTCATCACCGACAAAGGCTTCGATCAGAAATATGGAGCGCGTCCATTGAAGCGTGCTATTCAGAAGTACATCGAAGACCCACTTGCGGAAGAACTCCTCGAAACCAAACATAACGACGGGTCTGTTATTAAAATTAAGATGAACAAATCCCGGGATGGATTGGAATTCGATTGGACCGATGCTGAACCTTCTGCTTCAGCAAAAGAAAAAGAAGAAAATGGTCAGGAAGAAGATGCTTCAGAACAAGCAAAAGAAGTATAGCCTGAACCCGAATTAAATCTCACCTAAAAAAGCCCCGCACATTAATTATGTCCGGGGCTTTTTTCTATCTGTCGCTAGATACTCATTTTCAGAATTGTACTTTCAAGCTCAGGGTTTTATTCATTCCTGAGAGCGTGTACCTGAAAGAACTGGTACGGTTTAGATCCAATGGCAATAAATCAGTGATGCTTAATTGAGAATTATAGCCGTTCCGCTCAATTGAACGTGCCGAAATATTAATCGCATGCAGCTCAACATCCTCCAAAACGGAACCGGCCTGTGAAGCCGTTAATGCAATCAGGGTCTCATCTTCCGGGATATATTCTGCAAAATATAATCTTGACCGAAAACTCGTGCTTCCTATTCTCTCACCGCTTGTTGTGGAATAAACCCCAACTCTCCCATTTGACCGAAGGGTTATGTGTTCACCATCATCGGATATCACCACATCTTCAACACTCTGATCAAAGCTTATTTGCACCAAATCATTGCCAAAACGATCGGTTAATATCACCTGATCTTCTGTACCCGGCCTGTATGTCACTATTCCTATAAACTGCCCATTATCTGATACTTTAACCACGCGGATGGCTCGCTCACTGCTAAAATAAATATTACTGGTAGTCCAGTTTTTATGTACTATTTTAGCCCTTGACCCTTCTTTACCGTCCTGAACTATTTTTGGATTATACAACACAATCGTTTTAAAAGCAGGGTCAGCCGCAAGCTCCGAAACAGACTCCCCTTCCGTGCTTTGCGAACTGTTTGAAACAGATTGCTTAATTTTCCCCATCGAATCATAAAAAAGAAAATTAGCTATATTTTCTCTGACAATAAAAGCTCCGTTCAGCTTTGCATAAATTTTCGCCGAAGCATCATTCCCTTTCAAATTATATAATGCATCGTACAAGGCTACCCCATTACCGGCATGCACAGTCACTCCACTGCCGGCCAACGCTGCAGAAATTGCCGTCAAACTATTTATATGAGATGATACAGCCTGATTGGTAAACGAAAGGCTATTATTGCTAATGCCTACCTGATGGCCTGCAACTGAATATTGATTTATCCCGTTATTTTGGGTAGCCGATGTTTCTGAAATACTTAATGATTGGGCATGACTAAAACTTGAACCCAACGCAAATACAATACAAAGAATAAAATTTTTCATGATAAACTTTAGATTTAATGGATCGCTAAGAACGGAATTTTTCAAGACTATTTCTTCTTTTTCAAAGGCTTTTTACTAAAATCCCTATCTTATGCAAAAATCAAAAACAAACTAGCAATATGGGCTATCATCTAATCACCGGCGGATGCGGATTTGTCGGAAGGAATTTTGTAAAACGTCTTCATAAAACCACTAACGACACCATTTTTTTCATTGACGACCTCTCCGTGGGAACTCACCCTTCTACCTGGCTTCCTGAAGGAACTCCTTCCCGTAAAGAAAACGGACTGGAATTTTTCGGAGATGATAGTCGTATGGTTTTCCTAAAACAGGATGCGCGCTACTTCATTCGAGCTATGCTCGATAATGAAAATCATATCAAGGATACTTACGGATTGGATGTTACACGTTTCAAAGACGTATTTCATTTTGCTGCCATTGTAGGCGGACGGGCTAAAATTGATGGTGACCCCATGCTGGTAGCTCTCGACCTTTCGATTGATGCCGAGTTTTTCCTCTGGGTATGCAGGCAAAAACCTAATCGGGTATTATACCCCAGTTCAAGCGCCGCCTATCCCGTTGATTTGCAAACAGAATCGGATGCTATCGCGCTCAGCGAGAGTGATATCAATTTCAAAAAAATGGGGCAGCCCGACATGACCTATGGCTGGTCTAAACTCACCGGCGAGTATCTTGCACAAACTGCTGCAAAGCATTATGGTCTTTCTGTAACCTGTATCCGCCCGTTTTCAGGGTATGGAGAAGATCAGGATTTATCCTACCCTATCCCGGCCATTGCCCGGCGGGCAGCACTGAAAGAAAACCCTTTCGAAGTATGGGGAACCGGTGAACAAGGACGGGATTTCGTTCACATTGAAGACGTCATGGATTGTACGTTATATGCCATGGACAGAATTACAGACGGAAGTGCAATCAATATCGGTAGCGGGAAACTCACCTCTTTCCTCGAAATAATAGAGATATTCACCTCTTTTGCGGGCTACGATCCTAATATTAAAAAGCTACTGGATAAGCCGGTTGGTGTTCACTCCCGATATGCCGATATGAGCTACGTAAATAACGAGCTTGGATGGAAACCCAAACTTTCCCTTGAAGAGGGTATGCGACGTGTTTATGACGTTGCAGTAGAAAAATACGCATAAGTTTATGCCAACTATTGTCTGTTTCGGACCGGGTCCAAAATTCAAGGGAGGAATTTCCAATTACAACACCTCGCTTGCAAAAACTCTGGATAAGAATCCTGAGAATGAAGTTCATATTGTTTCCTGGACGAACCAGTATCCCTCTATTATTCCAAGGGAATTTGTAGATAAATCAAGTCATTCTGATTTTCTTGAAGGTACCCGGGTTAAGGTGAAGTATATCACCAACTATAACAATCCCTTCAGCTGGAAAGAAACGGCGAAGTACATCGCATCCCTTAATCCTGAAAAGGTCATTTTTCAATGGGCAATTTCTATACAAGGCATTCCGATGGGGGCTATTTCCAAATGGCTGAAGAGACTTTCTGATGCTGAAGTGATTTTTGATTTGCATTTTGTAGTCCAAAAAGAAGGAAGTACCATCGATGAACGACTCACAAAACGAGGTATCAAACACGCCGATACCTACATCACTCATGCTTACAAAACAGTGGATGAACTGAAAGCCCTCTATCCAAATCGCGCATTTGTTGTTAATGAAACCGGAGAGCGATCGCCTTCGGATGCTACTACCGTAATCAAACTTTTTCATCCTGTGTACGATTTGTATGAATCGGATCCTGATTTTGATACCGAAGCCTTCAAAAAAGAACTGGGGTTAAAAAAGCACGTTTTCCTTTTCTTCGGATTTATCCGGAAATACAAAGGATTGCATAATACCATCCGCGCCTTTAAGAAGGTAACTGATGAACGGGATGACGTTTCATTACTAATTTGTGGGGAGGAATTTTGGGCTACACTCGATACTTCCAAACTTACTACAAAAATAAAACGAGGCCTTTTTGCCGTTGCTCAAAAACTTTTCCTCAAAAATAAGGATAGCGAGCAAGATTACCGACCGCTGAAATTAATAGAAGAACTCGGACTCGAGAAAAGCACAGTTGTTAAAAATGAATTTATTCCAAATGAGGATGTGCACAAATATTTTCAAGTCAGTGATTGCAGCGTGCTCTATTATTTAACCGCTACTCCGTCGGGAGTTGAATCATTGACTTATAATTTTGAGCTTCCAATTTTAGCTACCAGCGTAGGGCATTTCCCGGAAACCATTAAGGATGGATTTAACGGCTATTTAGCCAAAGATCAGGATATTGATTCCATGGCTGAACAAATGCTCAAGTTTATTGAAAAGCCATTACCGAAAGAAAATGTGCGTAAATCCGCGGAAAATATGAGTTGGGAAAATTACGTTACAGCCATACTCTATGATCACTCTGATTAATTACTGAATTTTAAGAAAAAAGTGATTTATTCATTTGGCAACCGTGTGAAATAAGTCCTATATTTGGAGTCTTTCGAAGAACGGGGAGTGGCGCAGTCCGGTAGCGCATTCGCTTTGGGAGCGAAGGGTCGCAAGTTCAAATCTTGTCTCCCCGACTAATAAAGATTTCCCGGCTTTACGGTTTGGAAATCTTCGTTTTTTTGAAATAATGTAAGTTGAGCGCCCGTAGCTCAACTGGATAGAGCAACGCCCTTCTAAGGCGTAGGTTACAGGTTCGACTCCTGTCGGGCGTACTAGCTTTTGGCTTAAACAATAAGGCGACATGGCCGAGTGGTTAGGCAGAGGTCTGCAAAACCTCGTACGGCGGTTCGAGTCCGCCTGTCGCCTCATTAATGCTTTATTTATTTATTTTTGACTTATTGATATTTCATTATGCCGCGTTCGTCTAGGGGTCCAGGACGCCGCCCTTTCACGGCGGTAGCACGGGTTCAAATCCCGTACGCGGTACTAAACTTCGCTTGCGAAGTTCAAATTCCAAATGCTCAAGCACCAAATTCCAATATCTTTGGAATTTGAGATTTGGAGTTTGGAATTTAAAAACACGGAGCCCGTAGCTCAGTCGGTTAGAGCGCTAGGTTGTGGCCCTAGAGGCCGTGGGTTCAATTCCCATCGGGCTCCCATTTATTTTAAGCTGTGGATTAAAAACCCACAGTTTTTTTATTGAAAAAACTTGATGCCGCGTTCGTCTAGGGGTCCAGGACGCCGCCCTTTCACGGCGGTAGCACGGGTTCAAATCCCGTACGCGGTACACACCAAAAAGCCCCGCACATAGATTATGTGCGGGGCTTTTTTATTTATCTAATAATTTTCCATAATAACTTTTGAGTATATAATAAGCCTGCCCCGCAACAAAAGGAATCAAACTCATTACGATCACTACCTTCCACTCTGAGATCGAGATAGGAAACAGTTTTAATACCAATGCTAATTCCGGTATATAAATAATAGCGATGATCAACAAGGTACATAGGATCAAAGCCAACCAGACCCATATATTTTTGGTAATCTCATTCTTGAAAATTTGGCTTTGTTGCTCTCTCATATTGAACACATGCCAAAGTTGTGCAAAGGCAAGGGTGAGAAAACTCATCGTTACTGCTTGAGATGGATCTTGCCCGATAATGTGTATCCCCCATAAAAATGCACCGAAAACCGATCCTGTAATCAGTACTCCATACCAAAAAATAAATGACCAATTTGATCTGTTCAGTATACCTTCTGTGCTTGAACGTGGTTTTCTTTCCATGATATCCTCACTTCCTTTACCTAGTCCAAGGGCGAGCGCCGGAAATACATCGGTAACCAAATTCAAAAACAGAATCTGAAGCGGAAGAATGGGTAATGACATCCCAATAATTGATGCTATACCGACCACCATGATCTCACTTACATTACAGGAGATCAGATACATGACAAACTTTTGAATGTTAATGAATATGACCCTGCCTTCTCTTATCGCTACAACAATGGTAGAAAACCGGTCATCAGTCAATACAATATCAGCGGCTTCCCGCGCCACTTGTGTACCCCTTTCCCCCATGGCTATACCTATATCCGCTTTTTTAAGAGCCGGTGCATCATTTACTCCATCCCCCGTCATTCCAACTATGTATCCGTTTTTCTGATAAAGTTCGATCAGGTCCAGTTTTTGTTTGGGATTGATACGGGCAAATATATGTGCCTTTAGCTGTTCTTCTTCCGGTTGATTCTCAAGTTCCAGGCTGTGAATGATATGCTGATCCTGAGGATCTCCGAGCCCCACCTCACCGGCAATGTATCTGGCTGTCTCTACCTGATCGCCAGTCATCATTACAACCCTTATCCCCGCATCCCTGCATTGCTCAATGGCTGTTCTCACATCTTTTCTTGGGGGATCAAGGAAAGTGATAAGTCCTACAAAACAGAGCTCTTGATAAGATTCTTCTTCCAAATCGGTTGAGAACCTTTCAGCCAAAGCTAACATTCTGAAACCGTTTGCAGCCAATTCCTGATTTAGTTTGATAAAATACTGCTTTACCTTTTCAGTTAGAGTTTTTATCTCTGAGTTGTGCAAATAGCTCGTAGACGACTTGAGCACTTCTCCCGGAGCTCCCTTAACATGTACCCGGTAACCTCCTTGATCCAATTCATTCCAGGTTGCCATCATTTTTGTTTGGGGATCGAATGCAGTTTCTTTCTTTTCAGGATATTGTTTTATGAGATCTTCAAACTCCAATCCTGCAATTCTACCGGTAGCAAGAAGTGCAATTTCGAGCGGATCTCCTGAGCCTCCTTCTGTTTTATCATATAGAGATGCATTATTACAAATGACTCCAATTTCCAGCGCTTTCATTAGTTCCTGATCTTTTTTTGGATCTACGCTTACTTCCCCTTCATAAAATCCACGGCCATTTGAGGTTTTAATTGTTATGGAGCGTTCATAAAACTGGAACCCTTCAACGGTCAACTCATTCTCAGTAAGTGTTCCTGTTTTATCAGTACAAATAACTTCGGTTGCTCCCAAGGTTTCAACGGAGGAAAGTCGATTAACCAAAGCATTCTTTTCTGCCATTAACTTAAGCCCCCTCGCAAGTGATATGGTTGCTACAATAGGTAAACCCTCCGGAATTGCTGCAACGGCCAGTGCTATACCCATTTCAACCATAAGAAAAAGTGACCGGCCGGTTAATATCCCCAATACTACGATAACAAAGATAATTCCTGCAGTGGCAATGATGAGTTTATATCCAAGATCATTCAGACGTTTTTCAAGCGGTGTTTTTTCGTCCTCAGTTATTTCTACTAAGGAAGTTATCTTTCCCAACTCGGTATTTAGCCCTGTATTTACAACCAATGCTTCCCCGGTACCCCGCGTAACAGCTGTTCCCTTATACAACATACTGCTGCGTTCTGCGAGTGCGGTCTTTGTATCGACAGGATCGGCTGATTTACTCACCGGTAAACTCTCACCGGTCAGTGCCGATTCATCAGCTTGAAGTTTGGAGCTGTTGAGCACACGCAGATCAGCCGTGATAATGTCCCCGCCTTCAATAATTATGATATCTCCGGGCACCAGATCTGCTGCATTTACCAGTGATATCTTCCCGTCCCTCCTGACCCTGGTTTTTACCGTTCCTAGTTTATACAAAGCCTCCATAGAACGAACAGCCTTCATTTCAGTACCAAACCCAATCAAAGTATTGATCAGGATCACGATCACAATGGCCCAACCCTCAATCCATTCCCCAAAAAGAAAAGCTACACCAGAAGCAGCGATCAATAATGCAATAATGATACTCTTAAACTGAGCAAATAATATTGACCACCAACTTCTGACTTTTTGTTTTTTTAACTGATTGGACCCAAATTGCTTTTTCTTTTGCCGTACTTCTGTTTCAGACAATCCATGCTGTACCTTTACATTAAATCTTTTAAGTAATTGATCCGTTGATAAAGCCCAGACTTTATCGTCTCTATCAATAGGTTCATGAGGGTCAGAGGATTGTGTCATTTATTTATTACATCTTCCAACGGCTAATGCCTGAAGCCGTTTTCAGGTTAGTTATGTTTGGATCACAGGTACTGTAACAAAACCTTTTTTTGCATTTCTCTTTTCAAGAGGCACTCTTTTAATAATTTCCCAACTTAAAAATTCTTCGAAACAAACCTGATCACTTAGGCCTGCATTATAAATATCATTCAGTAATGCTCCGGCAAAAAGTGAATCCGGTTGTAGTATCAAAATTTCACCGCCATTTTCTTTTAGAAGCTGGGCACCCATGAATCCATCATGTCCATAACCGTTTAGCAACACTCCCAGTGCTTTTTCTCTGAAGATCCTTGATATCGACCGAAATACAACATCAATTGAAGGTCGCACTCCATTCTCTTTAGGCCCCTTATGAAGCCTCAACGAATATCCGCTATCCTCACGAATAACTTCAGCATGAAAACCTCCGGGTACTACATATACAGTTCGCGGTTCTAGCTTAACTCTGTCTGCAGCTTCAGTGATCTTAAGTTTTGAAACCCGGTTCAATGATTCTGCTAAAACTCCGGTGAATATCTTTGGTAAATGTGGCACCATTACGACAGGTACCGATATATTACCTGATATTTTACTAAAAATTTTATACAAGGTTCTTATTCCTTCAGAACCGGTTCCAATAACCACTATATCTGCTTTTTGACGATTATTTTTTCGTATCAATGGTAGTTTACCCTGCCTTTGCTTCCCGGATTTGATCTCTCTTATATTCTCAATAATAAGTCCCAATCTCTTTTGAAAATGATTTTTAGCTAATAAAAGCATATTATTTTTTTCAGGATTTGTAATAAAATCAACGGCACCTCTATTTAATGCGTTTAAAATTGCAATTGCTCCTTTTTCCGTACGCTTTGCAATTGCTACAACCAATAAGGATGGATATTTCGCCCGAAGCATTTCGATATCAATTTTTGAACTTGATCTACTTTCCTGTACATCAAAGAAAACCACATCAAATTTTTCATTTTCAATAACTGTATAAATATCCTCAGAATCACACACATTACGAACTTCTACGCCATTGAAAGATTTCAGCATATTCGAAAGAACTCTTCTTTCAAGAATATTATCATCTATAATCAGTGCTTTTATATTTTCCATAATTGCCTCTCAAGGATTGCATGAATTATTTTACCTCTCTATTTAGTCTTCGAAGCATAGTCAGGAAAATGCTCATGTTCTGTACGGAATCTCTATTGGAACGGTGTGGGATTTTGTACTACATATCTTTTGTTGAAGTCTTCTCTTCACTGTGTTCAGTTTTTTTCACTATTAACCGAACTCGAATTTTGTGTTCACCCCCGTCAAAATTAAGCTCGATCCTTGCCGGAACTGTCTTTGTATTCAACTGTTTGCCATCTATGTTGATTTCCACATTACCCTTTTCAAGTCTTGCGGTATTCTCAATTTCTATATGATAAATTGTTTTATGATCGCTCATGACCCATTTCACCTTGTATGCTTCCCAATCCGAACTGATGGCAGGATCAATGATCATCTCCTCTCCGCTCAATTGTAATCCCAGAATTGATTCTATCACTACTTTATACATCCATCCTGCCGAACCGGTATACCAGGTCCAACCGCCCTGCCCCACAAAGGGAGGTTCACCATAAACATCAGCAGCGACCACATAGGGTTCGGTTTTGTACACTCTCATTTTTTGAGGATCTCGCCCATGGTTTACCGGATTGATCATCTGAAGATACCGAACCGCTTTCTCTCCATGACCGCTTTCAGCCAACGCCTTAATTACCCATAGGGCAGCATGCGTATATTGTCCGCCGTTTTCCCTTACGCCCGGCACATAACCCTTGATATACCCGGGATCTTTTTCTGTTTTATCGAAAGGCGGATACAACAATCGAATAATCCCATCTTCCGCAGAAATCAAATGTGTTTCCAAAGATTCTATAACAGTTTTTTCTTTTTCTGCAGGAGATACACCCGAAATAATTGACCACGCCTGAGAGATCGCATCAATTTGGCATTCGGTATTCTCAGCTGAACCCAACGGAGTCCCATCATCATAAAATGCTCGCAGATACCAACTTCCATCCCACCCTTCTGTATTCAGTTTTTTAAAAAGAGCGGAGGCCTGATCCATAAAAGCTTCTGCTATTTCCTTGTCGTCTCTATCTCGGGCAAGCTTTGCAAATTGTGTTAAAATATGATGGATAAAAAATCCCAGCCATACACTTTCTCCTTTCCCTTCGAGGCCTACTCTATTCATACCATCATTCCAATCACCCCCGCCAATCAGTGGAAGGCCATGAGACCCAAACTGCAATGATATATCAATAGCTCGCAAGCAGTGATCATATATTGTTCCTTGTTCAGAAGATTGGTGTGGTTGCAAATACACTTCATGCTCATATTCCTGTAGCTTGCGAGCCTGAATAAAGGGAACCGTTTCATCCAAAATATCAATCCTGCCAGTGAACTGAATGTATTCCAAAACTGCATAAGCTAGCCATAACCGGTCATCAGAGATCCTTGAACGAATCCCGCGGGTTGTTGGCGGATGCCACCAATGCAGCACATCCCCCTCTGGAAATTGCCGTGATGCATGGATTAATATCTGTTTTCGGGCCATTTCACTATCCACATACATGACAGCTAAAGAATCCTGTAGCTGATCTCTGAAACCAAAGGCGCCACCGGCCTGATAGTAACCGGTTCTTGCCCACATCCGGCACGCTATGGTCTGGTACATCAACCAGCCATTCATTATTGTATTCAGCGCATCATCCGGAGTTTCTATTTTGATCGTCGAAAGCATTTCTCCCCAAAATTCTCTTACAAGAACCAACGTTTCATTGCTAAATCTTGGTTCTTGATACATTCTGATAAGTTCTTCTGCCGCAGATCTTGATTCCGCTTGACCCAATAAGACAATAAATTCCATTTCTTCTCCAGGGTCAAGTGCAAAAGTGTTTTGAAAGGCCGCACAGGGCTCACCGCCTGTTATTACTTCATTATCAAGCAGCTCACTGCCACAAACCCCATCCGGATTCTCAAGGGAATTATTACGGCCTATAAAAGAGAGACGGTTAGTTGTGAAAGACGATCCGGCTCCAGAATGTTCTTCTGTAAGTATCGCGGCAAAGGCTGTTCTTTCTGCAAATTCATTGTTGTACCGATTTTCAGCAAACAGCGTATTCAGATCCTCATCAAATTCCTGCACCACAAACCGGGATGATCTTTCCCTTTGTACACCTAAAACCCATTCATTATAACTGAATAATGAAAGCTCTTTTCGGGTTGAACCGGTGTTTCTTATACGGATCTTCGAGATTTTGACGGGATTATCTGGATCCACGTACTGGGTTAACACCGAATGTATATCCATTGATGTATGCTCATAGGTCGTATATCCAAATCCGTGGGTAACGATATAAGGATGAGACCCTGGGGCAGGCGCCGGTGTTAATGACCAATAGTGTTGATTTTGATGCTCCCGGATATAAAAAGCCTCAGAAAGTGGATCCAATACCACATCATTAGCCCATGAAGTCAGCTTATTCTCACGGCTATTTTCGCTCCAGGTGTATCCGCCACCACTTTCAGTTACTAAAAAACCAAACTCCGGATTAGCAATTACATTGACCCATGGTACCGGTGGCAAATTCAGGTCACCTGTTTCAGGATCTCGTTTAATGATCAATTGATAGGAGTTTTCATCGCTCGTAAATCCTCCGAAGCCATTGAAGTACTTAAGATTATGGGTAACTTCGTCCTTCGGAATTTCTACCTTTGGAATGCGGATGAAGGTGACCTCAGAGTCTGTAACTGACGATGTTCGCTCTTGTGCTGCCATCTCATCCAGATTTGGAAATGCTCCTTCCAATACAATGGATGCAACCGTGAGCATCAGATTCAAGTCTTCCTCGGGTAACATTTCGGACCGGTGAACAAATACATTTCCACCCCCGGGAACCTTCTGCAGGCTCTGATAGTGCTCCATAGCCATCTTGATTCCTTCCTCCACTTCATCAGCATAGCTTGGGGGGTGATCATTCAGGATCAGTAAATCAGTATTCAATCCCCGATATTTCCAAAGTAAATGCCCCTTAAGCATTCTTTTCACGTAATTGATCTGATTTATATCACTGATCCGAAATACCACCAATGGGATATCACCGGATATACCATATCCCCATAAATTAGATTGTAACCTGCGATTTTTTACCAATAATGATTCATTTGCACGAAGTTTGGAGTCATTGTACAAAACATATGAAGCCAGCTTTTGAAACAGATGAAACTGCCCGCTGCTAATTCCAAGCTGCTCCAGTTCTACATTATTGTAGATGACCGAAAGATCGAAAACCCGATGGATCGAATAAGGGTCATCGAATCGCTCTGTTATTTGCCTTGCCTCATCAAATGAAGCTGCCCAGCCCGTCACAAATGTTACCTCCATTTTTTCTCCGGGAGCAATTTCCACATATTTACGGATACTGAAAATTGGGTCGGACACATTACCTGTTGAACCGCTTAATTTTGAATTAACATCCATGGCAGAAGGATTCCTTAATGACCGGCCACGGCCAATAAACTTAGAACGCTCAGTTTCAAATTGGATCGGCTTTGTAGAATATTCATGCTCTTGACTAACCAGCGTGTGTACCAAATAAATAGGTTGCTCATCAGCACTTCTTGGCCGCCTCCATGAAATAATAGAATCATGTTCTGCGAGGAAATCGGTTTGGACAAACAACTTGGAAAAAGCAGGATGAGCCGAATGACTTTCCCACTGATTTAGTATAATTTCCCCATAACTGGTAAGCTCCAGCTTTCTATGTCTGTCAGAATAATTAGTTAATGTGAGCTTATGCAATTGAACGGGATGGTCGGGAGATATACAAACCTCTGTGGTTGTTTCAATCCATTCATCTACCCGTGAAGTCTGTATTTTTTCATTATGAAACCACGAATCATACCGATCTGCCTTCCGCTGCACCGGCTGATGAAATGCAGACCAATACTTATCCGTTTCCAGATCTTTGACATAGATGAAAGTTCCAAGCGGGTCTTCGACGGCATCCGCTTTCCAACCTGTCAATGTAATGTCTTCGTATTTGAGACATCCTGTACCTGCATGACTGACAAACGAATGCAGTTTCCCATTAGATATTAAATGCACTCTTGGCGGGATGTTTGCCAGGTCAGCTTCCGTTGCTTGTTCAATGATATGCTTTGGACTATACTTTTCACCGGGTTCAAGTTCAACATCGATCGGATGTGGTTCTTTGATCGGAATTCCAACCGGAATACGTTCCTGAAGCAACAGTTCACAAGCTTTGATCCTTGGATCGGCATGAAAGTAATCCTGAATTACCCAATCATTCAGAACATTTGTTAACGCGATCAGACTCATTCCATGATGATGTGCCATATAGATCATAACTACTTTATAAGGCTCTTTTTCATTGAGATGTTCACGCGTATAATCAATTGCATCATAATAGCCCCATAACCCAAGTGCCCCAAGATCGTTCAGTTCTTTCAGGTTTTGAAATGATGAAACCGGATCAACCATAAGAGCCAGGATTGAAGCATAAGGTGCTACTACAAATTCTTCAGCTAACCCGCGCTTTAACCCCAGCCCAGGGGCTCCAAATGCCCGGTACTGGTAATTCATGTCCATGTTTAAAATATTATAGGCGCTTTCCGAAAACCCCCATGGGCGATCAAACCGCTTGGCATATGACTGCTGCCATTCTATGATATATCTGTAGGTATGGCTTAATAAAGTATGCGGATAAGAACGCATGAAAAGAAGCGGCATCAAGTATTCAAAGGCCGTACCTCCCCAAGACAGTAGAAATTCATTTTGGCTGATACTTGTCAAACGCCGACCAAGCCTAAACCAGTGTTCAGACGGCACATCACCTTTAGCAATGGCTATTAATGAAGCAATCCGAGCTTCGCTTGCCAACAGGTCGTAAGTGGCTTTATCCAATTCAGCCCGATCCACATTATACCCAATACTGAACAACCCCCTTTTTTTGAGATAAAGAAAGCGAAAATCCATTTCATTCGTAAGCCTGTTACAGATCATTTGGATGGCTTCAACTTGTTCTTTCATCTGTTTGAATGCCGGGTCATCCGACTTATTGGCCAGATCACTGAATGAATCTTCCAATGAACTATGAGGTCTAATGAACTCCAGTTCATACTTGTAGCCCTCTATTTGTTTTAATGGTGATTCAAGCCAATACAATAGATCATCTACTACCTCATCTCCCAACCTGTTTCTCAAACTCATAAGATTTGAAGCACTCAAATAACTGGCACATTTTTTCAGCGTTTTAAGATTTTTCAGCGCGGATTCCACTGACATGTCACTAAAATCTATTTGGTTCAGTTCATCCAACATATTTTGAATGCATGTCATGACCTGTGTATATACATCCTCTTCTAACTGAATTTGATCTTCGTATTCTGTAATGATCTTCTCTATTGTGATGATCGTGTCTGTTAGCCCTTCCCAAAAAGTATTTTTTGTATTCCTTTGAGTCCAAACTTTTTGTACTACCTGACCTGTAATAATAAGTCCTGCCGCTAAGTTTCCGGAATCTACTGTGGATATATATCTGGGATTTAATACTTCACCTAACCGAATTTCATACCAATTAAAAAAATGCCCTTTGTAACGCTCCAATTTTTCCAGTGAAGCAAGAGTATTATCTAAACGTTCGAATAACTCTTTTGCAGTTATATATCCCATCTCATAAGCTGATGCAGTTGAAACAAGCGTTAAGCCAATATTAGTTGGAGATGTTCGGGCAACCGGGGGTTTATCAGGTTCTTTTTGATCATTATCCGGAGGCAACCAAGAAAACTCTTCAGTCACTAAACGCTCAAAGTAATACCATGTACGGCGTGCATTTGACCTGAGCTCCATTTTGGCTTCTTCAGAAAGTTCAGGAGTTTTTTCCACCCTGGGTTGACTCAGAAACCATGCAAATACAGGGGAAGTGATCCATAACACTGCAAATGGAGCGATCACCCAAAGATCTGTTGGATCGAAAAAGAACGCAGCTAAAAGAAGTACAAATCCCAACAACACTGAAGAAACCATTGATCTGAAATAAGAGCCCGGATCGTTTGAGCTCATGTGCTCAGCCTGAGCAGCGGCAGTCCACTCAAGCTTTTTTTTCCCTGAAACATACAGCCGCCACCATACCCGAAAAATAGCATCTATATTCAAAACGGCCTGATGCGGAAAAATGGCCAGTGTAGATATGGATTGGATGGTATTTACTTTCAAATTGAGGCGTACCTTCTCAAAATATAACTTCCATTTTATGCGCGGCGGCCGATTAAATATATCCGTGGAAAAATTTACATAGATGGGATAAGCAAGGATACCGAATGCCAGGATTGTCCATAACAATGCCGAACCGGGCAGCCAAAGCCAACCCATAATGAGCAGCAGCACTAAGAAAAATGGATTCAATGAACGACGAAGGTTGTCAAATATCTTCCATCGTGAAAGTAAACTGGTCGGGTTTTTAACCTTTCCGCTTGCTCCCGGAACTTTAGGAAATAACCAGCTTGCTATCTGCCAGTCACCACGTACCCATCGGTGATTTCGTTTGCAATAACTGTTATAGTTAGCAGGATAATCATCAAAAAGCTCAATGTCGGTACAGAGTGCTGTTCGTATGTACGTGCTTTCCAACAGATCGTGTGACAGAATACGATTCTCCGGCATACGTCCGTGTAAAACCATATTAAAAGCGCATACATCATAGATGCCTTTTCCGGTAAATACCCCATAACCAAACAGATCCTGATACACATCTGAAACTGCTGTGGTGTAAGGATCTATTCCCACATTACCTGAAAAAAACTGAGTAAACCAAGTTTTGTAAGCTGAATCGGGAGCAATGGATATGCGAGGCTGAATAATACCATATCCTTCCCGAACTGTATTTGTATCAGGATCAAGTATTGCACGATTTAAAGGATGTGAGGCAACTTTGACCAATTCTTTAATGCTGTCTGGCGGGGTGCGGGTATCAGCATCCAGGGTAAGTACAAACCTCACCGGTGTTTGAGATATACTTCTTAGAAAATCACCGAATGTATAATAAAAAGGATTCTCCGCTTTCGTATTACAAAGCAGCTGATTGAGCTGCTCGAGTTTTCCTCTTTTTCGCTCCCATCCCATCCATTTCCCTTCAGAATCATTCCATTCCCGTTTTCGGTGAAGCACAAAAAATTTCTCCCCGTATTGAGATGAATATCTTTCATTGAGCTGTGATATCATCACCTTCGCTTGTTCAAGAACCTGTCCATCCTTCAGCATGATCTTTCTATCCGCATCAGCAAAATCACTGAGTAGCACGAACTGCAAACCCGGGTCAGGATTGGCCAAAGCCGTGATCTCTAACTTTTCCAGATGCCTTTTCACATCTTCTTTGTTATTCAGAATTACAGGTACGACCACCAGCGTTCGGTCTTGCTCCGGAATCTCATTTTTCACCCTCATTTTAGGAAGCACACGGGGAGGAAGTGTGAATGCAAATAATCGATTTATAAAAGAAATAGATAGTTCAAGAGCAGGAAAAAAAGCCACTGACAAAAGCATAACCTTAACAAATAAGGTATGGGTGGCTGCAGCGGTCAGCACCCAAAGGAAGGATAAAAGTATAAAGGCCATTGCCAACATAAGACCGATGTAAATCAAAGTTCTTCCCTCGATCACCTTACGCGTGACTTCCCCCAATGTTCGTCTGTAGCGAAGTTCTTTACGCAGACTGGAGTATCCTTTCCCAATTAAATAATAACCCACGTGAGTTTTCAATATTGAAGGGTCAATCATTGAGCTGTTGATTGTTTCCCTTGAATATGAACGATTACCCTCTGCCAGCTGTAAAACTTTTTCAGCTACTTCAGTCTCTGTATATCCGGTCCTCCCACTCAATCGCTCAATGGTTCTCCGATAATGATCTTTGGTTTTACGATCCATCAGCGAATAGACCTCCATGGGGTCAAGCCTCAAAATATGATCAACCAAAGAGCAATCTTCAACAAAATCTTCCCACTCAATTTCAGTTGATTTTCGAAATGAGATCACTGCATTCTGAATGCTCACCTGCAGTTTCGACTCGCGTTGCCTTTCCTCACGAAGACTTTCATTCAGTGTGGTTCCAAAAGTATTCAAGCGATATTCAAACCAATTCTTGAGTTCCCCCGACAAAATACCCTCAGCCTGAAGTTGACGGGCTAACTCCACCAATAGCGTCTGGCCTTCATGGTCTACTCTCTGTTCATTAAGCCAATCAATTATATTACGAAGTAAAAAGCCTGGTTCTTCTGTTTCTGCCAGTTGTATGGTTGCAATAAGCTTCCTTACTTCAATTTTAAGTTTTCTTCTTTTTAGGATGGCTGCAGCCTTTAGTGCCAACTGATTTACCAGCACCAGGCGCAGCATGATCGGAATAGCCCAAAGTTCACCAAGCCGCAGTGTTACTTCTTGCTGATAATGTTGTGTGTACAAAGTCAGGTGTTCTACATCAATTACATTGTCAGTATGAAGAGCAAGGTTATAGACCAAATCATATACCCTTGGTAAACCTTTGTTAATTCCTAATCTCAAGTGTGGGATATTACGCTGAAAACCAATTGGAAAATCGGTTTCGATTTGGACGATCTGTTCCTGAATAATGTAGAAATTGTCGATCAGCCACTCTGCTGCCGGGGATATATCTTTATTTTCCTTGGCGGATGTAGCCAAAACACGATAAGCTTTAGTAAGTGTTTGCTTGTCGTGTTGAAGCAGCGGCTTTATTGGACGGATTTTTTTATTTACCTCAGAGATTACATGTCTTTTGGATAATTCCTTCGCATCCTCTTTGAGTAAAGACGGTTGTAATATCAGTGGGGAGTCTTGCTCCATGGATATCTTATTAACGGGTTTCGATTATATTTTTAGTACCGTCATTTTCAATCACTTCAAAGCTCAGAATCCATCCACTTTTTTCTTCATCCACATAGATCTCTTTTGGATGATTAATTACCCGGTTTAAATCATCAAATTGTATTTCCAGCATATCATTTCTGCTGTCGTAGCTAAGACCTTTGAGCGGTAACCAAGATGTTTCCGGCTGGTCTCCCATATCTTTGCTTAAAATTCGGATCTCAGCATATTCCGGCTGTTTATCTTTCAGGTACTTCTTTGAAAAGCTATCGAAGTAATTAGTCCACTCTTCTCTATGGATCATTTTAATAGGCATATCTCCTCCTTTTTCTTTGGATTTGCCTTAAAGTTCAAAAAATAGTTTCAATTTGGCGGACAGGAGTCTCCAACAATGTTTGAGAGGGAAAGTATTACAGACTAATTAGTTCTATCTTTACAGTCTTTTAGCGTTATTTCTGCTAATTAATGTCAGGCTATTCGGCCTTTTACATCAACACAAAACAGCCTGACATGAAAAGAATGACGATTTTTATTGTACTACTGCTCACCTTGATGACCAGTGAGACCCGGGGACAAGGCAGTGCATATCGAAGTGCAGAAATTGTACGAATTTCGGAATCAGATTCCATTCAAACCCAATTGTTTGCTACCGGAGATGTTATTGAAGTATTCGGCTGGCTTGGCAACGATTTTATATCAGCCTCAGAGTCACTCATCATAACGGGGGAAATCATGGATGATGCCATTGTTGTGGGCGAAAAAGTCATGATGCTGGGCACTATTTACGACCTTTTTGCTGGAGCAGGCGAATTGGTGGTCATTGACGGCCTCATTCATGGCGACGTTTTTGCTGCCGGAGCAACCATACGTATCACTGAAAATGCACTTATCAAAGGCAATGCAAACCTTGCAGGACAACGTATTTTATTTGAAGGAGGAATGATCGAAGGAAATCTAAAAGCAGCCGGAAATCAGCTTGAGTTAAACGGAGCCGTTCAAAAAAAAGTGGAATTATACAGTCATAAAATCAATTTTGGCCCGAATTACATAGCTGATCTGGGAACAGATATATACAGCGACCGGCCCGTGTATCATGAGAATCTGGGCACCCTTCCAGAAAACCTTTATATCAATGTTAAGTCTCCAGACATCCTTGAACTTTTAATATTCAAAAGCGGACTTTATCTCTCCCTGTTTATAACAGGATTGGTTCTCATTCGAATTTTCAGCAAAACAAGCAAAGACATCTATAAATTTTCCATAGAACAATTCTGGAAAAATACGGGAGTGGGGTTGCTCACATTTTTAGTTTATCCTTTGATATTGATAGTTCTTGCTTTGCTCATTTTTACACTCCCCATTTCATTTCTGTTATTGCTTTTATACGGGTTTCTATTGCTTATCGGATATTTATTGGTGGCAATGGTATTAGGAGTCAGCAGTCTTCGGTTTCTGAAAAAAGAAAGTCAAGAGACTTCTTATTACTGGGGATTGTTTATTGGAATGATTTTGGTAGCCATCATCGTAAACTTGCCATTTTTGGGATGGCTCTTCCATGCTATTTTTATCTTTTTTGGGCTCGGAAGCCTGATTCTTTACATCTGGAATATACGAACCCTGTCTCAAGTACAAACGGAGGCCACCAACTAACTTCATGATAGACCGGTTATTCAAATTACTCAGGCCCTTTATTCGTTGGGTCATCAAAAAACCAACACCGGTCTTATTGACAAGTATAGCTCTCGCCATTATTGGGTTTTTGCTGGCCCGTCAGTTAACCATTGATACGGACCTGTCAAAACTAATCCCTGATTCCTATCATAGCGTTCAGGCTTTGAATAAACTTACTGAGCAAGTTGGCGGTGAACATGACGCCACAGTGGCCATCCAAAGTCCCTCTTTTGAGGCCAACCGGGCTTTTGCAGAAGTACTCATCCCAAAAGTTCTTGGACTAAAAAAAGCAGAATACCAAGAACCCTACTTCAAACGGGTTGAATATCGTAGAGAGATCAAATTCTTAAAACACAACGCTCTTTATTTTGCTACTTCAACCGAGCTTGATCTTCTGCAGGAATACCTTGAGGCTGAAATCGAGGATGCCAAGAACAAAGCCAACCCATTTTATTTTGACCTTGATGATGAGGAAGGCCTTCGTGCCGATTCTCTGGCAAATGAATTAATTGTAAAGTACGATCAATTGGCAGGTTCAGAATACAACACCTCACCGGATTCTACTGTGTTGGTTATCAAGTTTTTCCCGAGCCATGCCCAAACTGAACTTGAATTTATTCGGCATGCCTACAGTGACCTTAACACTTTGATCTCAACTCTGAACCCATGTTCATACCATCCTGAAATGATCGTTGTTGCGGGAGGCCCCATGATACGCACCCTCATTGAGATCGAAACAATTGTTGCTGATATAAAAAGTTCTTTTGGAGCGGGCGTATTCATGCTGATGCTGGCCGTTGTTTCCTTTTTTTTCTATAAAAGTTACCGTGCCAGGGCAGGACGTCAGTTCAATTTTTCAGTTTTATTCTCACAGCTTCTTCAGGTTCCGGCCCATACCCTAATAATGGGACTTCCATTGGTACTCAGCCTCTGCTGGACTTTTGGATTAGCATATCTGTTTTATGCACATTTAAATATCATGACCTCAACGCTTGGACTACTTCTATTTGGGATGGGCATAGACTTTGGAATCCATTTTTTTGCCCGGTATACCGAAGAGCGAGGCAAAGGAGAATCTGTTTCGGAGGCCATTGAAACGACCTTCATGACAACAGGTCAAGCTATTTTTGCCGTTGGCATAACCACTGCCGCTGCTTTTTTCATTCTAATGGTGGCTGATTTTAAAGGTTTTAGTGAATTTGGTGCTATATCAGGCATTGGACTTATTTTAGCAATTGTTTCATATACCATATTTCTGCCTGCTTTACTCGTTGTATTTGAACGCAGTCCTCTTCTGAATCTACATACTGATATATCTATACAACTCGAAAGTGACAATAGATTTTCGAAAAATTCTGATAAGAAAAACCGGTGGAAACTTATTTCAACTGGTGTTATTGGACTTTCGATCGTCATCACCCTTATGTCAGTTACTGAAATTCCAAAACTTTCCTTTGAATATGATTTTGGAGAATTAGAGCCTAAATATGAAAGGTATAGTGAGCTCAACAGAATTGCATCTAAAGCCTCACGAGGACGAAGCGATCGAAATTCTGCATATATTATCGTTGAAAACCCCTCTGAAGCACCTCAGGTAGCTGACATCTTGCGAAAGCGGAAGGAAATGGATTTTAGCTCTCCCACTATCAAAGAGATCGAGATATTACAGGATCGTTACCCGTTTGATGATGAGGAAGCCAATTTGAAAATTGACCGGCTTGTCAACATCACAGAATTACTGGACGATCCCTTTCTTAGAAGTTCAACGAACCGGGATATCCTTCGGCTTCGAGAATCGGCTTCTACAAAACATATCATTCCAGTAGACAGTGTGCCCGATTTTATAAAAGCCCCCTTTACTTCTATATCAGGTTCAATTGGAAATCTTGTGATAATTCATCCTTCTGTTAGTTTATCTGATGGTCGAAATTCCATGAATTTTGCCGATGATGTAAGTTCGGTAACACTTCCTGACGGCACCACCTATTATGCTGGATCTACCTCAATAGTAGCCTCCGATATGTTGCGACTGTTAATGGAAGAGGCTCCATTAATGGTTGCACTGACTATTGCATTCATCATTATATTTAAGTTGCTAATCCTCAGAAATATTAAATGGGTAGCCCTTGCATTACTGCCTTTAATAACCAGTTTTGTTTGGCTGTTTGGACTGATGGTCTTATTTGGCTGGAAATTGAACTTTTATAATCTCGTGGTATTTCCAACGATCCTGGGTATTGGTGACGACAGCGGGATACATATTGTTCATCGTTACCTTGAAGAAGGAAAAGGGGCGGTCAGTAAAGTACTCAGATCTACAGGAGAGCATATCAGTATAAGCATCTTTACCACTATGTTAGGTTTCAGCGGCCTGCTTTTTTCCATTCATCCGGGGCTAAGAACCATAGGAGAATTAGCTGTTTTGGGTATTGGGCTTTCACTGATTGCAGCCCTGATATTATTACCCAGTATTATATTTATGCTGGAATATTTTTCCAAAAAAAGAACATGCCCCCCTACAAATTCGATCTGGAAAATACTTACATGATATTGGGTTTTTACCCTGCTTTTATGCATCCCGGCATGGATTATAATGCTTTCAGATTCTTTGACTTACTGACATTAAAAGAAAGAGCACAATTTTTAGTTCTTTAAATAGGACAGAAATATACCGGGAAAAAAAGCCGCCGGTTACTACTGAAAATGATCCGAGGGATTATTTAAAGAGTGTGCTCCGGTTATCAATAAGGAATGCCGATAAAACAGCAAACCCGAAAGCCGGCCATTGAGGGTGCTCTTACCGAGCTGAGATGATACCTCTACAACTTGATGCGGACTATCCCGACGAAAGGAAATGACCGACTTTCTAATTATTGAGTGGCTCGCAGTATTTATACTGTGAGCCTTTTTTATTTTAGGGAGATAAGTAACACGTTATATATGCTTACCCTTACAAGAATGAGATGAAAATTCTCACACACACATCCGACTTCCCCCTGCTTTGCGAGATCCAGACACTAATTATATTGCTTTTAGATTCTTTGACCTAATGGTAGTTATTAGAGTACAGTTTCTAATCCTTTAAATAGGACAGAAATATACCGGGAAAAAAAGCCGCCGGTTACTACTGAAAATAATCCCTTGGATCATTTAAAGAGTGTACCTCGGTTATCAATAAGGAATGCTGTTCAAACAGCAAACCCGGAAGCCAAACGTTGAGGGTGTCCTTCAAAAAGACTGAGAAATACCTCCACTACTGGAAATCGGATAAAACCGACAAAAGGAAACGCAACGCTTTCTAATTATTGAGTAGCCCGCAGTATTTATACTGTGGGCTTTTTTATTTAAATGCAGTGAATTCTACTACAAACAGAAGTAACTATTTACTCTCGTATCATTTCTGTTTTGAATACTATCATAAAATATTGGTTTTCTACTTACCTACTCCAACTCTTAATTCAATGTTATGGAAAGCTTAAAAGTCAGTAACTCACCCTTAGATAAAAGATCACTGGATTATTTTAAAAAAATACTCCTTGCCAAGCGGAAAAATGCTGAAGAACAAATACGCTTGACTACTGAAAACATCAATATTCTGCAGGATGAAGATGATCCTGATTATATGCCTGCTTCAGATGTTCAGGAAGCCGGAACGGATACCCAAAGTGATACCATGAATTATCAGCTATTGGAGCGTACGCGCAAATATATCAAGCAGATAGATGATGCACTGGATCGTATTGAAAATGGAACCTATGGTATTTGTCAGGCTACCGGAAAACCCATTTCAAAAGCCCGCCTTGAGGCTGTGCCACACACTCGATTCAGCATTTGGGCTAAAAATTCAGGTTTAGCTGATGATGAAATCTAACTATAATATTAACATATGAGAGGAGCCTATCCTGATACAAATGGCTGAGTAAAATGTTCAAAAACCGAAAAGAAGCAGCGATTGAGCTGGCTAAGGAATTAGAGATCTTCAAACCTAGAACCCCCCTTATTTTAGCAATACCCCGGGGTGGAGTCGAAATTGGATATTATATAGCTCGTGAATTAAGTTGTGAATGGTCCGTGCTTGTTGCCCGTAAACTGGGATACCCCGAGCAGCCGGAAGCTGCATTTGGAGCAATGGCAGAAGATAAAAGCCTGTACTTCAATCCGCGGGCTAATATACGTCTCTCCAAAGAAATGATCGAAAGGGTTATCAAGAAAGAAGAAAAAGAGATCCTGCGACGAATCAAAATATATAGAAATGGTGCTCCTCTTCCCAGTATGAATAATCGCACTGTGGTTTTAGTGGATGATGGGATTGCCACCGGGGCTACGCTTTTTGCCTCTATTGAGATGTGCAAAAAAGCCCGCGCCGGTGAAATCATAGTTGCTGCACCCGTTGCTTCTATTGATGTGTGTGAGCAACTGATGGATATCGTGGACATGGTTGTGGTACTGGAAACACCACTGAATTTTTTCGCTGTATCTCAGGCCTATCTTCACTTTGAAAATTTGAGTGATAAAGATGTCCTGAAATTTTTGAGTGTTGAAAATATCCTCAAAAATAAGTCAAATAAGCTCGTGGAATACTGATACACATGCATAAGTAGGTTTGTACTATTTCTGCCTACATGCTAAAGGCGAGTTCCCTTACCTGTTTTCGTGCCCAACGCCCGCACCCAAAACTCATCTTTTTTGGTACTATTTATCCTATCAAATTAAGTCTTTTCAACAATTAATTTATACTGTTAATACAGGAATACAATGGGAAGCTATATAAGAGTTCTATTTCGCGATGAGGCTCGTGAAAAAATTCAAAAAGGAGCATCTGTTTTATATGATGCTGTCCGCGTGACCCTGGGGCCAAAATCGAAATCCGTACTGATCAATAAATCGTGGGGTAAGCCACTGGTTTGTAACGATGGGGTAACCATCGCTAAAGAGATTAAGCTAAAAGATCCTGAAGAAAATATGGGAGCGCAAGTATTGAAAGAAGCCGCAGAGTTAACGGGGGATGTAGTTGGGGACGGAACTTCAACATCCACCATCCTGGCGTATAACATTTTTGCAGAAGGTATGCGGAATATAGCTGCTCATTCCAGTGCCATTGAATTGAAAAGAGGATTAGATATTGGATTACAGGAAGCCATTGAGGCATTAAAACTACTTTCAAGGCCGGTAAAAAGTAAAAAAGAAAAGGAACAAGTGGCAACCATTTCAGCACATAACAATCAAAAAATCGGCAAGCTTGTGGCTGATGCTGTTGAACAGATTGGCCCGGAAGGAGTGATTACTGTTGAAGAGGCCAAAGGCACGGAAACCTCCCTGGAATTAGTAGAGGGAATGCAATTTGATCATGGCTACCTTTCTCCTTATTTCATCACCGATTCCCAAAAAATGGAAGTGATACTGGAAGAACCTTATCTCCTGCTATACAACAAGAAAATCAGCGGACTAAAGGAATTACTCCCTCTCCTTGAACAAATAGCCGATCAGCATAAGAATTTATTAGTGATTGCCGATGATGTTGATGGAGAAGCACTGGCCAGTCTCGTTTTGAATAAACTCCGGGGCGTGCTGAATTGCGCCGCGGTGAAAGCACCCGGTTTTGGCGACCGGCGGCGGGAACAGCTGCAAGATATTGCCATCCTTACCGGAGGGCAGGTAATCGATGAAGAACTAGGAATGAAGCTGGAATCTACTACCCTTCAAATGCTTGGAAAAGCCCAGCGGGTCATTATTGATAAAGAATTTACCACCATCATTGGGGGTGAGGGCGACAAAAGTAGTATTGACGGAAGGTGTAATGAGATTAGAAAATTAATTGACCGGTCCACTTCCGATTATGACCGTGAAAAACTGCAAGAACGGCTGGCTAAACTTTCCGGAGGTGTGGCAGTGATACGTGTTGGAGCCCTTTCAGAAAGTGAGATGAAAAGCCAGAAAGAAGCGTTTGAGGATGCTATAAGTGCCACCAAAGCGGCCGTACAGGAAGGTATTGTTCCTGGAGCCGGGCTTGCCCTGTTGCGATGCATTGAAACCATAGAGACAGCAGCCGAAAAGCAAGAAGGAGATTTAAGATCCGGTATCATGATCTTGCGCAGAGCTATGGAATCACCTGCCCGGCAAATTGCAGAAAATTCCGAAGTGGACGCAGGCGTCATCATCGAGAAAATGCGTGGTGGAACTGGAAATTTTGGTTTTGATGCCTCACAAAACACCTTCACTGATTTATTGGAAGCCGGCATCATAGACCCAACCAAAGTAGTTCGCGTTGCATTGCAAAATGCGGTTTCTGTTGCCAGCATGCTTTTACTCACAGAAGCTACCCTCACTGAGATCGAGGAAGAGAAAATAGATTCACACTTACTTGAACCTGAATATGACTAATATGCTAATTGACATACCCGTACACGACATGGTTCTGAAAGGTGACTTAATACATTTCACAAATTCTGCCGGGCTCATCATCTTTTCTCATGGAAGCGGAAGCAGCCGGCTCAGCCCAAGAAATAGAAAAGTAGCCCAGATACTGAATAAAAAAGGATTTTCGACTTTCTTGTTTGACCTGCTTTCTCCCGAAGAAGCCACAAGAAAAGAGAAAAGATTTGATATTGAATTGCTTAGTAAACGGTTACTGACTGTTGCTGAATGGTTCAAAAACGACTTCAGGTTCAAGGATTTGAATATTGGGTTATTTGGGGCAAGTACAGGTTCAGCATCTGCAATTCAGGCTGCCACAACTTTAGGGGAAGGCATCATTCAGGCGGTAGTTTCAAGAGGGGGAAGACCAGACCTGGCCAAGAGGTATTTGAAGCTGCTAAAAACACCAACGCTTTTACTAGTGGGTGGGAATGACAAACTAGTGCTGGAATTGAATGAAATCGCCTATAACATCATGACATGTCCCAAAAAGCTAACCGTTATTGAGGGAGCCTCACATTTATTTGAAGAACCGGGAACTCTGGAACAAGTGGCCGAAGAAGCAAGCAGTTGGTTTCGCCAATATTTGTTTTGGCCAACTATTAAGGTCAGTAAAGATTTTATAGACGAATGGTGAATATTATGAAAAGAAAAAAGAAAGGAAACATTTTTAAACAAGAACGAACACGGATCTTTAAAGATGACCGCCATGATCCCTACCAACGAACACAAAAATTGCCCGACCCCACTCTTTGTCCCTCCTGCGGCTCCATTTTTACAAAAGGAAGATGGACCTGGGAATCCATTGAATTTGTCGACAATGAAAAATTATGCCCGGCTTGCCAACGCATTCAGGATAATTATCCTGCCGGCTATATAGAAGTAGAGGGATCCTTTTTTCAATCACATAAAGAAGAGCTTCTCAACTTGATTCGAAACCTTGAAAAAAAGAAAACCGAACAACATCCTTTGGAACGTATCATAACGATCAGCGAATCTGATGGTAAAATGATCATTACTACTACCGGTATGCATTTACCAAAAATGATCGGTGACGCTTTAAAAAGCTCTTATGAGGGTGATCTTGATATTTCCTACGATGCTGAAAGTATGGCTCGTGTCCATTGGACGCGATAATTCTTAAGAGCTTTATTTGTATTGTATTGTATCATCCCGGGCAGATACAAAGCCTACAAATTTTGTAGTAGAATCCCTTACTTCCGTACTTCCAAATTCCTGACCCTGCTGAATACCTGCTTTCATTATTATTGGGAAAAACCTACACTCATATCCATCATCATGAAACTATTAATTGTTTACGGTACAGTAGAGGGGCAAACCCGAAAGATTTGTGACAGATTAAAAAATGAAGCAAGATTGAACGGGCACACTGTTTCAATAAATAATTCCACCGGTCCAAAGTTAAGTCCATTTGGCTTTGATGCAATTATCATCGCCTCTTCCATTCATAATGAGAAATTTCAAGCTTCTATAGAGCAGTATGTTGGTGATTATGCAAAAGTTTTAAATAATATGGTGGGAGCTTTTATATCGGTGAGCTTGACTGCTGCCCATGATGTACCTGAAGGTTGGGAGGAACTTGAAAAAATTACAAAAGATTTCCTGCATAAAACCGGATGGTATCCATCCTTTATAGAGCATATAGCTGGAGCAATTCGCTACTCAGAATATAATTTCTTCAAGAAATATATTGCCCGTAATATTGCAAAAAGAAACAATGCGCAAACCAACACTTCTGAAGATCATGAATATACGGACTGGGGGCAAGTGAAACGGATCTTGACCAAGGTCGAAAAAGCGGTAGCCGAGACCAAAAGAGTGTAGCATAAAACCACTTTCTACTGCTTTTTATTCTTGAATGTCAGTTCATGAATAACAGCTGCATTGGCATCCGGGAACAGAAGTATATCTTCTACGTGGTGCTGATGAAATACATTCACCAAAAAGAGAAAGGCCCACGTACCCTGAAAGGCAAAAAATACACCATCACCCGGTAAAAACCAAAGGCCGATATAACCGTTTATAATTCCGGATACGACACCCCAAAATAGGTTATTGTATAAAGAAATGCCCTCCCTCTTGATCAAAGAGCCGATAATAAAACCCACCAGCAGGCCTACGGTTACGAATCCAAATAATGATCCTAGCTCACTCATAAGAAACCCTCCTTCGTTGTTATTAATTATTGAAGCTTAGCTTATCCCTTGCGAATTTAATGCAGGGTATTCCCTGATTTTTCCAAGCATGAACGAAAAATTGATAGTCCCTGAGGGAATCCCTTACATTTTTATCCGTCTGGCTCCCTGAATAAAAATTCTACCTCTTTACTAATTTGCATTTACATTAAAAAAAGAACAGGAGACCTATGAAAGGGTTAGATCTTTACTTTTTACCCTGGATCTTTTCCAATCTTGCAGGGTTGTTGATACTGTTTGCAGCATGGAAAAATCCAAAGATCGGGCGTTTTGTGTTTGCTCTGTTATTTGGATGGGCGGCCTGGAAAAATCTGACTGTTGTTTATCAGACACCCGATCTATATATCGAGTTTGCCTTCCTGGCGATTCCCCTATACCACGATCTTATCTTAGGTTGGTTTGCTGATCATATTACCCCGGTGGTCACAATTATTGCTATTGGCCAGGCTCTGATAGCTTTTGGAATGTTTATGAAAGGCTATTGGGTGAAAATTGCAGCTGTAGGAGCTATTGTTTTTCTGATCGCTGTATCCCCTTTAGGTGTGGGATCAGCGTTTCCATTTCCAATAGTTGCTGCTTTTGCTGCTTATCTGATCTTAAAAGGACAGGGTGAGACCTCTTATTTATGGTCGTTGAAAAAAAGCATGGAAAAGACTTCCAAAATTGAAAAAGAGCCACATCATACATGAACTTTCATGGACTCCAGAATTCATTATCACGACAGATCTGGGATCGCAAATACCGATTGAAATCGAATACGATACTCTCAGAAGAATCCATCGAGGATACCTGGTTGCGGGTTGCAAATGCGCTGGCTTATGCCGAAGAGAATGAGCACTCGAATTGGGCAAAAGTCTTCTATCAAGCACTTAAGGATTTCAAGTTTATACCCGCCGGACGTATTCTTGCCGGTGCCGGAACCGGTCATAAGGTAACTCTTTTCAACTGTTTTGTAATGGGAACCATTGAAGATTCCATCCCATCCATTTTCGAAAACCTGAAAGAAAGTGCTCTAACGATGCAAAAAGGAGGGGGTATCGGTTGTGACTTTTCCTGCTTACGTCCCAAAGGATCTCTGGCTAAAAGCAGTAATAACATTTCTTCAGGACCGGTTTCTTTTATGAAGATCTGGGATTCGATGTGTTCCACCATGCTGTCAACGGGTTCTCGTCGTGGGGCTATGATGGCTACTCTTCGTTGTGATCATCCTGATATTTTTGAGTTTATCCATGCTAAAAGTAAACCGGGTGAGCTGACCAATTTTAATCTTTCGGTATTAGTAACGGATGAGCTCATCAAAGCAGTCATAAACAATGATGACTGGCCATTAGTGTTTCCGTCAAATGAGATCTCTGAACCGGACATGCCCCAACTTTCAACCTTGAAGAAACGTTGGTCTAATACCAAAACCCCTGTTTCATGTATGGTATTTAAGGTTCTTAAAGCAAGAGATCTATGGGATGAATTAATGAAAGCAAATTATCATTCTGCAGAACCGGGAGTCCTCTTTATTGACCGAATCAATAAAATGAACAACCTCAGCTACTGTGAATATATCACTGCTACCAATCCTTGTGGTGAAGTTCCTTTGCCACCCTACGGAGCTTGTGATCTTGGCTCTATTAATCTTACGCAATTTATTGAACAGCCATTCACAGACAAGGCCAAAATTCAAAGCGAATCTTTGAAAGTAACTACTGAAACTGCCGTTCGAATGCTCGATAATGTGATCTCAATATCTGAATTTCCACTAGACCAACAGCGTGGAAAAGCACAGCAAACCCGTCGGGTCGGTCTTGGCATTACCGGACTGGCCGATGCCCTTATTATGCTAAAATTACATTATGGAAGTGAGGAAGCTCGGCTTATGACAGGCAATATCATGAAGCTGATTGCCCAAACCGCTTACCAAACTTCCATAGAGTTGGCCAAAGAAAAAGGAGCCTTCCCCCTCTTTGACAAGCAAAGATATTTGCAATCCCGG
The DNA here is from genome assembly GCF_014762685.1 of Gracilimonas sp. NCBI lineage: Bacteria > Pseudomonadati > Balneolota > Balneolia > Balneolales > Balneolaceae > Gracilimonas > Gracilimonas sp. The sequence goes on from NZ_JABURM010000005.1 coordinate 1,541,983, forward strand.
TTCATCAAAAAACTCCCGGCTAATTTGAGAAAAGGGATTGAGATTAAAGGGATTCGAAACAGTCATTTGTTGTCCATTGCACCGACGGGAAGTATCAGCCTGCTCGCAGGCAATGTATCAAGTGGAATCGAACCGGTGTTTGATTTCTCCTATAGACGTAAAGTGCTGGATTACGAAGGTAATTCAGTTTCTCACACCGTTACCGATTTTGCCTATTTGAAATGGATCATGGAAAAAGAACCGCAAGAATATCTCCCCGAATATTTTGTAACGGTGCGACAGTTATCACCCAAAGATCATCTCAAAATGCAAGCGGTGGTGCAGCAGTATGTAGATAACTCCATCTCTAAGACCATTAACATTCCTGAAGATTACTCCTTCCAGGATTTCAAGAATGTGTATGAATTGGCTCATGAATTAAAACTGAAAGGATGCACTACTTTCCGGCCCAATTGGGTGACCGGCTCTGTGCTAGAACATGGGAATGAAAAAACAAATATTCATTGTTGTACACCAGATCGGGAAGCGGATTGATGAAGTTTAATAGAACCTGCTTGGCGGTTCTATACTGAATTCTATCTTTTCAGATGGGAAACCGCCTCAAAACCTGCCATAATATCCAGCAACTCTTCGGTGATGGATGCCTGTCGCTCATGTAAAAATTTATTCCGAAGCAGTCCCAATCGTTCTTCAATCTTTTTTTCTGCACGTTGCATAGAACTGAGCCGACTTCCATATTCGGCCGCTAGTGATTCTGCCAGTGCTCTGAACAGCGATACAAACAAATACTGCCGCAGTAACGACATGAATAACACATCAGCATCCATGGTAAATTGGGGAAGGTTATTGGTGGACCATGGACGGCTAATCAGTCGATCCAACCAGGCTTTGTTCATTGGCAACAGATGTTGAACTCGTGGGGTGAATCCTTTTCGGGCCAGCGGTTTGTTATGAATCAACTGAATAGATTCGATCTTCAGTTCGCTTTGCCAGTGCTCAATCTCTTTCAAAAGCGATAGCACTACCGAACTAATTCCTTCTACACTTCCCGGCACCTCAAGCACCTTTTGAATCGTGAACCCATCCTTTACTAAATGATCAGCCAACCGTTCACCAAGCACCAAAACATGCAGATTTTCAGAATCGGAGTTTTCTACATTTTCCCGGATATAATCTGACATCACCTCATCAAAGGGACCGCAAAGTGACTGCCCCGACCCACTGGCAATAATTCCCACAGCTGATACCCGATCCTTCTTTTCAACAGGTATCAGGTTGGAGTACGCTGATCTCAACACAATTTGCATACCCAACTCCAGCGTACCAAAATATTCCGAAAGTGACCGAACCGCTTCCTCAAACTGATGGATACTTACAGCCGATAGAATCTTCATGGTTCGAGTGATCGACTGTAATTCCTCCGCGCTTTTCACTTTTCTTTGAAGTTGCTCCAGCTTTTGCATGTTATCCCTCTTCTTTTTTTTGTGAGATCAGCGGGCGAACAATATTCAATAGAAATTCCCGGTCCTCTTCCTTAAGATAGTCTTCCCAATTCATGCGGTGATTGATCTCATCGGATATTACCTTCACTCTTTGCCGGATCTGCTCCTTCAACTCGGGAATATTACCGGGAGGAAATACATCCAGAAGATTTGAGGTGGCAGCCAGCAATAGCACCATCTGTTCCTCTACTTTGATGGGCTGCAGCTGCGGTTGTTTCAAGATTTCGCGGATCAAACGTCCACGACGGATCACTTTTTGCGTTTCTTCATCCAAGCGAGAACTGAATCGGGAAAAGGCCTCTAACTCCTCAAATTGTGCATAGGCCAGACGCAGCTTTTTGGTGACCGATCGATAAGCCGGAAGTTGCGCATTCGATCCCACTCGGGAGACCGATTTCCCTGTATCCACGGCAGGGAGCACGTCTTTCTGGAACAGTACAGGTGACAGGTAAAGCTGTCCGTCGGTAATGGAGATCAGATTTGTGGGAATGAATGCCGAGATATTTTGAGCTTGGGTTTCCACGATGGGTAGGGCCGTCATTGATCCCCCCCCATAAAGTGATTTCAAGTGCGTGGAGCGTTCTAACAATCTTGAATGGATATAGAAAATATCGCCGGGATAGGCTTCACGTCCGGGAGGGCGACGCAGTAACAATGCCAGTTCTCGATACGCTCGTGCGTGCCAGGTGAGATCATCATAAACGATCAACACGTCTTTGCCTTGCTCCATAAAAAATTCCCCGATGCTAGTAGCCGCATAGGGCGCGATGTACTGCAAGCCCACCGGACTATCACTGCTGGCCGACACCACGATGGAATATTTCATGGCAGCTTTGGCTCTCAGATCTTTGATCACCCGCGCAGTAGCCGCATTTTGTTTTCCGATGGCGCAATAGATACAGATCATTTCTGTGTCTTGTTGATTGATGATGGTATCTACCGCGATAGTGGTTTTTCCGGTTTGCCGATCGCCAAGAATGAGCTCACGCTGTCCACGTCCGATGGGAAATAAGGCATCGATCACTTTGATCCCGGTTTGCAGTGGCCGTTCAACCGGTGCTCGCTGAATGATGGGCGGAGCCGGACGTTCGATGGGATATTTTTGCTTACCCAACAGCGGTTTTCTGCCGTCTAAAACTCGCCCAAGTGGGTCGATCACCCGCCCTATCAGTTCTTCACCCACCGGAATTTCCACTATTTTCCCTGAACGATAGACCTCATGCCCGGCTTCAATATCTTGTTCTTCCCCTAATAAAATGATCCCGATTTCATCCTCATCGAGGTTATAGACCAACCCCGGACATCCGCTTTCAAACCAAACCAACTCGTCGATACCCACATTGGGTAAGCCAGCGACCCTGGCGAATCCTTCTCCCACCGATATCACTTTGCCATATTCTCGAAACTGAAGTTGTTTCTCCTGCTTTAATATCTCTTCAAATCCCAAGATGGCTTTGGAAGCTGCAGAAATGAATAGTTGATCATTCATGCTGTTTCCTCCCCTGTGATATTCTGAGTTTCTTCCATTCCCTTTGTTTCCAGAAATGAGCTTAGATCAGCTTTCATCTCTTCCAAATAGGATCTCAAATTCCAGCCCATTTTCCATCCTGAAGTCCGAATTTCGATGCCTAATCCTAACTCCGGTTTATCTTCAAACTGACACTCTATGTCATCCACAAATACCTGCCTAAGTATTGCTTCTATTTTGTGTCGATCTTTTTCTTTGAGGGGAAAAGCGGTTGTGATATCAAGCTTATGATCTGAACTTTCAGTGAACGTCTTGATCTGCTCCTGCGAAATCTGTTCAATTTTGTGAATGAAATTAGTCAATACGTGATGCTCTAACCCCTGTCCGGCCAACTCACCGATAATCTTTTGCACCGCATCCAACAGTTTTTCAAAAGACCGTTCTTCTAATTCTGTCAGAAATTGTTCCTTTTCCTCGTCAATGGTTCTCCGCCAGCGATTCTGAATTTTCTCAATCTCATAGCGAGCTTCCATGAGCAAATTCTTGCGATATTCCTCCGCTTCCTGCCGCGATTCTGCTATCATTGCTTTTTCATTCTCAATAAGTTGATCCAGCTTTTGCTGATATTCTGATAGCTTCGTACGGGCATCAACCAGTGTCAGTCGGGCCTCTTCGAGTTTACCTGTGATCTCCTTTTCTCGCTTTTGCATGACTTGCTGAACCGGTTTATACAAGAACCGCTGCAGTAACCACAACAGGATCAGGAAATTGATGATCTGTGCCCCAAATGTGAACCAATCGAGTTGCACGTTATCCTCCAATCACAAAATTCCAGAATGGATTTGCGAAGATGAGGATCAAGGCGACCACAAAACAATAGATCGCGGTTGACTCTACCATCGCCAATCCCACAAACAGCGTTCGGGTGATGGCCGGTGTTTCATCCGGTTGTTGAGCAATGGCCGTCAATGCCTGGGCCAACGCTTTTCCTTCACCAAGCGCCGGGGCAATCGATCCAATGGCGATCGTAAATCCTGCCGTAATGATGGATACCATCCCGATTATGCCTTCGATTTCCATAGTTACTCCGTGCTTGAGGTTATTGATTCTGTTTCTGATTCAAATTCTTGATTGGGTTTGGTTCGGGTGGCCGATGCAATATAAACCAGTGCCAAAATGGAAAAAACGTACGCCTGTATAACCCCGATCACCAATCCAAAGGCTTGCATCACCACCGGAAAAAACAGTGGACTCAAACTCAGCAATACCGCTACGATCAGGCTTCCGCTCATGATGTTCCCAAACAGACGAATAGCCAACGCGAGTGTTCTTGAAAGTTCTCCGATAATATTGAATGGCAGCATTAACGGTGTTGGCTTCATGTATTGTGAAAAATAATCCCTGAATCCTCTCGTGCTCACCCCAAAAACCGGGACCGCTACGAAAACGCTGAATGCGAGTGCAGCGGTTGTTGTAAGTGAAGCTGTTGGCGAATGTACGCCGGGAATCACCCCAATCACATTCGAAAAGGCAATGAACAAAAAAAGTGTGCTAATGAACGGAAAGTACCGATCCGCTTTTTGCTGTGTGGCTTCCTCAATTTGGGTAACAATAAACACGACAAGCGATTCATAAAGTGCTTGCCTTCTGCCGATATCGATACCTGAGGTCAAGTTTCGGGAGATCAGCCAGCCCAGTCCGACCAACAGCCCCATAATAAGCCAGGAATACAAAAGTGTAGCATTCACTTTAAGAAATCCCCACTCTAAATAGACTATATCATCGATGTTAAATTCCATATTCTTCTTCCACCGAAAATTTTTTAACCTGTTTAAACTGCTGTGTGAATACCGATCTTGCTAACAAAAAACCGATAAATCCGACTGCTAAAAACGACCAATTTATCATCAGCAACCAGTAAAAAGTGATCAACAACATCCCAATCCGAATGAAAAAACTGCTGATCATCCATAATGCCGGATATATTACTGTATTGATCTTCTGAACCGTGAACCACAATCCTCCGAAATATAGTATTCCCAAACCAACACCCATCAAAAGTGGCAATATAAATCTGATCCATTCCATGACTATCCTCTCGATTCTTTTGTGATCCAATACCATGCATTCATACAACCAATGCCTATTCCAAATACCAGCAGCATTAAAGTCCACGAATATTTGCTTTTATAGCTGTGGTCGATCCAGATTCCCAACGCCAGTGCTAAGACTGCCGGAATACTAACCGCCCAGCCTACCAGTCCAAACATACCCAGTCCGTACCAAAGTCCTTTGTGCTTTTCCTTTCGGGCACGAAGTTTTCGGGATGATTTTTCGCCGATTTCTTCTGCCAATTTTTCTCCCTTTTTTTCTTCTTCCACTTTAGTGCTGAATTATGAATTATCGATGTTGTTCAAATTCCAGAAATCGCAATAACAAATCAGCTTCCATGCTTTTGAGTACAATTTTTGATGCCTGATTCATAGCTTCCGTTTTCTTGAATTCCTTTCGGATGCGCTGCTCCAATTCTTCGAGTGTGTCCCCTTTTATGGCATTCAACACAGACACCAGCACCTGCTTGCCACACTTCACAAGAATACCCTCATCTACCGCTATGTAATGTTCTTCTTCGCCCACAATGTAAAGCAAAATGCCCGGTTTCAACGCCGACACAAAATCCACATGCTTAGGTTCCAGACAAAAAGATCCATTATTTCCCTCGGCAATGATCTTAACCACTTGCTCATCTGTGATCATTTGTTCCGGTTCCATCACTTTAAGCTGCATCATGTTGTTTGGCCTCATCTATGTTTCCAATCATGAACAATCGCTGTTCGGGCACGTCATCGAATTCTCCATCTAAAATTCGTTCGCATCCTGAGATGATCTCCTCGATGCTAACCATCTTCCCTTCTATTCCTGTGAATTGTTCGGTTACAGCAAATGGTTGGGTAAAAAATCGCTCTAATCGACGGGCTCGATGAACCAGTTGTCGGTCTTCGGAAGAAAGTTCTTCCATCCCCAGCATGGAGATAATGTCTTTGAGATCTTCATAATGAGCCAGTGTTTCTTTAACGGCCTGCGCTACCCGGTAATGCCAATCACCCACAATATGTCGCGCCAGCATTTTAGAACCAGATCTCAGCAGATCAATAGCAGGATATAAACCTTGACTTGCACGTTCTCTCGACAACACAATAAATGATGACAAGTGGGAGAACGTATGCGTTACGGCCGGATCAGTAAAGTCATCGGCAGGCACATACACAGCCTGAATGGAGGTAATGCTGCCGTTTTTGGTGTTGCAAATGCGTTCCTGAAGCTGAGCCAATTCGCTTCCCAGAGTAGGCTGATATCCCAATCTTGAAGTCACTTTTCCCATCAATCCTGAAACTTCGGAGCCGGCCTGTACAAACCGAAAAATGTTATCGATCAGCAGCAGCACATCCCTGCGGTGGACATCCCTGAAATATTCAGCAATGGTGAGGGCGGTTTGTCCCACCCGAAAACGAGCGCCGGGTGGTTCGTTCATCTGCCCAAATACCATGATGGTATTATCCAATACGCCGGCCGCGGTGATCTCCCTGTATAACTCTTCGGCTTCGCGGCATCGTTCTCCAATTCCGCAAAACAGGCTGATGCCTTCATGCTGAGCGACCATATTTCGGATCATCTCCATGATAAGCACGGTTTTCCCTACTCCGGCTCCACCAAAAAGTCCTGCTTTTCCACCTCGTTCCAGCGGCGACAGCAGGTCCATAGCTTTGATACCGGTCGTTAAAATATCCTGCCCGGTTTGCTGAGCCGATAATGGAATAGCGGACTGAAAGACCGGCCGAACCTCCCCGACTTCCACTTCTCCTTTTTCGTCAATTGGTTCACCAAATAAATTTAACATTCGCCCTTTTAGGTGGGATGAAACCGGAATATTAAGTGGCTCTCCGGTATCGTAGAAAATTGTTCCTTTTTGGAGTCCACAGGTGGGAGTAAGTGCCAGCGCCCTCACCATTTTTTCATTGATGTGAACCGTCACCTCCGCCTTAATGGGCTTTTTTGTATCAGAAGTCAACATTGATTGTAATTCGGGAAGATGCTCTTCAAACCGAATATCTATAACACTGCCCCGAACCGAATGTACCCGTCCGAATGCTCTCTCTTGACCAGCCTTTATTAATTGTTCATGGTCACTAGTTGATATGTGTTTGATTTCACGCATAGCTCCATATCAGACGGGTACTTTATGTTCAGTACTTACAATTTTTTCTATAGTTGAGATAACGCTATCAGGATTTAATGAAATAGAATCGATCTCACAATCCACCAGGAAGGCTGCAAAATCAGGGTCATCACTGGGCGCTTGACCGCAAAATCCTACTTTTCTGTTTTTACGATGCGCTCGCTTTATTACACTTCTAATTGCTTTTTTTACAGCCGGGTCATTCTCATCAAACAAATATGCCAGTTCAGCTGAATCTCGATCAACTCCTAAAATCAGCTGTGTCAGATCATTGGAACCGATCGAAAATCCATCAAAGTATTCTGCAAATTCCTCGACCAGTATATAGTTGGAAGGAATTTCACACATCACATAAACCTCAAGTCCCTCTTCTCCACGCTTCAATCCGTTTGCTGCCATTTCCTGCTGTACCCTTTCAGCTTCTTTCAGGGTTCGGCAGAATGGGATCATTACGATCACATTTTTAAACCCAATCTCTTCACGAACTTTTTTCAAGGCTTTGCATTCCAGCTTAAATCCATCCCGGTAGCCATCGCTGTAATAACGGGAAGCTCCTCTCCAACCGATCATGGGATTCTCCTCATGAGGTTCAAAGCTGCTCCCTCCAATAAGACGTGCATATTCATTGGTCTTAAAATCACTGGTGCGTACGATCACCGGATGTGGATATTGAGAAGCCGCTATTTTTGCAATCCCTGCCGCCAGCTTATCAATAAAATAGTTCTCATGATCCTTATAGCCCTTGGTAAGCTTCCTGACCTTCTCAAATTCTTGTTCACTTTCGATCTTATCGGGATGAACCAACGCCATGGGATGAATTTGAATATGATGGCTGATAATAAATTCCATGCGGGCGAGCCCTATTCCGCGCGTCGGTAATTTCCACCATTTAAAAGCTGATTCCGGAGTGGCCAAATTCAGCATAATATCAACTTTTGTAGGGGGCAGTTTTTCCAGATCTACTTCCTGAATGTTATAAGCAACAAATCCATCATATACCCTTCCCCGTTCTCCTTCACCACAGGAAAGCGTAACCATATCACCTTCATTCAGTACTTTTGTAGCATTCATCGTACCCACCACTGCAGAAATACCCAGTTCCCGGCTTACAATAGCTGCATGACAAGTTCTGCCTCCAAAATCGGTAATAATTCCAGCCGCATTCTTGAGTGCAGGCACCCAATCAGGCTCTGTCATTTTTGTAACCAGGATGTGATTGGATTGAATATTCTTCAGATCTTTTGGGTTCTTAACCAATTTCACAATGCCATGTACAATACTGTTACCGATGCTTATTCCCTGAGCCAGAATTTCGTTGCTATTCTCTTTTATGGTATATGAGGTCAGAATCTTTTCGGATTTTTGTGATTGTACGGTCTCAGGTCGTGCCTGAACGATAAATAGCTCTCCCGTTTTATCTTCTTTGACCCATTCAATGTCCATTGGAGTCTCATAATGCTCCTCAATTATCACCGCCCATCTCGATAGTTTCAGAATTTCTTTATCATTGATCACGAATTGCTGACGTTCGGCTTTTGTCGTAGGAATGTTTTTGGTTTTAGTACTCCCATCTTCTTCATATACCATCTTAAGTTCTTTACTGCCTAAGCTTTTCTCAATAATGGGTGATCTTTTTTTATCCTTCAAAAATGGTTTAAATACATAAAACTGATCCGGGTTTACGGTACCCTGCACAATATTCTCTCCCAACCCCCAGGAGCCATTGATCAAAACCGCATTGGGAAAACCGGTTTCTGTATCAACGGTAAACATCACACCTGAACAACTTTTGTCGGCCCGTACCATTTTTTGAATTCCTATTGAAAGAGCCACTTTCATATGATCGAAATTCTTTTCTTCCCGATACGATATAGCCCTGTTCGTAAAAAGAGAAGCATAACATTTTTTGCAGGCCTCAATAAGTTCTGCCGTACCTCTGATATTCAGAAATGTTTCCTGTAGTCCGGCAAAACTCGCGTGTGGAAGATCTTCAGCTGTAGCGCTGCTGCGTACCGCAACATCTATGTTTTTTGTTACATACAGATCTTCGAGCTGTTTGTAACTCTCAGCGATCTTCTCTGCAACTGCGGTGGGGAATACACCCTTCAATATAAGCTGCCTGATATTGCTTCCCGTTTCCTCCAGTGATGAACCCCCTGATTTATATTCCTGTAAAAGAGTGCTTATGGGCTCCTCAAGGTTATTTTCTTTAATAAAAAGACGGTACGCTTTGGAAGTTGTAGCAAAACCATTCGGAATATTAATACCCTTTTTACCCAGGTGATGGATCATTTCTCCAAGGGAAGCATTCTTCCCCCCAACAAGTGGTAAATGCTCCATCCCTATTTCTTTGAACCACACTACAAGTCTTTCATATATCTCTTCCATGACAACTCCTATTTTAACGTGCAATATATCCGCCATCAACCATCAAAGGATGGCCGGTAATAAATGAGGCCTCCTCTGAAGCCAGCCAAACGATCACATTGGCCACTTCCTCAGATTTCCCCAGCCGTGCCATGGGATGAAGGGATCGAATATAGGTTAGCGTGTCTTCATCTTTAGTAATACCGGCCCGTTCCAGCATTGGAGTATCAATAAAACCGGGGCATACGGCATTGATCCGTATTTTTTGGGGGGCATACTCAATGGCAGCTGCTTTTGTGAGCCCAATTAACCCATGTTTAGCTGCGGTGTAGGCGGGGGCATTCCCAAAACCTACTATTCCCAAAATAGAGGATACATTGATTATGGAACCCCCTCCCGTCTTCAGCATGATCTCGATCTCGTGTTTCATGCAAAGGAATTGTCCCCTAAGGTTTACATTTAAAACTTTATCCCAATCTTCTAGTTTATACTCTCCGGTAGAAGCGGAGACTCCTTCAACACCGGCATTATTGCACGCTGCATCCAACCTGCCAAATTTATTCATGATCTCGTCAGTCATCCCCTTCACATCATCGGGATCAGAGACATCAGCAATGATCATTTCTGCTTCCCCTTCCGTTGATCTTTCTATCAGGGACTTGGTGTTCAACAGTTCATCCTTGTTGATATCAGAAATGACGACTTTGAAATCCTTTTGAGCAAAAGCCAGAGATGTTTCCCTTCCAATACCTGTTGCCGCACCTGTGATAAGGGCTATTTTTTGTGGATACTTTTCGGCACTTTTTGCCATTTTTTGAGGGGCTAAAGAGTTATCAATTATCAACCTGTGTTATTTAATACTGACTGATACCGAATTGAGATGATCGTAATTCATACATATCTAAAGACGGGAATAAACCTGCGGTGACTTACTGAGTTCTCAAGATCAAAACGCTTCAGGCGTACTGATCCGGGGTCAAGAAAGTCATTCGCAGGTTCCCCAAATTATCTCAGTACGGAAAACCAGGTTTTCCGGGATCAGATCAATCAATTGGAACGAGTTTGGGTTTACTTACTTCCACTTTAGGAGCGGTTACGGTAAGTACTCCGTCTTTGAATGAGGCCTTGACCTTGTCTTCTTTGATCTTGGTCGGTAAGGTCAAAGAGCGTACAAATTCACCGAAATACCGTTCCCGGTGTAAGTAATCTTTTTCCTCTTCTTTGGTTTCTTCCTTACGGGTTCCTTTTATGATCAACCGATTGTCTTCATAGTTGATCTTGATATCTTTCTTTTGGAAGCCGGGAAGGTCTACTGCAACAATATATTCCTTATCGGTTTCCATCATATCCGTGTCCGGTGTCATCAGATCCAATCCCATAAAACCGCCATTATCACTTTTCAGCGTAAATGGTGACATATCATCAAAAAAACGATCCATTTGATGTTTGAAAGATTCGATCGGAGATGGTCCGGTATATTTTGCAATTCTGTTCATATTATTCTCCCAATCTTATTATTTATTATTATTCAGATATTTGGCGTACTGCCTTATGAACAAAGAAATGCATTCTTACAGCTCTTAATTGACAGTACTTCCTTAAGCAGGATGTAGGTAAAGGATGGGGAAATAATTAGTGAATTCCCTTACACTGAGAGCACACAGATACTATGCTGAAGAAGCTTACTATATCTCTTTCTTTTCGTTCTCCACAAATTTGACGGCATGCATCATTAGTTCAGTAGCATTTTCCAGATTCAACTTTGTTTTTATTCGCGCCCTGTACGATTCAACGGTTTTAACAGAAAGGTGAAGCCGTTCAGCGATCTCCCTGGTGTTATTGCCTTGCCCGGTCATTTCAAAAACTTCAAGTTCCCGGTCACTGAGCAGATCGAGTGGAGATTGTGAAAGATTTTTTTGTCCGGCAGCCATCCCCAAAAGCAGTTTTTCACTCACCTGTTCACTTACATAAATACCGCCATTAAATATTTTCCTGATCGCCTTCAGCATTTCCTCTCCTGCTTGCTGTTTCATTACATAACCTTTTGCCCCGGCCCTCAATGCCCGCTCAGCGTATAAGGTTTCTTCATGGCGAGACACTACCAGGATCTTCAGGGTTTGTTGCAGGCTAATAAGATTCTTAATGAGTTCAAGTCCACTCATTCCGGGTAATGAAATATCTATTATAGCCAGATCCGGCTGGAGTTCTGATGATCGTTGAAGTGCTTCTTCAGCCCGGTTGAATTTACCTACCACCTCATATCCGTGTTCAGCATCCAGGGTCATCACCAATCCCTTGAGCATCATGGGGTGATCTTCTACTACAATTATTCTTTTTTTGAAGTTATAACTCATCTTACCGCTCCCTTTAATTAACTATTTGATCCTTTTTGTAAAGGAATCATGCAATTGACTTTGGTCCAACCGTCCGATGCATTTTCGATGCTAAAATTACCTCCTAAAATTTCAGCGCGATATCGCATGGTATTCAGCCCCATACCTTTTTGCTTTTCTTCATCAAAATCACTCATCAATCCTTTTCCGTCGTCTTCAACTGTCAGAACAAGGTAGTCCACTTCATTCTGAAGTTTAACTTGTATCTGGTTAGGATCTCCATGCTTGATCGCATTTTGTACGGCTTCCTGAACAATTCGAAATAAGTGCAGTCTGGTGTTATAGTCTGTGATCTCTAACCCCGGGCTGCAGATAAACCGGCAAGGCTTTTCTGAGAGTAATTGAAATCGTTCACACATTCTTTTCAATGCGACCTGAAGCCCCTCATTTTCGAGTTCGACGTGGGCAAGTCCATGTGACAATTGTCTGATCTCCTGATCCGCTTCTTGTATCATAGCCGTAATCTCTTCCAGTTCATTGGCTATCGGCATGTTGTTGGCTTTTGCCTTTCGCGCCAAATTTCTGCTTATCATGGCTATGGCCGAAAACATTTGCCCAACACCGTCATGCAGTTCCTGACCGAGTGTGAAGCGTTCACTTTCTACTATTTTGAGGATCTCAGCTTCAAGTTTACGGCTTTCACTCCGGTCTCTTAGTAAACCGGTATAAAAAACATCCTTGCCAACAACTATTTCATTTAGGCTCAATTCTACAGGAAACACCTGCCCGTCTTTATCTTTTGCCTGACCCTGCCAGTTTCGCCCCATTAACATTTCTCTTCGACCTGTAAAATCTGCCGCAGCAAAATCAGTAGTCGGTAAGGATATAAAGGAACATAACTCCTCACCGATCATCTCAGATTCACGATATCCAAATATCTGCTTCACAGCAGGATTTACACTCAGGATGATCCCCTTTTTATTTGTTGTAAAGATACCTTCTGTGGCGGATTCAAGTATCGCTTCCACTCGCGCTTTATTCCTAGCCAGGTCTTTTTCCATGATCTTTAATCTGCTAATATCGCAAGCAGTCCATAAAGCTAAGTCCTCAAATTGATCTGTCTTAAGCTTTCTGACCTTCACATCAAGCCATTTCTTGGTTTTATTCGGGAGATGAAGGTTGATATTAAAAGAGTTGACCTCACCTTCCCCGGCTTGCTTATTCCATTTATCGAATAGCTGCTCCCCTTTCTCATGATCTTTGTAAAGATACCAGATGGGAATATCTTTAAGATCTTGCAAAGTAAAACCTAATTCAGTTTCAACCTGACCATTGGAATAAACTATTCTACCCTCAGAGTTAGTGATTAAGATCATCGTTGGAAGTTCATCTAACAAAGAGATGAATTTATCTTCTAAACCCGATCCTTGTAATATTTTGAATTCCAATAAGTTCATGCATACACTCCGGCTTTGAAGAGGTGATATGTTAATCTAATGATTTATTTATTTACCTATATCATAATTATTTAGCCCCTAACTTGCTCTAATGCACTCCCCTACAAAAATGTAATCTATTCCCCTACTCATTGAATTTGTATAACCCTTTAGCTGATCTCACCAAGATTTCATACCTATAATGAAAGTTGAGTGCCCGAGGTATTCTTCCAATTTTAAATTTAACACCAAGCTCATGAAAAAGAATGACATTATTGATCTCTATGACCTGATGATGGAGCAGCTACGTGACCTTTACGATGGTGTAAATAGAAAAATGAAATTCCTGGAAGAAGCAGTTGACATCTCTGATTCCGATGAACTTGATGAGTTGATCCTGGTGCAGGTAAAGCAGTCAAAACTCCAAAAAGAACGGCTTGAGCATGTTTTCAAGGTACTTGATGAAAGCCCGAAAGGAGAATATTGTTTAGGCATAAAAACTCTGATAAAAAGTTCGCTGGGGCTGGCCAAAAGATGTAAGATCCCGGAAGTCAGGGATGCAAGTCTGATTACTTCCATCCAGCACATAAATCATTATGAAGTAGCCGGCTATGGAACTTCAATTGCATATGCAAAAATATTAGAACAACATGATATAGCAGAAGCTTTGCTTACCAATCTGCAGGAAACCAAAGACGCCGATATTTGGCTCAGTGAACTTGCCGAAAAGGACATCAACCGCAGTGCTACCTGGAATGCCCTTGTGGTTGCGGTTGAAAAGGCACGCACGGTCTAACTTACTTTCAGCTACTCATGAGAATCATATTTGAATATTAATTCAAGTGTATCATCCAGCCCATGCCTAACGAATAATCTGCAGACGATTCTGATAAGCCGTAACCGGCATTAAACATTAAGCTTGTAAAGGTTCCCATTTTGTAACTTACCCCAATTGTCGTTAACAATGGTGCAGCAGTGCCTTCAATAACCTTGCTCATACCTGATATTGAATAAAGGATCATCACTTTTTGATCTGAAAAAGAGCGTCCTGCTCCCAAGCCATAACTTAAAGCATCATGGAGATTCAGATCTTCCATATCCCCAAAATGCCAATAGGCCACAGATGCATTCCAAAGCCAGCTTCCTGACCATCCCATTGCACTGCCTCCCAGTGAAAGGTCCCATGCACCGGTTCCAAACCCCATCTCAGGATTGGCAAAAGGAACTTTTGCAACTCCTGTCACACTCAAAATGGTGTGTCTATTGTAAGATTCGAACACATCGTAGCTTAGGGAAACCGAAGGGTCACTGAATCCGGACTGTATGTATGAAGCTGTATCCGGGATGTTTATGGAATCGTGCCTGCCTTTTCTCCCCTTGCCGGCACCCTCAGAAACAATACCATGCTGAGGGCCTCCGGTGGCTATACCCCCGGCAGATGTATATGAGATCCATGGAGAATCTTGAAATACATATGATAGATTAGCAGAAAAGTGCAATTTTGGGTAACTGAAATTTACTCCGTTATTCAAGTACACACTTCTTGAAGTTTCCGCGAAATAATACTCACCGGAGGAAAACTGAACAGTTCCATTGTAGTTCACTTCTTGAGCAATTGCCCGGAAGGAACAAATGCTCAGCAAAAAAGCTAATGTAATCTTGAAAATGTTACACATTTCTGTTTTGGCCTGTTGAAATAAAGAATTTTCGCTCCCTTGTTTATTGGTTTTCCCGAAGTCGCTTAGTCATTCTTTCCATGGTCTGAACGGATTCTTCGAGCTTCCCGGTCATATCACGAAGCTGCTCCCGAATACGATCCATATCCTGTCGCATTTGCTGATCCTGCATCATGGTTTGGTCTTGAAGCATTACCTGGCATCGTTCAGCTGCATTTTTCATATTGCCAAGCATCAAACCCATTTGTTCCCCCATACGATGCATCATCTCATATTGATTTCGATGCTGCTGATCTCTTGCACGCTCCATTAACCCCGCCATCTCTTGATTCATCGCTTGTATTCGCTGATTCATTTTGGTCATGTTTTGAGTCATTTCCTGCATTTGCTGGATGTTTTTCTGCATCTGCTGTTGCATTTGCTGCTGAGTTTGTTGGGCCATACTGCTACTGCTTAATAAGCCAATAACAAAGATCATTATAATAGGGCTTGTTATTATTTTCATATCATCCTCTTTGTTGTTTAGTTGTAATGAATGCATTCAATGTATTCTATGGTTAATTTAAAATTTGTAAGCCATTCATTCATTGCATTGTAATCACCTTGGTAAAGTGGTTGTAGGGTAATAGAGTGCAGACATTGTGTAAGCATTCCCCTTACATGTGTAACTCATGAAAACTTACAGCATCCCTTTTATTCTTTACCGAATTTTGGGCAGTTAAAAAATTATTTCGCTTAAGGAATACGGCTATGAAGTATCAAAAAAGAATCGGAGTCAACAGGAAAAGTATATCCGGGTTGAAATCAGACGATGAGGTTGGTGATGAACTCACAGAACAGAACGTGAATGATATTAATATCACCCCGAGTATAGTATGTTCCAATTGCGGTGCACTGTATGCCAACGGGGAATGGACTTGGAATGCCCTCCCGAATGATCATATAAAAGGGGTTTGTCCCTCCTGCAAGAGAATTGAGGACCATGATCCTGCAGCAAGTGTTATCATAAAAGGAACATATTTTGCCGGGCATAAAGATGAAATTAATCACCTTGTAAAAAATATTTCGAAATCTGAACTTTCAGACCATCCGCTTGAACGACTAATGGATATAAAGGATGGAGCTTCCGAAACAGAATTCACAACTACCGGAATTCATTTGGCAAGAAGGATCGGGTATGCCTTGCAGCTGGCCTACGATGGAGAGTTACGTTCAGTACAAAGTGATAATGATCACATCATTGTTTATTGGGAAAAAGACCTGTGATACACAAGCAAGTAGATAAAATCCCTACATCTATTTGATCACTAATATTACAAACTCTGTGGTGTATTCTGGCTACAATTCTTTTAACCATCAATAATGAGGGAAAATAAAATGAGCCTTACCATAAAAAATATCCTCTATCCAACCGATTTTTCCGACAATGCAAAGAATGCACTACCATTTGCTTTGGAATTAGCCAAAAAAACCGGGGCTATGGTACATATAATGCATTCCATTGAAGAACCCTACGACTTCGCCCCTATGGTTGAGGACATTAAAAAGAATGTGACCCGCAAAGTGAAGCAACTATACGAAGAGATGCTCGCAGACATCAAGAGTAAAAAGGAATATGAGAGCGTTAATATCAAAACCCATATTTTTGAAGGCCGTACAGTACACTCATTATTGTCAGTTATTGAGGATTATAAAATGGATCTGGTTGTAATGGGAACGCAAGGACGCAGTGCCTTGGAACGGCTTTTCTTTGGAAGTACCACCTCTGAAGTTGTACAACAGGCAATGGTGCCGGTACTGACCATTCCGGAAAAAGCCCGGCATTCCGAATTCAAGCATATCCTTTTCACCACAGATTATGGCCCAGAAGACCTAAAGGCACTCAAATTCACAACGGAATATGCAAAGTTGTATGATGCAGATATCAAGGTGATTCATGTAACTAAAAAATTAGACCAAAAAGCAGACTTACTATTCCGAGGCTTCAAAGACCTTGTTAGCAATGAGATCAAATACAAAAAAATGGAGTTTAAGCACATCGAATCTGAGGGGCTCCTGGAAGGAGTAACCAAAGAAGTCGAAAAAAAGGATGTCTCGATGATCGTCATGGTGCGCTATCAGCATATATTCTCCATTATAGGAAAGAAACATTCTAAAGAAATGAGCCAAAGTACAAAGGTGCCTCTGATGGTGCTGCCCGGAAAACCTGAATCATCTAAAGGTAATGTTATTATTTAGATCTTGAACCTGCACGCCATGAACAAAAAGGAAAAACAAATCCCGCATAAATTAACAAAACTGAAAATCGAGTTACCCTCTATGCCATCGCAGGAAACTCCCGGAATTTTGGAAGAGATAAGATGGCAAGATGACGGAGGCAATGTCAGTAACCCTATCCCTTTAAGTATCTATGAATATGACCTGCCCTTACAAACCGGGGATCTTTTCCGGGTTGTGAAGGGGGATCTCATCAGCGAAAACGACAAATACTATTACATTGCTGAAATAGAGATTATTTCATCCGCTCAATGAATCCCCTAATGAAAAGTGGCTCTGATACTATCGTGCGATCGACTCAGCAACTCAAAAGAATCTTACTTTTTGATCACTTTTTGAATAGACTTATAACCACTCTTTAGATCTTTCCAGATCACTTCAATATCTTTTTTAAGAGACTCAAAAACTCCCTCACCGGCATCTTCGAGAAGCTCCACTTTTTCCTCAAGTTTTGATCTCTTGTCCCTTAAATTATTGATCCTTTGATTCAAATTATCTTTTAAAGATGCTACTTTCTCATCTCTTTTCTTTTCCAACTCTTCCAGTTCACGATCCCATTTCTTCAGATTCTTAGTGAACTTGTCGATAAAAGCTTTTCTCTTTGCCGATCTTACTTTAGGGCGTTTAGTTGCTTTTTTCTTTGCTAATACTTGTTTACTCATCTCTTTCTCCATTTAGTATTATCTGATCTTTTAAACATTCATCCCAATATGCACGGATGTCTTTAGGAAGTGTACCCCGAATATCACTTAGCTCTCCTTCACTAACACGTTCGTATAATATCTTAAGAACCGCAGAAAAAGCCTCATTGGCCTGAATGTCTCCAGCCCCTTTCAGTACTTCATTTATTCGCTCCTCTAATTCAGCAACGTGAAACTTCTTTGGAAAACCACTGACGCTATATCCTTCTAAAAACATCCCTCTTATCAAAGTAGGAAGTTGAGCAGATAAGTGATGAACTTCTTCTATGGTGATCCTATCTCTGATGACATGCATTACTTCACGAAGTATATTCCAAGCTACATCTTTTCGCTTCTCCAGGCTCAACTCATTGGCTAGTCTGTTCACCCAATTGCTGGCATCCAATACATAACCATTAAACAAGTTTTTTGGCTGGGAGATTACTTCTGGTCTGGTTGCAGTTTTTTCAGTTTTAATTTCGGGGAGTAACTTCTCAAACCACTTTACTTCCTTTTCCATATAGATTCCCTTTAGGTTTTTCTTACAACAGAAAAAAGGGAATTGGAACATCATTTAAGACAGGCACAACCCTGATAACTATGAAGGATTATTCATTACAGAAGCACTTTTGTGTAAAACGTCAAACTTTTTCCCGAATTCGTGGCTTTTGCTTCTCCACATGGTTTTTGTTGATCATTTCTCCCAACAAACCGGTAGAGAAAAATTGTACCCCCACTACCATCAGCAGAATTCCTAAAAACAGCAATGGCCTGTCGCCTATTCCCCGCCCGTAGAAAAACTTTATAAATGCCATGTAAAAATTAATACCTCCCCCAATCAATAATAACAATACTCCTACAGTCCCAAAAAAGTGCATCGGTTTTTGTAAATAACGCTGTACAAATGTTATAGTGATCAGATCCAGAAAACCATTCATAAAGCGTGAAAAACCAAACTTTGTTTTTCCGTATTTGCGGGGATGATGCTTAACCACTTTCTCAGCAATCCGGGAATATCCTTCCCTTTTAGCAAGCATCGGGATATATCGATGTAACTCCCCGTACAAATAAATGTTCTCAACTACCTCGGCTCGGTAGGCCTTTAGCCCACAATTAAAATCGTGCAGGTTTATTCGGGCTACTTTGCGAGTTACATAATTAAAAAACTTAGACGGAATAGTTTTAGAGAGAGGGTCGTGACGCTCTTTCTTCCATCCGCTCACCAAATCATAACCATTTTGCAACATCTGTATCATTTCCGGAACTTCAGAAGGGTCATCCTGAAGATCGGCATCCATTGTTACCACATACTTTCCTTCTGAGGCTTCAAAACCGGCTTGCAAGGCCACACTTTTACCGTAATTGTGATGAAATGAAATTCCCCGGACAGTATCTTTTTTGTCACTAAGGGAAGTGATCACCCCCCATGAATTGTCTGTAGAACCATCATCCACAAAAATGATCTCGTAGCTGAAGTCAGCATTCAAAGCTTCATGGATCGCTTTTTCCAATTCCGGCAACGACTCTTCTTCATTATAAACCGGTATCACAATGCTTACATCGATATTTGTATGTAATTTTAGTTTTTGCAAAATGTATTCTTTTAAATATGTTCAGAATTGGTTTACTTTCACGGCATTAAAAACGTTCTAAAATACACTTTCTGCTTGCTATGAAAAAATTGTATTACTCAATGGGTGAAGTCAGTAAACTAACAGGACTGGAGCCGCATGTGCTGCGGAATTGGGAAAAAACGTATTCAGAATTAAGTCCCAAGAAAAACAGCGCCGGAAACCGGGTTTACAAAGAGCAGGAATTAGCGCTTATCTTTAGAATAAAGGAACTTTTGCACGAAAGAAAGTATAGTTCTGAAGGTGTTCAGGAAATACTGAGTGAAGGTGAAAAGAAAGCAGCCCCGGAATTAAGTGCTGAAGCCCGCAAAGATCTTTCCGAGATAAAAGTGTTTTTAAATGATCTGCTCGAACGACTATAGGTGAAAAATAAGCGATAGTCTACTGTTTACTTTTTGCTGCTCTCAGTACTAATATCAGTAGAAATTGAGTACACACCATTATCGCCATTCCCACCAAGTGAAGCACCTGAAGCACGCGGGGCATATCCAGATAATACAGGCCTAAGCCAATCATCACTTGCACGAAAACCAGTATTACATTCCACTGACCTAAAGTGAGTACTAACCCTTCAGCTTCATTCTTGATCAGGAGGTAATACAAAAACCCTCCTGCAAAAATAACCAGCCATGAAAAGCTTCGGTGTATTGGGAATATACTTCCTGCACTTTCCAGCCAAATACCTCTCGGCAATACTTCGGACGAATTCTTGATCACATCCACCGCCTCCCGCACTTGAGTTCCAAGTACAAGCTGAATCATAGATAATGCGAATAAAATTAACATTACCCATAATAGCTTCTTTCTGAACTGCTTTTCTATACTGACCTTCAGCAAGTCACTGGTAGCTTCAAAAGTGGCATAAAGCAACGTACTTATAATCACCATGGCCACCAGCATATGCGCAGTGATCATCCCGGCATGAAGACCGGTTTTTACAACTACTCCCCCAAGCCATCCCTGGAAAAGTACGAGCACAAATGCAGCAAATGAACTGTAAAAAACTGTTGGCTTTTCTTTGCGGTATTTGAAAGAAAGTACAAAAGTGGCAGTGATCAGCAATCCAATCAGTACCCCAACCAACCGGTTTACATACTCAATCCAGGTGTTATACACATTAAACTGACTTGCATCAAAACGAGCAGGTAAATCAGCTAAACTTGTGGGTGGTATCCACATACCGAAACATTTGGGCCAATCCGGACACCCCAAGCCGGCCCCGGCTGCTCTAACCAAACCTCCCAGTAAAATTAGAAATAAAGTAGCTGCTACTGTAGTGATTGCGGTTTTTTGGAAAGTGTTTAATTTCATTACAAAAGACTGTCAAATAAGAGGAATAATAATTAAATTTCGGCTTGCTTTAAGCAATGTTTTGACGCATCAAAGTTACATGAATTCAACCGAAGAAAACATACTCATCAAGCGAACTTTTACAGACGTAATAACCGACTATTATCAACTCACTAAACCGGGCATCACTATGTCTGTAGTGGTCAGTATGTTAGTCGGGTTTATATTAGGTAGTGGTGCTAACATCAATCTTTCGGTTCTCATTCACGCTTTGATTGGAACCTATTTAATTGCCGCAGGTACCGGAGCACATAACCAGTTTATGGAGCGCAAACTTGACGGTTTAATGAAGCGAACTTCCAAGCGCCCGTTGGCGGATCGGAGAATTGGTTCCAAAAACGGGATGATTTATTCACTGACGTTGATTTTTTCCGGATTATTTTATCTCATCCTTATGGTCAATCCTGTGGCCGGGACTGTTTCTTTCGTAACAATGTTGATTTACCTTGCCGCTTACACTCCGATGAAGCAGGTTTCTTCTATTAATATTGCCATTGGATCCATTCCGGGGGCATTACCTCCCGTGGGCGGATGGGCCGCCGCAACCGGTAACATTGCCGAACCCGGTATGTGGCTTTTGTTTGGAATTATGTTTTTATGGCAAGTCCCGCATGTGCTCTCCATAGCCTGGCTGTGTAAAGATGACTACTCCAGTGCCGGCTTTAAGATGCTCCCAAAAAATGATGATCAGGGATATAAAACAACCTTTTGGTCACTTCTTTGTGTGATGGGTATTTTCCCCGTAACCTTTGGCCTTTATCAACTCGAAATTTCCGGGATGATCTTTTTAGTGCTAGGAATCATCTTTGCATTGGGGTTTTTAGCTTACACTATTAAATTTGGGCTCGACCGAACCAAAGCCAATGCCAAACAGATGATGTTTGCTTCCATTGCCTATCTCCCGCTGGTTTGGGTTGCCGTGTTTTTAGACCGGTTTATTTCTTTTTAGTGAATGATGGTGGACCGGGGACGGATGACGGGCTTATTCTCATTCCCAACCTCCCGGTCCCTGTTATCTTGAGACAGCATCTATCTATTTATCGAACACAAACTTTATGCCGGCGGCAAAAGAAACCGGGTAGGTATTTTCATAATTGCTGTCCGTGTATTTAACCGATTCAAACTGCAGCCATGGGTATTGGGCGTTATCGATCGTATTAATAAGCTTTGTACATAGGGCCCGGTTGTTACTTGTGGAGAATGAAAAATGCAGTTTTTTATTCGATCTGCTCTTTGAATGCGTTTGATTTTCGATCAGGTTAATTAATGCCCTGGCATATGGACCTGATGGATCGGTAGCGATAAAATTATCAAAGACTGAAGGCTCCTCATCCTCTAGAAACAGAGCCACGAGAACGATGCCTGATTCACTGCCTTTTCCGATAAATGTCCGCGAAGTATGGGCAGTATATGTTTCCCCTACATATGCGGCCATATCTTTGAACAGTTCATAATGCTCCTGGTAGGTGTCCGGTTCCGCATCCACATCAGGAATGCTTTCTAAAGAAACTACAACTGCATCAAAACCTTCAATTTGACGGACGCCGTCAATTACTTTCTCAAATTCATCCATGGCGATCTTGAAATGTTGCTCGGTGTAATCAATTAAAAATATGGCCGGAAGATCTTTATTCGTGTCATATGCTGCCGGTAAGTAGATCTTCCCTTTTTCCATCTTCCCATTTGATGGAAAGGTAAATGTTTCTATCCTTGATGAAGCCTCAGTTTCGAAAGTAGCTGTAATGCTATTAACATCATGAGAAAAAGAAGCATTGAGTACCCCGGCCGCTAACATGATAAAGCCCATCGCATAGTTTAGCTTTGTTTTCATTTCTGTCTCGTTAGAATTGCAAAAACCATTTCAAGAGTCTTTCTCTCAAAATGA
The DNA here is from genome assembly GCF_014762685.1 of Gracilimonas sp. NCBI lineage: Bacteria > Pseudomonadati > Balneolota > Balneolia > Balneolales > Balneolaceae > Gracilimonas > Gracilimonas sp. The sequence goes on from NZ_JABURM010000005.1 coordinate 1,564,825, forward strand.
CGACAGTGCAGGCATATCACCATTACTGTCCTTTTTAACTTTACTTCGAAGGCAAGTTGTTATTCAAATAAAGTAAAATGGATAAAACGGAGTTAATATCAAATTGCTATTCTTTTGAGTGCTTGGTTTAAGGCGGAGCCTCCGGTAGGCATCACGGAGCAGAGCACCGTGACGAGGGGAAACTTTTTTAATCTCATTCCCTCACTTCCCATGAATAGCATTATAATCCTTAATAACCGTTTTCAGGAATTCATCGCCCCGAAGGTCATGGTCTTTCACGCCTAAACGATCTTCTATTTTCTTGCGGGTTTTCTGAAGCATGAGGAACCAGTTGTCGTAGTCGTAGTGAGAGCGGGAATCGAGCACTTCTTTTATGATGCGGATGTCTTTGTCGGCCAGCTCAGCCACTTGTGGAAATACCGGTTTATAGGCATCCGCCACTTCGGCAAAGAGGGTATTATCCAGCTTCACATTCTTGCGCTCTTTGATCACGCAAGTCTTGCCCAGGATATCTCCTATTCGCTGTCCTTTACCGTTCATGATCACTGCTACAAAAGCAAGCACTCCGCTGGTCATGGTGATCTCCACCAGGCGAAACATCCATCGAACCAGATAACCGCTGAGCGTAGCCCGGGTTCCGTCCACCTTCACCACGCGAATACCTACAATCTTCTTACCAAGGCTGTATCCGTTTGAAATCAACTCCGAGATCAGGTGATACAACATCATTGGGAGCACCAGCACGATATATAATATCCATATATTATCCTGAATGGCGCTTTCCGGATTTGCCCCGATATCATTCACATATCCCCAGATCCATATCACCACCAAATAATACACCCCGATGAAAAAGCCATCCAGGAAAAAGGCAAGGATCCGTTCTCCCACCCCTGCCGGTTCATAGCTCAGTTTTACATGCTGACTGGTTTCAATTCCTACCATGTGATTGATGATTGTAAATTTTTGATTGATGAATGCACTCTGCGCCCAACAAATGACGCTCGTCCGACTAACCAATCTTAGATTATTAAATAAGTCATTCTATTTACTATCTTCTTTGCGAACAAAGCGAGCGTGAAGTTATGTCCATGCTCGATAAAACGAAAGTGGATTAATCCATCTGAATGAGAGAAGTAGCCTTTTTAAGAAAAAATGCGGATAAGTGGAAGAAATTCGAGCAGCTGCTGAAGAATAAATCGAATGACGATCCTGATCAACTTGCCGACTTATATATAGAACTCAGTGCCGATTTGGCTTATGCGCAAGCCAATTATCCGGGCAGTAAAACAGAGCAGTACCTAAATCAACTATCGGTAGCCGTTCATGATGAGATCTATCGATCAAAAAAAGAAGAAACGGGCCGCATTATCACCTTTTGGACACAGGAAATTCCCCGTCTTTTTGCTACCAAACAAAAGGAACTGTTGTACAGCTTCATTGTTTTCAGCCTAGCCATCGGTATTGGAATTCTTTCTTCCATAAATGATCCTTCTTTTGTGCGTTTCATCATGGGCGATGCTTACGTCAACATGACCATTAGCAACATTAATGAAGGTGATCCGCTGGCAGTGTATAAAAAAGCAGAAGAGATGGATATGTTCTTTGCTATCACCGTAAATAACGTACGTGTTTCATTTTATGCCTTTGTTAGCGGCTTGCTGACTTCCATCGGTGTGGGCGTGGTGCTGCTTAATAACGGAGTGATGGTTGGCGCATTCCTGCATTTCTTTGCCGAATACGGATTAATTGGTGAAGCCCTTCGGGTTATATTTATTCATGGCAGCTTAGAGCTCTCGGCCATCGTAATTGCCGGTGCTGCCGGATTTGTGGTAGGCAATGGATTTCTGTTTCCCGGCACATATTCCCGAAAAGATTCTTTCATCAAAGCCGGGAGAGAAGGATTAAAAATGATTGTGGGCCTAGTGCCCATCTTCATAGCTGCGGGATTTCTTGAATCCTTTGTAACGCGTTATACTAACATGCCGATTTGGTTGAGCTTATTCATAATTTTCAGTTCCTTAGCGTTTATTCTCTACTATTTTGTTTTACTACCAATGACCTTAAAAGAAAAATAATGAGCGATTTTAAACTTCAAAAATACCGGGATCTGGGTACAATACTAACCGATTCCTTTGTTTATATAAGAGTACACTATAAAAGTCTGGGAAAAGCCCTGTTGCTGTATGTTCTACCCTTTTACCTGATTTCCGGACTACTTGTGGGCAATGCCTACACCTCCTTCTTTTCGGTTATGATGGAGAATCCTGATGTTTCCGGTGAAACGCTTATCGGCGGAGATTTTATCCTGGGGTTTCTGCTGCTCGCACTGTCTTCAGGTGCCTTGCTGACTGTAGCCATGACACATGTGCAACTGGCTCAGAAACACGGGGAAGTATTAAACTCACAACTGATCGAGCATTTTGGACGTAATTTTATCACCCTGTTTGTCCTTTACATTCTCATCATCTTTGCTGTTATCTTCGGGTTCATCTTTTTTATCATTCCGGGCATTTATATAGCCATCAAATTCTTTGTGGCTCCGGCAATAGCTATTATTGAAGAAAAAAATCCCATTGAAGCTCTTCAGCGTTCCTGGGACCTTGTACAGGGCCATTGGTGGTTTACGTTTGCAACCTACCTGGTTATGAATCTTGTTACCTCCTTTATGTCTTATGTACTCATTATCCCGCTTACCATTATTTTTGGGTTTATCTCAGCTGCCGGAGCTGATTCCAATGAAATGATCGGGACCGGGATGGGTGTCTTCTATGGGCTATTGGTAGTGGTTGCATCACTTTTTTCCGTATTGATGTTGATTGCAATGTGCCTGCAATATTTCAACCTTATTGAAAGAAAAGAAGGCGTGAGCTTGCGCGCCCAAATTGAGGAATTGGGTTGAATTTAGCTGCCAATTATAAAATTATTTGTCAAACAGAGAGTATGTCAGCTGTTTAATATGAGATTATCCTGCAAAATATATCTTTCATTGAGCTTATTGCTGATTCTGGCACTGCCCATATCCTCCTTGGCACAGGATAACACTGCCCCTGAATTACCTGCAGACAGCAGTGATATCAACGTTCGGACGGTAGATACTGAAACCCTAAAAAACATAACGGATGAGCAGGTTTTTGAATACAATGAAGAATTAGCCCAGAACCCGGAATCGCTAATGAGCCGGGTTTATCAGTGGATTATTCAGGTTATTCGATACATTATGGACAATCGATGGGCTTCGGCATTACTCAGGTTTATCTTCTTTGGTATTTTCGCATTGGTACTGATTGCATTAATCAATCAAATACTGGGTGGAAATATGACCACGGCTTTTTCAAAAAAGAAGGCCAAAGAATCCGTATCACTGAATATTCAACAGTCGGAACTCAAAACAACGAATTATAACGAGCTATTAAACTCCGCCTTGTCTGAAAACCGTTTCCGGGATGCCGTTCGTATTCTATACCTAAAAGCCCTGCAAGAGCTCAATGAAACCGAATTGATCGTATGGAAACAGGACAAAACAAATCATGATTATCTCAGAGAATTAGGTACCCACCCTGTGAAATCCCCCTTTAACCGGCTCACTTATTATTATGAATATGTGGAATATGGGGATTTTCGTATTGATAAAAAGGGCTTTGAAAATATTCGGGACATTTATCGCCAATTTCAGGAACAAGCTGCTCAATCATGATCAAAAAAGAGCGCACATACTATATCATTCTTGGAGTTTTAGTCTCCGCATTTGTCCTGGTTCAAATATTAAAGCCCAAACCTTTAGACTGGACTGAGAGTTTTTCTGCCGAAGATAAAATTCCATATGGCGGGTATATCCTTCATGAACTGCTGCCTTATACCTTTCCCGGTCAGGATATTATTACCAATCAATCCCCGGTTTTTGAGTATGCGGATACTGCCAATCCCAAAAAAAACTGGATTTTCATAAACAGAACATTCAACATCGATCAATGGGAAACAGAAATCTTGCTATCTCAGGTAAAAAAAGGGGCGGATGTTTTTATAGCGGCCAGAAGTTTTGGGCAGGCATTAAGCGATAGCCTGAATCTTACTACCTCACTTAATAGTCCCTTTTTGGGGGGTGGAAATATTTTAGAAGATGATACTGTACACGTCAATTTCACAAACCCCCGTCTTAAAAGAGACACCGGATACCCTTATTACCGAAGTACCACCGAAACTTTTTTCTCAAATATTGACTCTACGCTTAAAGTCAGCACCCTTGGAATCAATGAACAGAAAAATAATAATTTTCTGCGCGTTCAATTGGGGGAAGGAAATCTTTATCTTCACTCCAATCCTACCCTGTTCACTAATTATTTTGTGCGGGATGAAACCGGTTCGGATTACGCCCTGACGGCCCTTTCCTACCTTCCAAATCAAACTACCATTTGGGATGAATATTACAAAGATGTGCGCTCTTCCGGAGGAAGCGTAGTTAAATATGTGGTTTCGGAAGAACATCTGAGCTGGGCTTGGTTCCTGGGTTTAAGCGGTGTGCTGTTGTTTATGATTTTCAGAGCCAAACGTTCTCAAAGGATTATTCCTGTTATTAAGCCTCCAAAAAATTCCAGCATTGAGTTTGCCAAAACTATTGGCAGCCTGTATCTGGAAAAAGGGGATCACAAGCTAATAGCTGACAAAAAAATCCGGTTTTTCTTTGACTATATTCGTACGAACCTGGGACTTGATACAGATAAAATTGATGGTCATTTGAAGAAAGATGTTTCCCTCAGGTCCGGGATTGAGGAAAGTGAAATCCATACCCTGTTTGATTTGATTGATATGGTATCAAGCCAGGAGAACATAAGCCGGAATGAGCTAAAATTATTAACTGAACGAATTGATCAATTCTATAACCTAAGTCAACGATGAGTACTGAAGAAAAAGATACAACGAATACGTCCTCTGAAAACGAAAACAAAGATGCGACTCCTTTTGAAAGCAGAACCGATCTTTCCGGAGTGGAAAGCCTGGTAAATAACATCCGCACAGAACTCGGAAAAATCATTGTGGGGCAGCACCGCATGGTAGATTTGCTGATTGCAGCCCTCCTCGCTGATGGACATGTCCTGATTGAAGGCGTTCCGGGAGTTGCCAAAACTTTGACCACCAAATTGCTGGCTCAAACCATAGATTCTGATTTTTCGCGTATCCAGTTCACTCCCGATTTGATGCCTGCGGATGTAATCGGCACCTCTGTCTTCAATCCAAAAACCACCGATTTTGAATTCAAGGAAGGGCCGGTTTTTTCTAATATTGTTCTCATCGATGAAATCAATCGCTCACCGGCAAAAACCCAGGCTGCATTGTTTGAAGTAATGGAAGAACGTCAAATCACCGTAGACGGAAAAACTTATTTTATGGATGCTCCCTTTATGGTTGTGGCTACTCAAAACCCCATTGAACATGAAGGCACCTACCGGCTTCCCGAAGCTCAATTAGACCGGTTCTTGTTCCGAATTGATGTACCCTATCCTTCGCTCGATGAAGAAATCGAAATTCTGGCGGGCAGTTATTCCCGCAAAAACAAGCTGGATATCAGTACGCTGGCAAAAGTGATCTCAGCTGAAGAGATAGCCAAACAACGGGATATTGTAGCTTCCATACACGTGGAGCCTGAGCTTATGAAATACATTGCAGAAGTCATTCAAAATACTCGGAACAGCAGCTCAGTTTCCATCGGAGCTTCACCGAGGGCTTCAGTATTTGTAATGAAAGCCGCACAAGCCTGGGCAGCCATGAACGGCCGTGATTTTATAACTCCGGAAGATGTGAAAGAAGTTATCAACCCTGTGCTGCGACACCGAATTACTCTCACCCCTGAAAAAGAAATGGAAGGGATGAAACCAGACCAGGTAATCCAGATTATTCTGGAAAAAGTGGAGGTGCCGCGGTAATTACCCGTTCAAAAATTTCCCCTCCCGGGAGGGGATTAAGTGGAGGGTCGAGGTTTAAAAAAGCAATTGATTTGAATCATACCTAACCCTCCCCTTTGTTTCCTCTCCCCGGAGAGGAAGACTCCTTAGATAATTTCTCAAAAACTATGAATCCAATCATCATTTTCAAACAAACATATCTCAGCAACCTGTTTTTTCAGGTATTATCGGGAGTGGTTCTCACTTTTTTGGTTGGGTATTTTGTACCTGTTGCAGGGGCTCTGGCTGAGATTCTTTTTTTTGGATTTGTGATTCTTTTTGGGATTGACCTTATTTTGCTCTTCAGTAAAAAGGATCCTCTCACCGGAAACCGCCTGGCTCCAAAACGGCTTTCCAACGGAGACAATAACACTATCCGGCTGCAAATTTCCAACCGCTATAATTTCCGGGTTGATACCGAAATTATTGATGAAATCCCCCATCAGTTTCAGATTAGGAATTTCAATATTTCTTCCGATTTTGATGCCAATGCCGATCAGGAGTTTACTTACGAATTGCGCCCCACTGAACGGGGTGAATATAACTTTGGAAATATCAATGTGTTCGTGGGCACCAAAATTGGATTCGTAAGAAGGAAAGTAAGTCTTCCTGCTGAAGAAACAGTTCCTGTTTATCCTTCTTTCATCCAAATGCGTAAATTTGAGATGTACGCCATTTCAAACCGCTTGACAGATGTTGGCATTAAAAAGATACGTCGCGTCGGCCACACCATGGAATTCGACCAAATTAAGGAATATGTGCGTGGAGATGATGTACGTTCCATAAACTGGAAAGCTACGGCCAGAACAAATGACCTGATGGTCAATCAATATCAGGATGAGCGATCCCAAAACGTAATTAACGTTATTGATATGGGGCGTGTAATGAAAATGCCTTTTGAGGGACTGCATCTTTTGGATTATGCCATTAATACCAGCCTGGTAATCTCAAATATTGCCTTAATTAAAGACGACAAAGCCGGATTGGTTACTTTTTCCAATGATGATTCTGTAGTCGTGAAACCGGAGAAAAAGCGCACACATATTCAGCGTATTCAAGAGGCATTGTATAACCTGAATACCAATTTTTTAGAATCAGATTATGAGCGACTGGTCATTTCTTTACGGAAACATGTGAATCAGCGCAGTTTGGTTTTACTCTATACTAATTTTGAGACTTTCTCCTCTATGGAACGGCAACTGCCTTATTTGCAGCGCATTGCTAAAGATCACCTGCTCGTCACTATCTTTTTTGAGAATACTGAAATGACCAAGCTCCTCCATGAAGAATCTAAAACCATTGGTCAGATCTACACCAAAACCATCGCCGAAAAGTTCACTTTTGAGAAAAAACAGATCGTGAAAGCACTAAACCAGCGGGGTATTCAAACCATTCTTACCCCACCTAAAGAGCTCTCCGTGAATGCCATTAACAAGTATTTGGAGCTGAAAGCACGAGGGTTGATTTAGAAGAAGCTTTCAACCGTCAGCTAATGACTAATAAATTGCCGGAAAACGCTCCGGATCTGCTTCTCTCATGATTTCATAAATCGCCTCAAAAATATCCTCGGCATTGGGCTTACTGAAGTAATCACCATCAGAGGCATAAGCCGGACGATGATCATGAGCCGTAACACATTTCGGCTCAGAATCCAGATGGAAGTATCCGTCTTGCTCTTCGAGTACTTTTTGCATGATATAAGCCGATGCCCCTCCGGGTACATCTTCGTCAACCACTAACAAACGATTTGTCTTCTCAAGTGATTTTCCAATTACATGATCCAGATCAAATGGAAGCAGTGTGCGAACGTCTATCAACTCCATAGAAATCCCTGCTTCGTTAAGTTGCGGAATAAGGCTTTCAATGATATTAAAAGTGGAACCGTATGAAACTACGGTAATATCGGTACCCTCTTCCACCACTTCGGGTTTACCAAGCGGCATAGTGAATTCACCAAGGTTAGTCGGAAGATTTTCTTTGAGCCGGTAACCGTTTAAAGGCTCAACAACTATAGCGGGGTCATCCCCCTGAAGCAAGGTATTATAGAAACCGGCCGCTTCTGTAAGATTTCGCGGTACACATAAATGCACCCCTCTCGCCCCGTTTATGATCATTCCCATCGGTGATCCAGAGTGCCAAATTCCTTCCAGTCGGTGTCCTCGCGTTCTAATAATCAAAGGGGCAGCCTGACCGCCTTTAGTTCTATATCTAAGGGTGGCCAAATCGTCAGAAATACCCTGGAAACAATAGAGCAGATAATCCAGATACTGGATTTCAGTAATTGGCCTTAAGCCGCGAATGGCCATCCCAATTCCCTGCCCTAAGATGGTTGCTTCCCGGATACCCGTGTCACTTACACGAATTTCACCGAATTTCTCTTGCATGCCTTCAAGGCCTTTGTTTACACCGCCCAGTTTACCTGAATCTTCACCAAAGACCAGTGTATTTGGATATTTTTCAAAAATAGAATCAAAATTTTCACGAATCACCAATCGACCATCTACCCTTTCCGGTTTGTCAGGATATTCCGGTTTTACTTCTTCTACTTTTAATGGGGATTTTGGAGTTTCACTGTACAAATGAGAATTATATCGCTCTTTATTTTCTTCCCGGGATTTTTTAACCCATTCAGCAAGTTTTTCCCTTGCATCTCCATTTTTCCCGGCTGTAACAGCTAAGGCACTTCGGGCTGCAGACAAAATATCTTTACGTATTGCGTTCGGATAGTTTTTCAATTTCCTGGCAAACTCACCTGCTTTTTCAACACCTGACTCATCCTTAAGCTTGTTAATCAGATCGATAACAGTAGCCTTTTCCTCTTTGATAGGATCCATGAATGCTTTCCATGCTGCTGTTTTGGCTTCAGTTACTTCATCCTGAGCCTCCTGTTCCAGCTCGTCAAGCTTTTTAGCCTTCGCAATATCGTTATCAATAATCCAGTGGCGAAGTTTTTCAAGGCAACAATATTCTTCTTCCCACTTCAGGCGCTCTTCCGATTTGTAGCGTTCATGAGATCCGGAAGTTGAATGTCCTTGAGGCTGGGTAACTTCCATTACATGAACCAATACGGGTACATGTTTCTCGCGAGCTATTTTAGCAGCCTTTTCATAGGTTTCAATGAGCCCTTGATAATCCCAGGCTTTTGCAGTCAAAATCTCATAGCCCGGTTTATCTTCCGTGCGTTGAAAACCGCTAAGCACTTCAGAAATACTCTCTTTAGTAGTTTGATATTTTTTTGAAACTGAAATCCCAAAACCGTCGTCCCATACTGACACTACCATGGGTATCTGTAAAACACCACCGGCATTTATAGATTCCCAAAATACCCCTTCCGAAGTACTGGCATCACCGATGGTTCCAAAAGCAATCTCATTTCCTTTATTAGAAAACTTCTTCCATTCTTTCCCTTTCAGTGCTTTTTCATTTCTGTACACTTTAGAGGCCTGAGCAAGCCCTAAAAGACGCGCCATTTGTCCGGCTGTCGGTGATATATCAGAAGCTGTATTCTTGGATTTTGTTTGATCGATCCAGTTTCCTTCTTCATCTATCAATCGAGTGCCAAAATGAGAATTCATTTGTCGACCGGCTGAACTTGGATCAGCTTCCACATCGGCGTGAGCATAAAGTTGAGCAAAAAGTTGCTGTGGAGTTACCTGCCCCAAAGCCAACATTAATGTTTGATCTCTATAATAGCCGGAGCGGAAATCTCCTTCCTGAAATTGTTTTGACAGTGCAATCTGTGGAATCTCCTTTCCATCTCCAAAAATTCCGAACTTGGCTTTTCCGGTCAGCACTTCTTTTCTGCCAATCAACGACATATGCCGGCTTACCCAACCCAACTTAAAATCTGCAAGGATTTCTTTCTTCTGAGCAGCGGTAAACTTGGTTTTTTTCGTCTTATTTTTTACTTGGGCCATTTTTTAAATTGTTGTTCTGAAATTTCAGGAAAGCGCCCTTACAAACGGGGCGATATAATACGGAAAAGCGCTTTTTTATGAAACAGTCTCCATCGCGCCTATCGTTCTTTTTCCTTTAAAAAGCGGAGGCCTTTGTGTTACCAAAAGCTTGGTTATTCAGTAAAACCACCTTTCGTCATTTTAATCGGATCCAGGGCTTTATCTAATTCTTTGTCAGATAAATCAGTCATCTCTTTGGCCACATCTTTAAGCGGTCGCCCATCGGCAAAGGCTTTTTTGGCAATTTTAGCAGCTAAATCATATCCAATAATTGGGTTTAAAGCTGTAACTAAAATTGGATTTCTGCCCACCATATCAGCAATGCGTTCTTTTTTTACACTTAATTTTGAAACAGAACGATCGGCTAGATTGCGGGCTGAATTGGCTAAAATATTGATAGATTCCAATAGATTGTGAGCTACTACAGGCAACATCACATTGAGTTCAAAATTACCGGCCTGCCCACCGATGGTTACCGTTGCATCGTTTCCGATCACCTGCGCACAAACCATAGTCAAAGATTCTTCTATCACCGGATTCACTTTTCCAGGCATAATAGAAGAGCCGGGTTGAAGTGCGGCTAACTCTACCTCTCCAATACCACTGTTAGGACCTGAATTCATCCACCTTAAGTCATTTCCTATTTTCATTAAGCCAACCGCAATAGTTTTAAGCTGTCCGCTTAGTTCAACGGGAGCATCCACGGTGGCTTGCGCTTCAAAATGATTTTCAGCTTCAGTAAATGATTGGCCCGTCAATTCAGATATTTTTGCGGCGAATTTTTTACCAAAATCTTTATGCGTATTAATTCCGGTTCCAACAGCCGTCCCTCCTTGTGGAAGCTCACTCACCCGCTCAAGAGCAGACTCAACCCGTTTAATTCCCAGTTCAACCTGGCGGGCATATCCGCCAAACTCTTGTTCTATGGTAACCGGCATGGCATCCATGAGATGCGTACGTCCCGTTTTTACCACATCTGAATATTCTTTTCCTTTTTCCAGGAAGGTTTTGTTGAGATGCTCAAGCGCCGGGATCAGGTCATTTTTTACGCCTTTAACAGCAGCTACGCGAATAGCAGTCGGGATTACATCATTTGAACTTTGTCCGTAATTGATGTGATCGTTCGGATGTATATCTACCTTCAGGTTTTTCTTAAGTTCATTGGCCCGATGAGCAATAACTTCATTGGCATTCATATTGGTGGAAGTACCCGATCCGGTCTGAAAAATATCTATCACAAATTCTTTGTCATGAAGTCCGTCTGCTACTTCCTGTGCTGCGGCTTGAATAGCTAAAGAGACCCCTTCATCCAAGAGCCCTAATTCTGTGTTTACAATAGCAGCCGTTTTCTTCACATATCCCAAAGCTTCAATAAACTCACGGCTGAATTTAATACCGCTTACCGGAAAGTTATCATGTGCACGTTGTGTTTGAGCTCCATATAAAGCATCTTTTGGAACCTTTACTTCACCCATAGAGTCTTTCTCGATACGAAATTCGCTCATCTTTTGTCGTTTAGTTTTTTTGTTGATAATTAATTAGCCCGTAAGTAACAGCAAACCTGTGCTGACCTTTAGGAGTAAGCCAATATTTTACTTCCAAGCCTTAAAAAGATAAGGAAAAACTATGTAGATGTTGTGAAATGAGTGTTAAAAATGGAGAGGTGAAATTAAAGCTCTTTAGAGTACATGCGATAGGTTTTATCGAGCTTTCCCCCGATTCGTTCAGCAACACGAATCATTTCAGTATTGGTTTCTAAAATCCAGCTTAACTCAGATATAGTTTTACCTTCATTTTCCAAGCCATTCTTTATCGATCGCTGATGCAGCAATGCATCTACTCCCTTTCCTTGATATTTCGGAATAACGCCCATTAAAGCTGTCCTGAGGCTTTTTAGTTTTCGCTTACCCCAAAGCAGCTTAAAAATCCCAAATGGAAATAATCTCCCATTCATGGTTTTTAGAATCTCATTAATATTTGGCAAACCAATAGAAAACCCAATCGGTTCTCCCTTAACTTCAGCCACATGGGCAAAGTCTGTGTCTATAATCATTTTCAGGTCTTTACCGGCGGCTTCAAATTCTTTTTCGGAAAGCGGTATGAATCCCCAGTTATCTTTCCATGCCTGATTAAATATCTCTCGAACAATCTTAATTTCAGAATCCATGTCGTTGAGATTGATCGGGCGTATTTCCAGATCCGGTATGCGGCGCTTTACAATCTTCTTGGCCATTTCCATCCTCTCTACCGCAACTGATTCCGTATCCACGATATAGGCATACATATCCATCTCTTTGGAAAAACCGGAATTTAATATCAGCTCATCATAATAAGGATAATTATAAGGCATCAATATATAAGGGTCTTTATCATACCCCTCAATTAAAACACCTATGGTATCCATCATGCTTGGGCTGGCCGGCCCTAAAACCTTGGTCATCCCCTTATCTTTTAACCAATCAGAAGCTACACGAAATAATAAGTTTGCCGTATGCTGATCATTTATACATTCAAAAAAACCAAAGTGACCGGTTTTAGTACCATGAAACTCGTTAAACCGATGATCTACAATTGCAGCAATGCGACCTACGTCCTTGCCGTCTTTTTCTGCCAAAAAAAGAGCTATTTCGGCGTTCTCAAAAAATGGATTTTTATCGGTGTTGATCAGCTTTTTCTGATCCATCCGCAACGGCGGCACCCAGTGTTCTTCTCCCTCATAAAACGAATATATGAAATTTACAAAGCGCTTCGTTTCTTCTTTTGTTGAAACGATGGTTACACTTGAACTATTCATATAACCTTGATGAAATTGGTTTTCATTCTATTTCAGAGTGACCGTTTCTGTCTATAACACCATGTTTCAGACCTACTTTTCGGAAAGCTTCCAAAATTTGATCCAAGTGCTCATCAGTGTGACTGGCCATATAGCTGGTTCTCAATAGCGACTGCCCCTGAGGTACCGCCGGAGGTACCACAGCATTTGCATACACTCCTTCTTCAAAAAGATCTTTCCAGAATTTAAAACAATCCATCATTTCACCAATCACTACCGGAATGATAGGGCTTTGGCTGCTCCAAACATTGAATCCTAACCCGCGTAATTCTTTACGCATGTAATTAGCAATTTCTTCCAATCTTTCCAGTCTCCACGGCTCTTCCTGCAAAATCTCGAGCGCCTTTAATACTGTTGCTACATTTGCAGGAGGCATGGAAGCACTAAAAATGTGGGCCGGAGAATTGTGACGGATGTATTCAATGACGGGTTTTTCCCCAACTAAAAATCCACCGAGAGAAGCGAATGATTTGGAAAAAGTTCCGCTGATTAAGTCAACTTCATCAGTTAATCCAAATACTGAAGCAGACCCTCGCCCCCCTTTACCCACTACTCCAACAGCATGAGCATCATCTAGGTAAAGACGAGCATTAAATTCTTTAGCTAATTTTACCAGTTCGGGCACATTTGCAAGCGTACCCGACATGGAGAAGACCCCATCCGTGATAATGATTTTACCGGCATCAGGATCAGCCCTTTCTAAAAGTTTGCGCAACTGATCCATATCGTTATGATGATATCGAACTGTTTTGGCATTTGAAACCAATGTACCTACTACTATACAAGCATGATTATCCTTATCAGAAAAAATAATATCATTTCTGCCGGCTATGGTTTGAATTGAACCTTCATTAGTTTGATAACCAGTGCTAAAAAGAACGCATCCTTCTTTACCCATGAATTTTGCGAGCTTGTCTTCGAGCTCCAGATGGCTGTCGAGGGTACCATTTAAATACCGGGAACCGGTACATCCCGTCCCATATTTAGTAAGTGCTTCTTGGGCAGCTTTTATTGTCCGTTGATCGTTGGTAAGTCCCAAATAATTATTGGAACCTGCCATAATAACTCTTTTCCCTTCAATTTCTACAACTGTTCCATCCGTTGCTTCAAGAGGCTTAAAGTACGGATATAGCCCCATAGCTTTGACTTCATCCGCTTTTGTAAAATTAAAAGCTTTGGAAAAAATGTCTGATTTTGTGGCGCTGGATTTTTGATCGGCCATTCGGTGATTCCTTAACAAAGATTCTAAATAAACATCAAAATATAGCCAGTATTAATTTTCAATCACATCCTGGGAAAGACAGTGTTAACTACCGGCTGTTGACATAGGTTCAAATTATCGTGTCAAAGATAATAAATATATTGGTCTGCTACTGAATTACATATCAATTTAATTCGCGTATTTGAGCATGCTCTTTAAGTACTTCAGACTTTACTGTGCTTATTTTCCAATAATCTGGCATAAGTTTCAAATAACATTTCAAAATGACCTTCCATTGTAACAATATCATTTCGAGCCGCAATTTTAGTAGCTTCAACCAATTTCTTTCTATCCCTGTGGACCAGTTTTAATACCGCTTTCTTAAATGATTCTGCATCTCCCGTATCATACGTTTCACCTATCTCCGGATTTGCGATATCAGCTGCACCACCCCTGCGTGGTACTACTACCGGCAAACCGCTGCATACTGCTTCAGCTACTACAATCCCATATGTTTCTGCTGCTGAACCATGCACAAAATAATCGGATGAAGCTATTAAATCGGCCAGTTGTTCGCGATTTTCCGTAAACCCCATCACTTTAACATTCTCAGATTTACCGGCTTTAAAATTCACATATTTATTGATGGGGCCATCTCCAAAAATCATCAAGCCCATAGGTTTTTCTTTTGCCGCTTCCCGAAAGCCATCAATCACTGTACCTAATCTTTTTTCCGGATGATGACGGCTGATAGCAATCATCAAATGTGCTTCTTCAGGGAGTCCAAAATCAGCTAAAAGTTTTGCCCGGAGTTTTTCGTCTCGTCTCTCAGGTGAAAAAAAATCCTTTTCAATTCCGAAAGGAACCGGTATTGGATTATTCACTCCATATTTTTCAATTCGCTCAGCCAGCCAGCTTCCGCTTACAATAGTGGCATCAAATCTACTGCTTAATCGCTGCAAATATTTCCAGTAGAAGCCGAAAAAATTGTCTACACGGTCGAATCCAAATGCATTTCCAAAGAAAGTGTGTGGATAGGCCGCTACAGGATCCTGATGAAAAATAAAGGTTTTAACAGCATCTCCCTTCCACCGGCCGGCAAACCAGCCCCCTGTCCAGGGAGAAGAACCCTCCACAATATCCGGCTTTTCATGGTCCAAAATCTGGTGGACTGCTTTTTCTCTCCATAAAATATGATATCGCCAATCAACCGGAAGCCTGGGCCCTTTAACCCAGATCACCCGGCCACCATGTCGTTCTTCTTCTCCCCAATCTTTTCCAGGTGCCACAATTACCACTTCATGTCCCAGTTGAGAACCGAATTTCAGCTTTTGGTTAATATAGGTTTTTACCCCTCCGCCCTGATCCGTATAAAATTCAGCTATGTCAATTATTTTCATTCAGTTATTATAGTATTTTATAAATAATTCTTTGGAGAAGGTAAGCTCAATGCTTCTTTATAATTTTCCACCAGCTTCCCGTTTATTTCATCCCACTCATATTTCAGCGCTTTGTTTCGAGATTCTTTTTTCATCTGCTCTCGAAGCTCTTTCTCAGAAACTATCAGGGACAATTTTTTGGCAAAATCAGCTTTATTCCCGGGCTCTGCCAGGCAACCGTTCACTCCATGTTCTACGAGTGATTTACTGCCGGTAGCATCCGCAACCAGGCAGGGTAAACCACTGCTCATCGCTTCTAAAGTTACATTTCCAAAAGTTTCGGTATGAGATGGAAACAAAAACACATCACTGCTGGCATAAGCTCTTGCCAAATCTTCACCTTCCAAAAAACCTGTGTAGCAAGCTTCCGGCATCAATTCTTGCAATTCTTGTTTTGCAGGGCCGTCTCCTACAACCAATGCTTTTACATTTTTATTATTGGAAGCCAATTGCTGCACACTATATCTAAAAGTATTTAATTCCTTTTCCCATACTAAACGTGAAACAAAACTAACTACAATATCATCCTTTTTAAAACCCATCTCTGCCCGCCATTGTTCATCCCTTTTATCCGGAGAAAACAACTTTGTATTTACCCCCCGAGCCCAGATTTTCATTTTTGTATCAAAACCCTGGGTGATCAATTCGTCTATCATAGACTGTGAGGGTACATAAACATGGGCACAAGAACTATAAAACCAGCTCAAATACCTCCAGGCTATGAATTCAATAAAGTTCAATCCATAGTATTTCAGATAGCTTGTAAAGTGGGTATGATATGAACCTACTACCTGTACATTATTTTTTTGAGCCCATTTAAGTGCCTTATAACCTCCCCGGTCAGGAGTAGCAATATGCACAAGAGTAGGATTAAATTCTTCCAGTTCTTGCTCCGCTTTAACAGACAATCCCGTTGTTACCCTATATTCACCCCGATTTGAGACCGGCATGCGTATAGACGGTAAAGGAACCAATCTGCCATTATGATTAAGCGCAGGCTCCTTTATTGTCGGCCCAAACACCAATACAGGTATTCCCTGATCCTCTAAAAATTTAACCAACCGATTTAAAGTGAGAGAAACTCCATCCTTAATGTGATTATAATTGCCTGTAAAAAGGGCGACTCTTAATTCTTTCATAAAAATTTAAAAGCAGATGGCATATTTGTATCTTAATTGCCCTGCGATGATTCTTGCTATTATCTCTTTTTCAGTCTAAATAATCTTCAAATATAAGGAAATTAATGAAAGCCTTTGTAACCGGAGGAACAGGTTTTATTGGAAGTCATTTGGTGGAAGCACTCATAAACTCTCCGGAATATAATGAGGTGCGATGCCTGGTCCGAAGCAGCGAAAAATGGTTGCGTGGAATGACTTTTAAAACCATAGGAGGAGATCTTAATGATTTAAAAGCATTGGGTAAGGGCTTAGAAAATGTTGATGTGCTTTTTCATATTGCCGCTATTGTTAAAGCGCCTTCAAAGAAAGAATTTACTCAGGCCAATGTTGATGCCACAGAAAATCTCGTGCGTTTAGCTCAAAAAAAAGGAGTAAAAAATATTGTAGTTCTTTCTTCTCTTGCGGCCGCAGGCCCCAGCAACGGAACTCCCAAAAGGGAAAATGAACCGATGAATCCGGTAAGTATGTATGGGGAATCCAAAAAAGAGATGGAAGCACGTATAAAAGCAGCAGCTAAAAAAAACGACAGTATTAAAATTATCCGGCCCCCGGCTGTATATGGTCCACGGGAAGACCAAATTTATTCCTTCTTTAAAGCATGTGCTAAAGGAATTTGCCCTATTGTCGGAGATGGGAACAATCCGCGGGTTTCGATGGTGTATGTGAGCGATTTAGTGGATGGAATATTACGGGCAGCAAATAAAACAGATGAAGGTGTTCATACTTATTTTATTTCAGGTGAAGGAACTCATTCCTGGAATGATATCAGGGCTATTACTTCCAAAGTATTAGGCAAGAAAACGATACCTCTCAAGATAAAACCAAAGTTAGTGAAAAAAGCAGCCGGCTTGATTGAAAATGTTGCATCATTATTTGGCATCTATCCCGTTATTAACAAAGAAAAAGCAAATGAGCTTATCCTGGAATGGACCTGTAGCTCCAAAAAAGCTGAAAAAGAATTAGATTACCAGTCAAAAGTTTCTTTGTCTGAAGGAATTTCACGAACTATACACTGGTATAAAATGCATAATTGGTTATAGAAATATGAATTTTACATCGAAAATTGCTCTCTTTTTATTCTCGATTATTTTATTTGGAACCCAAACCAACGCCCAACAAAAGTTAGTTCAGGATTACAGCCAGCTCATGGAAATCCCGGATGTAGTGACTATGGAAGCCTCTCCAACTCACCTTTATGTGCTTTCTGAAGAAGAAGGAATGGCTGTTTTCAGAGCTTATCCTGATTCCCTCCAATGGCTTTATACCTCCACTGGAATGCAACGCCGGGGAAATAGAATTATGGCTGACATCCGGTTTGCCTATTTATTCGGTGATTCGCGAAGATTAACCGTGCTTGAACCTACTTCTCCTCTTGGAGTTTATTCTTCCACTTTTCTTCCGGAACGGCCAAGAGCTGCCGCCCGTATTGATAACAACCTTTACATTGCTTTAGGGGATGGTGGATTAGGTATGGTTTCCCTGGAAACTCCTGAATCAGTTGATACTAAGGTTCAAAGAATGGCTGCAAGTGATCTTTCAGGTGCTTCCGTTCTGGATATTCGAACCACCGACTTCAGCAATCAACTTTTTGTACTTACTGATGCTCCTTCACTAATCGTTTTTAAGCAAAAAGAATCAAATTTAGAGCGGTCTCAAAATATTTCGCTCAGATCACCCCTCTCACATATTTTCATTGATGAGGAAGAAGTTTGGGGAAGTACCGGTAATGGAGAGATTTTTGAAATCAGATCAACCGGCATTGGAAAACGCATTGGTATCACAAATGAGCCTGTTCAAAAAATTGTGAGATGGAATAATCGAATTTTAGTAAGAACCAACTCAGGGCGGGTTTGGACAACAGACAATTCAGGCTTGCTAAGTTTGTGGAAAGAAGATACAAAATCAGGAAATTTTATCGCTAACAGTTCCAGCCGCCTATGGATTGCCGAAAACGATAAAATTACTACAGTCCTATTAAAAGAGAAATCAGCTGAGGTTGTACAAGGCTCAGATTCTGACTTTAAAATTAAAGCTATCCCAAATCAAGTAATCACTTATCCGAGCCCTCTGATTATGCCATTAGAAATGCAGGGAAACTATCCGGTCAGTGAAGTCGAGTTTTCATACCGCTCCAATGCTGACAATGCCAAAATTCGCAAACAAGGATTTTTCTGGCAGCCTTCGGTCAACCAAATCGGAAATTATTGGTTTAATATTGTTGCTACTAACGCTGAAGGAGAATCGGACAGTACGCGTTTTATAGTGGATGTCAGGTCTTTTAATTCCCCACCCCGATTCACCCCGGTACGCAATACAAGTATCGCCGTAAACGAAGAATATGTTGTTGAATTCAATGCAACTGATCCTGACAGCCCTCAAAATTCATTAGTACGCTACATTGGAGTCGACTTGCCTGATGGTGCTTCCATCAATGAAAAAACCGGAGAATTCAAATGGACTCCAACAGAGCGGCAAGTGGGAGAATCAACTTTCAAAATCATAGCTACTGATCGTTTGGGAGCCGCTGCTTCTATTGATGTCACCCTGAACGTAATGGATATTTCACGCGACAGCGAAGATTAAAATTCATTCCAAAAACCTCTAAAAGCTTTATTATTCTTGCAACCTGCAGATTTTTCTTCTCACCTGTTAGCTTGGTATAAAGGTCATAAAAGACCCATGCCCTGGCGGGATGAACTCGACCCCTATAAAATCTGGGTTTCAGAAATTATGCTTCAGCAAACCCGGGTTGACCAAGCCACTCCATATTTCCGGAATTTCATTTCACTTTTCCCCACGGTTTATGATTTAGCAAAAGCCGATCAACAGGAAGTTTTAAAAGCCTGGGAGGGGCTGGGCTATTATAGCCGGGCCCGTAATTTACATTCAGCCGCCAAGGATTTAATTGAGAATTGTGGTGGAAAACTACCTGAAAAGTACGATGAGATCATCAAGCTAAAAGGGATTGGACCTTATACTGCAGCCGCAATCACAAGTATTGCTTTCAATAAACCTAATGCTGTAGTTGACGGAAATGTTATTAGGGTATTAACCCGGTATTTTGGGATTGAGCAAGATACACGAAGCTCAAAAACCCGCAATAAAGTGCAGGAGTTTGCTAATGAATTAATCGATGAAAAACAGCCCGGGGATTTTAATCAAGCACTTATGGAGCTCGGTTCTATTGTTTGTACTCCCTCAAATCCGGACTGTACAAATTGCCCGGTTCAACCGGGTTGCATTGCCTCAAAAATGGCTAAAACCGATACTATTCCTTACAAATCTCCGGCCAAAAAAAAGCCACATCACATTATAGGAGTAGGAATTTTAGAGCGTGAGGACGGAAAATTACTTATCGCACTTCGCCCCGAAGATGCTATGCTCGGCGGTTTATGGGAATTCCCCGGCGGCAAGAAAAAAGACGAGGAGAAAATTCAGCAAACGGTTGAGCGTGAATTAAAAGAAGAGCTTGATGTTGAAACAAAAGCTTTTGAAGAATTCATGACTCTTAAACACACCTATTCTCATTTTTCCATCACTTTACATGCTTGGTTCTGTAAGCTGATCTCAGGGACACCGAAACCAAAATCCAGTCAGGAAATAAGATGGGTTCACCGAAATGAGCTGGAGCAATATCCTTTTCCAAAAGCAAATAAAGTGCTTACCGAACGTCTCACGAAGGATAACTAAAATAACTCAGCGTCCTGGCTTTTACTTAACAGCAACCCCGCTTATATGAGGTATAATCGGTACGAATATGGTACGACTGTTAAAAGCTTGCTGATCAACATTCTTAAATCCGGAGTTTTGAATCAGCTTACCGGTATCACGTGTTACATGGCATCCATCAAAAAAACACTTCCACGGTTTTCTGACCATTCGTTGGATACCATACACCCAACTTCCTTCCCGAGCTTTTACATGTTCCAGATAAGCAAACCTGCCTCCCGCTTTCAACACTCTCTTGATTTCAGAAACAACTTGGATCGGATCATTTACAGAACACAATACCAAGCTGCCTAATACCATCTCTACATGGTTATCGGGTATGAGCAACTCCTCAGCACCTCCGTGATGAATTTCTAAAATAATTCCAAAGCGCTCCGCTCTCTTTTTGAGTATATCACGCAGTGATGAATTTGGCTCAACTGCAATTACCCTAGTCCCCGATTTCAAGTATCTGAAATTAGCTCCGTATCCGGCTCCTATTTCAATCACTTCTTTAGGGTGATCTTTAAACAGCACGCTTTTCCGTTTCCCGTACCGGGCATGCATATAGTCATCTACTAAAGCAAAAAACCAATTTTTAATATTCTGAATCAATTAGACTAAAATTTGTTTGTAGAATAACAGGGCTTAATATTGCAATATAAGACGTATTTTAGCCATTCTGTTGTTAATTTATAGTTTTTAAATCACCTTGCCGATCCTTGCCTCAAAAAAGAAAAAAATATAAAACCATATCCCAAAAGGAACTAATAAGGCTCAAACCATTTCTTGATGAACTAGTAAATAAAATTGAACAACCGGAATACATCAATGATGATCCTGTTCAGTTTATGCATGCTTTTGAAAATAAAAACGACAAAGAACTGGCCGGTTTTTTTGCCGCCACTATGGCTTGGGGGCGCAGGGATATTGTAAATGCCAAAGTAGAAGATTTGCTTCGACGCATGAATTACCGGCCGGCTGAATTCATTAAAAATTATTCTGAAAGTAATGCTCCAAGCTTTGAAGGTTTTAAACACCGAACATTTAAATCTATAGATTTGCATTGGCTTACAAAAACCTTGCAAACCATTCTTCTAAAATTTAAAACATTTGAAAATTTTTGGGCTTATTGCTTAGAAAAAGCAACAAGGGAACGCCGTGAATTAATTGCCGTTTTTCACGAGCAATTCTTCACTTTTCACCCTCAAATTCCTCAGCGCACCAAAAAACATGTTTCCAATCCTGAAAAAAACAGTTCCGCTAAGCGATTATATATGTACTTAAGATGGTGTATCCGAAAAAACAGCCCTGTTGATCCAGGCACTATGGCTTTCATGCCTCCCAGTGAGCTCAAAATTCCTTTAGATGTCCATGTAGCACGACAAGCTCGCAAGCTTGGGCTCCTTTCCAGAAAGCAAAATGACTGGAAAGCGGTTCAGGAACTGACTGAAAGGATGAAGATACTATTACCGGAAGACCCTGCCAGGTACGACTATGCCCTATTTGGAATCGGGGTATTAGAATCGGCGATACCTGATGAGCTGATCATTAATAATAGAGTGGAGTGATTCCGTGACCTTATTTCATCGGTTTTATAAGATTAATTTGTAGCTGCACTCATTTATTTCAAAACAGCAAAAGAGTTTGTATATTGAGTGTTCCCAATCATGGGACAAAATTAAAAGAAAGGATGTGATACTTCATGTTAGGAGTCGAAGTAAAAGACAACGAAAGTGTTGATCGTGCAATAAATCGCTTTAAGAAACTGGTAACCCGTTCACGTGTTCTCAATGAATACAAAGATCGGCAGCAGTATACGAAGCCTTCTGTTGAGCGACGTGAAGCTTTGAAAAAAGCGAAACGTGAACAACGACGTCGCGAACGCGACAACTTCTAAACGAAGTGTAACGAATTCGAGCCCTCCGGTTTTACCTGAGGGCTTTTTTTATGGCTTCATGTAAGTAACGAATACCGCTTTTCTGCTTAGAGCCGGGCATCACCAATTCTTTATATCCTAATTTTTTGGCTTCTTTTTCACGTTGCTCCAAATGAGGAACCGTTCGCACTTCACCACCCAACCCTACTTCTCCGATAAACGCCATATGAGATGTAATTGGCTCATCCATGAGGCTCGATACCAAAGCACAGCATACACCTAAATCTCCCGC
The DNA here is from genome assembly GCF_014762685.1 of Gracilimonas sp. NCBI lineage: Bacteria > Pseudomonadati > Balneolota > Balneolia > Balneolales > Balneolaceae > Gracilimonas > Gracilimonas sp. Next base: position 1,587,250 of record NZ_JABURM010000005.1, read on the forward strand.
AGGGTCATTGAGCTTAAATCCTCCGGCAATGTTTAAGTACACATCATGATTGGAAAAATTTTTACCTACTCTTTTTTCTAAAACAGCAAGTAACAACGCCAACCGATTTCTGTCAAAACCATTGGCAGTACGCTGGGGCGATCCGTACGAAGATGGCGTAACTAAGGCCTGAACTTCAATCAACAGTGGCCGGGTCCCCTCCATGGTACAAACAACTGCATTTCCACTTACTCCGCTTGTTTTATCCGAAATAAATAATTCTGAGGGGTTAGAAACCTCAATGAGTCCATCTGACTTCATCTCAAAAACTCCTACTTCCTGCGCAGCGCCAAATCGGTTTTTCAAGCTTCTGAGTAATCGATACGTGTATTGCTTATCCCCTTCAAATTGAAGTACTGTATCAACCATGTGCTCCAAAACCCGGGGGCCTGCAATATCTCCTTCCTTTGTTACATGACCGATAACCAGTGTGGTTATATTTTTCTTTTTGGCCAGTTGCTGAAATAAAGCCGCGCATTCTTTTACCTGTTGAATGCTTCCAGGCATACTTGATAACTCGGTTCTGTATACCGTTTGAATGGAATCTACAATCAGTAAATCCGGTTGCATTTTTTGAGCTTCCGCAATAATGGAATCTACCTGAGTTTCATTATATATAAACAGTTTATCTGACTCCACGCCCAATCGGGCAGCGCGTTGTTTAATTTGTCCCGCAGACTCTTCACCTGCACAATACAGAATGGTTAGATCAGTATTTGCCTTGGCGATTTGAAGCGTAAGTGTACTTTTTCCTACCCCGGGCTCTCCGCCAATAAGCACATACGATCCCGGAAGAAATCCACCTCCCAACACCCTATCCAGTTCAGTAATATTACTTTTAAACCGGCTTTTTTCTGAGGTTTCAACCTCTTCTAATTTTTGGGGTGAAGCTGAGGCCTCCAGCCCTTCAACTTTAGCTTTATGGGCCGAAGATGATTTTTTGGAAATCGTTTTTTCAGTAAAGGTATTCCACTCGCCACAAGATGGGCAACTTCCATTCCATTTAGGAGAAATATATCCGCAATTTGAACACTCGTATTGAGTTTTCACTTTAGCCATATTAATTCTGATGTTGAATTTCTACAACTTTTTGATTGATATACCAGGTAGTTGCCATCATTCCCAGGCCAATACTAATATAGTAGCTTATAATCCTCCAAAGGAAAACAGCTAAGCCTATAAAACCTTCCCGGGTAATAAGTGGTCCTTGAAAAAGTACAAATAAGCCCTCTACTCCTCCACTTCCGCCCGGCGTTGGCACCACCAAAAAGGCAAGATTCATGGCCAAACTTCTGAGCACGGAAAGCACTTCAGGTGCGGGAAGTAAACTAAGTACAACTATTGTCGGAAGAGCAATTCGCGCCAGCCAGGACATAGTTGACAAACAAAATGCTTTCAATAAAAAACTTAGAGGTTTTTTTCTAAGCTGATGAGCATATTCTTCAAGGTTCTCCGCTTCAACTTCAATCTTATCACTCATTCTTCGCAATACGGGGAGTTTAAATACTATTTTCACCACCTTTTTAATTGCGGCCGGATTCACTAACACACCATATGCCAATACCCCGGCATAACTCAATAGCCCCATGTAAAGTAATCCCATTGAAACATCCCCAACCAAGCCAATTTCCGGGGGCACAACCTCATAAAATATTCCCGCAAATAGTAAGATAGGTATCGCCAGGGCAAACCAGATTTGATCAAGCAATACTCCGTATAAAATAATCGCCCCTGAATCTCCAAGCTTCAATCCCTCTTTGGTCATTGCATAAGTTGCCAATGGAGCCCCCCCAATGGTTGATGGGGTAACTGCCGATGTGAAATCCCATGCCAGCACCACTCGGATAGAAGCAAACCAGCTTAATTTTTTTTCCGAAAGGAAGCGGATTTTAGCTGCTGAAAACCAAACCCTAAGTAAAGATACAATTACCGCTATTACTAAACCCGGTAATCGTTTTGGAGCTAAATGTGTTAAAACACCGGGGGTATAAGTCCAATAAATAACTGCTGCCATTGTGGCTAAACTTAGCCCAATAGAAATGATCAGATACTTTTTGGAAAAAAGAGATTGAGGTTGCTTAATATGTGGGTTTTGGCTACTCAAATAATAAAGGTCAGGATGGATTTAATAAAAGAGCCTTACAGGTAATCCCTGTAAGGCTCCATATGATTTACGCTTTTATGCAAGCGTGATTTCGTCATTTAAGTACACATCCTGTATCATATTCAAAAGCTTAACGCCTTCTTTCAAAGGTCGCTGAAATGCCTTGCGGCCACTGATAAGCCCCATGCCGCCGGCACGTTTATTGATAATTGCAGTTTTTACCGCATCTGCAAAATCATTTTTACCGGATGCACCGCCTGAGTTAATTAAACCGGCACGTCCCATAAAGCAGTTTGCTACTTGATATCGAGTTAAGTCGATTGGATGATCAGAAGTTAATTCAGAGTAGATACGTTCATCCAGTTTTCCATAGCTGGAGTCGCCGGAATTGAGTGCCTTATAGCCACCGTTATTGGTAGGTTGCTTCTGTTTGATAATGTCTGCACCCAAGGTTGTTCCAATATGATTTGCCTGTCCCGTTAAATCTGCTGATGAATGGTAATCTACACCCTCAACTTTAAACGCACTGTTTCGGGTATAACACCAAAGAATGGTAGCCATGCCAAGTTCATGTGCATAAGCAAAAGCCTGGGCTACCTCTTGAATTTGTCGGTTTGATTCTTCAGATCCGAAATAGATCGTAGCACCAACTGCGGCAGCTCCCATATCATAGGCCTGATCTATAGTTCCAAACATAATCTGGTCATAATTATTTGGGTAAGTCAATAATTCATTGTGGTTAATTTTAACTACAAATGGAATCTTATGCGCATATTTTCTGGATACAGAAGCAAGAGCACCAAAGGTAGAAGCAACCGCATTACAGCCGGCCTCCATTGCTAAATTTACAATATGATCCGGGTCAAAGTAATCCGGATTCTTTGCAAACGATGCCCCGGCTGAGTGCTCAATCCCTTGATCCACAGGCAGAATTGAAAGAAAACCGGTACCACCCAAACGACCATTGTTCAATAATCTTTGTAGATTTTGAAGTACGCGATTGTTTCGGTCAGAATGATACCAAACATCATCAACGTAGTTCGCAGAAGGCTTAATCAAGCGATCTGTACTTATGGTTTTACATTTGTGATTAAGAAGATCAGAAGCTTCATCTCCCAGAAGTTCTTCGATGCTATTAATTCCAAGTGACATAATAAATTCCCTTTTTAAAATTTGTTTTTATGAGTGAGTAAGTGGGTAGAAAATATAAGCCTAAAACAGGGAAATGGCTAAAGAGAAGTTTGGAGATTTATCTTAAGCATGAATTGGTTTCTTTAATAAATGTATAACCTGTTTACACCCATACAAACATGCCACTAAATGATAGTTTCAGCTTAAAGAGATCTTTACAACATCAAAATTGTAGCCATCGAAAAATTAATCCATAGTGAGTCCGTCAACATAAATACTATGAGATATAACTAAAAAGGTTATTGACTCTCCAAGGCGTTTTGCATTTGATCCCATCCCCAAAGTATTTCTTGAAGCCTATTATTAAGTTCATCAAATCTTTCATAGGCATCATCTCCCGGTCGTTGATCAGCAGAAGTAGTCATGCGATATAGATACTCCATCTGATCTATAAGTACCGGCTTCTGGTAGCTTCCCACCTCAGAAGTGACAAGGCGACTGAATAGCTCATTGACCTTATCTAGCGATACTGAGTGATCAACATTTTCCTGTATAAGTAGTTCGTTGCGAAGAGTATCAATCTGAGCAGCTACTTTTTTTGCCTGCCCAATTGCATCACGAATTTTAAGATTCAATTCCTCCTGCGCCAGCAGGTCTTCCTCAGATATACCAATGAATGAAAGCCGAGGATCCATCATTAGTTTAAAGTCTTTTACCTCCTTCCAATCACCGGCCGACAAACGAATCTGATAATCTCCCGGGGGAACCATTGGCCCTCTATAGGGACCAAAATAAGTAGTCCCGTCTGATGAAAGTGTGGTGCTTCCGGGGTGACGCATATCCCAGATAAACCGGTTATGCCCTTGCTCTACATTAATAGAATCCGGCTCTCCGATTTTAGCCACACTTTCTGTTATGGGTTTATCATTGGCTAGTTGCGTTAGATTAGTATCTGCCGCGGAAGTTCCTATAAAACGACGGATAACAGTTCCATCTTCTTTCATGATATCCATCGTAATTTCTTCTTTGGAAATATCTGAAAGATAGAAATCAATCATAACTCCAGCCTCAGGAAATTGAGGAACATCAGATCCCCCACCACCGCGGTAGCGCATACGGTAAGTGTCACGGGGCTCAAAAAGATGTTGGTCAACACGAGCCATATCGATATCATATTGATACAATGGAGTTAGATTATCGAGGATCCAAAAGCTACGCCCCATAGTAGACACCACAAGATCTTCATTTTTTATCTTGATATCCGTTATGGTTGTTTGCGGGAGGCCCTGTTTCAATTGCTGCCATTGCTTGCCATCATCGAGAGAAAAATACAATCCCCAATCCGTCCCGGCATATAGCATTCCCTTACGATTTGGATCCTCTCGAACTACCCGTACGGGGTTGTCTTCGGGTATGCCATTTCCATCTGTAAGGAGAGTCCAGTTTTTCCCAAAATCAGTAGTACGATAGATATATGGTTTAAAGTCATCAAGCAGGCGACGCTGCACGGCTACATAGGCAGTTCCCGGAGTATGTGGCGATGGATCAATTCCATCCACACGTCCATTGGGCGGCAGTCCCTCCGGTGTTACATCCGTCCAGTTTTCACCACCATCTGTTGTTACATGTACCGGACCATCATTGGCACCGGTCCAAATTACATCCTTGTTGTGTGGAGATACCTGTACTACATATAACGTGCTATAATGCTCTTCTCCGGTAATATCTCTAGTTATGGGGGTACCCGATGCTACCTGGAACTGATCTTTGAAGGCCGTTAGGTCCGGGCTGATCTGTTCCCAGCTTTGCCCGCCGTTGGTAGTACGGTGAATATATTGTGATGCATTATAGACAACACTTGAGTCATGTGGAGAAATCTCAATAGGAACTACCCGCTGGAATCTATATTTAAGATTTTTAGGGTTCTGCCCGTACATATTTTGTGCCCCCACATAGTAATTTCTTTGCTGGCCGGTAATAGTACTGTATTGTCCAAACCGACCTTTACAATTAGAAAATACAATCGAGGGATTGTTAGGTTGCGGCACGGCCGGACCTGTCTCACAGCCACCAGCCATATTCCAAAGCCCCTGAGCATTTTCAGCACTTTCTGCCGGAGGCAAGCTAGGTACGGAGATGGTCGTATTGTCTTGCTGTCCCGCATACAACCAGTAGGGCAACTGATTGTCCACATGAATCTGATATAGTTCAGCAGTAGGTTGATTTAGCTGAGTGGACCATGTTTTTCCTCCATCAAGGGTTACCGTAGCACCTCCATCATTTCCCTGAACCTGTATTTTGGGATTATCAGGGTTAATCCACAGATCATGAACATCTGCATGAGTTACCGGGCGTCGTTCAAATGTTTCGCCGCCATCGGTAGATACCCAGTAACGCACGTTCCCCACATACACCATATCGGGGTTTTTCGGATGGGCTGTGATGTTAGTGAAATAAAATGGCCGGCTCATAATTTCTTCCTTATTGGAGGTTTGTTCCCAGCTTTCTCCACGATCATTGGAGCGATATAAGCCTTGCTCATCACCGGGAGCTTCCACCAACAGGTAGATCCTGTCCGGATCAGCAGGAGTAACGGCCAGATCCATTTTACCAGTCAGCCCACCTGGGAGTCCGTTTTCAAGCTTAGTCCAGCTGTCACCGCCATTGGTGGATTTGTAGAGTCCATTTTCTTTATCAGCCCCACTGATGATGGTCCATGGCTTACGTTCAGCGCGCCACATAACCGCATAAATTTCATCCGGGTTCTCGGGATTTAGCTCCAGATCAATAGCGCCCGTCGAATCGGACACAAAAAGTACGTTTTCCCATGTCTCACCCCCGTTTTGGGAACGGAAGACACCCCGTTGCTCATTTTTACCAAAGGGATGCCCGAGCGCAGCAACGTACACCAAGTCAGGTTTTTCCGGATGGACTTTGACGGCCCCAATCTGTCCACCTTCCTCGAGTCCCAGGTTTTTCCATGTTTCTCCTGCATCGGTAGTTTTATAAATTCCGCGTCCGATTGTCACATTTGCACGAATACCATCACTGCCTGTACCTACATAAATAACGTTTGTATCAGATTCTGCTATTTCTATAGCTCCGATGGATGTACTTTTGAAATCAGCATCATCCGTAATATTAGTCCAATCTGATCCATAGTTGGTAGTACGCCAAACTCCGCCGGCACCGGCAGCTCCCATATAAAATGTATAGGGATGTGCTTGATGGCCTTCTACGGCAGTTACTCGTCCGCCCCGGGTAGGTCCAACTGGCCGAAACTGCATATTATTAAAAAGGGTTGTATCAATTTGAGTAGCAGAGGAAGTATTTTGAGCTTTCAGATCATCGGGTATCAAAAAAAGAGAGAGCAGAACAACTGCAAATATCGCAAAGAGAGTTTGAAAGTGTTTCATAAGGTTTATAACTAAAAATTATTATTCAAGCCCCGCTACTTCGGTGACTATTAAAAGTATTCGCTGGATTAATTTTATTTTTCAACAACACTGCAATAAATAAAAACCAGGCTTGGTACCAAGCCCATTTAATAAAACAATTTATTGCAACCATACTATCTTATATCGTTTTTTTTTAATCACTTTTACATTTAGTTAGGCTTCCTAAAATACTCAATATATCATAGCCGGTGGGCTGACCATTGTATCTTATATTTTTGATTATCAAGGACAATTAAAATCACCAAAGATGTTTTATGAGGTTATGGCAATAATTAATCAACCTGTCAAAAGCATAAAAATGAAGCAGACAGGATATTTTTTCTCCATATGTCGCTTTTACAAACTCGTTTGTCATTTTGTAATTCACTGACTTAAAAATTGTCAGTTTCTCTTTTTGAAATCCTGAATTGGCACAAGATTTGTGATTATTAAAGTGTCGCACATAAGTGTCGACAATGGGTAGAACCCTATGATCTTTAAATTAAAACTATTTAAAAGGAGGATAAACCTATGTTGATGCGAACAAACACAAATACACCAACACTTTGGAACGACAATACAAGTACTTCACCTCTAAAAATATCTAATTGGATTGATGAAGTCTTTGAAGATGCACTGAATTGGCCGCGAACAAGTTCTTCAACCTTTGTCCCTGAGTTAAATGTTTATGAAACGGACAAAGAATTTGAAGTATCTGCTGCATTGCCCGGTATGAATAAAGATGATATCGAAATCAGCTTTAATGCCGGTATGCTGACTATAAGCGGCGAGAGAAAGATGGAACAAGAAGAAAATGGACGTCGGTACCATCGTATCGAAAGCCGGTTCGGTAAATTTAACCGATCACTGCCGTTACCAAGTGATGTGATCGATCAAGAGAAAATCTCAGCCAAGTACGAAAATGGCGTGCTTAATGTAACTATACCTAAAGTGAAGGAAAAAGCCGCCAAAAAAATCAAAGTGACATAGACATTATTGACTTATTCAAAAATTGAAAACCATTCTAGGCCGTGGAGTAACTGTCTTCACGGCTTTTTTATTCCAATATTCAAAATACCTGAACGTCTATAAGTGGTTACTCTGTTAACGAATCTGAATTTTATATCTTTATTTAGCATCTTGTCATTTACTGTTTATCCAGAAACACCATTGATGAAAATGATATGCAAAATACAGCCGTTATTATAAAATTTCGGCTAACCTTGCGACTATTTACCTTAAAAACTATGACAAATAAATCAACTGCCGGTGATTTTGATCTCGCTGAATTAGAGGCCTTAACTCATGGTGATAAAAGTTTGCTAAATGAATTGATCGAGCTTTTTATTGAACAGACTTCAATTCAATTAAATAATTTGGACAATGCAGTACAGAATGGAAATTATGAGCTAATCCGAACCATTACCCATAGTCTAAAGTCAAGTTATCTTCTCATAGGATTTGGGAAGAAAGAATTAATTTTAAACCTTGAACAAATAGCTAAAAATCCAAAACAGCAATCAAAAAAGGAAATCCAAAAAATACTGCTTCAGCTAAAAAAAGAAACGGTTAAAGTCATAAAACAAATGGAAAAGAGCCTGTAAAAGCCTCGCTATACTATTTATTATATTAAAAATTTTTAATGTAAATTGTAATCAATGGAAATTTCAATTTCTATAAAGAGGATCCCTGGTGAATAAAAAAATGAAAGTTTTGATAGCTGAGGATAATGACTTGATGAGAAAATCGCTGGCATTTTACCTGAAAGATGAGGGATTTCAGGTACTGGAGGTTACAAATGGGAAAGAAGCTTTACAGGCGGTTGAATCACATCAGATTGAATTAGTAATTACCGATCTAAATATGCCTGAATCCGGTGGATTGGAGCTCATCCATACTATCAGGGATGTACTGAAAAAGGATATGCCGATCATTGTGTTAACAGCGTCCGGAGTTGAAAAGTCGGAGTTGGAAGCATTCGAACTCGGAGCCAGCGAGTTTATCTCAAAACCATTCAGTCCACACGTATTAAAGGCGAGAATAAAAAAACTACTTAATGTATAAATCACTTTTGCTTCTATGTTTTTTTCTTTTCGCCGGACTTTTATCTCCGCTTATCTATGCTCAACAAACACCAAACGAGCGCTTTAATAACGTTCAATTACTTAGCAGTGAAGGCAAATATCAGGAAGCCATCAAAGAGATAAAATCACTGATCTCGGATTATCCTGAAAACCTGGATTATAAAATTCAATTGGGGCGCATTTTCTCTTGGGCAGAACAGTATGAAAATTCTAAATCAATCCTTTTACCAATAATTGAGAATTACCCCGAAAATGAAGCCGCTTTCTCAAGTTTATTAAATACCCTTCTATGGTCCGGCGAATACAAAGAGACTATCAAATATGCCAAAACCGGGATTCAACGATTTCCTGATAAAGAGTTTGAATACCAACTTATAATGCTCAAAGCCTATGAACAGACCGGGGCTGTAAAAAAAGGCCTGGCATTAGTTGAAAGCCTAAAAAAAGATAGTCCAAATAAGTCAGGTTTAGAAGCAACTGAAACTATTTTACTGAAAAAACAAAAAAACAAAATCAACCTTTCTTATTCCAATACGTTCTTCCCTTCTGATGATTTTGATCCATGGCATTTGGGCAGCATTTCATACACAAGAAACTGGGAGAAGATACCAACTGAATACCGTCTCAGTTATGCCAATATTTTTGGGCGTAATGATATACAATTTGATATGGATTTATATCCTGTAATCAATCGTTCTTCCTATTTATATGCGAATCTTGGCTTTGCACCAAATCATACAATATTTCCTTCTTTTCGGGGTGGTTTAGAATATTTTTACGAGTTTGGTAATGGTCTAAGCCTTTCTTCCGGTGGCCGTATTTTGAAGTTCTCCGAAGAAACCATTCCCATTTTAACTACCCACCTCGGGAAAACCTTTGGCGACTATAAGGTGCAGTACAGGCCCTTTTTCGTATCCCAAAACAAAGACTTATTCACTACTCATACTTTAGCTCTCCGAAAAAAATGGCATATTAAGGAAGCTTTTCTTCAGCTTGACTTGCAATACGGAACAGCTCCTTATTTCTTGTTCTTTAATGATGATTTTGACCGAATTTCATCAAAACGTATTGGCCTGCAATCCCAGTTCAGAGCTTCCAGACATCTTCTCGTTAAGTTTAATATAATGTATGAACATGAAGAATATACCCCTAAAAACTTCCGAAACCGATTGAATTCCCAAGTAATATTCGTTAAACGGTTTTGATTTAAGTAAACCATGGATTTATTTAAATATTACATTGAGGAAGGCTTGCAGATTGAACTGTTTCTTTTAAGCAGTATCGCTCTTTTTGTGTTTTTGACTTTAGTTTTTCTCATAGCACTATTTCTCAGCCGGTTTATGACTAATCGCCGCTTAAAGCTGGAGGAAAGATTCGAGCCTATTGTTGAGGAGCTATTATTTGATGTGATGTTTAATGATACCCCAATTAATGAACTTCTCAATCACAGGATGTATACCCGTTATCATAAAAAAAATATTTTTATGAAAATGCTTATCAGGTCCTCCTTTAGCATGCATCAACAGTTTAGTGGCGATATTGCAGAAAGACTGAAAAAATTCTATCAAACATCAGCTCTTAAAAAGTATTCGATACAGAAGCTGAATTCGAATGCATGGTATAAAAAATGCCAGGGAATCAGAGAACTCAGTGAAATGAATCAAGATGATGCTGTCCCGGATATTGTATCGCTTTGCTTCTCAAAACATCAGCTTGTGAAACAGGCTGCATTTGTAGGAATTATAAAACTGAAAGGGATTGAAGGCCTAAAAAGCCTCCAAAAATTTACCGAGTTTATAGATGACTGGACGCTGTCACATATCCTTATGGCCATTGAAGAAACCGATTCCACTAATTTCACAGATCTCAACTTTCTGTTACAGCACAAAAACCCATCTATGGTGTTGTTAGGGCTCCGACTTATACGCTACTTTAGTTTGCCCGGATACCAAAAAGCTATCAGCAATGTACAGGAACCCCTTTCATCAGATAGAATACAGCAGGAAATTCAAAAACACTTACAATTACTTGAAACACGAATTAAAGAATAGTTAACGAAATGGACTTCATGGAACTTTTTAACCTGTTCGTGCTGATTTTTGTGGTGCTGATAATGAGTTCTTATGTACTGTTGGCAAGCATTTCGATCAGTGCTCTGAGAAACTACCTGAAGGAGAACAAGTCCATCAATTATGAAGTGCTTATGTCTTCAGCTATTTCACCGAAAATATCTGTCATAGCCCCGGCTTATAACGAGGCTAACACCATTAAAGAAAATATACAGTCTCTGCTTTCGCTGAACTATCCAAATTTTGAAGTTATTGTTGTAAATGACGGCAGCACAGATGACACTATGAAGCTATTAAATGAAGCTTACAAGTTGAAGAAAACTGAAGCTGATTATCAGCATGTAATTCCTACAGAAAAAATCAGAGAAGTATATCATTCTTCCAACCCGGCTTTTTCATCTCTTGTCATCATTAACAAAGAAAATGGAGGCAAAGCCGATGCCCTTAATGCAGGGCTAAATGCTGCAAAAAATGATTATGTAGTTTGTATAGATGTGGATTGCATAATGGATAAAGATGCATTGCTGAAAATGGCCAAACCGTTTATGCAACAAGAAGAAAATCGGGTAATCGCAGCCGGCGGGGTAGTCCGCATCGCAAACTCCTGTATTGTAAAAGGCGGCAGACTCGTGGAAATAAAAGCACCAAAAAAATTCTTGCCCAGAACACAAGTTTTAGAATACCTAAGAGCCTTTTTATTAGGGCGTATGGGTTGGTCTAAAATGGATGGCCTCCTTTTGATAAGCGGTGCAGTGGGTATGTTCGATAAAAAAATCGCCCTTGAAGCAGGTGGGTATGATCCGAATACTGTTGGTGAGGATATGGAACTGATCGTTCGAATGAGACGGTATATGATAGAAACGAAAAGAGCTTATACCGTAAAACTGATTCCCGATCCATTATGCTGGACAGAAGCACCGGAAACCATCCCAGTACTCCGAAGGCAAAGAAGTCGATGGACACGAGGTACCATGGAGACGCTGTGGAAACATCGAAAAATGTTTTTCAATCCCAAATATAAACTGTTGGGGATGGTAAGTATCCCATACTGGTTTTTATTTGAATACCTGGCTCCCATTATTGAAGTAACCGGGATAATCATCACTATATATTTAATCGTTATGGGGATGATCTCCTGGAATATATTTTTCCTTCTTTTGTTGTTTGTTTACACTTTTGCCGTGATGATTTCTTCCCTCGCTTTATTGACCGAAGAATTTACTTTTCATAAATACTCCAGGCTTGCAGATTTTTCAAAGCTTTTTTTAGCAGCCTTATTGGAACCTTTTTTCTTTCACCCCTTTACAGTATATGCGGCATTAAAAGGAAATTGGGAAAAGTTCCGTAAAAAAACTGCTTGGGGAGAAATGGTAAGAACAGGTTTTAACAAATCAAACTAGGCCAGGAAACTTCAGAGGTGTTTTTAAACTTTGATTCAGTACTCACTCTCCCGGCACCACATACTCTTTCGCATAAATCCAATCTCCAAACTCAGATTGATCTCCGTTTGCAGCATTGGCAGCAATATTAAAATAAATAGAATCTTCAATAAATTCGGGTGCATGCCATTTAACTACCCAACGGTTTTTACCGGTTTCCGTCGGTACAGTTCCCGAAGTAGAATGCTGTACATATTGAAGTGAATCCGGAACCTGTTCAGTAAACATAAGCCGTTCATTTTCCGAAATCTCAAACACTCCTGCTTGCCTTCCATCCCGGACTCTTGATGAGAGCTGGAATCCGGCTTTCCCCAAATCTTCCCTTTCTACTATAATTTCAAATTTATAAGCTTTGCCGGGTTGAATTTTATTCGGAATTCCCGAGACAGAGAAACGCCCCTCCCCCTTGTTCAAATCATAATCAAAATGGCAACTTTGGCACGTTTGTTCGTTAAACCCACCGGTAAATGCACCTGCCAAGTGTTCAGGATAATCATCAGAATTATAAGCTCTTTGATGTTCGCTCTGAGCGAATAAATAACCGACGCTAAAAGCAAGCGCCGGTATTAATATCAATTTTTGAATGGCGCTAAACATGCTACCCATTAATCAAGTTGGGCTCTTCCAAGGTAGTTTGTGTCGGTTCCGAACCAAATTGAATTGGTTGCTTCATCAAAAACCATATGCCTTACCGTTCCTCCGCCACTTGGCACAGCTTCAGATGCAACAAATTCTTTGGAATTAGTATCAAAACCAACAAACATATTGGGGTCTACTCCGGTCTCTACCAACCAAACACGATCCTTGTCGTCTACCGTCACAGCGTAAGGCCGTGATGATTCTCCTGAAGGAAGTTCCCATTCATTGGTTTCTCCGTTATTAGGGTTATAACTACCGATATAACCTCTGGAATAATCTCCGTACCAAATCATACCGTCAGATGTTTGAGCCAACCGGCGAGGGCGGGTTTCTTCATTCGGAAGTTCAATCTCACGGAGTTTCATGGTTTGAGGATTCACCGTGGCCAATTTATTCGTTCCAAAAAGAACAATCCACGGCGTAACCATATCTTTATCCATAATGATTCCATACGGCCGGGCACGAGGAGTAGGAACCTCAAGAATTTTCTCCTGCTCGGTTTCCACATCAAAATAACCGATGGAATTTGCCCCCTGGCTGGTAAACCAAATATTGCCAATTTCATCAAAAGTCATAGTATGAGGATCCCGGGCACTGTTATCCTCCGGCATCATATATTTGGTGATTTCCCCGGTCTCCGGATTTATTTTTCCAATATGATTAGCTCTGTTTCCGGCATACCACGGATTACCCATATCATCCACTACAACAGTATGCGGGCCGGCTCCATCTTCAAGATCAATTTTCCTGAATTCTTCTGTCTCAGGGATGAATTCAGCTACATAATGTGAGCGTTGTCCCACAAACCATATATCCCCATCCGGTGCTACGTATGGATCCCTGGGACGACTCTCTTCCCACGGCACTTCCCATTCCTGAATTTGGATATCGGCTTTATTTAGAATTTCATCACTGCCAATAAAAAAAGTAGTTGCTAACAAAACCGACAGTAAAACAGCTATCAATTTTCCCATAGTTCTAATTCTCCCATTTAGTTAAGGATTCACTGCAATAAACACAGAATAATGGAAAAAAATCTACTGCTCACAAAATTTTACACAACCAGAAATCTGAGAATTTCACAACATGACTAATTGTAAAGATTAAATTTTGAGAACAATGGGAACATTCGCATCCAAATTATTTTATAAAGAATGCTTACGCATTATAATAGCGCAAAATATCAAGAGTAAAACAGTTTATAACCCCCCAATCAAAAAAGTAATACTATGAATAATAAGTCAAGACTCTTCAAACTATTCTACAGTGGATTTAAGAACGTGCTGGCATTTGGACTTATAGCTGTCCTTATAGCTTCGTGCAGCGATCTAAATTTTAGTGGTTCAAAAGCCGATAAAGGGCATATGGATTTTCATCTTACCGATGCACCGGCAAGCTATGATGAAGTAAACGTGGATGTACAGGGCCTTCGGATCCATTATACTCCACAAAGCTCTGATACAGTTACTTCCGATACAACAAACTCAGACGGAAAGTGGATTGACCTTCCATTGGATCCAATACGTTTGAACTTGCTGGAACTCACTAACGGTATTGACTCACTAATAGCATCAGCAGATTTAGACCCTGGTCATTATAAAGAACTAAGACTAATTCTGGGTGATGATAACGACGTTGTGATTAATGGCGAAACACATCACCTTAAAGTTCCAAGTGGACAAGAGTCAGGTTATAAGATAAAATTTAAAACTGACCTGGAATCCGGTGATGACTTAGATGTAACCATTGATTTTGACGCTGCCAGATCTGTTCACAAAGCCGGTAAAAGCGGCAAATATATCTTAAAACCTGTACTAAAAGCGTTTATCTCCGGTGGTGAAGATATGGAAACCGGTAGTATTGCTGGTAATGTGGAACCATTGGATGCTGAGGCAACCGTTTATGCCATTATGGGAACTGATACTTCCTCCACCCAGCCAGATAGTGAAGGTGCTTTCACCCTTGTCGGGCTTAATGTGGGTAGTTATGATTTAAATATCCAGCCTGCCAATGATGCTTATAATGATACCACTCTTGCAGATATTCAAGTGAATGCAGGTGAAGAAAATAATCTCGGAACCATAACCTTATCCGAGAACTAACCCCAAAGCTAACAAACAAGTCCAAGACCTAACTTAAAAGCCCGGTTGAAAAACCGGGCTTTTTTCTTTTAGGCTGACACAAATACCAACAAATAATTTACCGAAGTGACCCAAGCCGATAACGAATTGAGATATTGATACCAAGATGGGTTTGGTCATTTTTATATAAATAATCATCATTTAATTCTTTTCGTAACGTCATGTCAAGACCAGCCTCAAATTTTTTATAGAAATAGGTTACTCCACTGCCAAACCTCATTTCAATATTGTGTAACCAGTATTTATGAATCCGATTATTTAAAGTACCAATCTCCTCATGATTTCTGTACAAAAAATCATTATTTAGGGCCACTCGTTGTCCCCAAAGCTCTACCCTCCCATTTTTAAAATAAAGTGAGCCTCCCATATAAAGGCTGTTGGAGCCCGGACCTATTGCTGCACCCAGTATTTGCCCGCGGTTTGTATATCCCTGAATATTTTTGTGATGGTAGTAATAAGATGACTGGCCTCTGAATTCAGTGGTATTACTGGCTTCAAGCTGTGTAGCCTCTACATTCAGGCTTAACAGTTGTTGGTTTCTCAATGAAAACACCTTTTGCAGCCCAAGGGTATAGGCTCTGGTGTGTTCGGGTTCTGTGATGAAATCACGCCAGTTCCAGCTATGATCATTCCTCGCCCATTCACCATAAACTTCTAAACCGCTTTTGGGAAAACTCCATTGAGTAAAAATTGAAAGAAGCTGATCGGACTCATCATTCCCACCGGGATTAGTGTTTTCTGTGAGTTTAATTTTGGTAAACGCTTCAAATATTTTCAGCAAGTTTACTGCAGGAATTCCCTCAGGAGGGATTGTTTCATAAAATACTCTGTTGATGCCAACTTTTAGTCCCGGAATCGGTTTTGGACTAAAAGCGATTCTACCCCCGGTGATATACCTTTTATTATTCTCAGAATTAGCATCAAAATAATCTGATTCCCATAATCTACCCCAGAAAAGTTTGGCTTCTATATCGCCAATATAAATATCCTTGGGCTCGGTAATACTTATAAAATAGTGCGGAAAACCCGGAGCATTGTTGCTTAGTATAATAGGATTCTGTCGTGCCGGTTCCCACCACATATTTTGAGTAGAAAGCCCGGCCGCCCAACCATTATAATCTACTCTCAGGTAAGATTGTCCCGGATATAATTGCCAAAATGGATTATCACCAAATCGTTGAGGCTGATCAATGTTTCCATAAGGAGAAGCATATGAAGAGCGAGACACCGGCGGGTCAAATTGCGATAGCTCAAAACTTCGGTTCTGATTATATATAACAGTTGGCCGAATCGAAGCTGAGATAATTCCATATTTCACAAAAAAACCACCGGCTAAAGAATTTGTAAATCCTCTGCCCTGCCAAATAGCCCCGTCATTAACTCCTCCAGGCTCCAAAGATTGCCAATAGTTCTTCATTTCCAAATCATGAAGAGCCAGAGACAAGTGCTTATAAGAATTGGTTCCAAAATAAGAAGTATTTCGGTCCTTCCATGGATGAACAGAGAGGGTATCCATAAGCTGATTGTAATTTAGGGAGTAATGCCTGATGGAATCAGGTGAAATAGCCCCGTTTATCTTAAGTACTTGCAAATAATCATCTATTAAATCTCTTTCAGGAATCTCTTGAGCCACTCCTGTTTTCGTTAAGCAAATAGTAATAATAAAGCACACTATTAATACCGATCTGTATCGTTTAGTCATTTCCTGACCTCTTATTTATTAATAATAATTTAGGTTTATTTAGTCTGACCGAAACCCTTTGTTCCATTAAAATCTGCTTTCTATCAATCTGTAAGGCGAAACTAAAAACATGTTAATCCTTCCAAAAAAACCTTAACTTTTAAGTTTCAGATAAACATTTAAATTTATTTCACTGATGAACATCGGTTCCATTCAATTACCAAATCAGCCTCTCTTTCTTGCTCCAATGGAAGACGTAACTGATTCTCCATTCCGGCAAATTTGTCGTGCTAAAGGTGCAGATATTGTTTTTACGGAATTTATCAGCTCCGAGGCTTTGATTAGGGACTCTGATATAGCCATGCACAAAATGGATTTTGATGAAATGGAACGCCCTTTTGGTATTCAAATCTTTGGAGGGCGGGAAGAAGCAATGGAAGGAGCTGCAAAAGTAGCCGAAAACAACAATCCCGATTTAGTGGATATCAATTTCGGCTGCCCGGTTTACAAAGTGGTCAAAAAAGGAGCCGGGGCAGGATGCCTTAAGGATTTGAGCATGATGGAGCGAATGGCAGGTACAGTAGTTGACGCCGTTAAGAATAAACCTGTGACTGTAAAAACCCGACTTGGCTGGGATGATAATACCATCAAAATTCAGGAAGTTGCTTTGATGCTTCAAAAACTTGGGGTAAAAGCCTTAACCGTACATGCCCGAACAAGAGCCCAAAAATATAAAGGAGATGCTCGATGGGAATGGCTAAAAAAACTTAAAAATACACCCGGCCTTGAAATTCCCATTATCGGGAATGGAGATGTTACCTCACCTGAATTAGCTAAAAAAATGTTTGAAGAAACCGGTGTAGACGGGGTAATGATTGGCCGCGGCGCCATTGGAAATCCATGGATATTTGAGCGAAGCCGGCACTATCTTGAAACCGGCGAACTGCTACCCGACCCTACAGTACAAGAACGGATTGAATTGTGTGCAGAACAGCTTCGCCTTTCAGTAAAGCATCAGGGAGAACGATACGGAGTTATTATTATGAAAAAGCATTACGGGCAGTATTTAAAAGGTATACGAAATGGTAAAAAGCTCCGAATGCAGTTAATGGAACACGATGAAATGGATCCAATCCTGGAAATACTGCTTAATTTTGATGAAACAGAAATTCATGCAGTAGCGTGAGCCGTTTAAGTACCAGTAATGGTGCATCTTTTGTCAGCTTTACTCGTAGCCATATCTAAATCAACAAAATCATTTGTTATGTTAGCACGACTATCCCGAGTTTTTAAATCATTCCTCAGTGTTTCAGCTATTGCAGCTTCTCCCTTAAAAGCCATTACCGGAATTGTAATCAGTGTGATGGTTCCCTACCTGCTTTATGCATTCTTAGGTGGTTTTGGAATTGCCCTTGCCTTGGTAGGATTAATTTGGGGAATCATTTGGCTTTCGAAACGTAACAATTGATGTACGTGTAAAACTCAGGAACGCAAAATCTTGCGTCCCTGCTACGTTTTACACGGTGTCGTTGCTATAAATAATCCCGCCCAAAAAACGGTTTCAGTACTTCCGGGACCCTAACTTTGCCATTTTCTTCTTGATATGCTTCCAAAATTGCCGATACAATACGAGGAAGTGCAAGGCCGGAACCATTTAATGTGTGAAGAATCTCAATTTCTTTCTCTCTTTTTCTATAGCGAAGCTGCATTCTGCGAGCCTGAAAACTTTCAAAATTCGAACATGAGCTAACTTCCAGCCATCGTTGTTGTCCGGGGCTCCATACTTCAAGGTCATATTTTTTACTTTGAGTAAAACCCATATCACCGGTACACATCAGCAGTGTTCGATAGGGAAGTTCAAGAGCTTCAAGTAATCCCTCAGAATGTTCACGCAAGCTTTCCAATTCATCGTAAGAATCTTCCGGCTTTACAATTTTAACCAATTCAACCTTATCAAATTGATGCAGCCGGTTGAGACCCCTTACATCTTTTCCATACGAACCCGCTTCCCTTCTCCAACAAGGAGTATAACACACATATTTTTTAGGAACCTCTTTGTCCTCAAGAATTTCATCCCGGTGAAAATTAGTCACAGGGACTTCTGCGGTCGGAATTACAAAAAATTCATCCCGTGGAATTACATACATCATGTCTTCCTTATCCGGAATTTGCCCCGTACCTCTGGCAGAATTTTCATTCACAAAATAAGGGGCCTGCAGTTCGGTATAACCCGCATTTGCAGCCTCATTTATAAAGTAGTTGATCAGGGAACGTTGTAGCTGGGCTACCGGTCCTACATAAAAAGGAAACCCTGCCCCGGTAACTTTTACTCCTCGTTCAAAGTCAATCCAGCCATGGCGTTCAGTCAGCTCCCAGTGAGGTTTTCTCCATTCACTTTCATCCGGCTCACCCCAGGTTTTAAAGGTTTCATTTTCATCTTCAGTTGCTCCAACAGGTACACTTGGATGAGGAATATTAGGAATCCTCAAGAGTAAATTTTCTCGATCATCCCGTAACTTTTTCACCTCTTCTTCTATTTCCTTAATCTGCTCTTTCATGGCAGAGGTTTCTTTGATAATAGCCTGAGCTTCTTCTTTTTGTCCTTTGCCCATCAGCTCACCTATCTTGCTCGACTTAGTGTTACTTTCACTTCGAAGAAGATCGCCTTCATGAACTTTAGTTCTCCAGGTTTCATCTACAGAGATTACTTTTTCAACTACAGAGATATCTTTCTCGCCTTTATCTCTTATCGCTTTTTCTACCTGTTCACGGTTTTCCCTGATGAAGTTAATATCGAGCATGCTATTCAGTATTCTGTTAGGTATGATTTGAAGCCCAAAGATAAGAGGTATTACTGTTTTTGTTATACCTTTTTTAATCAAAAAACCATTAACCAAACAAATTTGATGGAAGCGCTTTTTTAATTGACTACCTAAATAATTAAGGTTATCATCCTTCCTTCAAAGAATTTTTAGGCAATTAAGTAACTATCATGAGTCAATTATTAGATGAAACCGATCTCGCTATTTTAAATCACCTGCAGGAACATGGGCGTGCTCAGCGGAATACCATTGCTGAAATCGTCAATCTTTCAGTACCCTCGGTATCAGAGCGAATGAAGAAATTGGAAGAGCGTGGATTGATAGAGGGTTACAAAGCTATTTTAAACAGCAAGAAATTTCATTTTGATATCACTGCCTTTATTTTTGTACAAGTTGATGGTTCTGAAAACTATCAGAATTTTGTAGAGAAAGCTGCCGAAGAAGTTGAGATATTGGAATGTCACTCTATAACCGGAGACGGCTCTCATTTTTTAAAGGTTCGAACAAAGAACACAGGATCTTTCGAGAGCCTGCTATCCCGCATTCAAGCTTGGGAAGGAGTCAGTAAAACCCGGTCGAATCTTGTACTGTCCAGCTTTAAAGAAACCCGGGCAATTCCTGTTGAGCATGCTGTTGAGCTTATAAAGCAATAGAGAAAAAATCATTTCCTCATACTTTACGTTTACTTACTAAGGTCAGAATCATTAACTTACGTCATTCTGACAGTAAGAATAATAAACGCTTGTATTCCCTTTTCTGCATAATGGCGGAATACTATGCTTTAACTTTGGATTTTTAAACTTTATGGACCGCGAAGTATTTCAGGAACAATTTGGATTGTTAGGCACCTCTGAGGCCATGCGTCAAGTGATTGATAAAATCATGCAGGTGGCAAAAACTGACATTACGGTAACACTTCAGGGAGAAAGCGGTGTTGGTAAGGATGTAACTGCACGAGCTATCCATGCCATGAGTGAACGAAGCCGGAATAACTTGGTGATTGTAAATTGCGGAGCTATTCCTGAAGGCATCATCGAAAGTGAACTTTTTGGACATGAAAAAGGAGCTTTTACCGGTGCCGAAGTATCCCGTGAAGGATATTTTGAGAAAGCGAATGGCGGAACCATCTTTTTAGATGAAATTGGCGATACTCCAAAAAACGTTCAGGTAAAACTATTACGGGTACTTGAAAACGGTGAATTCTTTCGTGTAGGGTCAAGCAAAGTTCAAACAACGGATGTACGTGTTATTGCCGCCACCAATCAGGATTTGTGGAAAATGGTGAAGGACGGTTCTTTTCGTGAGGACCTTTATTACAGATTAGACACCGTTCAGATTAAACTCCCTCCATTACGAGACCGGGAGGAAGACATTATCCCAATATTCAAAAAATTTGTTGAAGAATACTCTTCGAAATATGATTCTGTCTTTAAGGGTTTTTCAGATGAAGCGCGAGAATTATTGGTTTCCTATCGATGGCCGGGCAATATTCGAGAGCTTAGAAATGTAGCAGAGCAGCTGGTTGTTTTGGAAAAATCTCAATTCATCGATAAAGAGAAACTTCAAAAATACTTAAAAGGAAGGCAACATGAAGGAAGTGCCGACAACCTTCCAATGGTTTCTGAAGAAGCAAGGCGACAACAAAATTCTTTTGATTCAAATACTGAATTTGACCGTAAAGACAGGGAATTAATCTATCGTGCTTTAGTTGAATTGAGAAATGATATTGCTGATGTAAAGAAAATGTTCGCCAATTTCCTGTATTCAACCTTTTCTACGAAAAACTTAAAAGCATTACCGGCTTCAGTGCGAGATGAAGTTGATAAAACGGAAGTTCCGGGCGTTAATGTAAACCTTGGAGACCATACTACTTTAGGAATGCAATCTATGCCGGATGAACCGGAGGTTGATGATTCAGAAGAATCAGATTTAAGCGACTTCCTCCAAAACAATGAAATTCCTTCGATCGAAGAGGCTGAAAAGTTTTTAATACAACAAGCGCTTAAGCGTTTTGACGGGAACAGAAGAAAAGCCTCCGAAACCCTCGGGGTAAGTGAACGAACTTTATATAGAAAACTGGATCAATATGGCCTGGAATAGAGCATGGGTTGTTATCATTTTGTGCGTTGGTTTTTTGTTTGGCGGATGTCTCCGTTACAGTTTTACCGGTGCATCCATCCCACCCGGAGTGAACACCATTTATATTCCTTTTTTCCCGGATCAATCCAATAGTGGTTTGGGGGATTTAAGTAATCGCTTAAATAAAGTGCTTATTGACCGGTTTGTGAATCAAAGTAAACTGCAGTTGGCTAATAACGAAGCTGATGCCGATGCCATTCTTAACGGGGTCATTACATCATATTCCAATCGTCCTTTTAGTATCGGAGGAGATGAACAAGCTAACCAGAATGAGGTCTCTATTTCAGTTCGTGCAACATTCCGGTACACAGCCAAGGATGAAGCCGAATGGAGTTCTTCTTTTAATGGAAGAGCAACTTACGATCCTTCTGTAGATCCAATAGAAGGTGAAAATGTTGCGGCCACCGGGGCTTTAGAACAAGTAGCCAATAATATGTTTAACGATGCGGTAAGTAATTGGTAATTTGCTTTGATTGTCACCCCGCTTCACTTTATCATTGTTGAGCTTTAATAAATTTTATGCAAGAACTTCCTTTCAACATACCTAAATCTCTTTCTTCCTTTGTAGAGAAGTTTGATGAAGACCCTGAGAAGGCTACTCTTAAACTTCAAAACCATTTGAAGAAACGTGGTCCCGATGCCGTAGGACATTTTCTGCTTTCTTGGTTTTATCATCTTCAAAACAAGAATAATGAAGCTATTAAGGAAGCCTTGAAGGCTAAAACCTATGCCCCGGGCAGCCCATTAATGGAGCATCTTCATTATTACCTGGTGCATCCTGAAAAATTTAAAGCTGCTATACCCGATCACTCTTATACTTCTTCAACTATAAAATTACAACAGGGCTCAAGAACCTCTCCTGTCCTCGATCTTGATCGCCTGATTGAAATGCTGGAACAGGTAGAATCTAAACGAATTAAAATTCCTGAAGATGACGAACCCTTTGACGAATCGGACTTAAGCAAGGAAGCTGAAAATGTAGATGATGTGGTATCAGAGACGCTTGCTAAAATTCATAGTAAGCAGGGCCGAAAAAAAGAGGCTGTTAAAATGTATGAAAGACTTATGGACAAAAACAGCGACAAGGCAGATCACTATCAGAAGATGATCGATAAACTAAAAAAAACCTAAGCAGGCGGGCTTATTTAACAAAGGGATTGTGCTTTTTCTCGTGTTTGATAGTTGTTACAGGCCCGTGTCCCGGGTAAACGATTGTACCTTCGGGAAGGCTGTACAGCTTTTCTTTTATGCTTTTCTCAAGTACCTCAAAACTTCCTTTGTAAAGATCGGTGCGACCTATGCTTTCCTTAAAAAGTGCATCTCCCGCTATAACCAATTCATCTATCTCAAAGTATAAAGAAACATGATCAGGAGCATGCCCTGGAGTATATAAACAGGTAAAAGTGAAATTCCCAATGTTAAAATCACCTTCACTCGGAAGAGTTTCAGGCTCAAAGTCAAAACCGCCTTGGTTGATACCAAACATTTGTGCCTGACTTCCAAAGTTATCCCATAAAAAACGATCTTCATTACACAGATATACAGGCACTTCAAAATCACGAAGAACACGGCTCAGGCCTAATACATGATCTACATGGGCATGAGTTAGCACTATTGCGCGTAATTCTCCACTTAATGTGTTCTTGAACTTCTGGTATTCCGGCTCAGTAGAAAAGCCGGGATCTATTAATAGATGCTGTTCTCCCTCACTTAGCAGATAGGTGTTTTCCAAAAACGGACCAACTTCAAATGTGTTTACTTCCATATCCGAAAATAAAAAAAGGATGCATCAATAAAGATACATCCTTTGATAAAATGTTTGCTAAACTTACTTGTCTTCGCTTTTACCGTATCGGCGCTTAAAGCGGTCAACACGTCCGGCAGTGGAAGTAAAAGTATTGCTTTTGGTATAGAACGGATGGTTTTTAGAATCAACCTCGCTGCGATAAACGCCATCTTTAGCATCCATGGTGCTGCGGGTTTTAATTTCGGTACCATCGCTCATCAATACCGTAATTTCTTTATAATCTGGATGAATTCCTTTTTTCATAATCGTATGCTTGCTTGAAAATTTGCCAAGGCTTTAAATATAAGGTTAACTGAAGCTGAATTCAATGAAATAATTATTCAAATTCATCAAAGCCTCCTTCCCCAAAGTCACCTAAAGACGAAAACATGGAACCAAGCATATCAGAATATAATGTTTGGTCATCAAGGTCTTGTTTACTGAGCATAGAATTTTGATGCAAAGCTTCTAATGCAAAATCCATCCACAGGTATTTTTCGGCTTTAGATGTATCTTTGACGTATTTTTTAACTAAACTTTCCAGCCCTTCTACCTGGTTTAAAGTTTTTTCATACTCCTTATTTGAGAGTGTGTCTGAAATATTTATTTCATTCCCATCTGCAAACCAGTCTGTAATATTTTTATAAACGGATTTTTGATTTTCTGATTTAGCCTGGGGATCGGGGAAATGAATTTTGAATGTCTTGCTAATTGCTTTACCCAGTATATGTTTAGCTACACTTGCAGCCCCTTCCTGTTCTCCCTCGTATACCAGTTCAATTTTACCGGTCAGCGCGGGAACCATGTGATATAAATCAGCAATTCGGACAGAAGTTTCTTTTTCACCATTAACAATAGCTCTGCGTTCAGCAGAAGAGATAACCTGCTCCAAAGCTGTAATTGTCATTCTTGTTGAAACTCCGCTTTGCTGATCTACATATTCAGACTCCCGTGCTTCAAAAGCAGCCGTTTCAATAGTTTGCCTGAATAAATCAGGAATATGAATTTTAATTCCGTTACCTCGCTCCTGCCATGCTTCCTGTTTGGTGATTTCAACTCCAATTCCCAGTTCTTTAGGATAATGAGTAATAATCTGAGAGTCTATTCTGTCTTTTAGGGGAGTAATTATATTACCCCGGTTGGTATAATCTTCCGGATTGGCTGAGAAAGCCATAGCTACATCAAGAGGAATGCGAACATTGAATCCGCGAATCTGTATATCCCGTTCCTGCATAATATTCAGAAGGGCAACCTGTATTCTTGGCTGAAGGTCGGGAAGTTCGTTAATTACAAAGATTCCCCGGTTTGTTCTGGGTATGAGTCCGAAGTTAATTACATTTTGATCAGCCAGGGTCAGTTTTTTCGTTGCTGCTTTAATCGGGTCAATATCCCCGATTAAATCAGCCACCGTTGTATCCGGAGTAGCCAGCTTCTCACCATAACGGAAAGAACGATGCAACCACTCAATGGGGGTTTCATCTCCTTTCTCTTCAATCAGTTCCTTCGCATATTTAGAAAGTGGATTCAGCGGATCATCATTTATTTCGGAACCCTTTACAATGGGGATATATTCATCCATGAAATTGACCAAAAGACGAAGAATACGTGATTTGGCCTGCCCTCGTAACCCTAAAAGAATCATATCATGCTTAGACAGCAAGGCATGTTGAATTTGAGGCAATACTGTTTTGTCGTATCCTAAAATACCCGGGAAAAGCTCTTCTTTGGCCTCAATTTTTTTTATCAGGTTTTTCCGTATCTCTTCTTTTACTGAAACCGATTCCCAACCACTTTTTTTAAGTTCGCCTAATGTACTCGCTTTCATTACTTCTCTTTTCTGATATAGTGTGATATTTCCCGTGTGTGTTTATAACCCTTATTCCAAAATCTTCATTCAGGCTTTTTTGCAATCTCAAGTATATTTGTAATTGCCCGGGCTTTCAAAAGGGTTTCTTCCCATTCGGCGTTAGCGTCAGAGTCGCTCGTAATAGCTCCTCCCACAGGATTAACCAAATTATTTCCATCTATAATGGCCGTTCTTATGATTACATTAAAATCAAAATCTCCCTCGGGTGATATATACCCCAAGGCTCCGGAATAAACCCCTCTCTTATAATTTTCATACTCATCTATAGCCTTCATCGCGGCAATTTTAGGAGCTCCGGTCATAGATCCCATTGGGAAACAAGCTTTGATGAGGTCGATACTTTCGGCACTCTTTTCAACCTCACATTCTACTGTTGAAACCATTTGATGTACTGTTTCAAAGCTTTGAATTTCGAACAGCTTTGAGACTTTTACACTCTTTTTTAGAGCAATCCGGCTCAAGTCATTTCTGACCAAATCGACAATCATTAAATTTTCGGCCCGCTCTTTTTCCGAGTTTTTCAATCTTTCGATATCAAGTGAAGGATTTTGCCCCGGCAACCGTGCAGCTGTACCTTTGATAGGCTGAGACCAAACTCTGCTTCCCTTTTTAGCTAAAAACCGCTCCGGTGATGCACAACATATTGCCAGCCCATCAACCTCTACATAACTTCCAAAGGGCACTCTGCCGGCTTCTTTCATTCTTTCATATAGATCCAGGGGATCCCCGTAAAAAGAAAATTGAAGCGGATGGGACAGGTTAATCTCATAGTAATCACCTTCAAAAATATCCTTTTGAGCCATTTCTACCCGTTTCAGGTACTCAGTCTCCTCAATCCGGCTTTCGAGCTGAACGCTGAATTTATCAAACATTCTGATCTCTGACGGCTCTATCCCCTCGGGGAGTTCACCCTTTATTACTTGAATATTGTGTTGGGAGTCTATTTCCAGAAGCAATTCCGGTACCATAAAAAACAAATCAGGAGCATCATTAAGAGCTTGATTTTCTGAGCTGACTTCCTCCACATAATTCTTCAAATCGTATCCTAAATATCCAAAAAGCCAATCCTCCGTTTTTGACCGAAATTTTTGAAGTGCATCCCATGGATTTCCCTTAGTAATACGTTCCTCACCATCCTCAATCACCCGGATCTCATTTCCATATGCCTTGATCCACGCCTTAGGCTGAGCAGCCAGGAAACTTTTGGTACTTGCCGGATGATTTTTCATCTGTGACTCAAGCAAAATTATCGCACCCTGCTCACGCAATCGAGTAATTAATTGTGATATGTAGTTCTGTTTTTTGGACATAAATACAGGCGATCGAGTATAAGGCTTCTTTCACTCTTTTTGAACGTTTTTTCGTATCATTGTCACAATGATATATAAGAAACTGATAAAACCATTATTATTTAGAAAAGAGGCTGAAGTAGCGCACGAGCTTGGACTTAAAATTGCGTCTAAAACACATCGTTCAACTTTCCTTCAAGCATTAGCCTCCATCGCCTATAATTCTAATGATACAGGTCTGGAACAGGAGTTGTTTGGCTGCATATTCCCAAATCCTATTGGCCTCGCAGCCGGTTTTGATAAAAACGGAACTACCCCGTTAGCGATGAAAGCCTTGGGTTTTGGTTTTGTGGAGATCGGAAGTATAACAGCCAGGCCATCACCCGGAAATCCTAAACCACGGGCTTTTCGAATTCCGGAAGATCATTCCCTTATAAACCGAATGGGGCTGAATAATGAGGGCGCAGATGTTATTACAGAGCGTCTTTCCAACTTGAATTTAGATATCCCTTTGGGAGTCAATATTGCAAAAACAAATGATACTTCCATTGAAGGAGATGCAGCCCTTCAAGACTATTTATACAGCTACGAAAAAGCACAGGCCGTTGCTGATTATATCACCATCAATATATCGTGCCCAAACACCGGCGAAGGGAAAACCTTTGAAGATCCCCAAGCCTTGCGAGACCTTTTAGCTGTTCTTCAACCAGCGAAAAAAGGCCGCAAACCATCGCTTGTTAAGTTTACTGTTGATATTGAAAAACCGGATTTAGAAAAACTCATCCGAATTTGTGAAGAATTCGAAGTAGCAGGTTATGTTGCTACAAATACCTCTTCTGACCGGCAAGGTCTGAAAACAGATTCTTCAACCTTAAACCGGATTGGCAATGGCGGATTAAGCGGACGTGCTATTCAAGAAAGAAGTACCCGGGTTGTAAAATGGATTCATGAAATCACCGGCGGGGAAAAACCCATTATAGGGGTAGGAGGAATCGACAGTCCCGAGGCTGCATTAGCTAAAATTGAAGCCGGAGCAGATCTACTTCAAATTTATACCGGGCTTATTTACGAGGGACCGGGATTAATCTCCAAAATTAAAAAAGCGCTTGTCAGTGAAAACAACTAATTCGTTATTGGAAAAGTGAAATCACATTCCAATGAGACTGCTTGCCCTTGATATAACACCGGCTCAAAGCTCAACGATTGCGAAATATACTGTTCGAAAGCCGCCTTAAATTCTTCAGACAGGTTTTCAGTTTGTAAGCTATACTCTTCCACTATTCCCCGCCGATTTACTTTAAAATGATATGTGACTTCCTGAATATCTGCAGCATCAACTTTCTCCCAATTTTCCATAAACCGCTGAACGCCACCACGGATGCTAAGTTCCTTGCCTATATCATTGCAATTAAGGTAGTCACTGCTAGTTTCATCATTAATTGTTTCGAACTGGTCTATACTTCCTTCCATTCCTTTGGGTGCTTCAAGCTCTTTTGTTAAACGCTCAACTTTTGGAGCTAAGTC
The DNA here is from genome assembly GCF_014762685.1 of Gracilimonas sp. Lineage (NCBI taxonomy): Bacteria > Pseudomonadati > Balneolota > Balneolia > Balneolales > Balneolaceae > Gracilimonas > Gracilimonas sp. The sequence continues at coordinate 1,615,441 of NZ_JABURM010000005.1, forward strand.
TGAGTTTGGAAACATCACCAAAAACGTATCTGCTACGGCTCTCGCGCTGTCCCAACTTGTTCCCTTATAGGGAAACACCATACTGAAATCAGGCTGTTGCAAGGTAGAATCTATCAAGGAACGATATTTCAACCTCCGTTCTTCCGACAGTGAAGCATCCTGTAATAATGCTCTTGCTGAGTCTTTTTGGGCTTCAAAATGAGCATAAGTTTTTTCCCAGCTTTGATTCAGATTTACCCACGCCTCAATTCTTGACTCGTACAATGAATCTTTTTTTCCTGCTTCCATATAGGCTTGAATAGCTTCAAACTGTGCCATTGGAGCAATTTCATGAGTACTATAGCTATATGAGAAATTTTTCAATCGGTTAGCTTTTGATTGGGTATCCAAACTATCCTGCTGTAAAATATGACGGTATAATTGAACTAAATCCACCTCCTGAAGGTCTGCCTCATGATCTAAAGGGATATCAAATTGGTCTGCCACTCTTCGGGCATACTGACTATTCGGGCATTCATCAATTAACTGAATTGCATAATCTTTTGCTTTTTCTTCATTCTCTTGCCCGGTATAAAGTTCTGAGAGCGAATACAAGGAAACCATACTAATATTCCTGTCAGAAGGTCCTGCTATTGCTTTTTGAAAATAATAAGCTGCGCTGTCCGGCATATTTAAAGATAGGAAAAACAAATTGCCCAGTTCATAATTAAGCATTGAAATACGTTTACGGACTGAATCTTGTTCTTCCGGAGCAAAAGGGACACGACTTAAGTCAATTTCAATATTCGATAATACTGTCTCATTGGTAAAAAGGTCGGCTTCTTCAACCTCATCAGTATATGTGGCAGCCTGAATCATACTACGTACCCGCCAATTATCCGCCAAAGGCCGGTTTCCCCACATCGCATAAAATTGTTGTCTCATATTTTCCTGCATCAGTCGATTATTGGCATTTAAGAACCCATTCGATGTCATCATTTCTTCGGAACCACCGGTCCGGTTCACTCTTGTAATCAACCGTTTTTGCTGTTCTTGCTCCCTTGCAGCTTCTAATTCGCGGATCTTTTTTATCCTGAGTTCTACCAGTACCGAATCCAACTGATCCTGAGACAGTTGTCCCAGTCTTAGTAAACTGTCCTGAAGAGCCATATCAGATTTAATTCGGGCATAGTTTCCAAAAGATTCAGCCAGCTGTTGAGCTTGAAAGCCGTCCGGCAATCTTTCGGCTGATACATTTTTCTGGGCTGCAGAATCGTAATAAGCAGCAGCGCGGGCAAAATCATCATACTCATACCTGTAAATTTCAGCCAACCCGTTATAAGCTCTCGCGGCTATTTCTTCCGAAAGCTGATTCGTATCCCTGCGCAGCACATCATTGTACTGTTTCTCCGCTTGCGGGTAATTGCCACGTTCGTGTTCAGTGCGAGCCAATTCAAAATCGAGTTCAGCTTTAAACTCAAGGTTTTTGTCGTCCCGGGTCATGATATTAAGTATACTGAATGCCAAGTCGTTGCGCCCCAATTTACGGGCAACTTCTGCCCTTTTACGCTGAGCAAGATAATGCACGCTATAATCCACAAAATGATCACTCACGCTCGTAAATGCTTCATAAGCTGCATGAAGAACTCCCATCTCTTCATATACCTGACCAAGTAAAAAATAGCCGCGCGCCCTATAATCTTTGTGTGGCAAATGCGGCAATGCCTCAGATAAATGAAATGCTGCCTGTTGCCAATTTTCCATTTCCACATGATGCTGAGCTAAAAGTGCTTTAGCCTCTGCTTGTTGTTTCTCATCCCATTCGTCTTCAAAGGCCGTCAATTGCTCGGAGAGGAAGGCAATGCCCTCATTATGAAGCTTCATGTCCAATAACACCCTGGCTTGCCACAGGATGGATTTTTGCCGCATCAACGGATCTTCCGAGTTGATATAAAGCTCTTTAAACTTTTGATCTGCTGAAAAAAAATCCTGCCGGTAATAATAGGATTTTCCAATAAGGAAAATCGCATCATCAACCCACTTGGTATCCCTGTGCCGCCGCAAAATATCAGCCGCTTTTTGAATAGCTTTATCAAAGTCCTGGGCTCCGGCATTTACCGGGGACGGATGTATACGAATGGGCTGAAGCGGATTATAATCCCGGTTTTGAGCCATGTTTTTTTTGAGCCCGGCCTCAAAGCTTTTTTCTGCGTTGTAAAAGGTATTGTAGTAAGCGTTAAAATTCTTCCAGTTTGATGACAGGGTTGTCTTACATCCTGTCGTCAAAATTAAAACCGAAATCCATAGAATAACTTTTCGCATACTCATATGGTTATGCTTTAGGGAAATTCCTTATTCAATCGTACTAACTTTTATCATGTTAGTACGTCCGCGTTTGGCAATAGGCATTCCGGTAGCTACAATAATCCGGTCTCCATTCTTAACCATGCCGTTATCTTTCAAATAATCTTCCATAATTTTAACGCTTTGGTCGGTATCAAAAAGTTCATCCAAACGTACGGAGTATACCCCCCAGATAAGATTTAACTGTCGGCGCACTTTTTGATTTTCCGTAAATGCTACAATCGGCACCTGCGGCCGGAATTTTGCAATTCTTCGAGCCGTATTTCCGGAATGGGTAATGGTGCTGATTGCTTTAGCTTCAACATTATCAGCAATGGTAACACAAGAATACGCCAGTGATTCAATAACCTGCTTTTCTTTCCATTCCGGTTTACGGTAACCAAGGCTGTTATACAGTTGCGGCCGGTTATCCTCAATAGACCGGCAGATCCTGTCCATCACGTTAACGGCTTCCATCGGATAGGCGCCTGCGGCTGTTTCACCTGAAAGCATAACAGCATCGGTGCCATCCAGTACTGCATTGGCTACATCAGAGCTTTCAGCACGAGTTGGACGGGGATTGGTAATCATCGAATCCAGCATCTGAGTTGCTGTAATTACCGGCTTACCTGCCATTCGGCACTTTTCTATGATCATTTTTTGCACAACCGGAACCTGTTCGGTGGGTATTTCAATTCCCAAGTCTCCCCTTGCAACCATAATTCCATCCGCTTCTTCGATGATTTCATCAATCACCTCCAGCGCTTCAGGTTTTTCGATTTTGGCGATAATAGCAGCCTGACTGCCCGCCGCACGTACCCTGGAGATGATATCCCGAACATCTTTCGCCGTACGAACAAATGAAAGAGCTATTAAATCAACATCCTGCTTAATGCCAAATTCAAGGTCTTTGATATCTTTCTCGGTTAGAGAGGGAATGGAAATACGGACATTCGGAAGGTTTACCCCTTTTCTTGATTTTAGCATACCGCCAACCACCACTTTAGCCTGCAAAGAATCCGGATATTTCTCGGTAACTTTAAATTCAAGCAAACCGTCATCCAATAAAATTGAGTTGCCCGGCTCTGCTTCATGAATCAGGCTTTTATAATCTATGGGAATTATTTTGTCAGTTCCTTCCACATCTTCAGCAGTAATTTTGATCGTTGAACCGGTTTCCAATTCCTGCCCACCATCCTTCATTTGGCCCACTCTTATTTTAGGGCCTTGCAAATCCATCAATACCGGGATACTGTACTTATATTTTTTTGCTGCTTTTCGAATATTCTTGATAACCTGAGCATGGTCTGAATGTGTGCCATGAGAGAAATTGACCCTCGCAACGTTCATTCCGTGTAAAAGCAGGTCTTCAATCTTTTCCTGAGTATTACAGCTTGGACCTATGGTACAAACAATTTTTGTTCGTCTCCTTGCAGAAATCATAAAGAGTGGTTATTTAAGTAAGTGAGTACAATTTAATGATTAACTAAAGATAGGTTAAATGTTGCAATCATTGTGAATTGATTTTACAAAAAATGAGGTCACATTATGAGGATCTTTAAAGTTCAAATTCCAGCCATTTTAATTGCCTCAGGTTTTTCACTGATCTTGACAGCCTGTTCAAATACTTATGTGGAAGACATCAAGAGAGGTTCTACATATGATTATCAACCCGGATTACCTGAGCTTTGGTTTGAACCATCAGGGACCATCACATCAGAGGGACAACCAAAGATGAAAATAGCCGGTGCAATTCCTAAAAACAGCCTTATTTATAAGAAAGTAGATGGAATACTTACCGCTTCTATCAGTATAAATATCGAAGTTATCAATACTACAACCAACGAAACGTTTTCAGATTCATTCGCTTCTGATATTTTGCAAGGCGAAGTGAATAACTCGTTAAATGAAGAGCTTTATAACTTCTACAAAGAATATAATGTGAAAGGCGGATATTTTGATGTGATTGTTTCCGTTATGGATCAGGCTACCGGAAAACTAACCGTAAGGCAGGCGAAAGCTCATATTCCAATATTGGAAGATGGAGTGAGGAATATCACCAGCATCCGTTTGCTGGCTAAACAGGATCAAACTTCAGGTAATTTTGTACCTGTTCCAACCTATGATGTAAACCAAACAGCAGATAGTCTGAAATTTGAATTTCAGGTCGCAAATACTTCTGAAGATCGATCTCCCCTTATATTTAATGCCAGGCTTATCAAGTTCAAAGCTGATACAAGTATTGCAGCACCGATGACCTATACCAATCGCTCAGCATCCAGTATTGAATATAAGGGTATTGACCTGAGAGATTATGAGGTAATTCAAAGTACACAGCGACAGTTATCACAGCCGGGCAATGTTACTGTAGAATTTGTATTTAATAATCTGCCTAAAGGAAATTATCGATTTGAAGTTGGGCAGAACCTCGAAGAAAGAAGCAAACTTTATAAAGCCCGCGATTTTTCTATCAAAGGAGATAATTACCCTTTGGTGCAATCTCCAAGGGAATTAGCCGAACCCCTGATTTACATCATGGAGCCACAAGAGTATGAACAACTGATGCGGATAAATTCAAATGATTCACTAAAAGCAACGGTTGACCGATTCTGGCTGACCAACATTCAAAATTCATCTTTAGCAAGAAGCGTCATTTCCTTATACTACCACAGGGTTGAAGAAGCAAACAAACTGTTTTCAAATTTTAAGGAAGGCTGGAAAACCGATATGGGTATGGTTTACATTTTGTTTGGCCCCCCCTTTTATCAAACTAAGAGTTTGAATGAAATCAGGTGGGCATATTCATATGACCTGAACGTACCCGAATACAATTTTATATTTAGGCGTAATAAATCCAGATCAGATGTGTACCCCTTTGAACACTACGTTCTACAAAGAGATAACGTCTATTTTCAACTTGAGTACAGAGTAAGGCAATTGTGGCTTTCAGGAGGAATTTTAACAGCTACCTTGTAATTGCTTTTGAATCAAATTTATGCAGGCTCCTATAGGGCCTTTGTGGAGTAAACTGTCCTCATATTATCTAAAATGTACAGGGGCATTGAAGGGTACCCCCGAAGAATCTTGCCTTTTAAGTGCAATCAATCCGTTCTTTAACATACCATGCTACTGCTAACATATCACGCAGTGTAAACTCCGAGGCTTCACTAAAGGCAAGGTTCATCGCTCCGCTCTGAATGACTAATTTGGAAGAGTTTTATTTGGTGGCCATTCTCCAAGAATATTTTTATTAAGAGAATTCCATTTAAAATTTCTATTTGTAATCAAATCCTCTTTCCATTTTCTACTCTTGCCTTTAATTCTCTTTTCAGCTTGAATAGCCTCATTCATTGTAGGAAAAGCTTCATACCAAACAAGAAGATAACAATGATACTTTCCAGCAAATGAATTTGAAGAACCACGGCTAAGGTAATGCTCTACAATTCTTCTTCTGAGATCATTTGTTACACCTGTGTATAACGTCGTCTTTTTAGGATTTGTCACTATGTATGCGTAAGCCTGCATAACTTAACATAATAAATTAGTCATTCTGAGGGTACCCCTGAAGAATCTTGCCTATTAAGTGCAATCAATCCGTTCTTTATAAATACCGTGCTACCGCTAACATTCCATGCAGTACAAAACCCGAGGCTTCACTAAAGGCAAGGTTCATTGCTCCGCTCTGAATGACTGTCAGCAGTTGTATCTATAAATTACAGAAAAACGAAAAAGCGAAGCTGTGTATAACATTCATAACCCTGAATACGCAGCAATAAAAAAGCCGCTCTGAAAACAGAACGGCTTTAAAAATTTACTTCAGTATGTTACTGAATTATTGATCCCACCAAACCGGAGTTAATGGTTCATCAGGACCTTGTGTACTAACAGCAGCATTGTAGTTTTCTGTGTTGTTAGATACTTCACTACTTGGATACGTAAAACGTAACGGTATCTGATTCAATACACCCCAAGGATTTGGAGTAAGAACAGGAAAACCAGTACGTCTCCATTCAGACCATGCTTCATATCCGTTCGGGAATAAAGCAATCCATTTCTGTGAACCAACCAGCTCTTCCCAGTTGTTAGTGTCATAAGCTACACCGGCTTGCGCAATGTAATTTGCAAAATCGGTGGCTTCATATACACCCCACTGATTCCAGGAAGCTTCGATACCTGCATAATAATGATCTTCAGCTACTCCGGCGATCCATCCGCGTTCCACGGCCTCAGCCTGAGCAAGCTCCATTTCTGCAACCGTAATAATCGGAAGTCCGGCATCCTGAATGCCAACACCAGGTCCACCGGCACCAATAGCGGCACCAGGGAAGGAGATCTCAGCATTAGGAGTGTCACCTGCGTTCTCAGCAAATGGCATACCTATTATCTCATTGAACTCTACTACACCATCGTTATCGCTGTAGTTTGGAGCAGGATTAGCAAAAACCAAAATGCGGCTATCGCTGATACCTTTCATGTAGTCAGCCATAGTTTCAGAGATCGCATAGTCCGTACGGGTTCTGAATCGTGTGTACCATGGGTTTTCATTATCAGCACTTGCCAGGTAAGGATACAATACGTCCTCTGTGATAACGCCGTCACTGATAGCATCAGCGAATTCGTTTTCAGCCAGAGTCAATGATGCTCCTGTGGTTTCTGATAATCTAAGTGCTGCCCTGGCTCTAAGACTATTAGCAAATTCGATCCATTTCTGCATATCACCTTCGAACAGTATATCACCGTTCACGGCAGCAGAACCAAGATCGATCTGATCAGCAGCTTCTTTTAACTGAGTAATGATATCTGTGTAGATATCTTCCTGCAGATCATAAGCCGGCTGAAGATTTTCTCTACCCTTAAGTGCTTCAGAGTAAGGAACCATCCCCCAGCGATCAGTAATCATTTGCAAAAAGTATGCCTTCAGTATTCGGGCAACGGCAATTTGATTGGCGTTACTACCACCTGAAAGAACGTCAGCGGCTGTTTCAGCGTTTGAGTTCAGATCAATGATGGTTTGCAAATCCTGAAGAGGACCAGTATACCAACCGTTAAAATCAGCGTTAACTGACCTATACTCCTGAGCTTCAGTATACTGCGTTTCTGTAATATACTGAACCCAGATTGTTCCCATAACGGCGCCTACTTTATCACTCATGCTGCGCTGAGCATTTGTAAGTAGTAGTTCTGTTCTAACCTGAGAAGGATTATTTGGATCAACGTTAACGCTTCCAAAGTCCTCACAACCTATGAACAGTCCCGTCAGTAACATAACAAGAACTAGTTTCTTTGCTGCTTTCATATAATTGTTATTTAAAAAATTCATAATAATCTGTCTCCTATGATTTAAAATCCAACATTGATGTTAAGTCCAAAGGAGCGTGTACCCGGCAGAGTACCACCTTCCCAGAATCCAAATCCGGTTGAATTATTCTGAATGGCTGAAGGATCAACTCCGTCAACACTAGAATAGATCAGCAATGGATTCATGGCAACCAATGACACACTTGCGCGGTTAACTGGCAATTTCTCAAGCATATTAGCTGATAAATTGTATGTTAACTCAATTTCCCGGAGCTTGATATAGCTTGCATCTTCCAGCCATAGCTCTCTATTATAGAATTGAGTACCAAAATAGGTCACGGCATCAACTAAGTATGCCACGTCATTTCCATTATTATCAACACCTTCAAGAAGAACTCCACCTGAGTTTGATCCAGCTTGATCCAACGGTATAGATGGACCTCCAATAGGATTACCATTAGAGTCAAGTAATGGGTCACGTAATGGATTTCCTAAGGTATTGTTTCCAACAGTCTCTGCAGTCAATCCAGAATAAGCTCCGAACATTCTTGTAATTGAATAGAACTTTCCGCCTTTTTGGAACTCAATGAACGCCCCAAAAGAGAAGTTCTTGTAGTTCACATCAAGGTTGAATCCACCATTCCAATCTGGAAGAATGTTTCCAAGGTCCTTATTGTACTCTAACTCATAACCTGTACCACTGGAGTTAATGATCGGTTTTCCATTATCATGATATAATGTTCCACCGGCATAACTAGAGGTAATAGCTCTACCCCATTCTTTTCCTTCTTCAGCATATAATTGTAAACCAAAATATGCACTTTCAAGAAGTCGGGTATCGATACCTTCGGCTAGCTCATCTACTACAGATTTGCTCTTAGCCCAGTTTAGATTGAAATCTACAGTCAGGTCTCTTTGTTCAACAGCAGTAGCACCTAATGCAACTTCCCAACCGGTGGTAGTAAATCTACCGGCGTTTACAAGGGTTGCGCTGTAACCACTGGATCCGGGAGCATCGAGCTGAAGGATCTCATTCTCGCGAACAGAGTTGTAATAAGTTACATCCGTTCTGACACGTCCATTCAGGAACCGCAGATCCATACCCAACTCATAGTCGGACGAAATAGCCGGCTCTAAATCAGGGTTAGATAGTACGTTTGGAATAGACTGTGTAGGCTGGCTGCCATACGGAGTAGAGCTGTTAAACGTTTGCAATATTCTGTATGGATCAAGGTCGTTACCTACCTGTGCAACAGAGGCTCTGATCTTACCAAAGCTCAGGATGTTCTGATCACTGAATGCGTCGAACTCTGTGAATACCAAACTACCGGACAAACCGTAGTAGAGGTAAGAGTTATTGTCTACAGGAAGTGCAGACGACCAGTCATTTCTCAAAGAAGCATCAATGTAAGCAAGATCTCTGTAACCAAGAGTTACTGTACCGAAAAGACTACGGACTTCTTTTTCTTCTTTATAGCTTGAAACATCAGGTCTGTTGATAGATGCATCAATATTAAAGAAGTTAGGTGTAGAAAGCCCTCCTACTGTCTGCTGGATAACAGAACTGTAGTTTTGGGTTAGGATGTTACCACCCAGATATCCTGATAATGAGAAATCCTCAAAATCTTTATTGAATTTAGCACCACCTTCGTAGTTCACTTCACGTCTTGAACGCTGTGCAATATAGTACCAGTCTTCTTCCAATCCACCGGTACCAATACGGTCTTCAGCAGTAAAGGAATACTGATCAAGGTGTAGCTTACCGATCAGCTCAAGATTGTCATTCACATTGTAAGAAAGATTGTAGTTACCGTAAACACGGTCTCTGTCATCATTCTGAACATTTTCATAAACGGTGAAATATGGGCTATCCCAATACAGCGGACGAAGGTTTGTCGCAGAACGGATATTCCATGACATGATAGTACCGTCTTCTGCACGGTAATGTTTCAGCTTATCCATGTCTAACTGACGCTGGAACCACTGATTCATCGACTGAACAGGGTTACCCTGAGCCGCAGAGTAACCAGTTGCCGGACGGCCTTTACCCTGAGTATTCACATAATTAAATGCAACACTTGAGGTCAGCTTGTTGTTGTGGTTCAATGAACCATTGAAGTTAACTGCCGTCTTGTCAAGGGTTGAATTTGGGAATACGCCACCTTGATTAGTGTTGGTTAAACCAGCACGGTAAGCAGCGTTGCTTGAACCACCGGAAATAGAAAGTTTATTAGAAACCCTTACTCCGGTATCATAGAAATTACGAATATTATCTTTGTTTGGTGTCAACGGTACTTCTTTACCGTAGTCACTTACTCCGTCACCATCAAAGTCAGCATCAAACCAAGACCACCATGGACGATACATACTTCCATCCATTTTTGGACCCCAACTTTCATCGGCAGCATAGTTCAAACCGTTGTAGGTTTGTCCGTCAGCCGGGTCTGTATATTGAATAAAATCCTGTGTATAACCACCTGCGTATTGATTCTGATATTCAGGCAAGATGTACACATTCTCAAAGTAGGTGCTGTTAGAATAGTCGATTCTCACCGGCTGATCCTCACCCATTTGGCCACTCTTGGTAGTAATAAGAATTACACCGTTTGCCGCACGGTTACCATACAAAGCAGATGCAGCAGCACCTTTAAGTACAGAAACGTTAGCAACACTGCTCAGATCAATATCAGAAGCGAGGTTACCCAAATCACGACCACGGGCACTACCACCGCCGGATACCAGGAATGAGCTGTTATCAACAGGAGTTCCGTCAATAACGAATAAAGGTTGTCCATCAGAAAGTCCGTTTACACCACGGATCCGGATTCTTTGCGAACCACCCATCGTTGGACTCTGAATAACCTGTACACCGGAAACTTTCCCGGCAAGTGCACCAACAACGCTGTTCTGGTCAATGCGTGCCAGGGCATCGGCATCAACCTCTTGAACGGAATAACCTAATGATTTCTGCTCACGGCTTACACCAAAAGCGGTTACCACAACATCCTCTAACATCTGAATATCTTGTGCTAACTCGAAATCAAAAGAGTTGTTATTTGCGTTTACTGTGATTTCACGTTCAATGGTAATGTATCCAACGGAACTTACACGAAATGTATAAGTACCATATTCCACACCATCAATAGTGTATTCACCATCAATATTTGTTGCAGAACCGGTTGATAAATCCGCGATATAAATCGCAACCTGTGGTATAGGTTCACCAGTTTCTGCATCAGTAACAGTACCAGTAACTGTTGTAGTCTGCGCAAATGCAGCTGAAACAGTTACCAAGACCATGAATAGACTGATTAGTAGCTTTTTTAACATACTAGGTCCCTTTTTAGTTAATTGTTTAATGAACCGTGATAATAATTAATAATATCGTTCCCATCAATAAATTTTATAACAATTATTTACATTTGAAAACCACTACACGGATCAAACATTTTTAAAAAATGAACTATAATAAATAGAAAGACCCTTTGTTTATAGTTACATTAGCGAAAAAGAACTCAATTATTGCATTATGACTGACAAAATTCATCTACTTATTGCAGGCCTTATACTTAGCACATTTTTGATTTTGTCCGGTTGCTCTAATACATACCATGATGAAATAGACCGGGGAGCAGGGTATGATTTCAGGCCGGGTTATCCCGAACTTCGCTTAGCTGCTACGGGATTTGTGGATGAATTCGACGATTCTTACATCGTGGTATCCGGTGATATTGTTTATGGAAGCTTGGTTTATTCCGGAAAAGACGGCATATATAAAGCTGATTTAAATATTGAAATTCAAATACTTGAGACTGAGAATAACAATGTAGTTATACGGGAAAACTACTCTGAAACTATTTCTGATGAAAACCGGAATATTGTAAACAGTCAGGATGTTGAAAGGTTTGAATATCAATATGAGGTATCGCCGGGAGAGTATACGGTACAAGTGATCGTTATTGATGAGACATCCGGCCGACAAACTTCACGGTCTACTAAAACCTCCATTCCCAATCCGCAGGATAGTAATTCTCATATCACTGAGATCAGGCTGTTAGGTAAAGATGCTTCCGGTAAAAACAGTGAATTTAATCAAGCTACCACCTATGATATTCCGTCCCGGCTTGATTCCCTGAAGTTTATTTTTCAGGTCACCAATAATAATCCCGAAGAGCCCATTGAGATAGAAACACGGCTGCTTAAATTCAAAGCAGACACCAGTGTGGCCCGGCCCATGAATTTTGTAAACTATTCTCCTTCTACTTTACCCTATGTTGGGATAGACTATGATGAATTTGATATCATACAATCTTCAAGCAGGAGACTCAACCAGCCGGGAAGTGTAATCATTGAACTTGCTTTTGAAAATCTTGCCAGGGGAAATTACCGGCTTGAAGTCACCTCAAATGAAGGTGAAGACAATGAGCTTTACAAGGGGCGGGCGTTTGGCATAAAAAGTCCTAATTATCCTTCTCTTAAAACTGCTGAGGAATTGGCCCGGCCTCTTGCTTACCTAATGAGTGATAAAGAATACGATCAAATCATAGCTATTAAAGATCCTGATTCCCTAAAAACTGCCGTTGACCGGTTTTGGCTCTCCAATATCAAAAATTCAACCATTGCCAGAAATGTAATTTCGATGTATTACCAAAGGGTTGAAGAGGCTAATAAACAGTTTTCCAATTTTAAAGAAGGCTGGAAAACGGATCCCGGTATGATCTATATTTTATTTGGTCCGCCATGGTACAATCAAATGTTTGGCGATAAGATGTACTGGTCGTATTCTTATAACAGAAATGACCCGGAAAAGAATTTCGTTTTTACACGAACAAAACTGAATACTAAGTATTACCCCTTTAACAATTACCTGCTCGAACGAGCAAATTATTATTACAGCATCCAGTATTCTCAAATAGAACGATGGCTTTCCGGCAGCATCTTGAACACAAACCTTTAAGTGAGTGTTTGTTATATATGCAAAATACAAAAAAAGCCTCCTGGACTGAATCAGGAGGCTTTTTTAAGTAGTGGCGGGCCCGCCGGCGGTCGGATGATAGTCGGATTCGAACCTGCGTCCGCCACTCGGCGGATAAGAGCCCGGCGAGCTTAGTTATATTTCTTCCGGACTTCTCTCCAAACATATTCTCGTCCTTTTGCCGACTTTAATTGTTTTTCTCTTTTTAAAGCTTCTTTCTTGGTTTCAAACTCTTCAGTGAACACCAACTCCCAGGGACGATATTTTATCGTCCATCCTTTCTTGCCTAATTTATTGTGCGATAAAAGACGCTGTTCCAGATTAGCAGTATATCCAATGTAGATCTTATTATGATCCGGTGAGTATAGTGTATAAACAATAAAAACATAATTCCCCGATATATGTTAGATATAAAAAAAGCCTCCTGAACTGAATCAGGAGGCTTTTTTAAGTAGTGGCGGGGGTAGGATTCGAACCTACGACCTTCGGGTTATGAGCCCGACGAGCTACCAGCTGCTCCACCCCGCGATGAGATTTACAATATACGAGTTATTCCTGATCGATATCAAGCTAAAGTTTCTATTTATTTGGTTCTTCTTTCATCTTATCATTCCCTATTTTCGGGCAAAAATTAAATTTCTTATTTATGATCACAAGCAAAAAAGCCATTGAATTAGAAAATCAATACGGAGCACATAACTACCACCCCCTTCCGGTTGTGCTGTCCAAAGGTGAGGGCGTATATGTCTGGGATCCAGAGGGAACCCGGTATTATGATTTTCTCTCGGCATACTCGGCCGTAAACCAAGGTCACAGCCACCCTAAAATTACAAAAGCGCTAACCGAACAAGCTCAAACATTAAGCCTGACCTCTCGTGCCTTCTATAATAATGTGTTGGGCGAGTATGAAAAATACGTGACCGAATATTTTGGCTTTGATAAAGTTTTACCCATGAACACCGGAGCCGAAGGGGTAGAAACCGCAATCAAAATTTGCCGAAAATGGGCCTATGAGAAGAAAGGCGTTCCCGAACAGGAAGCTCAGATCATCGTGCTTGAAAACAACTTCCATGGACGCACTACCACTGTCATATCCTTTTCCAATGATCCTGATGCCCGCAAAAACTTTGGGCCTTACACTCCCGGCTTCATCAAGATCCCTTATAATGATATTGATGCCCTTCAAGACGCTTTAGCCCAACCAAATGTAGCCGGATTTCTGGTTGAACCTATTCAGGGAGAAGCCGGCGTTGTAGTACCGGACGATGGTTACCTTTCTGCCTGTGCAAAATTATGCAAAGAGAATAATGTCCTTTTTATTGCCGATGAGATACAAACCGGAATAGCCAGAACCGGAAACTTACTGGCCTGCGATCATGAAAGGGTTAAACCCGATATGCTTATTCTCGGTAAAGCTTTATCCGGAGGAGCCTACCCGGTTTCTGCGGTGTTGGCTGATGATGAAATTATGGAAGTCATAAAACCCGGTCAGCATGGCTCTACCTATGGCGGAAACCCCCTGGCTTGTAAAGTAGCGATAGCAGCGCTGGAAGTTGTCAAAGATGAGAAATTGGCGGAGAATGCTCAAAAGCTCGGAGAAATATTCAGGATGGAAATGCAGAAACTGGCAGATGAGTCTGATCTTTTTCTTAAAGTTCGTGGCCGTGGATTGCTAAACGCCGTCATCATTAACGATTCTCCGGAGAGTGATACCGCCTGGCGGTTTTGTGTGGCTTTAAAAGACAACGGACTCCTCGCCAAGCCTACTCACGGGAATATTATTCGCTTTGCCCCGCCCCTGGTTATTACAGAAAAGCAGCTTATGGAATGCGTGGAAATTATTCGAAAAACACATTCCGGCTTTAAAAAATAGATCATCACCAGTAATTCAGTTCTGCTTTAAATGTATATCTATATCGCCTTTTATATCATAGGAGGAGGATAAAATTATATTTTTCCACATTTTATGGGTTGCCTAAATACTTTTTGGCAAAATTTATTGTTTTATTATATGTACTAAAACATGAAATTCCATTGCAGGATACCTTATGGCAACAAGATATTATCTTATATTATTACTTGTCTTGCCGATAGCTATTCCCGCATGTTCCAATTCTTATATAAATAAAACAGAGCGGGGAGATGATTTTGATTATAAACCCGGTTTTCCGGAGCTAAGAATAGCTTCGACGGCATATATTGATACTACAAATAAGGCACATATATTAGTATCAGGTGATATTGTGTACGGCAGCCTTATTTTTTCAAAAAAAGATGATTCATTAGAAGCCGATTTTAGCGTAATCATTACTGTAACCGAGGAAAGGAATAGTCAAGACCTCTACATAAAAGAAAGTTTTCGCGATACACTAAGAGCTGACACTGAGAATGTAATTTATAGTCAGGACGTATCTAAGTTTGAAAGGGACTATCAAATTGCCGCCGGTAATTATACGGTGGAGGTTCTTTTAATCGACAATAGTTCCCAAAAACAAATAACAAAAACTGTCACTATATCGGTACCGGATGCAGATAATACTGATTCTGCCATTACTAATGTTTCGCTGCTTGTCAAAAACTCTTCCATAAAAAACTCAGGTTTTACACAAGCCACCACCTACCATATACCTTCAAAATTTGATTCATTAAAGTTTCAGTTTCAGGTAATCAATAACAGCTCACAATCCGCTTTTAACTTTCAAATGCGTTTGCTAAAATTCCTCAGCGACACCAGCATTGCCCGGCCCCTCAATTTCAGAAATTATACTCCATCAAGCTTGCCATATGTGGGTATAGACTATGATAAATATAATATTTTGGAATCCTCAGTACGATCTTTTGGTCAGCAGGGAAATGTTATCATTGAATATAATTTTCAAGAGCTGCCAAAAGGGAATTACCGGTTAGAGGTACAATCAGAGGATAATCCGTCCGGGGAAATCTACAAAGCAATAGATTTTAGTATAAAAAGCCCAAATTACCCGGCTGTTAAAACCGCTCATGAGCTAGCAGCTCCCCTCTATTATATCATGGATGAAAGTGAATACGATGAACTGATGAAAATGGATGACCCTCAGGAAATGAAAAACACCATTGATCGTTTTTGGTTGTCCAATATCAAAAACTCTATAACAGCCAAAAACGTCATTTCGCTGTATTACCAAAGGGTTGAAGAAGCCAATAAACTTTTTTCAAATTTTAAAGCAGGCTGGAAAACAGATCCCGGCATTGTTTACATATTGTTTGGCCCTCCCTTACAAATGGATTCGTTTCCCGATGAAATGACTTGGTATTATTCCTATAACCGTTATGATCCGGAGAAAAGGTTTCATTTTGAACTGTCAAAAATCAGATCTAAATATTACCCGTTTTATAATTATTTGCTTGAGCGGTCAGGTGATTTATTTAATCCTCAATTAAACCAAATCAGAAAATGGCGTTCCGGAGCAATTTTACAGGATTAAAATTTAGCCTCGAAAATCCTTAATCAGTGTAACTGCACTTGGCTTTCTAAATTCAAATACAGAGTAAAGTATTTACCGTCTTCAATCCATAATACTGCAATTCCACTCTCCGGTTATTTATCAAATTTAATAGTTACCCGAAATAAAAAAAGCCGGCACTCTTAAACTGAGTGCCGGCTTTTATAATTTAGTTGATTAGAGAGTTAAGAAATTATTATCTCCAACCACCACTTGAGGTACCCTGACCATCAGCATTGTCAACACCGCCGAAGGTGTAGAATGGTTTCGTCATACCTAATACTTCAAGTGTGGAAGCAGGTATTGGGAAATGCAGAAGAGTACCTTCCTGCAGCTTGTCATACTTACGCATTTGGAAGAATTCCAGCCCCACACCGGTATTAAACTGCTCTACTAACCGCTCGTGGTGAATAGCTTTCCATATTTCTTCTTCTGTGGCTAATACCGGATCCATATTACCTCGACTGATACGCTCGCTATTGTCGATAACCGTTTTAGCAAGAACGTAATTTTGATCATGGTAATGTGATTCAGCTATGTACATATCCATTTCTGAAGTCGTGACTTCCCGAAGGTCTCCATCCCAACTACCAATGTAATAATCCGTACGGGAATGTCTGAAATTAGAGAAGAAGTAAAGCCCTCTTTCAGCCCTAAAGTTATTTGAAGGCAAATACTGAAAGTCTGAAAATAAGCGCTCATCTACCACATTAGCAGAATCAGGAGCCGGATAATCCGTCCCATCTGGATTATGTGCAGGGTATGTAGGATCCATCTTATTGATTACGTAATGATCCACACGTCCCCAACCCGGATTAACCAGGTAGTATCCACTATAGTTGTACCATAGGAAATCAGACGTTCCAATTACAATGAAATCAGAATCGATTCCATTCTGTGCATGGGTCCTTACAGCTGACCAGTCAACTGCCTGAGTCTCAGCCAGGTTTCGTGGAGCATTAGCCAGGAAGCGAGCTGCATAACTGTGCGCAAGCTTTTCCAGAAACACATTGTCCATGGTTGCTGTAGTCTGCATCATTGAAGAATTAAGTGAGAATGTATTGGCCTCACTAATTGTAATTACTTCATTCAGTTTTGCAACCGCATGGTCAATTAGCTCACCATAAGGCCGCAAAGTTGGATTACTGATTTCTTCATCAGTTGTATTTTCATCAACTATGTATCCTTGGTCAAACATTAAACCAATATAACCAATTGAAAGGGCCTGATTAAACTTCGCAAAGGCCTCGATCATGTTTGGGTTATCAAATTCAATGCCACTTGCCATAGCTTTTAGAACATCTGTAGCGGATGAATTTATGGAGTACATATCCTCAAATTGATCTTCAGTTACATAAGCATAACTGAAATTGGGAGAATTATCCCATGCCGGACGAGGTTCGGTACCCATTAGCTGCATCCCGGCATTACCCCAGGAAGCGGTGGCTGCATCAGCACCAACAGCTAGTGCCATTTGTGCTCCAAAATTATGGTTTCCAAGATAGAAATCCCGGTACAATCCATTCGCAAGTCCTTCTAAATCTTCACTAGAAGCAAGTGCTCGTTCAGTTTCCGGCTCGTTGAGATTCTCAACAGCCAGATCGGCACAACCTACCGTTAAGGTAAGCAGGCCTACTATCATTAAGTTTTTAATTCTATTAAGTTTCATAATAATCTATATCTGATTTTAAAATTTTAGAGACAATGACACTGCCATGTTCCGGAAATTCGGATAGCTTCCGGTTCCGTCATACGGGCTTCGAATAGAGCCGACTTCAGGGTCGTAACCGGAGTAACCGGTAAAAGTCAGCAAGTTACGGCCTATTGCAGAAATTGTCGCTCCTTTTAGAGCACCACCGGTTATAGTAGATAACTGATCTTGAGAGAAGTCATAGCTCAACGATACTTCACGAAGCTTAACATACCCGGCATCTTCTACCCAGTACGCGTTATTTGTGTTCACATCATAAAAGCGCTGATAATAGTTAAGGGTTTTCTTCTCATCATCCGGCACACCGCCCATGTCCATGATGCCATTACGGCTGTCACGGGTTAACCACTGGCTCTTACGGTTGTACACATCTCCGCCTTTCTTGATATCCAGCAACACATAGGCTGAAAATCCTTTAAACCGGAATGTATTTGAGATACCGGCTGTCCAGTCCGGACGACCATTACCAATCTGAACATAGGCATCATCTCCGTTTTCATCCAGAAGCTTAATAGGTGTTTCATCAACGGTTCCTTCCGTTCCGGCAGGGATCACATAACCGTCACTATTAATTTCATAATCATCAATAGTTTCTCCGGCAGCTAACTGATTAGCCATTACGTCGAGAGATTTCACCCAGTCATACCCATAAATGGCTCCGTACTCCTCGCCTTCACGAATATAGAATACACCGCCCGGTCCGCTTTGGTAGGGAGGTACCGTTAAACCTGTAATAGTTTGAGTAGAGGTAGACCATGTAACGCCTAAATCCCAGCTTACATCACGTTTGTTTATGAGTGAAGACTGTACATTCACTTCAAAAGACTCAGAATCAATGGTACCTGCATTCTGCCATTGTGAACTAAAACCGGCCACAGGAAGCAGAGGCACATTTAGGAACTGATCTGTTGTGGTAGACTGAGAGTAAATAAATTCAAAATCTACCAGGCTGGAAATTGTACCGTTAATGGCAAATTCAGTTTCCTTGGTCTGAGAAGGCTTGAGGTTTTTATTACCTAACTGTTCTTTAGAAGCACTACCACTTGATAATTCAAATGTTTCGTACTGCCATGCGAAGCCCGGACGAATACCGGCCGTTCCCTGGGCGGCACGAATCTTCAGCTCGTCTACGCCGGGAATATCAAAATCCTCAGTAATTCGATATGCAGCAGATATACGATAGTAATTATTCCAACGGGCGTCAGGACCAAATAAAGAAGATCCGTCACGTCGGAACATACCATCTATAAGATATTTATCATCCCAATCAAAAGATCCAATCACAAAATAATTTTCAGCTGCCACATCTTCCATATAAGAACCAGCACTAATGTTAGCAGGTGGCATTGCTTGAAATCGGGGTACATCACGGATTTCAAAATCATTTCCATTAGCATAGAAAGACTCATAATCCCTGTCTTCCCACAGATAACTCAGTGTTAAGCGTGAAAATAAGTCACCGAATTGCTGACGGGCAGTTAGCTTATGCTGTGAAGTTTTAGAGTCTTCTTCACTGGAATACTTGTATAAACCTCCCTCAGAATAAGCTATTCCCAATCCTCCGCCACCGGAAATTTCCCAGGTATCAAAAGGATCATACTCAGTATATCTGGTATTGTTATTCTCAATAGAATAAGAACCATTATACTGTAACCAATCTGTAAAATTCACTTGCAGATTATAGTTACCTAAAAACCGTTGTCGATTTTCCGTTCTTTGCTGCTTGTACACATTATAAAATGGGTTTTCCTCATTACTCCATTGATTATGACGGATGTAATATGGTTGTCCGTCAGGATGTTCCATTTTAAGTTGATTGTCAGGCTCCGCAAGAACAATATCAAAGAAAATGGTTCCACCTCCGCCCGGAGCATTCGAAGTAGATCGAACAATCAAATTCGATGCTGAGAATTTGATACGGTTTGTAATATCCCAGTCAGCATTTATACGGAAATTTTGCCGATCATAACCGTTAGTTTCAGGAATAATACCTTCTTGAGAATTATTTTCAAAAGAACTGAAAATATTGATCTTATCTACTCGTGTAGCTAAAGCTACGTAATTGGTATAATTCGTTCCATTCTGGAAGAATTCCTTTTGCGGGTCTTTAGTAATAGCAAATGGATTATCCATATAACCATCAGCTTTTGTAGCCCTGGTTCCAGTAACATCACCGCTATATCCTCCAGAGTAATCTCCGGGATAAGTTACGCCGGCATACTTAGTGTACTGTCCTTCATAATCTTGCCAGTCAGGAGCGAGTTCAAATGGATGGTGCATAGCCAAGTCGATGTAATTTTCCAACTGCTGAATACCAACCTCATTTCGAACGGTAACATCAATTTGTCCGTCAGCCAGATTATTTCCACGCTTTGTAGTTATTACAACTACCCCGTTACCTGCACGCGATCCATAAAGTGAAGATGCTGCCGCACCTTTAACTACCTCAATATTCTGAATATCTTCCGAGTTGATATCCGCCATGGTTCCTTCAAGAATAACTCCATCCACAATAATGAGAGGTTGAGAATTTGTGTTAAGGTTATTGTCACCACGGAGCTGAATTTGAGAGGCTCCACCCGGCTGTCCACTTGAGTTACGAATGGTTACACCGGAAACCTTACCGGCCAAAGATCCTGAAACAGATGTAGCAGGTACCCGGCTCAGCTGAGCTTCATCAACCTTAGATACTGAAACCGTCAGTTTCTTACGTTCGGTCTCACCACCTACCCCTGAAACGATGATTTCGTCCAAAAGACCAACATCAGGTCTCATTTCAAAATTTCTTTCATTGTCACCCGAAGAAATAGTGATGGTTTCTTCAATATTTGAGAAACCAACATAACTTACGCGAATGTTGTAGTCACCGGGAGTGATGTTTTCAATGGTATAATCACCATTAATATCTGTTGCTGCACCTCGTTCAAGCTCAACAATATAGATATTTACTCCTGTGAGTTCCTCACCAGTTTCAGAACTGGTAATTTTTCCTGTTAAGACCCCATTTTGTGCAAATGCTAAAGTAGAAGTAGCACACAAAACAAGAGTCATCATTAGTAGCTTTCTAAACATAAATGTCCTCAATGTTTTATTTTAATTTTTATGGCTTTTACTGAAACATGTATTAATAATGTACACACTCCCAAAAGCTGTGAAAAACATAACCAATACAAACTAGAAGTAAAAAATTATAAAAAAGAAAATTAATACAATATTCATCTATTTAATATGTTATTGGAAGTTAATGTTTTAACGCCCCTGAATTCCGCCAATTAAGTCCCTCATAATGGTTTGCACCCTTCCCTATTAAAAATTTTAATGTTTGTAAAATGAATTTTTATAGCGTGCTCACAGTTTTTTATCGCCATAATTAGAAAGCGTTATGATGGGAAGTTATTCAAATCCAGGTCCGCCAAACCCGGCCGGCTATCAAGCTGATCCACCCCGCGAGGAAAGCTATTGATATAGTGTTAATCACTATCCGGTATCGGAAGTAATTTCTTTCTTATTAAAACAACTTATGGCGAATGCCCACATTCATGTGCTTGACTTACTGGTGACTTAACAAACGAAATTACTCACCTTATAAGATCCGTTTCTGGCAGATCAACAAAAATAGTCGTCCGGGTTTTTGTTTTAGAGATTATTTATTGCAAAAGCCTGCATATCTAAAAAGGTAATCATTCGTTCTTTGATAATTGAACTGCTGGTAGAATCAGTTGGGTTAAGTATTGTACCATCAGGGTTTACAAATATATCCTTTAGGTCTATCGACTTTTTTAATAATAATGTTTCATCTTCATCACTAAGAGATACCGGGGTAAAAGTAAACGACTTTTGCAATGTTGGTGAAAATTTTAAATCAAAGTTTTTGTTTTTAAATGACCCCTTAATGATCAGCGAATAATTCTTTTCTTCACCAAAAAAGTCATCGTCAATAATGGGTGCATTATCTTTTACCGGCTCTAAAAACATAGAGTAACTGTTAAATGTAAAATTATCTGCGACGCCAAGTCCTACATCAATTACTAACCGCTCATTGGCAGCATTAAGGTCGTATGTAAATAAAAAAGTACTTACATCAGGTGAACTTTCCAGTTCTATCTCCTCTCCTGAAACGATAAAACGGTCAACTGAAAACTTAAAATCTGTAATAACAACATAATCCTCCCCAGAAGACAACGTATCTCCCAGGCTCTCTGTCTCAAAATACAAGGCCATTCGCTTTTCAATCTGAATGTCATTATCAAAAATGCTACACCCGCTAAAAATTGAAATGAATACTAACGTACTTAAAAATATAATAACTGTACTGCGCATAAGATGATCTTTAAAATTAAAAAAGCCATGCCTCATTTGAGGCATGGCTTTTAATATAAGAATTTATCTCAGTTAATTGATCTTATGATCCCTGGATAAATATAGTGGCCTGATCCAAGTTAGGAGCAGCGGTTACATCGCCTGAATCCTGTAAGTTAAGGATCAGGGTCTCTTCTTCACCTGCAGCCTGCGCACCATCGATCAGATCGATAGTAATGGAAGCAGAGCTGGTACCGGCAGCAATAGTAGCTGAAGTACCGTTCAGGGTGTAGTGAGTACCTTCTACGGCAGTAGAAGAACCATCTACAGTGAAGCTAACGTTAAGGTCAGCATCCCTCTGCTCGCCAATTAACTGAATGGTTACATCGAATGAACCATCAGCCTGATCCACTTCTTGCTGAAGCGTTTTGAATTCAAGCTGAGCCGGTCCGTCGTATGTTTTCTCTACATCGCCTTTGTCAAATAAGTCATCACAACTGACAAACAAAAGCGGAATAAGTAATGCTATAAGTATTTTAAGTTTCATTGGATAAAATGATTTTGAATTAATTTTTAATCGATAATCCGGTTTGATTATTCGTAACCAGGGTTTTCAACCAGCTGGTCGTTAACGTTTAGCAAACCTGATCCAAGACCGGCAAGAATTCTGTATGAATCTGCACGCATTTTAATTGATCCATCAGGATTTCTGATATCACGGCCTAATCGCTTAAGATCAAAGAACCGGTGTCCTTCAACGCCTAATTCTCTCATTCTTTCATCCAAGATCTCGTCTTCAAATGCCTGAAGATCTGCAAGAGCAGCAGCAGGAACAGCACCTGTGTTTCTGGCATCTCTAAGAGTCTGAAGTGGAGTTACACCGGCAGCCGGGCTGTTGGCATCTTTCGCTAACGCTTCTGCACGGATGAGGTACATTTCTGAAAGTCTCATCATTGGCATATCATCAACTGAGTTACCTTTTTCACCGCCAAACTTAACAATCGCCCAGCCATTTGTGTTTACCTGGTCACAACCGGTTGGTGAGGTCAAAGGATTCAACTGTGTAGTTGTACAGTCTTCATACCAACCTAAGCGATGGTCGCCTGCAGCATACTTGTCTATCAGGAACTGAGTAGGAAGCTGAGCAAGGAAACCGTCAGCCGTGTAAGTGGCTGGTCCGTTGTTTCCAAATCCTCCGCCTTCCGTATCCGGGTTAATTACGATTTTAAACAAAGCTTCCGGATGGTTTCCTTCGTTTTCATCGAACATATTGGCAACACCTGTTGCGGTAGTCTCCAATGCACCCGGGAAGTTATTGATAGCATTCTGAGCGGCAGTTGCTGCTTCAGCCCAGTTACCCGCATAAAGGTTTACTCGTGCGGTTAAACCATCAACGAATGCCTCGGTTACATAACGGTTGTCTGAATTAACACCGGAAAGGAGCGTCTTGGCAGTACTCAGATCATTCAGGATTTGGGTGTATACATCATCTACTGAGCTACGTGGTCTCAGATCTGCGTCTGAAAGATCCAGTGTAGGTTCAGTACGGATGATGATACCTGCATCCCAGTTAGCTTCAAGCTCACCTTGTCCAAAGTTACCCGGCTCATAGCCGTATACTCTAACCATGGTATGCATGGCAAAAGCGCGCAATGTCAGGGCTTCTCCTCTGTATAGATCAAGAGTCGCCGGATCATCGAAAACGTCAGGCTCAACTGCACCTATAATAAGGTTGGCATCCTGTATGATTTCATACAGACCCCAGTTATCCAGGTGAGTTGTACCCCCACTTGTACCAGTAGCCAGTGTTAAGGCCTGGAAACGGGTAGAGCCCGGTCGGTTACGTGTTTCATCTGTGAATGCGCTTGGAGCAACAAAGTACTCAGTCGTGAAATCGAAACTTTCATGTATTTTAGAATACATGGATGCTCTCAGGGCGTCAACACCTTCTTCACTGGTAAGTACTACCTCAGCTGAAACCGAGGTGGAAGGTTCCACTTCGTTTAACAAACTGTCACAGCCGGTAAACCCTACGAATAGAGTCGCGACTAGTGCGTATTTAAGTATTTTAAATTTCTTCATTTGATTGTCTAATTTTTTAATTAAAACTGGATTTCAATACCGGCATTAACCTGACGCTCTGTTGGGTAAGAAGCAGCTGTCAAGTTGTTGTAGATATCATTTGGACTAAAGGCAACTTCCGGATCGTACCATGGCCATGCAGTCCAAGTTACCAGGTTCACAGCAGATGCAAAGAATGTCACATTATTCAAGCCAACTTTCTGCGTAAATCTGTCTGGAAGACTATAATTCAGAGAAATGTTTTTCAGGCGAATGTAACTTGCATTATAAATAGAAGCTGTACTTAACTGAGTACGGTAATTTGCTGTTTCAGGATATTGAGGTCCAAAACCTATGGCATGAGGATAATGAGTTATATCACCCGGCTCTTTCCATCGATCGTTGACTTCTGTAGAAAGCTGCATCAGGAAGTCAGGCGTTCTGGTGAAATAGTAATCGGTATTTGGGAATGCCCATTGGCCAAAACTGAACTGGAAGAATGCATCCAGGCTCAATCCTTTGTAACTGATCGTATTTCCAAAACCACCCACGATATTTGCAACGCCATCTTTGTACTCTACAGCATCAGTAGCGTTTGTTGGGGTGTAGGTAATGTTTCCATCCGCATCGTACCACATTGGACGACCGTCGGCAGGGTTAACACCGGCCCAGCGAACAACCTGAATCAAACCGATTGGCTTGCCTTCTTGCAAACTGTTAAATGTTCCGTCTTCACGAATTGGCTCACCGTCAGGCAATTCCAAAATTTCGTTATCAGAGAAAGACACGTTGAAACGCGACTGCCATCTGAATCCGGAACGAACCACATTCACTGAATTCAATTCAAACTCGATACCTGTGTTACGAACCTTACCGATGTTTTCAGTGATACTTCCGTACCCGCTATCGCTAGGCAGTGGTCGATCGAACAACAGTTCAGTATTATCTTTTCGGTAAGCATCTATAGCACCATACAGACGACCATCAAAAAATTCGTAGTCAAGCCCGATGTTTAATTCCCGTGCTTCTTCCCATCCAAGATTAGCATTAGCTAACTGGGTAGGACGTAAACCGGTAGAACCCAGATAAGAACCGCTTGCGGAATACAGACCACGTGAAGCAAAGTTACCGATGGCTGAGTTACCTGTAGTACCATAACCGGCACGCAGTTTCAACTCATTGATCGCTTCTACATTCAGGAAGTCTTCTTCAGTGATTCTCCAACCAACTGAAACAGAAGGGAAGAAACCCCAGCGTGTTTCCTGACCGAAACGAGAGTTACCGTCATATCGGGCAACAACGTTCAGGATGTACTTCTCATCATAGGTATACTTGGCATTACCGAAGTAACTTGCTTGTCTCCATTCGCTGTTAATACCTGCAGCAGTAGTAGGAGTAGAAGTTGCGGATAATACCGTAAAGAATGGCCCGGGAAGTCCGTCGCCTCTTGTTACCTGGCTTTCAGAGTAATTAGAACGGTACTCCGTTCCAACAAAACCGGATACAGCATGAATACCGTCAAAGGTCTGGGTGAAATTAGCAAGCAGGTTACCCTGGTAGTTTTCCACATTACGATTTGCAAAGCTGATCCATCCATTCTGTGAAGGAGCGGCAATAGCTGATCTGTACTGCTCATCCTGAGTGTTACGATAATCAACATTTACGCTACTGTTGAATGACAGCCAGTCGTTAGCCTGATACTGCAATCTGATAGAACTCAGAATCTGGGTTACCGTATTTTGACGATCTACTTCATTTTTAACTACAGCAGGATTAAATGGCTCTCCAAAACGCGTGTTTGGGTTATATGAACCATCAGCGAGGTATGGGAAACTCATAGGAGCCTCGAACATAGCCTGTGAAGGAGGACAGTTAATAAAATTACCATCCTGACATACACCACCCTGACCTGATCTGGAAAGATTAAGCCTTATGCCTGTTCTCCAGTTTGGTGCTAACTCGTGGTCAATATTTGTACGCAGATTCAGACGGGTAAAGTCAGAATTGAAGGCTGTACCTTCTGTGCTTTCGTAACCACCGGAAAGACGGAAGCTTGTTGAAGAGTTACCGCCTGCAGCAGAAATATTATACTTCTGGGTTACGCCATCAGAAAAGATAAAGTCCTGCCAGTCGGTATTGGCTAATTCACCTGGATTATTAGGATCTTCACCGAAGAATCCTAACAAGAAATCTCTCCTATTATCTATATAGGCAGAAATGTCAGCTCCATCTTCACTTACATCAGTTTCACCAAATAAAAATGCCCGGCCTTCTCCAAGATATTGAACATACTCTTCAGAGTTAATGTAATCTACATTTCTTGCAAGGCTTCTAATACCGGTCTCGGTACGAGCGGTGATCTGAGTTGGTCCGGCACTACCCTGTTTAGTGGTGATAATAACAACACCTGCAGCTGCCTGTGCACCGTAAATAGCAGCAGAAGCCGCATCCTTAAGTACCTCAATAGACTCAATGTCACTTGGGTTCAGGGTATTAAGCGGTGACGTACTAGCCTGTGAAGAAAGCTGAGAAAATGAAATTTGCACGCCGTCAACAATATATAGAGGCTCAGTAGCCGCGTTAATAGACCCGTTACCACGGATGTTTACACGGAAAGCACCACCCGGGTTACCGGAAGTAGTAGTAATGTTTACACCGGCAGCACGACCCTGTAGGAGGGATTCTGTATTCTGCAGTGATACATTTTCCAGTTCTTGTGAGGATACCGTAGTAATGGAACCTGTTACTTCTCGTTTCTGCTGTACGGCATATCCGGAAACAACAAATTCATCAAGACCAACAACATCAACGCTTAATTCAACGTTACGTGTTACGGTTCCTGAACCGATCTGAACAACTTCGTTTACTGTTACGTAACCAACATAACGGAATGAAACAGTATAAGTTCCGGCATCAATTCCGGAAATAGTATAGTTACCATCAAGGTCGGATTGGGTACCTCTGTTAATGGATTCGATATAAACAGTTGCACCGATCAACGGGTCTCCTGTTTCAGCATCTGTAATTTGCCCTGTTAAAGTGCCGCTTTGTGCATATGCACTAGCCGACAATAACAAAGCAAATACTGTAAATAGTAGCTTTTTAAACATAATAGCTTTGGTTTGGATTATGGGTTAAGACAAATAATAATATGTAACAACTAAGTTAGGTCAAATGTTATTTATAATAAACTTCAAAAACAAAAATATAATTAGCTAAACACCCTTAATTAATGTTAAAAAGTATAACTCAGTTCAGTGCTAATTAACCAGTAAAGCACAGTGATATTTAAGCAAGTAATTTGTTATCTCCCATTGACTTAAAAGATGAATAAAATCCCGGCAAATCCTTTAAGAAAAAGGACTCTTGCTTAAAATTTGCTCAAATACCTCATCTAAAAGCTGTTGAAAGAGCATTTTTCTTTCCAAAACTGTGTATCTTTTCACTGAATTGACCTTACCCCAGGCAGCCGGCTGACCGGCCTGATTATCCCATATCAGGTACTTGGTTTCAAACTTCAGCCTTGTTTCAGTTTCCATCTCGTGTCCGGCATAGTTACCGCCCCCTGTCTCAATACTGTACATTTGGTAATTGAACTGATCGAGGATCAATGTAAAGCGGGTATTTATTTCAGGACTTGTCAGTGAGGTATTTTCCTTTGGGGCCAGAATCTGAAACGTATCCCCTGATTTTAGCGGAAGCTCTTTCAGTTCAAAATTCTCCCCTTCCAGATGGGGTGCGGTAAGAATTTCCTTAACGTCAGCCTGTGTATTTCTTTCAATAAAAGAAGGGAGATATTGCTCAAAGGTACCGTCTTGATCATTCTCCAACTTACCAAAAGCGTAACCCGGAAAATATTCAAAAAACACCTCTGCCTGAATAGGTAATATACTTATTGTGGCACGCTGCTCAGGCTCCTGGTACTCGGAAGCCAAATATTGATTTGAAGTGGCAGTACATGAAGTAAAAAGGTATAACAAAGGTACAGTAACTAATAGTATTGGCTTCATTATCTGTAATAATATTCCGCTTGATGAAATTGACAAAAAAAACGACAGCCTCTTTAATTTACTATCGTTTTGAAATATTGCTTAAAATAAACGACTTACCAATAAATAAGAAACAGGTTTAACAGAATTTATTATGAGCTCAGTTCATTGTATTTTCGTACCGCTTTAGCAACATCATCCGGATCGGACATATCAAGATCATTTTGCTCTATATAATTTTCCACTTCTTTATTGCCTTCAAAATAACGCATCACTCTTTTATCGTTAAGTCTTCTAATACTTGAAACCTCATCGCCACGCTTAAAATAATATCGCTCATTTTTTGAATATGAAGCCTGCTTGGTTGCTGTACTATAGCTTGAGCTGGCATTTTCGTTAAAGCTTACCTCATGTTTTATTAAAAAGGTAAGTGGTCCTTCCGCGGCCACTTCCACGAACTCATCCCCCTTAAGTCGCCGGGATTCAAAACCTCTTTTAAAAGTGTGGTCTTCGCCATCTATTCGGAGCGTGAACTGCTTGATGTTTGCAGGGGAAATGGCATAGGTCTCATTGTCTGATTTATATTCGATTCTTTGTTCATAGATATTATAATTCATATTTAATCCTGAAGCATAGCTGCCACTATATAACTCAAAAGAACCATTTGTAAAGTCCTCAGAAACATACGGACTGCCGGAAACCTCCGTCTTTTGTATAGTAGGGATCACGTTACGAGACACCATATCTTTGATATCATTTTCATCAATACGGTCCTGTGCTGCCACAAAAGCAGGCAATACCATTAACAAAAGAATAAGCGATATAGATAATTGTTTAACTGTTTTCATTGTACCTTTAATTTATAATTGCTCTTTATTGTTCAGAGATCTACAGTGAGAATACTACCGGTTCTCCATCTTTGTTTTTGACGGTATTCCAAGGTATGGTAATAAATTTTCCTTTGAAGAATATAGTTATCAAATGGAAAGTACTTGCCCTTTATATCGGATACTCTAAATAAATAATTTCTTTCGGGATCATCCAAATTGTATGTATAGGACAGTATCACCCTGCTGTTAAATACATCGTTTACACTCCAGGGTGGACCAAATAAAATATATACCATCCCCAGGTCCGTTTTCCAGCCTTCCTTGTAATTCGAAAATTGCTTGTTTGCCTCTTCCACCCGATGGTAATAAAGTGATATAACTTCTTCCGCCAGGTTTGAGTTTTTTATATTGGATAGCCAAAACCTGTCCATAGCCATTTTGAGTGAATCTTCATTCTCAATTGACATTAACTGTTCATATTCTTTATCCGTCATTATATAAGCAAGCGGTTCTGCCATTTGACGGGTGGTCTTAACTGCAGGATAAAATTCAGGTTTGATTCCAAATTCCCTTCCTCCTTCAGTACGTAATCCATGTTCTCCTTCAATAAATATCTCAAGCCGATAATTACCCAGATCCAGTTCACCATAGGAGTACTCTATAAATATGTAACCATTTTGATTAATCGTCCGAGAACCTGACTGAAGGATCTCAAACTCATCATATTCAATCCCCTGATACCGGATACTTGATCTTGGATAATTCTGAATACTCATTGGCCAGGCTATGGTAGTATCAGCATAGAATTTTTTAAGGTTGGATCTGATATTAATTGGAAAGCCCGTACTATTATTGACCTGAATCATGAATTTTAAAGAATCCAGGTTAGCAGGCACGTCATAGGTTGTAACCGGAACAAATTCAGCCCCATCTACAGAGGTTTCTTTACCAAAAATCTGCACCTCAGAAATCGATACAATTTTTTCGTCAATATCTTCAATATTTGCAGTGCTGGTTCTTACCATTTGCTTCTCGGAATTGACATCGGTAACCGTGACCATGATCTCGTATTCTCCGGGATTGACTTCAAAAAGTTCAGTAAACCTGAAAAGATCCTGACTATAAATCACTGAATTCTTCTCTGAGGTGAGAGATTCTGAGAACGAGTTTTCAGCAACTAGTTTGTCCTCTTCAATATCTGTGATAACAATATCAATGGTAATATCAGCTTGTAAATCACCATCGTCGTTTTGTTTGTAGATAAGCCCCCCATAAACCACATCACCCGATACATTAATGATTGGTATCCCTTGTTCATTATAGTAGCGGGTCGTAGAAAGCCTCAGCTCAGGAAAACCTGCGGTATATTCATACCACCCACCCCGCTTTACATTATTTATATAGCTATCAGAACAAGATATGCTAAAGAAACCTGCACAAAGTATGCCGATCAATATTAATAAGTAAGTATTAGACCTAAGCATTTTGTTAATGACAATTAATAATCTGAAATACACCTATAATTTAAACTAAATGAACTATACAATATTATAACAACACTAAAGCGAAGACTTGCCAAATTATTGTATCAAAAAGTAGCATGGTTATATTTTTGCTGAAAATAGGAAAGGGACCACTGAAAAAAGAACAAAATAATTTCAGTTAATCCTTGATATCGGTTGGTATTCAAGTCTTATATCTAAGTCTTCTGATTCATCTCAGAGGTTTTTTTATTTAACTATGTTTGTTGCGTTTCGCCTCGTTTTATCTGTATTCCTTTTTAACCCTGCTTCTCGCTCTCGCCCCACCCTTTAAATTCTCGTTTCTAACTTTAGTGAATTTAAACGCTATTGAGCTACAAATAGCGATTTGGTAGATTTATTTAGAAAGTGAATTCAATTATCCGGAGTTACCAATGCGAGATACAGTGACTATTACCCCTGAAAACGTTCGATCAGTTTTAAGCAAGCACATGCTTACCGATGGCTATGAAATGGTCCTTGATCTGGAGGAAAGTGAAGGAGCCTATTTGTACGATTCAAAATCAGGAAAACGCTATCTCGATTTTTTCACTTTTTTTGCCTCCAATCCGCTGGGCATGAATCACCCCAAATTAGCGGGGGATGATGACTTCATGGCGAAATTAGGAAGAGTAGCTGTCAATAAGCCCTCCAATTCTGATATCTACACAAAAGATATGGCCGAGTTTATGGAGTCGTTCGATCGGGTAGGAATTCCGGATTACATGCCCTACTCTTTCTTCATTTCAGGTGGGGCCCTTGCTGTAGAAAATGCCCTAAAAGTAGCTTTCGACTGGAAAGTTCAAAAGAATTTTGAAAAGGGATACCGGGAAGAAAGAGGACATAAAGTACTCCATTTTGAAAAAGCTTTTCATGGACGATCAGGTTATACCCTTTCCGTCACTAACACCGTACCCAATAAAGTAAAATATTTCCCGAAGTTTGACTGGCCAAGAGTGATCAGCCCTGCCATGACCTTTCCTGCTACTAAAGAAAACATCGCCGAGACAGAAGCTCTGGAAAAACTGGCTATTGCCCAGGCCGAACGCTATTTCGAGATATATAAAGATGACATTGCCTGCATCCTGATCGAACCTATTCAGGGCGAAGGCGGTGACCGGCATTTTCGTCCGGAATTTCACCAAGCACTTCGTGATATGGCTGATACCCATGAAGCCCTTCTTATCTATGATGAAGTGCAAACCGGTGTAGGTATGACCGGCAAGTTTTGGGCACACGAACATTACGTAAAACCGGATATCCTTGCTTTTGGGAAAAAAGCACAGGTGTGTGGAATTCTTGCAAATACCCGCGTAGATGATGTTGAAACCAACTGCTTCCATGTCTCCTCTCGTATCAATTCTACCTGGGGCGGTAACCTGGTGGATATGGTTCGTTTCGGACGGATACTGGATATCATTGAGGAAGACAACCTGGTTGAAAATGCCGCTAAAGTTGGAAATTATCTTCAAACCCGATTGGAAGCTCTGACGGATAAGCATGAATATTTTACCAACCCAAGAGGAAAAGGATTGTTCTGCGCCATTGATCTACCCAATGCACACGCCCGGGATCACGTGATCAAAGAATGTGTTAATAATGGCCTGATGATCCTTGCTTGCGGCCCGAATACGGTTCGTTTCCGTCCGCCGCTCACCATCACCCAAGAACAGATCGACGAGGGACTGGATATCCTGGAGAAAGCTTATCTGACCAAATTAGATGAGTGCCCGGTTGTTGGTGGTTGATCAAACCAACTGATGACTCTCCGGCTGAATAACCACTTCATTCAAAACAGAACCTGAAGGCTGATTCACCGTGTAGAAAACGGCATCGGCAACTTCCCCGGGAGTGAGCATCATCTCTTTTTTGACACGCATGTTCACACGTTCGTCATCCCAGAAGGGGGTATTAACTCCGCCTAAATAAAGGAGTGAGAATTTAGTCTTGCCACGTCTCTGCTCCTCGATCAATGCCTTGGTAAATCCCTGAATGGCAAATTTTGAAGCCGCATAAACGGAGGTATTTTTCATCACAAACTTGCCCATGGTTCCCGGAAACATAACCACTGAGGTAGACTCTTCTTCTTTCATGTGTTTCATCACGGTTTGGGTGACAAGAAAAGTACCATACACATTTACGTCGATAATTTCTTTGGCATCGGCGGGATCGATGTCCATAAAAGGCTGAATAATTCCTTGTCCAAAAGCATTGATGAGTACGTCGATCTTACCTAATTGATTTTCAATTTCAGAGGCCATTCTTTCCAGAGCCTCGGGATCAGTCGCATCTGTTTCGATAGCAAAAGCCTCTCCTCCATTATCATTGATCTCTTTAGCTATTTCTTCCGCCCTTGGCTTGTTACGCGCAGCTAAAACCACTTTAGCTCCTTCTTTTCCGAACTTTTTTGCTGTAGCGGAGCCTATACCGCCGGAGCCTCCGACGATGAGTACAATTTTACCTTTCATGATGTAACGTCTTTCTTGATGAATAGTCACAGCATAAAAGCTTCAAAAGAAAAATTTCGTTCCGTTAATCTACTTTTCTGTAGAAAATTCGCCAATTCAAATTCCAGTTCTTACCCCCATCAAAGGATGATTCCCAATCCCATTTCAGGGAATCCGAAGTGATATCGTAGAACAACATTCTTTGGGTGAACAGGGTGTCTGCCCCCCTCTCTTGTACATCCGTTTGGAAGATGCGGTTAGTACCGTCAATTTTTCCGGTAAAGTTAAAATATCCGCCTTGGTTATCTGCCCAGGCTTGTTTCCAGATATTGGTTCGGGGATTATAAACTGAAATGCTGGTTCCCATAAATCCTTTCATCTGTCCTTCATTCACCCGGAAGTTTTCCCGAATCACTTTACCATCCAGTGTTTTTTCAATGAAGTTGGTACCACGACCTGTTGCACCGTTGGCTTCTTCCCAAGATACTTCCCACCGGCCCAGCCAAAAATCAAAATAGGCTTCCGGCTCGATGGTTAACTCGTTAGTGGATTGTTCTTCAGCAGATTCTTGAGATTTCTTTTCCTGACATCCGGAGATCAAAAACGAAATAGATAAAAGTAAAGAAAGGCTATATGCGGAAAGTGATTTCATGATTCCGTGATTGGTTAATTCCCAGCCATACAATACTAAAAGCTTGATTCTAAAGTTTCAAAGATTTTAAGCCCTTAAAAAAGAGTGGTTGTCGAGTCCATCAGTTCCCTCTCTCTGGATTATGGCAAGCCAAATCCTGTCTCTCTCCGAAGAGAGACAAATTCTAAATAGTTCAAACAACTCAGGCTTCATTTAAGACTTTTGCGTTTGGTAAAAAATCTGTGTCCCTTTGGAGGGACCGATTAGAAAGTTGGCTCGTCCAACTTTCTAATCAGGGAGGATAGTGCCAAAGCCAACCATATCACATCAACCCGCCATTGCTTTGGGAATCACGCTTTCATAGATCTCTTCAGATTCTGAAACATCCAGCGAAATAAGATCTTTGATTTCCAGCCTATCTCCTTTCACCACGCCCAATTCATATAACGGAACACCCGCTTCTTTAAAGTGGTGTTTCACAGTTTGAAGTTCAGCAGCCGGAATGGTGATAACCACTCCGGACTGAGCCTCGCTGAATAAAACTTCATGCAGGGTTCCGGTCAAGGTATCCAATGAAAGCTCAGCACCTTTCTTGCCAAAGATAGCCATTTCGGTAAGTGCTGTGGCAAGTCCGCCGTCAGAAAGATCGTGAGCAGCAGTTACCAATCCTAATTTGATTGCAATGAGTAAAGCTTCCTGCAGCTTCACTTCAAAATCCAAGTCGATCTCGGGAGCATCTCCGGTGGTAAGTCCGTGTATGGTTTTCAGATATTCGCTTCCGCCCAATCCTTTTCGATCAGCACCGATGTAGATCACAACATCCCCTTCATTTTTAAAGGCCGGAGTGGTCACATGTTTCTCCACATCCTCGATCACCCCAAGCATTCCGATGATCGGTGATGGAAAAATGGCACTATTTGGATTTTCATTGTAAAAACTCACATTACCACCGGTTACGGGCGTGTTAAGAGCGCGACAAGCATCACTCATTCCACCTAAAGCTTCTTTAAAGGTCCAATACACTTCCGGCTTGTACGGATTTCCAAAATTCAGACAATTGGTTATTGCCATCGGCTTTGCACCGGAGCACACTACATTTCTGGCCGATTCAGCTACGGCAATCTGCCCTCCTTTCCGGGGATTCAAATACACATATCGCCCATTACAATCGGTTTTGGCTACCAATCCTTTTTTGGTTCCCTTAATACGGATCACCCCCGAATCAGAAGCACCAGGGCCTGTTACCGTATTGGTTCGAACCATGGTATCATATTGCTCGTGCACCCATCTTTTGGATGCAATGTTTGGTGAACCAAGTAATTTCTTCAGGGTTTCGGTATGAGACTCCGGATGATCGATAGAGTTGATATCAAAGCTCTGAACTTCTTCCAGGTACGCCGGTTTCTTAGTTTCACGAATATACTGAGGAGCTCCTCCACCCAAAACCAGATGCTTGGCCGGGATTTCAGCTTTAATCTCTCCGTCTTTCCAGTAGGTCACTTTATCTCCCTCAACAACCTCGCCAATTACCACTCCGTGCAGGTCCCACTTTTCATAAACATCTATCACTTCCTGCTCGCGGCCTTTCTCAGCCACGATCAACATACGCTCCTGACTTTCGGAAAGCAGTAATTCGTAAGCGGTCATACCATCTTCCCGCGCCGGCACTTTATCGAGATCAACTTTCATTCCTTCGCCGCCCTTGGCCGTCATCTCAGAAGTGGAACAGGCAATACCGGCTGCTCCCATATCCTGCATTCCGATCACAGCGCCGGTCTTTAACACTTCAAGACTGGCTTCCAGTAATAATTTTTCGGTGAAGGGATCTCCCACCTGAACACTTGGCCGTTTCGCTTCGCTTTCTTCACTGATTTCTTCAGAAGCAAAGGTCGCTCCGTGAATACCATCACGGCCGGTACTGGCTCCCACAATGATCACCGGATTCCCAATTCCCTTAGAAATAGCTGAAGCTGTTTCGCCTTCCTTCACCAGGCCGATGCTCATCGCATTTACCAATGGGTTACCTTCATAGCTTTCATCAAAACAAACTTCCCCGGCAATCACAGGAACGCCAAATGAGTTTCCATAGTCGCCGATTCCGCGAACTACACCATCCAACAAATACCGAACGCGTGGGTTCTCCATGCTTCCAAAACGAAGTGAATTCAAGCTCGCCACCGGGCGTGCACCCATCGTAAAAATATCGCGGTGAATTCCGCCCACTCCTGTTGCGGCTCCCTGGTATGGCTCAATTGCAGATGGATGATTATGGCTTTCGATCTTGAACGCACATCCAAGACCATCTCCTAAATCCACCAAACCGGCATTTTCTTCTCCGGCTCCAACCAGCAGGTTTTCACCTTCGGAAGGAAGTTTTTTTAGTTCAACAATGGAGTTTTTATAGGAACAATGCTCACTCCACATTACCGAATACACGCCCAATTCCGTAAAGGTAGGCATCCGGCCAAGCCGGGATTTTATCATTTCAAATTCTTCTTCGTTTAGGCCGTGCTCGAGTGCAAGTTCGAGATTTACTTCAGGTTCCTGAATAGTTGTTTGAGACATTCCGATGGAGTAGTTGAGCTTTTTTGTTATGATAAAATCAAAGGTACGATTATTTGAGAAAAGGCTCTAATGGATTGAAAGGAAATTCGTGATTCGTTTAATGGTTTATTGGGAGGAATTCGAATTGCATCACGGCCCTCTCTCTGGATTATGGTAAGCCAAATCCTGTCTCTCTCCGAAGATAGACAGGTTCATGCCATCATAAAAGCACTAATCTGCAAATGCAATTTTGCTAATTCACCAAAACCGTTCTGCATTCAAGATTGGATGTTCCCTGTTCGATGTTCAACCCCCAAACCGTTCAGCAATTGCTTTATCCAATTCTTGCCGGTGATCCGGATGTGCGATATCAACCAAGGCTTTGGCCCGTTGCCCCAGGTTTTTGCCATACAAATTGGCCACTCCGTATTCCGTAACCACATAATGCACATGGGCTCGCGTAGTAACAACTCCGGCTCCCTGCTTCAAAAATGGCACAATACGGCTAATTCCTTTATTGGTTGTGGAGGGAAGGGCAATAATAGGTTTCCCCCCCGGAGACAGCGAAGCCCCGCGAATAAAATCCATCTGTCCGCCTACACCGGAATAATGATAAGTTCCGATAGAATCGGCACAAACCTGCCCGGTTAAATCTACCTCCACCGCACTGTTGATGGCCGTCACTTTGGGATTTCTGCGAATGACTGCTGTATCATTTATATAGGCAATATCAAGCATGGCAACAGCAGGATTGTCATCTATAAAATCATAGGTTTTTCGGGACCCCATTACAAATCCACTGACAATTTTACCCGGGTGAATTTTCTTTTTCTTTCCATTGATGATCCCTTTTTCCACAAGCTCTATCACACCGTCGGAAAACATCTCGGTATGAACCCCCAGGTTTTTATGGTTAGTCAAACTCTTCAAGACTGCATTCGGAATCGCTCCGATTCCCATCTGCAAGGTCGCCCCATTATCAATCAATTCTGCACAATATTGACCAATCCTTAGCTCCGCCTCATCCGGTTCCGGTACTATTTGCTCAGGCAATGCATCTTGTACTTCAACCAATGCATTTATTTTACTGACATGAATAAGTCCGTCACCGTGGGTCCTGGGCATATTGGGATTCACCTGAGCTATCACATACTTAGCTGTTTGAACTGCAGCAACAGTTGCATCCACGGATACTCCCAGAGAGCAATACCCGTGTTTATCGGGCGGGGAAACGTGAATCAGTGCCACATCTAATGGCATGATGTTATTGCGAAACAAGTGTGGGACTTCACTTAAAAAAACCGGTACGTAATCTCCCCTCCCTTCATTAATTGCCTTTCGAACATTTGCTCCCACAAATAAGGCGTTTACAAAAAAACTATCCTTATATTCAGGATCGGCATAGGGCGCCGGGCCTTCCGTATGTAAATGTACTACCTCTACATTTTTTAATTCTGAATGTCGGTCAGCCATAGCTTTAACAAGCTGAACCGGGGTAGCCGAGACTCCATGTACAAATACCCGGTCTCCGGACTTAATAAATTTTACGGCCTCTGCTGCTGTTTTATAAGTACTCATAGTTCTTTCATTGATGGATTATTCTAAACAATTATAACCTTCCATTGTGAATTTTTATTTAAGAGATTGCTCTGTTTTTAAAGCTGGAATAGAACACAGATTAAGCAGGTAGTCACTGATTTTTTTAGCCACGAAATCTCTAAAACACGAAGTGATTTATAGGTTCCCATAAGTGAAGGATTTCAATCCTTCTTTCAGTTAGAAAATTAATCTTCCTCTCCTGTTGATAGTTTTTCGAAATCCCCTTAAAATCTAATATCGATATTAGAATTTGAACATTAGATTTAAAGCTTAGTCTATGAGGTTAATTTCACAGGGGGCACAGTATGCTATATCAGCAATTATAGCTATTTCCAAGCATGCAGGTGACGGTGCCATTTCAGCCTCTCATTTATCGAAGTCTTTGAATTGCCCCACGGCCTACCTCTCTCAAATTTTGGCAAAGTTAAAAAAACCGGGTATTCTAAAATCGCAACGCGGACTGAATGGCGGAGTGTATCTTGCTAAACCTATCCATGAAATTACTATGATGGATGTAATTGCAGCCATTGACGGAACTGAGTTTTTTGATAAATGCTTTATGGGCATTGAAGGCTGCGGTAATATAGAGCCCTGCCCTTTTCATGAGTTTTGGTCGGTTGAGCGAAAAAAAATTGAGCAGTGGCTTAAGGATACAACTTTTGCAGAAGTTGATGAAAAAATGAGCCAAGCTTGGTTTGATTTACGCTTGCAGTTTTCAAAAGGGCTTCCTTCATTAAGATAATGGATACAGCTACTGCAATCATATCAACAGATATATGCTACCACTGTGGTGAAGACTGCTACTCAGAGACGGTCCATTTTGATGATAAATCTTTTTGTTGCCTCGGTTGCCAAACAGCCTACCGGGTTTTAGATGAAAGCGGACTTTGCAATTATTATGATCTGGATGTAAGTCCGGGTATTAATTTAAAAGATACCAAACACCGTGCCCGGTTTGATTATTTGGAAGATCAGGAAGTAATTGAACGTATTTCTGATTTTAAAGCACAGAACCGCATTTCCATTTCACTGTATGTACCCAATATCCACTGTACTTCCTGTGTATGGTTGCTGGAAAATCTACAAAAACTGGATTCCGGCATTCTCCAAAGCGGGGTGAACTTTCTAAAGCGCGAACTTACCCTTCTTATTGATACCGATAAAACTTCCCTCCGGAATGTAGTGGAACAACTTGTGACCATTGGCTATGAACCGGAAATCCGTCTTGAAAAACTAGATTCTAAAACTGAGAAATCTCATCAAAACAGGTCGCTTTGGCTGAAAATGGGAGTGGCGGGATTTGCCTTTGGGAATATTATGCTGTTCAGCTTTCCGGATTATCTGGATATTACCGGCAGCGGACTTGGAGGTAAATTCCACATTTTCTTTGGAGCATTGAATATCATTCTTGCTCTTCCCGTTTTGTTTTACAGCAGCAGTGATTATTTGAAATCTGCTTTTGCGGCTTTAAGTCAGCGCGGGATCAATTTGGATGTACCGATTTCCATCGGGATCATCGCTTTATTTAGCCGAAGCGTATACGAAATTACCACCATGACCGGAACCGGCTACATGGATTCCTTCACCGGCCTCATTTTCTTTTTATTGATTGGGAAACTGGTTCAGCAAAAAACATTTAACCGCCTTTCCTTTGACCGCGATTATCGCTCCTATCTGCCCATTGCCGTAAATGTGATTGATAAGAATGGATTCGAGAGATCTGTCTCTTTGGATAAACTGATGCCCGGCAAACAAATGCGTTTGCGAAACCAGGAATTGGTTCCCTGTGACGCCGTATTGCTTTCGGAAGAAGCATTCATGGATTATAGTTTCATCACCGGTGAATCAGAACCGGTTTCAGTAAAAAAGGGAGAACGAATTTTTGCAGGTGGTCGATTAATTGGAACTTCTGCTTTAATGAGAACCAAAGAAAAAGTTACCAACAGCTATCTCACTAAACTTTGGAATCATGAAGCTTTTCAGAACAGCCCAAAAGAGCTAAAGTTGACTACCTTCGCCGATAAGATCAGTCCGTATTTTACTATTGCTGTTTTGGGGGTCGCCTTTTTTTCAGGTCTATACTGGTTGCAGGCTGCCGGAATGGAACCCGCTCTTTCCGTATTTACGGCAGTATTAATTATTGCATGTCCTTGTGCACTGGCTCTTTCCACTCCTTTCACTCTCGGCTCTGCTCTTAATGTACTTTCGCTTAACGGCCTGTTTGTCAAAAATCATTTACTGATCGAAAATTTATCTAAAGCTACATCCATTGTATTTGATAAAACCGGAACCCTCACTAATTCAGAAGCTACAGAAATTCAGTTTTATGGAATTGAACTTTCCAAAGAGGAACAAAAATGGGTGAAGTCTACTTGCAGGAGTTCTATTCATCCATTGAGCCGAAAAATAAGCACCTATTTTTCTGAGCAAACTTCTGCAAATGCTGAAGACTTCCATGAAATTCCCGGTAAAGGTATTTTCGCTGTTATTGATGGGCATGACATCGTTCTTGGGTCCCGGTATTTTCTAGCAGAACAAACCGGACTGAAAATTACAGAGATTCCAAAAACCAATTTTTCAGGCTCAACCGCACATCTTGTCATAGATGGAGTTTATAAAGGTTTTTTTGGAGTATGCGCCGGATTAAGAACGGGCACTTCCGGACTTCTCAACTCCCTCAAACAAAAATTTCAAACCTACTTGATATCCGGAGACAACGAGAACCAAAAGAATGAATTCTTCGAATATTTTGGTGTAAACGGTTCCCTGCTATTTAATCAAAACCCGGAAGAGAAGCTTGAATTTATCACGTCTCTCCAAAAAGAAAATAGCCGGGTAATAATGGTTGGTGATGGATTAAACGATGCCGGAGCGCTTAAAAAATCTGATTTCGGCATTGCACTATCGGATGATGTGAGCTCCTTCTCTCCCGCTTGTGATGCCATTTTAGAAGGCACCTCCCTTCACAAACTCAACGACTTTATTCATTTCTCCAAAGCCAGTATGAACATCATCATTGCCAGCTTTGTGCTTTCGCTTTTATATAACACCATTGGGTTGGGCTTTGCCATTACCGGGCATTTATCCCCCCTGGTAGCTGCTATCTTGATGCCGCTGAGTTCTATCAGCGTAATGGTGTTCACCTTTTTAACCACACGATTTTTTGCACGCAAACGAGGGCTGGCTATATGGAAGTGATCTACATGCTTATCGGCTTCAGCCTGATCGTAGCCTTAATTTTTCTCGCTTTGTTCATCTGGGCGGTTAAATCCGGGCAGTTTGACGATCAATATACACCCTCTTTACGCGTGCTTTTCGACAATAAAAAATCTACAAAACAAACAAATAACAATAAAAACCGGGATGAGTAATGTCATCATTAGAAACCTTTCATTACGATAACGAAACGGTCCGTAAATTCGGAATAGCCACCATTCTTTGGGGGCTTATTGGGTTTATCGTTGGGCTCACCATTGCCCTGAAATTAATTTGGCCGGATTTTCTGGGCTTTATACCGGAACTCAGTTATGGGCGACTCCGTCCTCTTCACACCAATGCGGTAATCTTTGCCTTTGCCGGAAACGCCATCTTCTACGGAGTGTATTATTCGCTTCCGCGATTATGTAAAACTTCCATGTGGAGCCGAAAACTCAGTGATATTCACTTTTGGGGCTGGCAAGCCATTATTGTATCTGCTGTATTAACCCTTCCTTTTGGCTTCAACACCAGTAAGGAATATGCCGAGCTGGAATGGCCTATTGATATTGCCATTACCATTATTTGGGTGATCTTTGGCATCAACATGATCATGACGATCATGAAACGGCGAGAGAAACATCTGTATGTGGCTATCTGGTTTTATATTGCCACCTTTGTGACGGTTGCTGTTTTACATGTGGTGAATTCCTTTGAGATGCCTGCGACCTTCCTGAAAAGCTATCCGGTTTATGCCGGTGTTCAGGATGCCCTGGTTCAGTGGTGGTATGGTCATAATGCCGTGGCTTTTTTCCTGACAACTCCCTTTTTGGGGATTATGTATTACTTCATCCCAAAAGCGGCAAACCGACCGATTTTTTCTTATCGATTGTCCATTGTCCATTTTTGGTCATTGATCTTTATTTATATCTGGGCAGGACCTCACCATTTGCTTTACACTGCGCTTCCGGGGTGGGCTCAGGCACTCGGTACGGTTTTCAGTTTGATGCTGATAGCGCCAAGCTGGGGTGGTATGCTGAACGGTCTGCTTACCCTTCGGGGTGCCTGGGATAAGGTTCGAGAAGATCCGGTTCTAAAATTCCTGGTGGTAGGTGTTACCGCTTACGGTATGGTGACATTTGAAGGACCAATGCTCTCCATTGCCAACGTGAATGCTATTGCTCATTATTCCGATTATATCATCGGTCACGTACACAATGGTGCGTTACTCTGGAATGGCGGTCTGACCTTTGCGATGTTATACTACATCACCCCAAGAATTTACAAAACCAAGCTGTACTCTGTTAAGCTGGCAAACGTCCATTTTTGGTTTGCCACAATGGGAGCTGTCTTCTACGTCATCCCGATGTATTGGGGTGGGATTACTCAAAGTTTGATGTGGAAAGAATTTACTTCTGAAGGACTTCTTCAGTATCCAAACTTTCTTGAAACGGTGACGCAGATCATCCCAATGTATGCACTGCGTGCCGTGGGCGGAACACTGTTTATCATTGGAGCTACCATAGGTTCTTACAACCTTTATAAAACTGCACGACAAGGTTCTTTTGAAGCGGATGAAGTGGACGAGGCACAACCCATTATTGATCCGGCTTCCGGACACAAAGAAAGCTGGCACCGTCGGCTTGAGGGGCGCCCTTTGCAACTTACCGCACTTACTTTGGTGGTAATTTTAATCGGCGGAATTGTAGAATATGTACCTACCGCTTTGGTCAAATCCAATGTACCGACCATTGCCAGTGTAAAACCATATACACCTCTGGAAATTGAAGGCCGGGATATTTACATCGCCGAGGGTTGCAATAACTGTCACTCACAAATGATCCGCCCGTTCCGTTCCGAGACCGAACGCTACGGAGAATATTCCAAAGCCGGAGAATTTGTGTATGATCATCCATTTTTATGGGGATCTAAGCGTACCGGTCCTGACCTTCACCGTATTGGCGGCAAATATC
This sequence comes from Gracilimonas sp., assembly GCF_014762685.1. Lineage (NCBI taxonomy): Bacteria > Pseudomonadati > Balneolota > Balneolia > Balneolales > Balneolaceae > Gracilimonas > Gracilimonas sp. The sequence goes on from NZ_JABURM010000005.1 coordinate 1,658,317, forward strand.
CGGATAGCTGGCACGTTCGTCATATGTACGACCCAACTTCCACTTCGCCCGGATCCATTATGCCGGCTTATCCCTGGATGTTTACCGACGACATGGATAAAGAAAGTATTCCAAATCGCATCAATGCACTCCGGAAAGTAGGAGTGCCATATGCAGAAGGATATGAAGACCTTGCCATTCGTGATTTAGAGGCACAAGCTGAACAAATTACCCGGAGTCTTCATGAGAATGGGTTTGGTCAAATTGACGGCATTGAGATCACTTCTGACAAGCAGATCATCGCCATCATTGCCTATATGCAGCGTCTGGGTATCGATATTCAAGGGAATGTAAATCCCTGGGAAAATCTCCCTTCAAGCGATCGAATTCGAGCTAATTTTACACCACAGCAGGAGGATGAATAGTCATGTATAAAAACGTAATGCGTGCTATAGAAGACATCGGCATTTATCCCAGTATCTCCCTGATCCTGTTCTTCGGATTTTTCGTGGGACTGATCATTTACCTAATCGTAAAGGGAAAAGGATATTGGGATGATGCCGCCCGTCTCCCCCTCGAAGATGATGACAACACGAACTTCAAACATTCAGAACAATGAAAATATTTGACGACGAAAAAGACCTGCTGATGGATCACGAGTATGACGGAATTCGTGAGCTGGATAATCATATGCCCACTTGGTGGCTTTGGCTGTTTTACTTTACGATCGCTTGGGCTGTTGGATATATGGTATACTACTATATGCTTGGCGGGCCAACTCAAGAAGAATTGTATGAGCAGGAAATGGCTGCTGCGGCTGAACAATATGGCATCGAACCGGAAGGTGAAGAAGGCGGTGAGGCCGAAGCTTCTGATTTTACCTGGGCTTTCCTGGAAGATCAGGAACGCATTGAAGAAGGACGTGAAATCTACATGAGCAATGGAAACCTTTGCTTTACCTGTCACGGTGCCAACGGAGAAGGCATGGTTGGCCCTAACCTTACTGATGACCTTTGGATTCATGGCTGCAGTCCGGAAAACATCGCAAATGGCATTATTCAAGGATATCCGGACCGAGGCATGATTCCATATGGAAGCGGATCAAGACTTTCGGATGAGAAAGTACAAAGCCTGATTAGCTATATTGCTTCCATTCAGGGAACCGAACCGGCCAATGCCAAAGCTCCTGATCCACGCGCAGAACCTTGTAGTTTGTAAAGTGAAAAGTGAGAAAGTGATGAAGTAGGCCTTTACAACTCGTTTCCACACTAGTGCAAGCGGACGCTTGTGCGGTGTTTAATAAAAAGGATGTAGTTTAAACTTTGGTCCAAGCGGACGCTTGAACCAGTTTTGAAGCGAGTATCAATTGTTGAATGAAGTACAAAAATATTACAGGCTTACTTCATCACTCATCACTTTATCACCAAAAAATTCACATAATCCTTAAATAATAGTTGTAAGATTCGCCAGGATTGAGAGAAATATGAGGTTGAACAAACAATGGCAAATTTAGAAGAAGAAAAGAGAATTGATCAAGCCCAATTTCGAGACCACCTCTCCACCGTTAACGAGGATGGAAAGCGAAACTGGATCTTTCCAAAAAAACCGAGTGGACGATATTATACCGCGCGAAACATACTGGCTGTTTTTTTACTTGCTTTCTTTTTTTCCGGGCCGTTTATCACCATAAACGGAAACCCGTTATTGTTACTGAATATACTGGAACGCAAGTTTGTAATTTTTGGTGTGGCTTTCTGGCCGCAGGACTTTCACCTGCTGTTGCTGGGATCGCTTGTCTTCATTCTATTTATCGTCCTCTTTACAGCTGTTTTTGGAAGGCTTTTTTGCGGATGGGCATGTCCTCAGACTATTTTCATGGAAATGGTATTTCGAAAAATTGAATACTGGATTGAAGGAGATTCCGCTGCTCAAATTCGATTGAACAGAGCTCCCTGGGATTTTAAAAAACTCCGAAAAAAAGTAACCAAGCATACTATTTTCTTCGGAATGGCTTTCCTGATTTCTAATATGTTCCTCGCTTACATCATCGGGAAAGATCAACTTTTTGAAATTATCACTGACCCGCCTTCCGAACATATTGCCGGACTCAGTTCTATGATTATTTTTAGCGGGCTGTTCTACGGTGTATTTGCATTTATGCGTGAACAGGTGTGTCATTTTGTGTGTCCTTATGGAAGAATGCAATCTGTACTGCTCGATAATAATTCCATCAACGTAATGTACGATTATGTGCGTGGTGAATCCCGGGCCAGCATAAAGGACCGGTATCAACTGGAAAACCGCAAAGCGACCCTTGAAGATTTAGGTTTCAGTGCCAATGAAACTTTCGGTGATTGCATTGACTGTTATCAGTGTGTAAAAGTGTGCCCAATGGGTATTGATATACGAAATGGCACTCAGCTCGAATGCGTACATTGTACCGCTTGTATTGATGCCTGTGATTCTGTGATGGAAAAAATCGACAAACCTCGAGGTTTAATTCGTTATTCTTCAGAAAATGCCATTCGCGAGGAAAAGCAAAAAGTCTTTACCCCCAGAGTAGCCGGTTATTCAGGAATTCTGTTGATCTTGCTCACTACGTTCATCACCCTACTGACACTTCGTCCCGATACTGAAACAACCATTTTACGTGAACCGGGAACGCTTTATCAGGAACTGCCCGATAACCGATATGCCAATATTTACAACGTGAAGATCCTGAATAAAACCTTTAATGAGATGCCTGTGGAAATCCGCCTTGAAAGCCCTGAAGGTGAAATCGTTTCATTAGGATCGGTTGATTCCATTCAGCCCCAAAACTCTGCTGAAGGCAGGTTTATGGTTCAGCTTTACCAAGAAAACCTGAGCGGTTATCAAACCGAACTTACCTTTGGTATTTACTCAGGAAATGAAAAACTTGAAACGGTAACTTCCGGATTTTTAGGTCCGGGCAATTCTACTAATAATTAATCCTATGAAGAAGTTTAACTGGGGAACCGGCATCTTTTTGGCCGTTACTTTATTTGTGATCGCGACCTTAAGTGTGGTCAGCTATCTCATCAGTCTCGATTTTTACCTCGTCTCCAACGACCATTACGAACAGGGTGTAGAGTATCAGGAAACCATCGACGGTCAACAAAGAGTCAAGAATCTGGATAATCCGGTATTGGTACTTTTTGATGAACCCTCTGTATCCATTAAAATTACCTTCCCAAAAGAGTTGCGTTCCGATTCACTTTCAGGCAGTGTTACTTTCTACCGTCCCAACGATTCAGAGCTTGATCGAAAATTCAAGCTTCAGATTGATGAAGACGGCCGGCAGACCATCCCTGTATCTGATTTTGAAAAAGGCCGATGGAAGCTGACACTTGAATGGAAACAAGATTCGCTAGTCTACATTAATGAGAAAAATATTTTTATCTGATTGAATATTAATGAGCGGTTTAGCTAGTAGAAATGCATTGCAATGCGCTTCTACTGGCTGGCTCTGCGTTGCAACACTATGGAACTTTGGACCGGATTTACATTAGGATTATTGGGCAGCTTCCACTGCATAGGAATGTGTGGACCTATTGCCCTTAGCATACCCGGTGAAAACCGCTCTCCTTCAGCTATGTTATTTCGGGGAATACTGTACAACTCAGGCCGGGTCTTCACCTATGCCTTTCTCGGGTTTGGTTTAGGAATTCTAGGTATGGGCGCTACGGTTGCTGGATACCAGAATATACTCTCCGTTCTTTTAGGGGCACTGATCGTGTTCTTTGCTCTGTTTCCCCACATTAAGCTTCCGGAAAAATTCAGAAAAGTTTATGGAAATTTTCAAAAGATAATCAGCTCGAATATTGCCACGCTATTCAAAGAAAGTTCTACCTCCTCTTCATTTATCATTGGGCTTTTGAATGGGTTCCTTCCCTGCGGGTTTGTGGTTACGGCCTTGGCCGTTGCCCTTGTTACCGATACCGCATTGCATAGCTGTATCTATATGGCATTGTTTGGATTGGGTACACTTCCTGTGATGCTAATGATGAATATGGCTCCGGGTTTTATCTCCCCAAAAATGCGGTCTAAACTCCGGCCTTTTTCTACTTATTTCGCAATTATTATTGGCTTATTGCTAATTTGGCGTGGATTTATGGTAGGTGATGGGGTGATGGGCCATTGATGATATTTACTTCTTGTACCAAACCGGGCGAATGCAATTCGCCCTACCGTAACTTCAATGCCTTCAGAAGATCATCGAAATTATCAAAAATAAGATGAGCTAATTTGTGACCTTGTTCAATAGGGGTTTTCGTATACCAAGCTACTTTCCAGTTGGCTTTGGAGCCGCCAACTACGTCAGAGGTAAAGGAATCACCCACGTATAAAATATCTTCCCGGTTCACCCCGGCTAGCTCCGTGGCATGATCAAAAACTTTGGGATGCGGCTTCATCTCTCCTACCTCTTCCGAAATGACAATATGTTTGGCAGTTTCTTTCAGGTTGAACCGATCTATCTTCAGCCATTGTGTCTCAGCAAACCCATTGGTAATGATACCGACTTCAAAATTTTGAGCGATCTTATGATAGGATTCACTTGCACCATCCAGCCACTCCCAGTGATTCCTATAATAATTCATATAAACCTTTCCGGCTTCATCATGCATATTCTCATCAACTCCCAGGTCCCTGAATGTCTCTTGAAAGCGTCGCTGATGCAATTCATGCCGATCAATTTCTCCCCTTCCGTATTCCTCCCACAATCCCTTATTTATATGATGATAGGTATCCAGTAATTGCTTTTCTGAAATTCCGTTGAACATGTCGAAATGTTCGTGAACATCCCGAAGTCCGGCCTGTTCTGCCTTTTTGTGATCTAAAAGGGTGTCGTCTAAGTCAAAATAGATGAATTTCGGATTCAGTTGTGACAATGGAATAGTTTTTGATTATTGTTGAACCTAAAGATAGTTACCTTCGTAAGAGGGTCACAAATAAACCACAAAATCTTTACTCATGAAAGCAAAATTTTTAATCATTATCGGAGTGCTTGCACTCATCGTTTTTTATGGAATCAGTGTTAATAACAGTTTGGTTACAGCCGAGGAAGGCGTAAATGCTGCCTGGGCGCAGGTTGAAAATCAATATCAACGTAGAGCCGATCTTATTCCGAATTTAGTGAATACCGTTCGCGGTGCTGCCGATTTTGAATCCGAAACATTACAAGAAGTCATCGAAGCGAGAAGCAGGGCTACTTCTGTAAATATTGACGCTAACGACTTGAATAACCCTGAAGCTTTCCGGCAATTCCAGGAAGCTCAAGGCCAATTGAGCGGAGCCTTATCTCGATTACTCGTAACGGTAGAACGATATCCTGAACTTCAGGCTAACCAAAATTTCAGAGATCTGCAAGCACAGCTGGAAGGTACTGAAAACCGTATCTCAACTGAGCGCATGAGATTTAATCAGACCGCCCAGGAATTCAACACTGAGATTCGACAATTCCCAAAAAGCATGTTCGCTTCTATGCTCGGCTTCGAGCAGAAAGAATATTTTCAGGCTGATGAAGGAGCAGAGCAAGTCCCCGAAGTAGATTTCAGTAACTAATTTTAAATAGATATTAGATAAAAGACCTAAGATTTGAGACGACGAGAATCCGGTCTCTTATCTTAAGTCTAAAATCTTACGTCGCATAAACAACCCATGGCAAAGTTTTTAACGCAAGAACAAGAAGAAGATATCGTGGACGCCATACGCCAGGCCGAACAAGCAACTTCCGGTGAAGTACGCGTTCACATCGAAAAGAAGTGCAAAGCTGATAGCCCCATCGAGCGCGCCAAAGAGGTGTTTGCAGAACTGAAGATGCATGAAACAGAACTTCGAAACGGAGTCATTGTATATGTAGCCTGGAAAGACCATAAGGTTGCCATTTGGGGGGATGAGGGAATTCACAGCAAAGTGGGACAATCATTTTGGGAAGAAGAACTGGAACTGATTCTCAAATATTTTAAAAGCGGAGATTATCAGACCGGACTTACCGAAGTAGTACTTCAGATCGGACAGAAGTTGAAAGAGAATTTCCCTTTTGAACAAAAAGGAGAAGTAAATGAGCTTTCCAATAAGATCAGTTACAACAAAGATGAGGGGAAAACGGATGCGTAAACTTCTAAGCCTGATACTTTTTGTTGGGGTCTCATTTTCAGTTACTGCTCAGGATTTCCTGCCCGAACGTCCGGTCGGGATGGTCAATGATTTTGCTAACATGCTCACTTCCTCCGAACAAGAGCAGCTTGAACAAAAATTAACCAGCTACCGTGATACCACAACCAATGTAATTGCGATTGTAACTTTAGAAAGTCTTGAAGGATATCCCGAAGAAGAAATTGCGACTACCCTCTTTAATAATTGGCGAATGTGGGAAGGAGAGCGCTACAACGGGGTTCTGATTTTAGTATCTAAACAAGACCGGCGTATGCAGATTGAAGTAGGCTATGGCCTTGAAGGAGCAATTCCTGATGCCATGGCTAACCGTGTTTATGCTGATATTTTGGTACCCAGTTTCCAGGCCGGTGATTTTTATGGCGGACTGGATCAGGCTACAAATGTTTTGATCGACCTGGCTGCCGGAGAGTTTGAAGGCTTTCCCGAGCAACAATCTTCCGGAGAGGGATTTCCTATTGATGTGCTCATCATTTTTATCATAATTATATTTATTCTGATCACTCGCGGTAAAGGAGGAAAAGGTGGAAAAAGACATTCCATCGGATCCAGCGGAATTATCTTTTACGGCGGTGGGTTTGGAGGCGGAGGCGGTTCCTTCGGTGGTGGAGGTGGCGGCTTCGGAGGTTTTTCAGGCGGAGGCGGATTTGGTTCAGGCGGAGGCGGTGCCGGCGGTGGCTGGTAAATATAATTTTAAATTATTGAATGCTAAGTGTTAAATGACTTCTAATTTAACACTTAGCATTTTCACATTAAGAATTACTCATAGCTTGCTCGAGGTCGGCAATGATATCCTCTACCCCTTCAATGCCTACGGATAGCCGTACCAAACCATCCGTAATTCCCGCTGCTTTTTTGATCTCTTCATCTACGATGGAATGTGTCATAGAGGCAGGATGCTGAATCAGGGAATCTACCGCACCGAGGCTTACAGCAAGAGAGCATAATTTCACGTTATTCATGAGTGAAATGCCAGCATCAAATCCACCTTTCAGTTCGAATGTGATCATTCCGCCAAAACCATTCTTCATAATGGAAGAAGCCAGATTATGTTGGGGATGGGATTTTAGTCCCGGATAGAATACATGATCTACTTTTGGATGAGCTTCCAGCCAGTGAGCCACTTTCATAGCATTTTTATTGTGCTGCTTCATTCGCAACGGCAGAGTTTTCAATCCGTTGGTAGTTAGCCAGGCATCCATCGGGCCGGCAATTCCACCTAAATTCTTTCGATATAAAAAAGTTTGAGCCTCTTCAAACAATTCTTGTTTGGCAACCATCACCCCTCCAATCACCGTGCCGTGACCGCCCATATATTTAGTGGATGAATGAACGGTAACATCCGCTCCCAACTCCAGAGGTTGAATGTGGTACGGAGTGGCAAAGGTATTATCAACCATTAGCAAGGCTCCATGAGATTCAGCCAGTTGCGAGATCGCTTTGATATCCGAGATCTTCAAAGTTGGATTAGCAATACTTTCCAGATAAATAAGCTTTGTCTCAGGATGTTTTTTTAACTCCATTTCTACCATAAACAAATCTGAGGTATCCACAAAAGAAACAGAAATTCCCATCCCGGGAGCTTCCTCTTTCAAAAATTGAGAGGTACACCCGTAGAGATCATTTTGAGCAATAACATGCCCGCCTTTAGCCATGCTAATAATTCCTGTTGTGATCGCTGCCATCCCACTTCCAAATGCCATCCCCTGGTAACTTTCAGGGGCTTGTAAACTGTATGTCTCCAGAGCACAAACGGCTCGTTCCAATTCCTCTACGGTGGGATTTCCCAATCGTGAATACACATGACTTGCCCCACCCTCTTCATGCCGAAATGCTTTAGCTCCGGATTCTACATCCTCAAATACATAAGTTGAAGTTTGGTAGATAGGGGTAGTATGAGCTCCATATTGGTCTTTATTACCTTTTCCGCCATGAATGGCTACTGATTCGAATGTAGGCTTGATCTTAGTCTTCATGATATACGGGGATTGGAGATTGCTCTTTAATGGTATTTAGTACAATACTTGTATGTAAGCGTTCAACATCGGGTAGTGTCGTAAGCTTATTACGCATCAGCTGTTCATAGTCTTTGGTATCTTTAGCTACCACGTGCAACAGGAAATCACCGTCACCGGTGGTATGGTAGCATGCCAATATTTCGGGAATTTCCTGAATAGCAGAAGTAAACTCCTTTAACAGATTAAGCTGATGTACTTTTAATGTTACCTTCACAAATGCTGTAAAACCACGTCCAATAGATTCCTTATTCACTTTGGCGGAATAACCTTCAATAACGCCTTCTCGCTCAAGTCGCCGCACCCTCTCAAGTGTTGGAGTAGTGGTGAGCCCAATCCGTTTGGCTAGCTCATTATTGGCTATTCTTCCTTCCTCCTGAAGTATTTGGATAATATTTTTATCAACAGAGTCGAGATTGGAAAGAGTCATGACAAAATGATTAACTGAGCTGTTAAACCATTATAATCAACTGTCCTTTAAATATCCATTTTTAAAGCTTAATTATTATGTTTAAGCATTATTAAAAGAATAATATTCTTTATTATTCTTTTAATAGGAATATTATTCTATCTCAGATGTCAGTTTTTTAAAAAACATCCTCATCCAATCAGTACAACTTGTAAATCCATTAGATTATTCCCGGTATGACCGGTTCTAAGAAGGGTATTCATTTTTTCATGGAAGTGATATGAATCGTTTTGCTGGAGATAATCTTCCGGGCTTAATTTAAGTTTTCGCGCTTTCAGTGTTGTTTCTGAATTTACAATCGCTCCCGCAGCATCAGTCGGACCATCAATACCATCCGTTGCAAAACTCAGAAGGGAAATAGCATGCTGTCCTTCTACAGAAATAGCTGCATTCAAAGCTAATTCCTGGTTTCTCCCTCCTTTTCCGTCACCGGTTACATCTACGGTGCTCTCTCCAAAATAAATCAGACCAGCCGGTGCTTTAAGACCTGATTTCTTGCTTAAAACTGAAATGGCATCACTGCATATATCTTTAGATATTTTTTTGACACTTATATTATATGCCTTGGAAGCTACCTGAGTGTTAAACCCTTTTTTCACTAAAAATTTCCCAACATTTTCAGCCAGAATATTAGCCCCTGAAATCACTTTCAAATGATGATTTTTCCATTCCTGATGGCCGGGCTTAGGATTTTCATCAACATCACCATGCATCCCTTTTGAAAGATAAATACGAATAGAATGAGGCACTTCTTCCCATAACCTATATTTCTTAAGAATCTGAAATGCCGCTTTAAATGTAGAAGAATCGGGTACTGTAGGCCCGCTCCCTATGATTTCCGGGTCGTCACCAGGCACATCAGAAAGTACAATAGAGATTAAATTATTGTCAGAAAGAAGTTGCCCTAATTTCCCACCCGAGGTTTCAGAAAGGTGTTTTCGGACCGCATTTACTTCATGAATAGAAGCACCCGAATTTAACAGGAGTTTATAGGTTTTTCTTAATTCGTCAAGCTCAATTCCGTTTGCAGGAATACAAAACAATGAAGATGCTCCTCCTGATAAGCAAAACACGACGGTATCCTCCTTTGGTATCCGTCTGGCGAGTTTCCATAATTCATAAGATGCTGAAACTGAATCTTGGTATGGATAGGGATGAGTACCGGTAAAAACCTGAATTCGGTCTAATTTATGTGTTTTGTTTGGGGATATTATAATCCCGTCTTTTATGGCTGAACCAAAATGCTCTTCAAGCTGATAGGCCATTTCTACCGAAGCTTTTCCAGCTCCTAACACCCAAATTTTTTCCGATGTTTCTAAACCGGAGAAAAAAGACGACAAATTCATTTCGAAGAAACCATTCGAAATGAATTTATCAACTACTTCTTCCAAAATTAAATGTTGCTTATGCAGCTTTTCTTTCATGAAGTGCTCTTCTTTTATCAATAATTGAAAATATCAGACTAAAATAATCGAAACGTCACTGAATAGAACTTTTCATGGCCTGGCAATAAAATTGGTTCCCAACGAGTTCATTTTAGTGCTTTAATTATTTGTTTCTTAACTTGTCTAATTCTGTATACTACTTTTGGTTAAAGTCACTTATATAACAACAAATATCATAAATCTACATTTCTGGATGCGACTCTTAAAATATACTGTTTTTGGTTTTATTTTTATGCTTTTTAGCCTTCCTCTCTTAGCTCAGGATGTTGGCATTGACTTTGAAAATATTCGGGTTGATGATTTAAGTGATAATCAGATTGTTCAGCTTTATGAGCGCATGCAAGAAAGAGGTTTGACGATTTCCGATGTGGAAACTTTGGCAATTGCACGAGGCATGGATCCTGCAGAGGTAAGCAAGCTAAGGAGAAGAATTAATGAAGTTAGAAATTCTTCCCGACAGAACGATGATCAGCAAACAGGAGATCGTCGCACAAGGACTCAACAGGGAAAAAGTGGGCAACCCACTGAATTATCATCTTACCGCTCCGTAAGAGTTGACACCCTTGGTATGCTTCTCAGTCAGGAAGAGCCGGACTCTTCTACCGTTTTTGGGTCCGATATTTTCACCAATGAATATCTCACTTTTGAGCCTTCCATGAACATCCCTACCCCGACAAATTATGTCTTGGGTCCGGGTGATGAATTAATCATAGATGTTTGGGGGGCTTCAGAAAACACCTATCAACTTAATATAAACCCGGAAGGTGCTGTTAATATCAGTAATATCGGACCGGTTTTTGTAAATGGTTTGACCATTGAAGAAGCTCGACAAAGATTAACCAATGAATTAGCTTCCATTTATTCCGGGCTGCGCGGTGAAAATAAAAACACCTATGTTCAAATTTCTTTAGGTAATGTCCGGAGTATAAAGGTGAGTATTGTAGGTGAAGTAAAAGTGCCCGGAACTTACACCTTGTCGTCATTGTCTTCTGTCTTTAATGCTTTATACGCTGCCGGCGGCCCCAGTAAAGACGGAACTTATCGTTCTATAAAAGTTCTGAGAAACGGTGATGTTTACAAGGAAGTAGACTTGTATAACTTTTTAGCATCGGGTGATTTGTCAGATAATATCAACTTACAGGATCAGGATATTATCAAAGTTGATCCCTACATAAATCGTATTTCTGTAAAAGGAGAGGCTAAAAATATTGGTCTTTTTGAAACAGTTGAAGGGGAAACGTTCAATGATCTTTTAGACTATTTCGGAGGATTTACTCAAAATGCTTATACAAAAAGAATAAAAGTAGAACGTAAAACTGATACCGAGAAAAAAATTGTAGACATTCAGTATCCGGATCAAGGTAATACGGTACTAAAATCCGGGGACGTCATTACCATTCAAAAGGTTTTAGACCGATACGAAAATAAAATTGAAATAGAAGGGGCTGTTTTCAGGCCGGGAATTTATGAACTTGAACAAAACCCTACCCTTTATACATTGATAAACAATGCAGAAGGCCTTATGGGAGATGCGTTTTTAGAGCGTGCCGTGATTTACAGAACCCGACCGGATTACACTATTGAGGCTATTCCCGTAAACCTTAATGCTTTAATGGCCGATTCTTCCTCTAATGATGTGAAGCTTGTTAAAGATGACAGAATCAGAATTTCTTCTATTTTTGATCTGCGTGAATTAAGAACGGTTACAATTAGCGGTTCTGTGTTAAGTCCTGGATCTTATCGATTTGTAGAAAACAGTTCGTTGAAGGATTTGATATTTGAAGCTGATGGTTTCAGAGACGAAGCCGCCCCTTACAATATCGAAATTGCACGCCGCATAGAAGATGACCGTTCAGGAACAATTCAAAATGAAATTGCCGAAATCATTACGGTAAGCATTGAAAACGGGTTACAATATTCTTCTGAACTTGAAGAAATTAAATTGCAGCCATTCGATCAGGTTTTTGTTCGCAAATCTCCTTCTTACGAAGTCCAACAAACTGTTCGTATAACCGGAGAGGTCATGTATCCGGGAGAGTATGCTTTAAGTACGCGAGACTTCCGACTCAGCGACCTTCTTGATAAAAGCGGGGGACTCACAAGGTTTGCTTATCCTGAAGGGGCTTCACTTACCCGTCAATTTGATACCGATATCGATAAGTTAGAGCTTAATATTGAAGACTCGGTTACCACACAACGGGTGGAATCACTTTCCCAGGTAGGCATCAAGCTCCAAGAAGTACTCAACAATCCAGATTCAGAATTTGATATGCTGCTTCAGCCGGGTGATGTCATTGAAGTTCCAAAAAGGCTTCAAACCGTCCAAATCAGGGGAGAAGTCCTATACCCCATCAATGCCCGTTTTGATGATTCACGATCATTTAGAAACTACGTCAGTGCCGCCGGTGGGTTTACAGAACAAGCGAATACCCGTCGCGCATATATCGTTTATGCAAATGGAGAAGTGGACAGAACCAAGAAGTTCCTATTTTTTAAATCTTATCCGGATGTAAAACCGGGGTCAATACTTATAATTCCTCCAAAAGAAAAACAAGCACGTTTATCACCTCAGGAGCGAATTGCTATTTTATCTACCATAGTGTCCATGGCTGCCATCGTAACGAATACCTTATTTCAGATAAGAAGAAATAACTAATTGAAAAGGAAATCACAGATTCGTGGCTTTAATACCTCAATAAATTATATCTGTGATTTCCTTTCTTCTCTAATAAATTAGTTGGTACGGTCATTTCATGTGTTCGGAAACTTCTTTGGGAGGAGCTCCATCCCCAAAAGGCTTACTCGGTGTTTCATTCATGTATTCATTCAATGTAAATTCATCTACCTGAATGGCATCATTACGGACCCTTTCGGTTTTCTTTACCAGTTCAGCCTCTTCTTTGCTGAGCACTCCTTTTTCTGTGGCAAGATCAGCAATATCCAAATAGGGTTCTTTTGGAAGCTCACCGGTTTTAATAGCTTTGTATAGCTTCTTGAATGCCGGCCATGCTTCTTCATTCAGCTGCATGGCGTACTCATATCGGCCTATAGCTGAATCTTTATCTTTTGGCATAAAAATACCTTTTGTAATATGATTCCGATCTTCGCCGCGAGTCTGCATAGCCTGGGCTACTTGATGCCCAAGTTTATCTGATGGGTAGGTTCCAATCGGATTTAGTCGTGACCAAACTCCTGCAATCCGAAATGCCCAACTCAAACCGGGTACTTTAATTTCCCGGAGAATACCTTCAAAAGCTCTCTGTATTTTCCAGAAACTGTATTCCATTGCCCATTCAAAATACGGACGATCTGCTTCTCTTCTTCCTTCAGCTTCAAAGCGTCTTAATGTGCCTGAAGCCAAATACATATAGCTGAGAATATCAGCATAGCGTCCGGCTATTTTTTCCTTCATTTTGAGCGCGCCACCATAAGACCCCAGTGCTATGTCAGAAAAGAATGCAAACGAAGCTGATGCCCAAGCCAGTTTTCTAAAATACTTGGCTGACGGCCCGTTGACAGGTGAACCTGCCAAACGCCCCCTTGTAATACTCAGCAAGAAGGATCGTACTTTATTTGTGGCCACATGTCCAATATGTTTCCAAAAATTATCATCAAAGGCCTTCACGTCTTTGTTCATCAGCGCATCAATTTCATTATATGCATACGGATGGCAGCGAATAGCGCCCTGCCCAAAAATCATTAAGGTTCGGGTAAGAATATTCGCGCCCTCTACGGTAATTGCAATAGGCATAGCGGTGTAGCTGCTTGCAAAGATATTACGAGGACCACGGGAAATCCCGGCTCCACCTACAATATCCATCGCATCATTCACGATTTCACGGCCCAGTTCTGTGAAATTATATTTGGCAATCGCTGTAACTACAGCCGGTTTTTGCCCACTGTCTAAACCTCCGGTTGTATATCTTCGGGCAGCTTCCATCAGGTACGTATAGCCACCGATGCGAGCCATTGGCTCTTCAATACCTTCAAACTTTCCTATGTTCAAACCAAATTGCTTACGGATAGCCGTATAGGCCCCAATTGCCCGCGTAGCCACCTTTGAGCCTCCCACACTTTGTGCCGGTAATGAAATCCCACGCCCTACTGCCAAAGATTCCATTAACATACGCCATCCGTTTCCGGCTCCATCTTCTCCACCGATAATGGCATCAATCGGCACTACCACATCTTTACCGTTAATCGGGCAGTTATGAAAGGGTATCCCTAACGGGTCATGACGCCGACCTAATACCACACCTTCCTGGTTTGAAGGAATAAGTGCGCAGGTAATTCCCCGATTTTCCTTTTCACTCAATAAATGATCCGGATCCTTTAAATTAAATGCCAAGCCTATTACTGTAGAAATGGAAGCAAGGGTGATATAGCGTTTCTCAAAATTCAATCTCAAATAAAGCTCTCCATCTTCTCCCTTGAAAACCACACCTTCTGATCGCATGCTCCCCGCATCAGAACCTGCATTTGGTTCTGTAAGCCCGAAACATGGCATTTCCTGACCTGTAGCAAGGCGAGGCAGGTAATGATCTTTCTGTTCGTCAGTTCCGTAGTGAAGCAGTAATTCTGCAGGCCCCAAAGAATTTGGTACCATAACCGTTGTGGCCAATGGTCCGCATCTGGAGGCTAATTTAGCGACAATAGCACTGTGTGCCGTTGCAGAAAATTCAAGCCCGCCATATTTCTTTGGAATAATTAACCCAAAGAATTTCTCCTTTCTCATAAACTCCCAAGCTTCCTCTGTAAAATCTTTACGAACCATCACATCCCAGTCCGTCACCATACTGCAAAGTTGCTCAACCGGCCCGTCCATATAAGCTTGCTCTTCATCAGTCAATTCGGGATATGGTTCATCCAAAATACGTTTCATGTTGGGCTTCCCTGAGAACAGCTCTCCTTCAACCCATACATTACCCGCCTCAATTGCAGTTTGTTCTGTTTGCGAAATTTTGGGCAGGAAATTCATTGCATCCAGTAACTTCATAAGCGGACCACTCAAAGCCACCCGGCGAATAGGCTTCACATTGAAAACCAACACCAACACTGTATAGGTTATAAAAAGCCATAGAGGGGCGTCTAAACCAACCAACCCGAAATAACCGGCAATCGCCCATAACCATAAAGGAGCTCCGGTATATCCCATTACCAGCATTAATAAAACTACCGAACCAATCGAGGCCCAAAGTGATACCTCACTAAAAAATCCTACTAAATCCATAATTGCTTCCATGATGTTATCCTTCGTTTATGATACTGTTGTCCGAACTAAGAATCCCTGAACCACAAGCTCAATAGAATCCTCAATAAATTGCTGCTGATCAATGCGACTGTCTAATCTTTTATTTAAAACAACCGATACAATCCCGTGTAATTGAGCCCAAATCGAATAAGCGGCTACTACCGGGTTTCCAACCTCCATCAGTCCTTTTGAGACACTTTCTTCTATGGTCTTGACCAAAAGCTCATAGCATCGGCGAGCTTTTCTGAACTTTTCCTTGGGATATCGGGCCATTGCATCCGGACGAACCTGATAAATGATTTCATACTTTTCCGGATGGCCTATTCCAAACTCCACATAGCTTTCTATGATTGTTTTGAACCGCTCTATGCTGTCGTCTATTAAAAGAGCTCTTGATTCTATAAATTGACTTAAATCTTCTACCGATTCCTCAATCAAAGTATGCAAGAGATGATCCTTGTTGTCAAAATACAGATAGATACTTGTAGCTGTCACATTCGCTTTTTTAGCAATCTTTCGCATAGATAAAGATCTATACCCATCCTCAAACAGCATGTGCCGGCTGATATCTAAAATCTGATCTCTTAATGGGGTTTCTTCGTTCATTTCCTGATTTTGGTTAACGGTGTTAACTACTCAAGTTAATCATTCCAAGATGAAAATCAAGTTGGGGGCTTTTGAAAATAAAAATTTGGAAGTTTCTAATCTCAGAACGGAATTAAAAGCAGACTATTACCCTAATCGAAAGGACAAATACTTAATCGTTTTTCCTTTTTCCAAGTGCATTTCTTCGTAATACGTAATAATTGAGAGTTTTGGGTGAACCGGTCGATTTTTATGTACATTCGGCTCATCTTCCAACAGTTCCATACCCTCTTGATCTATAATTTCCTTGGTGTATTCATATAAAACATCACTATCGGTTTTCAGATGAATAACGGCCCCGGGCTTCATCACTTTCCGATAGGTTGTCAGGAATTTAGGGGCAGTAAGGCGTTTCCTCTCTTTTTTTATATAGGGATCTGAAAATACAATCCAGGCTTCATCCACTTCATCTTTGCCAAAAAACTGATCCAGATGATCAATGAAACCTCTTAAATATCGAACATTATCCAGATTTCTATTCAGTGCTTCGGTCGCCCCTACCCACATCCGGTTTCCCTTGATATCAATCCCGACATAATTTTTTTGAGGTTCTATCTCGGCCAATCCAATTGAATACTCTCCTTTTCCACAGGCCAGTTCTAAAACTATGGGCTGAGCTTTCGTGAAAACCTCTGAATTCCACTTCCCTTTTGGAGCAGGATGATCTTTATCAAATTCTGTATAAACCAGCGTATTTTTGAGCTTGGGCAGCTCTTCCATTCGCTTCTCTTTTATTTTGGGCATTCCTTATGGCGAGAGTCTTTTTATAGTCCAGTTTCCATTTTGCAATTCATATTTCACCCGATCATGCAACCGGCTTCTCCGTCCCTGCCAAAACTCAATTGCCTCGGGTATTAGGCGGTAGCCACCCCAGGTATCCGGCATCGGGACTTCTCCTTCATTATATTTTTTTTCTAACTCATCAAAACGATCCTCCAGCACTTCCCGGCCTTCTACTACTTCACTTTGATTGGAAGCCAAAGCTCCCAACTGACTTTGATAAGGCCGTTGTTTGAAATACTCTTCACTTACCGATTTTGGGATTTTTTCAGTCACTCCTTCAATTCGAACCTGCCGTTCTAATTCCAGCCACATAAAGCAAAGTGAGGCATTGGGATTTTGCTGCAATTCCTTCCCTTTATCACTCGAGTAATTGGTATAAAAGATGAAGCTCCCATCATCCACTTCCTTTAACAGAACGACCCTGGCTTTTGGTTTATGATTTGCATCAACAGTTGCCAGGATCATGGCATTTGGCTCCGGAACCCCGGATTCCAATGCTTCAAACATCCATTTCTCGAACTGTTTGATCGGATTTCGATCTACTCTTGATTCATCAAGAGAATTTTTGGAGTATTCTCCGCGGAGTTTTTGCAGTTGTTGTTTGTTCATTTATTTACCCAAAATAATCCGGTTCATTGCCGGGTTTCCATTTAATATTACAACCTACACTGGGAATCTGCTGCTGTTCAGGAATTGTTTTCCCAGCAAGAACAGCATCCAATGCTTTTCTCAAATCTTTACCTGTGACCGACTTTCCGTTTTTAGGACGGCTGTCATCAAATTGCCCTCTGTAAACGAGTTTCCGATTCTCGTTAAATACAAAAATATCCGGAGTACAAGCGGCTTTATATGCTTTAGCCACCTCCTGTGTTTCATCATACAAATAAGGAAATGGATAATTTTTTTCAGCCATTTTCTCGGGACGATCTTCCGGGTATTTCTCAATATCATTAGAACTGATAGCAATGAACCCAATTCCTTTCGCAATATATTCTTTTGCAACTTTGACTAGTTCATCTTCAATATGCAGCACATATGGACAGTGATTACAAATAAACATCACTACAAATCCTTTGCTTTGGTCGGCATAACTAAGTGAAAGATTCCCACCGTTCACGCTCTGCAGATTAAAATCCGGCGCTCTGGTTCCTAATTCCAGCATGGTTGATGGTGTAGCTGACATAAATGCTCCTGACTTTTTTCGATTATTGGTTTTAACTTCAGTACATGGATACTATTACAAAGATATTGAATGATCGAGACAAAATTTTGTTCGAAAAAGCATTAAAGTTTTACTTTTATTCCCGACAACAAGATGTCCGTAAGCTTAATTCACAACTGCAAGAGCGCTTTTCTTATGCAGGTCAGGTGGCTTATTCACTCATTATAACCTTTATTCGTGAAGGAAATTTGAAGCTGGAATACATGGACTTCCTGAATGAAGAACTCAAAACTATGCGTGGGTTGGATACCGAATACGTGGAACCGCTAATGATTAAACCTCACGAGATTGACGAAATTAAATTCAATCAGGAAATTTCCATTAAGGTTTATGATGAAGACAGCGAGTCATATCTAAAAATTACTTACGATGCGAAAAACGGGTTGGCCAAATTAATTCCTGTATCATAGGGGCTATTTATATTTTAGCCCCAATGATATTTTAATTATAGCTACAGCCCCAATACATCCACACCTTGCTCAAAAGTTATGTCTACCGGAATATTTTGCTCAGATAGTTTATCCAAAGAAGCTTTTAGCTGGTCTGTTTGCACAGCATATTTTTTCACAAAGGCATCTACTGCTTCATAATCTCCGTTACCCTGGAGAGTCAGGATCTCTTCAGATAGAGCATCTACTGCTTCCCCTACCTTATCAAAATTGATACGGTAAGTTTCAGTCGCCGGGTCATAACTAAACGCCCCCAATTCCCGGAAATAATTGAACCGAATCAAATTGGCGCGTCCGTGGGCACTGGAAGAACCAAAACGAATAGAACGGAAAATACTGGCCAGGAAAGTCACGTAATCTTCTTGTTGACTCCCGTCTTCGATCATGTCTTTTTCACGCAGGGAATTCACCATATATAACCCGAGTACATCTGCCTTGCCTTCTTCGAGGGCTGATGCATGGTTTTGCAATGCTTCACGAACAGTTCCCTTGCCGGTAATTGTGTTTTTAACTCCCAAACCGTGAGCCACCTCATGGAACATCGTATTTCCAAAAAATGCGTCAAAACTAATGTATTGCTGTTGGTCTTCTGCAATCAAGACTTCGGAGATTGGAACCAGGATTTTATCGTATTTGGCTCGCATTGAATTTTTCAGCTGTAACCGGCGGGTTCCTTTTTCCAACTGTACCTGCTCATCATTTGGTAAATTGATTGCAATCGTTTTGGAGCCAGCATTGGCATCTCCGGCATAATAAACGGCATCATAAGCATTCAAATCTGAATCTGTACCGGGTGTTTCTGATTTGTATTCTTCCGGAACAGGAAGCCCGCGTTGTAATTCCGGTAACACCTCCGCATATTTCGAAAGGCGGTCGCTCCACTCCTTGTCTTTAATCAACACGAAAGCCTCGTGAGCGGCTTTATATCCAAAGAGCTGATCTTCATATGTTTCGATTGGGCCTATGACCAATTCTATGGAATTATTCTTCATATCCATCCATGCTAAATCACTTTCCTGATACTCATCATTCAGTAAAGCTGCAGCCCGTAATTCCAGATATTTCTTAAAACCGGGATCTTCAGCCAATTCAGCCGCTTCATTCAATTTAGCAGCTGCATTTTGGTGCTCTTCGGCAAATGCAGTACTGTACGGTATGGTAAGCAACGAACCATCTTCCGCCCGGCGTACTAAGGTATATAAACTATTTTTATCCTCTGAATCCCATGCTTCAAATTCCTCTTTAGTTATGTCAGCAGGATAAAAATTAGCTCCGGCCGGCTTCTCACCGACCCCTTGAATAAATGGCTCGTTACCGTTCAGACGGTCCCAGGGCCCATAATTAATTTCAGCAAATCGTTGCTGTTTCAAACTCAATTGAGTAAGCAGTTCAGCTTTATTCCCATAAGCCTGAAGCCAAAACACTTTTTCCATTTCCTTAGCGGCATCAATTAAAAGCGGAATCATTTTTTTCTGATTTTCCGACAAATCAGACAGATCTGCTTTTAACGTAAAGGAGGTATATTGGCTTAGACGGTCATCAATAGACATGGAAGTTTCATTTTCACTCGTACATGCATAAAGCAATACGATCATCAAAAAGACGGATAGTAAGGGTTTGATTCTTTTCATGTTAAAATTGGAGATTATTTTAATGGTTATGAATTTTTTCAACTATTTCTTCATTTGTGATAATTCCTTTCCTATTCAATTCTGCAAGTATCAGTTCCGTGACATCACTTTGAAAAGGAAATTCATAGCGAATATCCAGTACGTAAGCCTTAACCTTCAGCTTTAAAATAAATCGGCGTTGGTGCATCTCATTCTCAATCAAAATACTAATAGGTTTTTGTAAGTATACAAATCGAGATGAAATAACTGCTTTATAAGCAATTTCTTTAACCTCTTCTACAGGACACTCCGCCGGTAGAAATATTTCAGTAATAACCATGCAGTCTAATGCTCCGGTGTTGGCATTTGCTACCGCTGTTTTAATTAATTCTCCGTTTGGAATAGTAACAATTGAATCCCCGGGAGTAACAATTCGGCTTGAACGCAAACCGATTTGCTGTACCTCTCCATAATGATCATTAAATTGTATTTTATCACCTACCTGGAATGGACGATCCAAAATCAGCATCACCCCTCCAAAAAGATTTTTAAGAACATCTTGTGAAGCCAATCCTACTGCAATTCCCACTGAAGCCATTACGGTTATCACCGTTGCATACGGTGGTTGAATTATTCCGGCAATAGCTACATAAATGGCAAAAGTCCATAAAACTACCCTGAATATGGGGATCATTCTTTTAATGCGGAGGCGATACTTTGAAACCCTCTCAGAAAAGTTATCCAAAACCCTACTTATAAAAGCCGTCACATAGTAAATGGCCATAAAAAAGAGAATAACAAAAATTACTTTCTTCCATGAGATTACCTGCTCTAACCGGGCAAGTGCCTGTTGGGCTTCTCCCTCAAACTCTGATGCGGCAGAATCTATCGCTGTTCGTGAGCTTCCCTGTATGTTTTGAGCCACGGAATCCAAACGTGCTAATCTTTGATTAAGCAGAGAATCTATTTTCTGCATAAAGATAGAATCGGCGGCTAAGTCCTTTATTTGTGATGTATCAGCCGGTGATCCTGATGGTGGACCGGTTTGAGCCGATATTGAAAAAGGGACGCTAATTCCCGCCATCAAAACAGCAATAAAAACAGATATTTTATTTAATAAATGCATGACTTTTAATGTATAAAATTTGCTTCTTTTAAAACCCGAACTACCTGCCGGTAAATAAGATGATTGAGCACAAAACCATGCTCAGTTTTATAAATAATATTACTTGAGGTAAGTCTCGAAACCATCACTTTACTGTCTCTTAAAGGCTGATGAAGAATCTCAGACAATTCATTGGGCATCAGCGAATCGTGTAATACAAATGCGGCTAAGGCAAAAAGTTCGGGGCTTTCCAGTTCATCAATTCTGTTTATGGCTCCGAACTCAAAAGGAGCTATGTAAAAGTGAGAATCATCATGCTCTTTGATGGAGCGAATCCAAAATATCATGGCTATGGATGGGTTTCCTTCAGCCAGCTTAGACAATCGCTCAAAATATTTTTTTTGAAGAAATTCTTGCGTCTTTTCTTCATCATCCATCAGCTTACGGTAACTTCTTGCTTTTTTTGTGGTCTCATCAGGTAGAAATTTAAGCTGATAACCGCTTGCCCTGTGACGTTTTAAAATCAGATCTTCAATTTGATCTGAATTTAAATTATCCGTTTGTACCATATGGGTAAAATAATCAGCCACGTTTAATACTTTATCCAAAAACAACCATCCGTAGCGGGTACTGCTCGTTATCCATAAAATATTTTTATTCGTTTCTGAAATCAGAAACATTAAATGTTCTATAGCTTCGTAGCCTGAAATATTTCGGATATAACAATTCTGTACATTTTCCAGTATTACAACTATACGTTTCTTCTTTCGGCCAATCGCATCAATGAGTTCATCTATTGTTGAAATATCATCCAGTTTTAAGCCATTGCTCACTTTTTCTATAACATGTTCAGGCTTCCAGATAGTATCCTCAAAATTAATCTCGATTACTTCGCTTTTGGTCAATACCTCACCCATCAGAAGGCGAATAAATAAACTCTTCCCGCTCCCTTTTTCTCCAACAATAGCAAAAGTGGAAGGAAAGTTATTTTGCCATAATTCATAACCTTTTTTAAGACGATTGAACTGTTCAGACCGGCGAATGTAAAATCGTTCATCTACCTCTTTATGAAAATCAAATAGTCGTCTGTAAATAAATGGAAGCTGTTCAATTTGCTCATCTGTCTCAGACAGAAAAGTAGCTAAATCTGTTTTATCCCCTTCCATCTTCTCTTTTTCAGCAAATCCCAATAATCTTCTTGCTAAACTGAAATATTGCTTAATCTTTTTCCAGATAAAACGCGCAAAAAGTTCTGTCTTTTCTTCTGTGTTCGCCCATTGAACCTGCAGTTTCGTTTTCCAGTCAACAGCAGTTTCTTTGGCCTTATATTCCGCCCCGGCCAATCGAACTTCCGTTACATCCTGTTTTTCCAGAAGCATGGCCAATTTTAAAAATGCCGATTCGGTTTTTTCTGTCAGTTTTAAAGTCAGCCCATCTCTTCGTTCATCAATCCTCTCGGAAATCTCCTGAAGCTTGGTCTTGGCTCGGCTCAAACCTTCACGAACCACATATCCAGGATCTTCCCCATCCGATTTCTCAACCTCGTCCACAATTTCAAGATTGGTGTAAATGATTTGGGAGATTTCCTTCAGCCCTTGTCTTATTTCTTCCAAAAACTGTTCCAGCTTCACTTCTTTCGGCATAAATTCTTTGGCCAGATGATTACTAATCACCCGTTGCACCAGCGCCCGCCATTCAACCTCTTCAAATTCATATATGGGAGGATCCGCCTCCAAGTCTAATTCTTCTATTAAAACGGCTTTTTCGGGCAATTCTTTAGTCCATTCCGGAATTGCAGATGTAAACCTTTCAAGTTTTCTGCTGAGCGTTGCATTTTCAGTATATTCATCAAGCAGTGAGAGTAGGTTCTGCTCAATAAATTCATTCATTTTTTCACGATGCTCTGTACTCAGTACCTGTACTTCCTTTAAAGAATGCTCTTCCGCTTTATCAAAAATACCAATGGCTTCCTCAAGCATCTCCATTAATTTATTGTTATGAACTGCCAGATTAGCACCAAAAAATTCTTCTAACGACTGCCTAAATCCCTCAACCCGTTCCTGAGCCTGACTATGTAACCGAATAAAATCCAAAGAAAGCGTCACGCGGTTTGCCAAAACAATCTTTAACTTATTCCATATAGATTTTACCTCTCGTGTTTCAAGCGATACCTGCCACTCCTTTTGAACAACTTTGTCCTCAGAATATTCATCTGCATCACGCTCAATTGTATCTGTAACTGAAATTGCTTCAACTACGCTGTAGATAATTTTTCCGGTTAATTCTTCCAGCGAATTAAGCTGACTTTTCCGGACCTCATCAATTTTCTCTATGGTTTTTTGAAAGAATACTTCAGTGTCTTCTTCATAGGATTTATGTTCTGATTCTTCACTTGCCTTTTTGGTTGACACTTCTTCACCAGAACTTCCATCATTTTTCTCTCTAAGATGTCTAAGTCCGCCGGAATATAAATTTCGCATTTCAAACTCAAGCAACAGCTCGGCTTCTAATTTTCTAAACTGATGATTCCAATCTCGCATCCATCTGTTAAAATCCAAAAGATTAACTGCTATAATCCCCTGAAGAGGAATAGTTTGAGTCCATACCGGAACAGTCTTGGAATCAGGTTCAGAAATATTTCCGAATCTATTTCTAATATTATAAAGCCCATTCTGATATCCTCTGGCAGCGCGCTTTATAAATTTTCCGCTTTTAATAAATACCGAATTTGATGAATCTCCCTTAAAACGCTGCTCCTCTTGTTCCAAAATTACTTGTTTAGGAATCTCCTTTATGATTGGCTGAATCTGTTGTACCCATTGTAAAGGAGTTTCATGATCTTGTGTATCTCCCTCTTTATCCGGTTCATTAGGTTTAAGCTGATCAATTAATGCCTGAAATCCCTTATCCCTTTCTCCACTTTTTACATGTTTCAGGGTATTTTCCAGCAAAACCTTCAATTTCTGAGCATCAGCTTCTAATAAGGTTAACAGCTTCTTCCTGGTTTCAGCAAGCCATTTAGTTTGAAATGCTTCAACTATTTTTTTCCTGGAATACTCAGAGCCCATCTATTTATTGGTCGATTTCAAATTTAAATACTGAAGTGTATAACGCACTAGAGCATAGCTAATATTTAATCTAATAGTATGAAATCATTCATAGCAATCAGTGGCATACTTTATCCTTTTTTCGGAACTCTTTCAATGATTTGAAGAATATCTTACATTAACATTATCATCTATTAGGTAAATAATTTTCCGAATCTAAAATCCCGGCACAAAAATGCGCAATACCTTCCTTTTAAAAGCGCTTCCTTTGTTGTTTATTTCTCTGTTTATTTTTGCAGACAGTTTGGCTCAAACCCATCTTCAAAGAGTTTCTAATACAGCACGCAGTGATGGCATGGGGTATGTGATACGTTATCACCTAACCGCACCGGTCGATTCTTTCCAAATCATTCAGCCTGCACAAGACCTGATTCAAATGGTCTTATATGATGAGGATATTGATACTACAGGTATTATGCTTCCTGAACAAAGTGAAAAGCTTAAGGAAGTGCGATTATATAAATTAGAGTATGGCTATGGCGTTGACATTTACCTCACCAATGACGCTTACTACAAGTCAAACGCTTATATTGATAAAAATGGTGCAGACGTTTTAGTTGGCCTTACTGAATCAAACCAGGAAGAACTGGAACGCTATACCCAGCAATTTTTAGCCAGAAACTGGTATGAGGAGATTGTTTCTGAAGATGCACTGGATGTTTCCCCTCCTGATTCATATAACGGCTTATACAACACCGTAAAAAATAAGCTTCGATTTGATAAAATTGTTATTGATCCGGGACACGGTGGCTGGGATCCCGGCTCCATTGGATACAAAGGAGTAAAAGAAAAAGAAATTACATTAGACGTTGCAAAAAAATTAGGGGCGTATATTGAAGAACACCTCCCTGATGTAGAGGTCGTTTATACCCGTACCGATGATTCATACCTTGGTTTAGCTGAATTAGGGCATTTTGCAAATCTCGCTGAAGCTGATCTATATGTCTCCATTCATTGCAACTCATTTCATAATCAATATGTAAGTGGGGCCGAGGTTTACTTTTTAGGGCTTTCAAAAAGCAAGGCTTCTCTTGAAGTTATGAAAAGGGAAAACAGTGTTTTCAAAGAAGAAATTGACCAAGAATTAACCGAAGATGATCTTTTAATTTATGAACTTGCACACAGCGGTTATATTTCTACAAGCGAAAAAATAGCCTATATGATTGAAGACCAATTTAGATCCCGGGCACAGCGAAAATCCAGAGGCGTAAAGCAAGCTCCCTTCCAGGTTCTTTTCGAAGCTTCAATGCCTGCCGTTTTGGTAGAATTAGGGTTTATAACCAATCCCGCTGAACAACGATTCTTAACCAGTGATTATGGGCAAAATATTATGGCTTCTGCTCTTTTCCGGGCCATTCGCGATTACAAAGTTGAATACGAGAAGAAACAAGCGTATAACGTCTCTTCAAATTAAAAAATGAATGTCTAAACCTTTAGTTATAGGGGTCGCGGGAGGAAGCGGCTCCGGAAAAACCACCGTGGTAAATTACATCTGTGAGGAATTTGCCCAAGATAACATCCTCAGGCTCGAACATGACTCTTATTATCGCGAGCTTAAACACCTCCCCTTCGAAGAACGTGTAAAACAAAACTTTGATCATCCCGCTTCACTCGAAACCGAACTCATGATTCGCCATATTCAGGCGTTGATGGAAGGTTACCCCATAGAAGTTCCGGTATATGATTTTGAAGCTCATACCCGCAAAGAAGAAACAATCACGGCTACTCCTTCCGATGTTATACTGATTGACGGCATCCTTATTTTTTCGGAGCCTGAATTATTAAAGCTCATGGATGTTAAAATTTTTGTGGATACCGACGATGATGTTCGTCTTCTCCGCCGTTTGCAGCGCGATATTCAAGAAAGGGGCCGTTCGGTGGATGGTGTACTTGCTCAGTACGAAAAATTCGTGCGTCCCATGCATCTTGAATTTGTAGAACCCAGCAAGCGCTATGCAGACATCATTATTCCCCGCGGCGGTAAAAATAAAGTAGCTTTGGATATGGTTTCAGCACTTATCCGCGGAAAAATGAATGAGTTTTCATAAAACTTATCTTTTTTAACCACATTATAAGAACTGTAAAAGTCTAAGCTTTTTAATTTTTTATTTTCTTTTTTGTGACAAAGCCTGCTCTAGCCAAAACTATAACATATCTTAAAGCACAAAAGATGAAAAAAATAACCGCTGCTACTCTCCCTACAGTCTTACTTCTGATATTGTTTGTAAATACCCAAGATACAGCATTTGCTCAAAGTCCACCTGATTTAAGAGAGCAATACCTGACACCTCCCGATGAAATTGCTGAAGAAGTATTAGCTCCCCGGCATCAAAATGTCACATTATATGATCTTGCTCCTTCTCAAGAATATTTTTTAAATACCACACAGAACCGCACCCTGTCACCTCTTTCCGCTTTTGCAAAACCATATTATAATCTTGGCGGATTGCAGTTTAATCCTGATGCAAACAGAAGTCGGCATTTTACAACAAATACTACCAGCGGTTTACAATTAATTGGTGCCCGGGATGGAGAAATCTCAAGTATCCAAACACCGGATAATGCTCAGATTAGCAGTGCTTCGTGGTCACCGGACGGATCAAAAGTAGCGTATTTTGCTCATTTTGGTAATGAAACACACATATATGTTGCAAATCCTGAAAACGGCCGATCCAGGCAAGTGACACGTCGTCCTGTTTTAGCTACTCTTAATACCTCCTTTGAATGGTCGGCTGACGGCCAGTATATTTTCACAGTACTTGTTCCCGATGACCGTGGAAACGAGCCTCAAGAATCTGAAACACCGACTACACTTCAGGTTAAAATGACCACGGGTAAGGAAAACCGATTGCGCACTTATCCTGACCTTTTAGGCGGAAAGTTCGAAGCTGAGCTTCTGAAGTATCACACCACCGGACAATTGACTCGTATTAATGTAGACAATCGCCGCACCCTTGAGATAGGTGAACCGGCTATGATCCGTAATATTGATCCCGATCCTTCCGGAGAATATATCATTCTTCAAGAAATGACCGAACCCTTCTCATACATCGTCCCCGTTTACAGCTTTGGCTGGGTTGAGGAGATCTGGGATCTTGACGGAAATAAGATGGTCGAACTTCGAAATAGTGAGATCCGTAAAGGTATACAAGACTACGATGAAGTTGAAAATTATGGACGCCGGGATATTAAATGGCGACCTGACGGTGAGGGTTTAAGTCTTCTTGCAAAAGCCGGTGAAGGTATGAGCCCGACAAGAGATGCCGATAATGACAACCGGGATCCTGATGATGCAGACGATTCCGATTCTAAAGAAGACGATGAAGAAACGGAAGAGGACAAGAAAATGGATCGGGTGATCCAATGGATGCCTCCTTTCGGTGAAGAGGATATGAACACGATTTATGAAACTGAAAAAGAAATGGAGTCAGTAGCCTATTCTCCAGATACTCAAATTTTATTTATTGAAGAATCTTCGAGAAACAAAGAGTTGATTTACGCTGTTTTCCTTACTGATACTGCAGAGACCTATACCATCATAGATCATAAAGATGATGATTTCTATGAAGATCCCGGAAACCTTATGGATTTTACTGGAGATATGGGTGTTTCTGTAGTCAGGGTTTCACCGGATCAGAATAGCGTATTCTTATCAGGCACTCAGTATTATGAAGACTATGAGGAAAATGCGCCTCGTCCATTTATCGACAGAGTTGATATTCGCTCCGCAGAAAAGGAGCGTATTTTCCAAAGTGCTGAAGATATCTATGAAAATGTAACAGCCGTTTTGGATAATGAGATCACGGAAATAGTCGTTTCCCGGGAATCTCCACAGATGCAGCCCGATTCATGGCTAATTAACCTGGAAAATGGCAATGAATCTAAGCTAACCTCAAATGTAGATTATAATTCAGCCGTCACTCAGGCTCAGCGAGAACGCTTTAAGGTTAAACGTGCTGATGGTTTTGAATTTTGGGTAGAAGTTACCCTTCCCGCAAATTGGGATGGCACACCACTGCCCGGTATTATCTGGCATTACCCATCAGAGTTTGATGATCAGGAAGATTACGATGAACGTCAACGCAGACATAACAAAAATGACTTTCCCAGAGTCTATCACCGGTCTATAGATATATTGGTTAAAAGAGGATATGCAGTAATTAATTCTGACTGGCCAATTTCAGCAGAAATGGGTGACCCAAATGACGGATTCGTTTGGAGCATCGTTCAGAACAGTACCGTTGTTATTGACAGCACCGCAAAACGCGGATACATTGATCGTGACCGAATGGCCATTGGCGGACATAGTTATGGTGCCTTCGGAACAGCAAACGCCATGATTCATACTTCATTCTTCAAAGCCGGCATTGCCGGAGACGGGAACTACAACCGAACACTCACCCCCCTTGGGTTTCAGCGTGAACCGAGAGATCTTTGGAGAGGTTTTGACCGTTATGTACAAATGACCCCTATCTTTTGGGCCGACCGAATGGACGGAGCCTTATTAATGTATCACGGCGCAGCAGATCAGAATGTAGGCACCTGGCCAATCCACTCCCACCGCATGTTTCATGCCCTGAATGGAATTGGCAAAACAGCTGCTATGTATATGTATCCACATGAAGCGCACGGACCTGCAGCAGAAGAAACATTACTAGACCTTTGGACCCGTTGGGTTCAATGGATGGACCACTACGTTAAAGATAAAGGAGAGCGCGTTTCAGAAGCTGATCTTGGCAACTAGCATTCCATCCGGTCAACATATTTCACAAAAGGGAATGATTTCCGATCATTCCCTTTTTTATGTATTGGAAATTTTTTCTTTCAAGCGTTTCATTCCATCAAAAACTAAAAAAGGACGCAATTTACTATCGCGTTCAATCATAGCTTCGATCAACGCTCCGTCGCCACCGGTTATAAAAAGATCAAAGGAACCAAATTCATCTTCATATTTTTTGAGTATTCCTTCGATCGCCATTTTATAGAATCCTGCTTGTCCCCATTTAAGAGAATCAACGGTACTTTTTCCAGGCCAGGTATGTGGAATTTCCATCTCTACATTGGGCAGCGCCGGAGCTTTCTGCGACAGTATCTCTCCAAAACCGGATAGCCCCGGGGCAATCACTCCGCCGTGATATACATCATCCTGATCCATGAAATCTATGGTAATAGCCGTACCGGCATCAATAACTACCACTGACTCGGTAGTTTGATTAGTGGCTCCATAACAAGCTAAAAACCTATCGATACCCAAAGTTTCAGGAGTTTCATAATCAAATAATTCACGCGGTATATCACCGACTGTTAACTCTCGAACCATAACCTTATTCAGATGCTGGCGAATGGCCTCCTGCACATCCTTACGAACACTTGAGATCACAACCTCAGTAAATGATTCAGGATGAGTATTTACCCAATTTATAAGCTCCAGTGCTGAAATGTGCTTTTCAGTATGCAAGGCTTCCCATTTAACACCTTTTTTATATGCACCTTTTATGGAAGAATTCCCAACATCCAGATACAGGATATTATTTGAAGTTTTGGAATCGATTTTACTCATCTTTTTGTAGTACTTTTACACCAGAAATTTAAAACAAAATACAGCTTTTATAATGAATCTTGATTCAAAAATTGCCATCGTAACCGGAGCCAGCAGTGGAATAGGTGCTGAATTTAGCAAAATGCTCGTTGAAAATGGTACCGAAGTGTATGGGCTTGCGCGCAGTGAAAACAAACTCAAAGACCTTCAAAAATCATTGGGGGATAAATTTCACCCTGTAAAAATGGATATCTCCAAAGCAGATGATTTAGAAAAATGGGCAGATAGTACGTTTAGCAGAAACCATAGGCCGGACATCCTTATCAACAATGCCGGAGTAATGTATTCGGCTAATGTGGATGAACTTACTATGGATGAATGGCATTCGATGATTAATGTAAACCTGAACGGAATTTTTTACCTCACCCGGCTTATCGTCCCGCTGATGAAAGAAAGCGAACAAACATGCCACATCATCAATATAGCATCTATTGCCGGTTTACTGGGCAATCCTACCATTTCCGGGTATAATGCCAGCAAATTTGGCGTTCGAGGTTTCAGCGAGGCACTGTTTAAAGAACTGCGGTATGATGGCATCAAAGTCACCTGCGTATTTCCGGGCTCTATTGACACTAACTTGTTTCAGAAAATTGACGGCATGGAAAATCATCCGAATATGATGAAAACAACCGATATCTCGAGCACGGTAAAGTTCCTCCTTGAGACCGATGATAATTTCCTAATCAATGAGATCACTATGCGGCCGCTTAATCCTAAAGACCCAACTTCCTGATTTTTATGGTTTCCAAATTCACGAAAAATATCTTTTGTATCGGGTTGGGAACGTTGCTGTCTGCACTGATTTTATCAGCTTGTGTGGGGCCTGAAGAAATTCCTAAACCCAAAAACCTCATTCCCGAAGATAAATACATCGACTTGATGGTGGAAATACAGCATATCATAACCTATCGTAATGCTAACGTTGATAGCAGTATTGATGTTGATTCTCTGAAATTAGTTGTATACGAAAATTACGATGTTACCGAAGAACAGTATGCAACTTCTCACCAATACTACCAAAGGCACGTAGAACAGCAAGTAAAACGAATAGGTGAGGCATTAGAAAGATTACAAGCTGAAGAAAAATACATTCAGGCACATATTGATTCGGCCATAGAGGCTAATGCCCTGCAAGATTCCCTTATGCAGGCTGATACTACCTTAGATAAACAGCAAGAATTAAACCCAAAATCAATAGAAAAAAACTAAGGTTTTAGTTCTTTTTTATTAAGATCACAACAAGCAATAAAATCCGGGTTTGGCAGGATTAGTAGTAACTCTCTCTTCCTTGATTAGGTATTGAATAGCTTGTATAACTTTTGCTTTGCTTTGACCGGTAATTTGGGAGAGATCATACACAGAATTTTCTTCTTTTTTCAAGATTTCATAGATATCTCCAATTTCTTCTGACGTTGGTTTGGATTCCTTATCTGAATCAGACTTCAAACAATTATCACAATGGCCGCAGGGTTTGGCTTTTGTATCTCCAAAATAATTAAGAAGATATACCTCACGACAAGTCTCAGTCAATACATAACCATGCATTTGCTCTAGTTTGCGAAAGAGATTGTTTCGATGAGACTCCACTTCTTTTTTTGTCAAAGATAATTTTCGGGATCTGGCCTCCAAAACCTTCACCATGTTTCGCTGTTTATGCATTTCAAAAACCAGAATCTGATCATTCTGCATCAACACGTTTAAGGCTTTTACCAGAGCGTTTCTGAACAATCCAAGCTTTTCCAAAACATATTCCTCATCCAACTGTACCATATCGCGGAATGCCAGTGCTCCAAACATGCGCTCCAGCTTGTCTACAAATTCCGCTTTTTCATCATTATTGCATTTCTCTCTAAACCCCTTAAGTGCCTGGGAACTCAATGTAAACTGAACACTTACAGCTGGTTTTACTTCCTCTTGCATAGCGATAATATCAAATTGATCCAGAAGACGCATTGCAGCCCGGGCTTTCCCGTATGTAAGCTGTCCCCTTTTCTTGATTTGCTCGATATCAAAAGGACGCGACTCCTCCATTTGCGACCCTACAGCCAATTGAAAGCTATCGCATAAAACCTGGTATGCATGATTCAGTTCATCCAGTTTAGGATAGCTTTGATCCAGACGGTCGTCAGCTTTTGTATAGTCAGATTCCCGATATAACAAAATGGGAAAGCTTTCCTTTCCATCTCTTCCGGCGCGGCCGGCTTCCTGGTAATAAGCTTCCAGTGAATATGGCATTTCTTCATGAATTACATATCTGCAATCAGGCTTGTCGATGCCCATACCAAATGCATTAGTAGCTGCTACCAATGGAGTTTCACCTGAAATCCATCGTTCCTGAATCGCTTTTCTTTTTTCTGATTCCACCCCTGCATGATAGGCCTCAGTCTTGATGCCCAATTTCGTAAATCGTGCTGCCAGGTTTTCACAGTTCCTTCGCGTTCCACCATAAATCAATCCATCCCCTTTTTTTGCTCCCCTTTTAACAGAATCTTCCAGCTTTTTCTTTTTCTTGGGTGACTTTACCACCCACCATTTCAGATTGGGGCGAGAAAACCCTCTGGAAATCACATTAGGGATTTCAAAACCCAGTGATTCTACAATATCTTTTTGAACCTCCGGAGTTGCCGTAGCCGTGAGTGCAACCCAACGGGTTGTCTCCGCAATACTTTCCAAGGATGTCCGGATTTCACGATAAGACGGACGAAAGTCATGGCCCCATTCGCTGATACAGTGAGCTTCATCAATAGCAACAAGGTCAATATTCAGGCTTGGCAGCTCTGCCTCCCAAAGGGGAGTCTTAAGCCGTTCAGGAGCACAATACAAAAGTTTGTACATCCCGTTTCTTGCATTCACTAAGCGCTGCTCTACCTCATAAGACGGAATGGTACTATTGATAAAAGTGGCTGAAATCCCTTTGGACTTTAACTGTTGCACCTGATCTTGCATAAGTGCAACCAAAGGTGAAACTACCAACGTCAAACCATCAAAAACTGTAGCCGGAACCTGGTAGCAGAGTGATTTGCCTCCACCCGTAGGAAATAATACCAGTGTATTTTTTCCTTCAAAAACAGATTTAATGACTTCTTCCTGACCTGCACGAAATCCGTCAAATCCCCAAAATTTTTTTAGATTGGCTTCTGCTTCTTGAAAATAATCTTGCAAACTAAACCTCTGAATTTATGCTCATCAACAATCTAGAATATACAGAGTATGTACTTCAGGAAATAATAAAGTAAAAGTGTATTGAAATTTTTATATAATAAAATAAACTTTCTCATTATTTTCTTTCAAAATAATTTGTCATGAAAAAAAATTCTACTTTTCTGCCTCCTTTCTTTATGTATTACGGCACTCGGATGTACCCAAAATGATATTATAAAATCGGACTACACTATCAAGTCAGGTTCTTCTTTTGGAATGTGTGTAGAAAACTGCTATCAAGAACTTTCCATGAATGAACATCAGGCCGTGTTGAGAATTGCTGACCGTATTAATGATGATTCGGAGGTACATGCTAAACGTTCTGTGGACAATGAGGAATGGAATCAAATACTCAACCAATTCGATAAAGAAGCCTTCCGTGCTCTTCCAAAAGTGATTGGCTGCCCTGATTGCGCAGACGATGGTGCAGAATGGGTAGAAGTTCAAACTCCTGATTTAGTCAAAAAAGTGACGTTCGAATATAGAAATCCACCGGCCGCAATAGAAGACTTGGTTAACACCTTAAGAGAAAAACGCGAAGCTCTTTTTACTCCGGAGGATAGCTCATCAAACTAAATTATAATCAGATTACCGGTAGTTTTCCTTCAAACATATTTTCGAATTGAACATCCGAGACATTTAGGTCTAGTAACAAACTCAATATATCTCCCACCTTGGAACAGGAAACAAAATTCCTTGAATTAAGATCCTGCGTTACCAACTCCTTGCCGATCATAAAATCAATATTCGTATTAATAAGCTCCGCCTCTTCATAAAGCCCAAAATGTTCCAGCATCATACCCATAGACAGGATAGTAGCAATGGGATTTGCCAGATCTTTTCCCGCAACTTGTGGATAACTTCCATGGATAGGTTCAAAAAGTGATATTTCCTCACCTATTGAAGCTGACGGGAGTAATCCTATAGACCCCGTGATTACACTGCTTTCATCTGAAATTATATCTCCAAACATATTCTCCGTTAAAATAACGTCAAACTTATTCGGGCGTAAAATGAGTTGCATAGCGGCGTTATCCACAAATAAATACTCCACTTCAACGTCAGGATAATTCTCAGAGATGGCCTGAACTGTTTGGCGCCACAAACGAGATGTTTCCAGCACATTGGCTTTATCAATAAGCGTTAGTTTTTTACGACGTGATTCCGCCGCCTCAAAAGCCATTTTCGAAATTCGTTCAATCTCTTCTACTGAATACGTACAGTGATCATACGCCGATTTCTCATCTTCTGACCGGCCCTTTTCACCAAAATAAATTCCTCCTGCCAACTCCCTGTATATCACCAGATCAGTGCCTTCAATCCGCTCTCTTTTTAAAGGCGAACGATTAAGCAGAGATGCATAAGTTTTGACCGGCCGAATATTTGCATATAATTTCAAAGCTTTTCGCAAGCGAAGTAATCCTTGCTCAGGCCGTATCTTGGCCGAAGGATCATTATCGTATTTGGGATCTCCTATAGCGCCAAATAATATTGCATCTGAATTCATGCAAACATCTACTGTTTTCTCTGGAAGAGGATCGCCACTTTCTTCAATGGCCACAGCCCCTACCGATGCATATTCATACTCAAAGTCATGACCAAAGCGCTCTGCAATTACTTCAAGTACTTTGATTCCCTGTTTTGTTACTTCCGGACCTATTCCATCTCCCGGTAATACTGCAATCTTTTTTTTCATTCCTTAATACTCCACATGTTGTTTTTCAAATTGTTTGATTTTGTCTTTTTGGCTGAGTAAAAAATCGATGTCATCATATCCTTTCATCAAGCACATTTTTTTATATGGATTGATTTCAAAATATTCATTGTCACCATCTTCCAGTGTAACCGTCTGTTCCTGTAGATCTACAGTGATAGATGTGGATGGCTTTGACTGAACTTTGGTCAATACCTTGTGCAAAAAAACCTGACTTACCTGAACCGGAAGCAATCCGTTATTCAAAGCATTGCCTTTAAAAATGTCCGCAAAATAGCTAGAAACAACGGCTTTGAAACCATAGTCAGATAAAGCCCAAGCAGCATGTTCACGACTCGATCCGCATCCAAAATTTCGTCCCGCCACTAAGATTTTTCCTGAATACCCAGAGCTGTTCAATACAAAATCTTTTTTAGGACTACCATCGGAATCATATCGCCAATCTCGAAATAAATGCTCTCCAAATCCTTCACGGGTAATCGCTTTCAGGTATCTTGCCGGAATAATCTGATCAGTATCCACATCTTCTTCGGGAAGGGGAACAGCTGTTGATTTCAATACTTCGAATTTTTCCATAATTACACCGCTACTTTTTTCGTAATAAATTTCCGAGGATCAACAACCTTGCCTTCAATGGCTATAGTGGCAGCAGTTAAAGGACTCACCAGCATTGTCCGGGCTCCCGGACCTTGTCTTCCCTCAAAATTTCGATTTGAAGTGGACACACAGTATTCGCCTTTTGGTATTTTGTCTTCATTCATCCCCAAACAGGCTGAACAGCCAGACTGACGAAGCTCAAATCCTGCATCAGCCAAAGTTTTGTCAATTCCTTCTTTTTTAGCCTGTTCCTGCACTTGTCGTGAACCGGGAACGATCATGGCCTGTATGTGACCTGCTTTCTTTTTCCCTTTTACATAATCCGCCACGACCCGGAGATCCTCAATTCGACTGTTGGTACAGCTTCCTATAAATACATGATCAATTTTTTTACCCTGCAGAGACTCTCCCGGCTCCAGCCCCATATATTCCAATGATTTGTTCAACCCTGCTGGATTTTCAACTTCTTCAGGCTTTGGGACAGTTTCCGTAATTTTTATTCCTGCTCCGGGATTGGTGCCATAAGTGATCATCGGCTCAATTTCTTCAGCCCGGAAATAATATTCCTTATCAAAAACAGCTTCGGAATCAGTGAAAAATGTCTTCCAGTATTTAATTGCTTTATCTAAGCTTTCTCCTTTTGGAGCAAATTCCCGACCTTTTACATACTCAAATGTTCTCTCATCAGGAGCAATAATTCCACCTCTGGCTCCCATTTCTATACTCATGTTGCAGATAGTCATTCGGGCCTCCATTGAGAGTCCCTGAATAGCTGTCCCGGAATATTCTACAAAATGACCTGTTCCGCCACCTGTTCCCAATTTCGAAATGATATGGAGGATGATGTCTTTTGCAAAAATTCCTTCTCCCAATTCACCATCAATAATAATGCGCATGGTTTTAGGGCGTTCAACGAGCAGACATTGAGTTGCCATTACTTGTTCTACCTGTGAAGTTCCAATCCCAAATGCTATGGCTCCAAAAGCTCCATGTGTAGAAGTGTGACTATCTCCACAAACGATAGTCATGCCCGGTTTAGTTATTCCAAGTTCCGGCCCAATTACATGAACAATTCCTTGATAAGGGTGACCAAGGCCATATAGTTCAATTCCAAAATCTTTACAATTTTGCTGAAGCGCATCCACCTGAAGCTTAGATAAAGCTTCCTTTATGGGAAGGTGTTGGTTTTTGGTTGGCACGTTGTGATCGGCCGTAGCTACAATTTTTTCTTTTCGAAAAATATCAATACCACGATCACGAATTCCGCTAAAAGCCTGCGGACTGGTAACTTCATGGATCAAATGCCGATCGATGTACAAAACTTCAGGCCCTCTCTCAACCTTGGTAACAACATGTTGATCCCAAACTTTTTCAAATAACGTTTTTGGCATAAATAAATCTACTCTTCATCAATAGTATTAGTAATTCCATTTTTTTTAACCAACTTTCGCTCCCACGCAGAACGACGGGAACCAGTCCTCATTCTAAGTTCATAGTTCGATATTCTCAGCCGGTGGCTGCCACAGAGAATAACTTAATCAGATCTTGGTCTTGAATAATTTTCTTTTGATCCGCCAGGTTCAAAAATGCCTGATAATGACGCTCCAGTTCATCCTTGCAGAATTCAAATCCCAATTTCTTAGCTCGATAATTTAACGCAGCTCTTCCACTTCGGGCAGTTAATACAATAGATGAATCCAATGCACCAACTTCTTCAGGATCTATAATTTCATAGGTATCACGTGATTTAATAACTCCATCCTGATGAATACCTGAGGAGTGGGCAAAAGCATTGGAACCCACTATGGCTTTATTAGCCTGAACCGGCATATTCATTTTGGCAGAAACGATCGCACTGATCTCACTTAAATATTTTGTGTTAATCCCTGTATCAAAATTTAAATCGTTATGCTTGCGCATAATCATGACTACTTCTTCAAGGGATGCATTGCCTGCCCGTTCTCCAATTCCGTTGATCGTGCATTCTATCTGACGCGCGCCATTTCTTACTCCCATGATAGAATTTGCTGTTGCCAGCCCAAGATCATTATGGCAATGCGTGGAAATGGTGGTGTTATGAATGCCTTTCACATTTTCCTGCAGGTATTTGATCTTCTCGCCGTATTCAGATGGCAGGCAGTACCCTGTTGTATCCGGAATATTTACTACGGTAGCCCCGGCTTTTATAACCGCTTCAATCACCATGGCAAGATATTCGTTATCGGTTCTTCCGGCATCTTCAGCATAGAATTCCACATCTTCTACATACTTCTTTGCCAGCTTAACTGCGGCAACTCCCCGCTCAATAACTTTTTCGCGAGTCGTTCGCAGTTTATTGAACACATGGCTGTCGGAAGTTCCTATTCCGGTATGTATACGAGGCCGTTTTGCTGACTTTATTGCATCAGCTGCTACTTCGATGTCGTTTGGCACGGCGCGAGTGAGTGCACAAACCGTTGCGTTTTTGATGATTTTTGAGATTCTGCTAACCGATTCGAAATCGCCGGGACTGGAAATAGGGAATCCAACTTCCATCACATCCACTCCAAGGCGTTCCAATTCCCTGGCTATCTCAATTTTTTCTTTGGTATTGAGAGTACAGCCTGGTACTTGTTCACCGTCACGCAGCGTGGTATCAAAAATTTGAATTTGGGTATTTGGCATTAATCTGAGTATTTCTAACTTAAAGCCGGTTCATTACTTTCTCTGGTCAAAGTTCAAGTAATTGGGTCGAAAGTAACTTCATAGAGTTAGAGCGTAAAACCACATTTGCAGGTAATTACGACACCCAAACTTTTCGACATTATATTTAATCAAATAAATATCAATTACTTAACACTCTCACACTCATTCATTTTTTACAATGGCCAACCAACCAAATGATTTTCTTTTTCAATTAATAAACTCGTTGACAAAAGCAGAAAAGCGGGCTTTTAAGATTTATGCTACTCGAAATAGCAGCTCTGATGCCAAGTTCATTAAGCTTTTTGATGCTATTGATAAAATCTCAGACTATGATGAAGAACGGATTATTGAAAGCCTGGATGGAGTTAAAAAAAGACAATTCTCTAACCTGAAAGCGCATCTCTATAAGCAGATTCTTACCAGCTTAAGGCTCACAAATATAAACCACAATGTGGATATCATGTTGCGGGAACAGATCGATCATGCCAGAATTTTGTACAATAAAGGGCTTTACAAGCAAAGTTTACGACTGTTAGACAGGGCAAAATCTTTGGCTCAACAAAATCACCGGCACTCCCTTCAGTTCGAAATACTGACTTTTGAACGCATCATAGAATCCCAATATATTACCCGCAGTCTGAAAAATCGTGCAGACGAACTCATTGAACAAGCTGAGGAAAAGCTTGAAACACTTACAAACTATAACCGTTTAGCCAATCTCTCCTTACGCCTGTATGGAATCTATATTAAAGCCGGCCATATAAGAGATGAAAAAGATTATGAGAACATCAGTGGGTACTTTAAGAAAGAGCTGAGTGGGATTAAAAAAAGTGATTTAGGCTTTTTTGAGCAACTTTATCTCTATGTTTCCTATGCTTGGTATAGCCTTATTGTTCAGGATTTTTTACTGCAGTACCGATATGCCCAGAAATGGGTAGACCTGTTTAAAGAAAATCCTGATATGCTTGAATTAGAACCCATTTGGTATCTCAAAGGGCAACATGTATTACTGGAAGCTTTATTCGTTTTAGGCCATTATAAAAAGCATGAAGAGGTAAAATCCAATCTGGAAGAATTTCTAAAAAATCCGCCGACCCGCAGTAATGAAAATCTTGAAACATTGGGATTCATGTATCTTTACACTTCAAAAATTAACGGGCACTTTATAGCGGGGACATTTTCTGAGGGTATGAAATTAATACCCGAATTGAATCGAAAAATCGAGAAGTATTCTCAGCAGGTAGATCCACACCGCGTCCTGATTTTTTATTACAAAATAGCATGTCTTTACTTCGGAGCCGGAGAAAATGAAAAAGCCATTGATTATTTGAACAAAATCATCAACTATCCTGACCAAAAATTGAGAGAAGACCTACATTGCTTTGCCCGCATTCTAAACCTAATCGCTCATTACGAGTTGGGAAATCAAGCCCATGTAGAGTATCAGATTCGTTCCGTATATCGTTTCCTTAGAAAGATGAATGACCTGAATTTAGTACAGCAGGAAATCCTCAAATTCTTGCAAAATCTTGATAAGGCTAACGGAGCAACCCTAAAGGATAAATTCAAAAAATTGCGCAAACGGTTACTCAAAATCAATGAAATGCCGTACCAAAAACGACCATTTTTGTATTTGGACATCATATCTTGGCTGGAAGCCAAAATTAATGATAAACCCGTCCAAGCTATCATAAAGTCAAATTTCACCCCACGCAATTAGTTATGAATACCCTTTGGACATCCCAAAATTAAAAAACTTAGAACCGCCTAACATTTGATACTCGAGCTAAATCAGCTTTTCTTTGTGCTCGAAACAAACATTTAATGTATGCTGTCTGTCATTATTTCTCTGGTCATTATTCAAATTATTGGTATTCCATACCATCCAGGGAAAGCTTTGTGACAACATCACGATTTTGATCACTAAAAAGCCTTTCCTAATCAGAAAGGCTTTTTTTTTGAATAAACTTTTTCACTCACTATATGGCAGAATTAAATAAATACAGTAAAGAGGTAACCCAAGATGATTCTCAACCTGCAGCACAGGCTATGCTTCATGCTATTGGTCTGAGCGACAATGATCTGCAAAAACCCCTTATCGGAATAGCCAGTACGGGATATGAAGGAAATCCCTGTAATATGCACCTTAACGATCTGGCTGTTCATGTAAAAAAAGGAATTGAGAACTCCGGAATGAATGGGTTAATCTTCAACACCATTGGCATTAGCGATGGCATTTCGATGGGAACTCCGGGAATGCGCTATTCTCTCCCCTCCCGCGACTTAATTGCAGATTCTATGGAATCGGTGATAAAGGGAATGTCCTATGATGGAATGGCTGCCATTGTTGGCTGCGACAAAAATATGCCCGGTGCACTGATGGCAATGATTCGGGTAAACCGCCCTTCTATTTTAGTTTATGGAGGAACCATCGCTCCCGGATTCCACAATGGACAAAAACTGGATGTAGTTTCTGCTTTTGAAGCATGGGGACAAAAAGTATCCGGTAAGATTTCTGATGGGGAATTTAAAGATGTTATTCAGCATGCTTGCCCCGGAGCAGGTGCTTGTGGAGGAATGTACACAGCAAATACCATGTCGTCTGCCATTGAAGCATTAGGGATGAGCCTACCCTACAATTCTTCCAACCCTGCTACCAATAGCGCCAAAGCCTTAGAATGTGAAGCTCTTGGAAAACACCTCTACCAGCTGTTAGAAAACGATATCAAACCATCAGATATCCTCACCAAAAAATCTTTTGAAAATGCCATTCGCCTCATCATTGTCTTGGGAGGGTCAACAAATGCCGTGCTTCATATGATTGCCATTGCTAAAACTGCCAATATTGAACTTACACTGTATGACTTTCAGCGGATCAGCAATAACACCCCTTTTCTTGCTGACTTGAAACCCAGCGGGAAATACGTGATGGAAGATTTACACAAAGTAGGAGGCATTCCGGCCGTAATGAAATACATGCTGGAGCACGATTTGTTAGACGGAGATTGCCTGACCGTAACGGGTAAAACTCTTGCCGAGAACTTAGAAAAAATTGATGCTTTAAATAACCGTCAGGATGTGATTCATTCACTGAATAATCCTATTAAGAAGAATGGGCACATTCAAATTCTTTACGGCAACCTGGCAGAAGAAGGAGCAGTGGCTAAAATCACCGGAAAAGAAGGGGAGGTTTTTGAAGGACCTGCTCGTGTTTTCGAAAATGAATTTGAAGCCAACGATGGCATCAAAAATGGAGAAGTGGAGGCCGGCGATGTAGTTGTTATTCGATATGTAGGCCCCAAAGGCGGCCCCGGCATGCCCGAAATGTTGAAACCCACTTCGGCTATTATGGGAGCCGGTTTAGGAAATGAAGTTGCTCTTATAACCGACGGAAGGTTCTCCGGTGGAACTCATGGATTTGTAGTTGGGCACATCACTCCCGAAGCACAGGTTGGGGGAGCTATAGCCTTGGTCAAGAATGGAGATTCTATTCGCATTGATGCAAAAAAAAATGAAATCAATGTGCTCATCTCCAAAAAGGAACTGGCTAAAAGAAAAAAGTCTTGGAAAAACCCGCCCCTTAAAGAAAGCAGGGGAACTCTTTACAAATACGCGAAAACTGTTTCTTCGGCTTCTAAAGGGTGTGTAACCGATGAATGTTAATATCAAAATACCTGAAAAAACTATGGAAACATTAATGGCATCAATAAAAAAACCGGAGCCAAATAAATCTGATAAGGAGATATTAAGCGGAGCTGATGCGATTATCCGGATACTTCAGGAAGAGGCAGTTGATACTATTTTTGGGTATCCCGGCGGGGCCATCATGCCGGTTTATGACTCTCTTTATGATCACAATGAATCCATCAGACATATTTTAGCCCGACACGAGCAAGGTGCTATTCATGCTGCTCAGGGTTACGCACGATCTTCCGGAAAAGTAGGTGTTTGTCTGGCAACATCCGGACCGGGAGCCACAAATTTAATTACAGGTATTGCTGATGCTCAAATTGACTCCACTCCCCTTGTTTGTATAACCGGACAGGTTGCTTCCGGATTTTTGGGGAGTGATGCTTTCCAGGAAACAGATATGATTGGAATTTCGATGCCGGTAACCAAATGGAACTTCCAGGTCACTAAAGCTGAAGAAATCCCCGCTGCTCTTGCCAAAGCATTTTATGTAGCACAAGCCGGTCGTCCGGGTCCCGTTTTAATTGATATCACAAAAGATGCACAGTTTGATGTCTTCGAATTCGAATACGAAAAATGCACCAAACTCCGGAGTTATTTCCCTGTTCCAGACTATGAGATTTCTAAAATCGAGGAAGCAGCTGATCTGATAAATACTGCGGAACGCCCATTTGTACTTTTTGGTCAGGGTGTCATTCTGGCAAATGCAGAAAAAGAATTCAAACAGTTCATCGAAAAAACCGGGATTCCATCTGCATGGACTATCATGGGGCTTTCGGCTTTGGATACCGATCACCCCCTAAACGTGGGGATGCTGGGAATGCATGGAAATTACGGACCTAACCTTCTCACCAATGAGTGTGATGTTTTGATAGCCATCGGAATGAGGTTTGATGACCGTGTAACCGGCAGTCTGGATAATTATGCCACACAGGCTAAAGTAATTCACCTTGAAATTGATCCTGCCGAGATTGATAAAAATGTCCCAACTGATGTAGCCGTTTTGGGTGATGCAAAGGAAACGCTCCCTGAACTCACCAAACGAGTGAAGGCCAATAGTCATCCCGATTGGCTGCAACACTTTCGCGATTGTGACAAAAAAGAATACGAGAAAGTCATTAAGAACGAACTGTACCCCTCTACCGGCATACTTAGCATGGGAGAAGTAATTCGCTTGATTTCAGAAAAAACTAACGGTGAAGCCATTATTGTAACGGATGTGGGCCAGCACCAAATGATCGCATGCAGATACAGTAGATTCACCAAATCGAAAGGAAGTATAACCTCAGGAGGTTTGGGAACAATGGGGTTTGGTCTGCCTGCCGCACTTGGTGCTAAAATCGGGGCACCGGACCGGGAAGTAATTGCCATTCTTGGCGATGGCGGGTTCCAGATGACTATACAAGAATTAGCAACTATCTATCAAACTAAAACCAAAGTGAAGATCCTGTTGTTAAATAATGAATTTTTGGGAATGGTACGTCAGTGGCAACAACTATTTTTTGAGAAACGATACTCCTTTACCCAAATGGATAATCCTGATTTTCAGGGTGTGGTTGAAGGGTTTCGAATTAAAACTAATCGTGTTATTAAACGCGAAAAACTGGATGCCGCTCTCGATGAATTTTTAACCGCAGACAGTTCCTTCTTCCTGGAAGTAATGGTTGGAAAAGAAAACAATGTGTTTCCAATGGTGCCCAGTGGAAAATGTGTATCAGACATCAGATTGGAGTAATAAATACTATGAAGAAAGACTATACCATTACTATTTATACCGAGAATCAGGTTGGTTTATTAAATCGAATCACCATCATTTTTACCAAAAGAAAAGTAAATATTGAAAGTATAACGGTTTCTCAAAGTGAAACAGAAGGCATCCATCGTTTTACGATCGTGATCAACGAAACAAAAGAAGCC
Source organism: Gracilimonas sp. (assembly GCF_014762685.1). Lineage (NCBI taxonomy): Bacteria > Pseudomonadati > Balneolota > Balneolia > Balneolales > Balneolaceae > Gracilimonas > Gracilimonas sp. Next base: position 1,701,995 of record NZ_JABURM010000005.1, read on the forward strand.
GTATCGAAGATCGTAAAGCAAATTGAAAAATTGGTGGATGTGTTGCGGGCATATGCCAACCAAGCCGAAGAAATTATACAGCAAGAAATGGCTCTTTTTAAAATTCCCACCCGAGTATTTGCTCACGGAGGCAAAGCCGAAAAAATTGTACGTAACCACAATGCAAGAGTACTTACTATGGAAAAGGAATTTACGGTAATCGAGAAAACCGGCTATCACTCTGAAACAAAACAACTTTTTGACGAACTCGCGCCTTATGGCATTATCGAGTTTTCCCAGTCCGGACGAATTGCAGTTTCCAAAACTGATAAAGGAATATCCGGTCTTGTAGGAGTGCCCAAAGACGAAATGATCTCTGAAATATGATCATCCTTCATTATACCATACAATTTTAATCTAACCAGAAACCACACACATCATGGCAATACTAAATTTTGGCGGAGTTGAAGAAGAAGTAGTAACGCGGGAAGAGTTTCCCCTTGAAAAAGCTAGGGAAACAATGAAAGATGAAACCATTGCCGTTCTTGGATATGGAGTTCAGGGCCCGGGACAGGCTTTAAATCTGAAAGATAATGGATTCAATGTAATTGTAGGTCAGCGAAAAAACTCCAAAACATGGGATAAAGCCGTAAAAGATGGTTGGGTCCCGGGTGAAACCCTTTTTGAAATTGAAGAAGCAGCACACAAAGGAACCATCGTTCAATACTTGTTATCTGATGCTGGCCAAATAGCTGTTTGGCCCACCGTAAAGAACGCTCTCGATCCCGGAGATGCGCTTTACTTTTCACATGGATTCGGAATTACATACAAAGACCGTACAGGTATCATTCCTCCTGAAAATGTGGATGTCATTTTGGTAGCCCCTAAAGGTTCGGGAACTTCCCTCCGCAGAATGTTTCTGGAAGGAAGAGGGCTGAACTCAAGCTATGCCATTTTCCAGGATGCTACCGGGCGGGCCAAAGAACGTGTCACTGCCTTGGGAATCGGGGTGGGTTCAGGATATCTATTCAAAACTGATTTCCGGAAAGAAGTATACAGCGATTTAACCGGAGAACGCGGAACCTTAATGGGAGCTATTCAGGGGATTTTTGCAGCTCAGTACGAGGTGCTTCGAGCAAATGGTCATTCCCCTTCCGAAGCTTTCAACGAAACCGTAGAAGAACTTACCCAATCGCTCATGCCCCTTGTTGCTGAAAACGGTATGGACTGGATGTATGCAAACTGTTCTACTACCGCACAACGCGGAGCTCTCGACTGGTGGAAGAAATTTCGAGATGCAACCAAACCGGTTTTTGAAAACTTATATAAAGAAGTTGCAGCGGGACGAGAAGCCCAACGCTCCATCGACTCCAACAGTCAATCTGATTATCGTGCTAAACTGGAAGAGGAGCTGAAAGAATTACGTGAATCTGAAATGTGGAAAGCCGGAGCTACGGTTCGTCAATTACGCCCGGAAAATACTCCTGTTGAGGAAGAAGCAATAGCCGAAGAATAATTGAATGATTATAACTCTCTTACCATCATGGCCACTCTTTTATTCCCATTATCTGTTACCTGTTCAGCTACTTTTATAAAGCCCAACATGTTATGGAAATCCAGCGAATCAGGATTTGGCGGTTTAATGTTCACTTCGCAGGTAATAATTTTTTTCTCGGAAGTAGCAAAAAGATGCTTGTAGAGTGCTGTTCCAAGTTTTTGCCCCCTGAATTTCTCAGCTATAACAATGCGATCTACGTAATCAAAATCAGAATAATTATTGCAAAAAAATGCATAATTCAGGCTGTCATAATCCAAGCCCTTTTGCAGTGCGATCATAAAACCGGCCAGTTCCTCTCCTTCTTCTATAATGAGAAATGGATCGGCTTGTTTTAAAAACCGTTTCATATCGGATAATTTTACTTCGCTAACATGCGGCAAAGCGGCTGTATTCATTTTCAATAAGGCAGGAAGATCTCTTTCTGAAGCGAGCCGAATATTCATTTATGTAAAATTATTGGGATTTGTTGTCTGAAATTTAGAGCTTCATACACTCAAAAAGTAAATAAGTATAATGAACTCATGGATTGTAAGAAATCAGATTTTCAACTAAAACATTCCGTCACCTATTTCAATTGTGCATATATGTCGCCACAGCTAAAAGTGGTTGAAGAAGCCGGGATGACGGGGTTACTACGTAAAAGAAATCCTTTTAAGATCTCACCTGAAGAGTTTTTTGGAGAGACTGATACCCTTCGCGAGGAATACGCTAAACTCATCCATGCAAAAGACCCAAAACGCATTGTGGTTATTCCTTCTGTCTCATACGGAATGGCTAATGTGGCCAAGAACCTTCCGCTCTCAAAAGGCGACAACATTATTGTTGTAGGCGAACAATTTCCCAGTAATGTATATCCCTGGAGAACCGCTGCCGAGGAGGCCGGGGCAGAGATCATAACTATCACTCCTCCCAAAGAATCCAAAGACAGGGGAAAGGTGTGGAATGAAAAGATCCTCAGTGCCATCAACCAAAAAACAAAACTGGTTGCATTGGGGAATGTTCACTGGGCGGATGGCACCTTATTTGACTTGAAGACTATCCGCAAACAAACCAGGAATGTAGGGGCTTGGCTAGCCATTGACGGAACGCAATCGGTTGGAGCCCTTCCTTTTGATGTATCAGAAATTCAACCTGATGCCCTGATCTGTGCCGGCTACAAATGGCTGATGGGGCCTTATAGTATAGGTCTGGCCTATTATGGTCCGGCTTTGGATGAAGGAACTCCCGTTGAAGAGAACTGGATCAATCGCTATGAAAGTGAAAATTTTGCCAACTTGGTGAATTATAATGACGATTACCAACCGGGAGCATTGCGATATGAAGTGGGCGAACACAGCAATTTCATCTTAGTACCGATGATGCTGGCGGCTGTAAAACAATTGAATGCATGGGGACCGGTAAATATCCAAAACTATTGCAAAAATCTTATTTCGGACGGTATCAAAAAGCTGAAAGAAGCAGGCTACAAGATTGAAGATGAAAATTACCGTTCCTCTCATCTTTTTGGTATTCGTTTAGGGGATGATCATGACCTGGATAAGATCAAAGCAAAATTTGAAGAGCAGAATATCCTCGTTTCATTTCGGGGCGATTCTATACGGGTCTCGCCGAATGTATATAACACAAAAGATGAGTTTGAGAAATTCGTTAAAATCTTGGATGCTTAATTTGAACGAACTACATTGGCTTCGCACTTAAACAAATACACTTTCCTATGAAAACCATGACTTGCAAACAATTAGGCGGCGCTTGCGATAAGAAATTCAAGGCCGAAACCTTTCAAGAAATTGCCGAACTAAGCAAAAAGCATGGCACAGAGATGTTCAAACAAGGAGATGAAGCACATCTCGAAGCAATGCAAGAAATGTCGGAGATGATGAACGACCCTGAAGCCATGAAACAATGGATGGACGAAAAGCGGCAGGAATTCGAATCGCTTCCCGAAGATAGTTAAACATTATATTCACAAATAAAAAAGCCAACTCACAGAGTTGGCTTTTTTTTACTCTTAATAAATCATCAGAAGTTAGTCACCACCCATCACAGCTTTCATATAATCTCTTCTCATTTCAGCAATAGCTGAGATGGAAATTCCTACCGGACAGACGGCTTCACATTCTGCAAAGTTGGAGCAGTCGCCAAAGCCTTCTTCTTTCATTTGGTCAACCATGGCAACCACACGGTTTGAACGCTCGACTTCACCTTGCGGTAATTTATTAAGGTGAGCAATCTTAGCACCGGTAAACAATGAAGCTGAAGCATTCGGACAAGCCGCAACACAAGCTCCGCAACCGATACAAGTAGCATAATCAAAAGCAGCATCGGCTTTTTCTTTTTTAACCGGAATAGCATTGGCCTCAGTCGCAGAACCGGTTTTCACCGAAACATATCCGCCGGCTTCAATAATACGGTCAAATGCACTGCGATCCACTACCAGATCCTTAATTACCGGAAATGAAGCCGCTCTTGGTGGCTCAATAGTAATATGGTCCCCATCACTGTAATTACGCATATGTAGCTGGCAGGCCGCAACTCTTTCTTTGGGTCCGTGTGCCTGACCGTTGATGACAAGATTACAGGAACCACAAATTCCTTCCCGACAATCATAATCGAATTCAACAGGTTCTTTGTCTTGCAGCATCAGCTCTTCGTTGAGTACGTCCAGCATTTCAAGGAAAGACATATGCTCGTTCACATTGTCCAGGGTATACTCCTCAAAATAGCCTTTTTCATTCGGGCCGTCTTGCTTCCAGTATTTAAGATGAATGGTCATTTCTTTACTCATAGTGTATTCCTTACTTGTAGCTACGTTGTTTTAACTCAACGAATTCAAATTCAAGATTTTCTTTGTGAAGGGTTTCTTCCAGTTTGCCGTTCAGTCCTTTGTATTCCCATGCGGCTACATATGAGAAGTCTTCATCATTCCGCAACGCTTCCCCTTCATCTGTTTGATATTCCTCGCGAAGATGGCATCCTGCTGATTCTTCCCGTTGTAGTGCATCTTCGGCCATCAATTCTGCTAATTCAAAGAAATCAGCTACGCGACCTGCAAACTCAAGGTATTTATTGTAATTATTTTTCTCGCCCGGAACTTTCACATTCTGCCAGAATTCCTCACGAAGTTCACGGATTTCTTCGATCGCAGATTTCAAGCCTTCAGCATTGCGGGCAATACCGATCTTATCCCAAACGATCTTACCGAGTGAGCGATGGAAGTCGATAATGGTTCGATTTCCATTCACATTCAACAGTTTATCAATCTGAGCCTGAGCTGCATTTTCAGCTTCTTTGAATGCGTCATGATCGGTACCGTAACGCTTACCTGGCTTTTGCTTGGCAAGATAATCACCAATGGTGTATGGAAGTACGAAATACCCGTCAGAGAGTCCCTGCATCAAGGCACTTGCACCTAATCGGTTAGCACCGTGATCAGAGAAATTCGCTTCACCGGCGGCATATAATCCGGGCACGGTGGTTTGAAGGTTGTAATCAACCCAAAGCCCGCCCATGGTATAATGCACGGCAGGATAAATTCTCATTGGCCGCTCATATGGATTTTCACCGGCAATATTCTCATACATCTCAAAGAGATTTCCATACTTAGCTTCGATCGTTTCCCGTCCGTCACGCTTAATGGCATCCCGAAAATCAAGATATACAGCAAGTCCCGTCTCCCCTACGCCAAGTCCGTCATCACACACCATTTTGGCATTACGGGAGGCCACATCACGCGGCACAAGGTTTCCGAAACTTGGATAGCGCTCTTCCAGGTAATAATAGCGTTCATCCTCAGGAATGTCATTTGGATGGCGGTCGTCCCCTTTCTTGCGAGGTACCCAAACCCGGCCGTCATTCCTCAAACTTTCAGACATCAGCGTTAATTTAGACTGATAATCGCCGGAAACAGGAATACAAGTCGGGTGAACCTGAACGTAACAAGGATTAGCAAAAGCAGCACCTCGTTTGTGAGCTCTCCAGGCTGCCGTTACATTTGAGTTCTTGGCATTTGTAGAGAGATAGAATACGTTTCCATACCCGCCGGTTGCAAGAACTACGGCATCAGCTTCATATCGGTTTAATTCACCGGATACAAGATCACGGGTAATAATTCCTCTTGCCTGTCCATCTATCACAACCACATCCAGCATCTCATGGCGGGGATGGTATTTGATATTTCCGTTATGCACCTGACGCATCATCGCCTGATAAGCTCCAAGCAGTAATTGCTGTCCGGTTTGACCGCGGGCATAAAATGTTCGGGACACCTGGGCTCCCCCAAAAGAACGGTTGGCCAGATTACCGCCATATTCACGAGCAAAAGGAACGCCCTGCGCTACAGCCTGATCAATAATCTCATTAGATACCTGTGCCAGGCGATATACATTTGCTTCTCTTGAACGATAATCACCGCCTTTGATGGTATCATAAAAAAGCCTCCAGATGCTGTCACCGTCATTCGGATAATTTTTGGCAGCGTTGATCCCACCCTGTGCGGCAATACTGTGTGCCCGCCGGGCTGAATCCTGAATACAGAAGCTTCTCACATTATAACCAAGCTCTGCAAAACTGGCTGCCGCAGCACCACCGGCCAACCCGGTTCCAACCACTATAATTTCAAATTTCCGCTTATTGTTGGGAGCCACCAATTTGATGTCTTTGATGTGCTGATCCCATTTCTGTTCTAACGGTCCGCCGGGTACTTTTGAATCTAATTTCATAATCCTAAATCTATAGTCTTAATTCTTTAATCTCTTAATAAGCAATAAGTGAGCCTTCTCCGCCGGTCAGGAAAATATATAGCGGAATAAAAATGAAGCCAAGCATAAGCACGATGGCAAAGACGTAGGCTCCGATCTGAACTTTTTTGGAAGTTTCTCCATGCTTCATCCCCAATGATGTGAATGCACTCCAGGCGCCATGAGCTAAGTGCAAAATTACTAGTGAAAGCACCGCGATATAACCAAACGTAACCAAAGGGTTTGTAAATTCAGCAATAACCAAAGCTCTTAAATCTCTCATTTCTGTTCCATCAACCATGGTCATATCGGTGGCACCAAACTTAAAGTGCAAAATATGAAGCACCAGAAAGACCAAAATAATGATTCCGGTATAAATCATGCTCTTGGATGCAAGCGTTTGGTGGCTCGGTCCGCCTTTGGTTTGGTAAGTATCATACCCCTCAGGCCGGGCTTTTTTACGTTGCCTCCATATTGAAATTCCTAAAATGGCATGGTATAAAAAGAAGAACACCAATCCGGCTTCGATCACGTAAAGAAGTGGCCCGAGGCTCTCCAAAGTATACGTATAGATATTAAAGGCATCACTTTCTGCAAAGATGGTGAGGTTACCGGCGAGGTGGCCGATCAAAAAAAGCATGAGGCCAATTCCTGTAATACCGGTCATAATCTTTCGGCCGACCTGTGAATTCAGGGCTTTTATAAATGAAGGCATGTTTTACGTCTTAGATAATTTCAAATTGTGATATATAAACAGCAATACGCTTTCGTTGGTTTCAAATAGTATTGAAACATTATGAATACTTCATGAAAGCTTTACTGCGCTGAGAAAATCGCTTTTTCCTCTTTGAATAACAAGGCAGAATGGGTCTAAATATGATTGCAGATTCGTGGAATTGATATATTTTACAGATTATATCCATCACGTAAATGTTAAAATGATTATTGATTAATCAACCTTTACCTTTCGAACACATCAAATCCGAAATATTGAGAACCATCACCAAAATATACGAATTTTCCTTTCGCGAACGAGGCTCAAAATTTATGGGATATTTATTTCCGGCCGAATCTGAAGAACAATTTGGAGAAGAACTCGATCGGCTCAAATCCAAATACCCCGATGCCACCCATCACTGCTGGGCATGGAGATTGAATCCGGCACAGCCCCAAGAATTTAGTTCCGATGATGGCGAACCTTCGGGCGCAGCAGGACTTCCCATCCTCAATCAGCTCAAATCGTTTGATGTGGTAAATGCCGGAGTTGTGGTGGTAAGATATTATGGGGGTACCAAGTTGGGGAAGTCAGGTTTGATCGAAGCTTATGGCCGAGGAGCACAATTATGTCTGGAATCGGCAAGTCTTATTTCGATCAGGCCAGTACAACTTTTTGAAATTTGTTATGGATATCCAGAAGAAAATGTCATTCAGAAATTAAAAAATGATTACGACTTGAAGATATTGGAATCAGAATATTTGGAGAATATCCGGTTAAGAGTTGCATGTAGTCTCAATACAACTAATATACTCGAAGAAAATCTTAAAGGATTGGAGCATTTAGGAATTAATTTTAGCAAGCTCGAAAAATCGTTTCTCTGATGACTGTAAAACTACTTTACCTCACACAGATAAAACTCGAAGTTCCGCAGATCTTTGTGTTATCAGCGTTAACTCTGTGGAACTCAGCGTGAACAAATAGTTTTAAAAGAATCCGATCTGCATTTCAAAATGCACCTTACCCATCAAACCCCTATTTTCAGAAAAAAGAATGTTATGAAGATCTATACCAAAAAAGGCGATAGCGGCGAAACTTCACTTTTTGGCGGACAGCGAGTCTCCAAAAGCTCCAAGCGTATCGATTCTTACGGAACCGTGGATGAACTAAATTCTATTTTGGGAATGGCCATTTCATTCGGAGTTTCTAAAAAAGGCGCTGAATTTCTGGAAACCATACAGCAACAATTATTCGTATTAGGAGCGGATCTTGCCACACCGGCTTCAAAAGATGTGCGGATCGAACGCATTGGTCACAGTGAAGTGGAATTCCTCGAGAAAGCCATTGATGAGATGGAAGAAGAGCTGGAACCGCTTAAAAACTTCATCTTGCCCGGTGGAGCTAATGCCGGAGCTACCCTTCACTTTGCACGCACCGTTTGCCGCAGAGCAGAACGAATTACCGTTGAATGTCGCCATGAAGAAGAAATTTCCGAAGTGGCCATCATGTATATCAACCGGCTTTCTGATTTCTTATTTGTCCTGGCCCGATATGAGAACAAACAGGCCGGTACCCGGGAAACCGGATGGATTCCTGAACGATCCAAGTAAATTTTACAGAATTCAAATTTCAAACACAGACTATTTAAATGGCATTAATGATTTCCGTCTCGGGTATCCGGGGCATTTTCGGAACCGACCTCACCCCTCAAAATCTAGCGAAATTCACTGCTGCTTACGGCACATGGCTTAAAGGAGGTACCGTAGTTGTCGGGCGGGATTCCCGCGTTACCGGAAAGATCTGTGAAGATATTGTAGCTGCCACCCTCGCCAGTGTAGGATGTGATGTCATTAAGGTTGGGATAGTCCCAACACCAACAGTGGCTATGGGCGTTCTGAAGCATAACGCAGCCGGAGGGATTATCATCTCTGCCAGCCATAATCCTGCCGAATGGAATGCTCTTAAATTATTGAACGAAAAGAGTGAATTCCTGGATGCTGATCAGGGAAATAAAGTGATTGAAATTGCTGAATCCGGGAAACTGGAATATCAGTCTTATGATCAGATTGGAGAAATTCGCGAAGATCATGACTTGTTGGATGATCACATTGCGGAAGTTTTGAATTTGCCGTACATCAATGCTGATGAAATTGCAGCCAGGAATTTCTCTGTAGCCGTTGATGCTGTGAATGGTGCAGGCTCAGAAGCTATCCCAAGGTTACTTGAGAAACTTGGCGTAAAGATCGTGCACAAAATTCATTGTACCCCTAACGGACTCTTTCCACACAATCCGGAACCCTTACCCGAACACCTCACCGAGATCTGTGAGTTGGTTAAAGAGAAAAAAGTGGATCTGGGCGTGGTAACCGATCCCGACGGAGATCGCCTCGCCTTGGTTGATGACACCGGCAAATTGTTTGGTGAAGAATACACCCAAGCTGCCGCTTTTGATTTCATCCTCTCCAAAAACTCCGGAGCTTGTGCCACTAACCTCTCCTCTTCCCGTGTCTGTGACGATGTGGCTCGAAATTACGATCAAACATGCTACCGCTCGGCTGTGGGCGAAATCAACGTGGTAAAAGTGATGCAGGAAAAAAATGCCGTGATTGGCGGCGAAGGAAACGGCGGGGTGATTTGTCCGGATCTGCATTATGGTCGTGATGCCTTGGTGGGCATTGCCATGGTGCTTCAGCTTCTGGCCGAAAAAGGGATGGGCTCCTCACAATACAGAGCATCACTGCCTGATTATTTCATGAGCAAAAACAAAATCCAATTAGACCAACTTGGCAAAGATGCCGATGAAGTGCTTGAAATGATCAAGGAACACTTTTCCAGCCTCAAACCAAATACCGTGGACGGTGTCAAAATCGATTTTGCTGAGGGCTGGGTTCATCTTCGAAAATCCAATACAGAACCTATTATCCGTATTTATTCGGAAGGAAGAACTCCGGATGCAGCTCAAGCTTTTGCTAACAAAATTTTAGATTTACTGAAATAATAAAGCTATTTAACACTCGACTTATATATCGGCAGAGAGGCAAGCTTCATCTTATTTTGATAAAAAGAAGTACCGCCCCAGCTTCCGGGAATCCTTCTAAATCCTAAATATTTTCCGGGAAATAACGTCCCTCCACTCACAAAAAGGAAACTATACTGCCCGGTAAAACTGTTGCACGTACTGAATGCAATAGTATAATGTGACTTTTATTAAAAATTTCACCTGAAAAACACGCTGTCTTGGCTAAAAAAAATAAAGACGACGGAAGATCAGAAAAAAACAGGAAGAAGGATTTTGGTAAAAAAATACCTCAGAATAAGAAACCAGGCTATTTTTCCTGGTCAAACCTGCTTATATGGCTAATCTTTTTTGCTCTTTTTTTTAATTGGTTTATGTCCCCTGAAAACGGCTTCCTGACCCCAACCCCAGACATTGAATACAGTGAATTCCGTAAAGAGCTGAAAGATGATAACATTGAACGGATAGAAGTTCGGGGACAGAATATTCAGGGTATGCTTAAGAACCCTAAACCTCTGAGAAGTGCAAAAGGTGATACCGCTGCTTACGAAAACTTCACCACCTATATTCCATCCTTTGGAGACGAAAACCTTTCCGACCTCCTTGAGGAACACGATGTAACCATATCAGCCGAACCGGAATCTGATTACAATTGGTGGTACATCATTATGGTTATCCTCCCAATAATATTTTTCATTTATATTGGGGTGATGTTTTATCAACGTATGAGATCCCAAAGCCAGGGATTCTTTAACATTGGCAAAAGTAAAGCTAAGCTCCAGGAACCTGAGAAGCAGAATACCACATTCAAAGATGTAGCCGGCCTCGACAATGCCAAAGCGGAACTCGAAGAAATCATTGAGTTTTTAAAAGATCCGGAACGTTTTGCAGATATCGGCGCAAAGCTGCCAAAAGGAGTACTCATGGTGGGTCCCCCCGGAACCGGAAAAACATTATTGGCACGGGCTTCAGCGGGGGAAGCTAATGTTCCCTTTTTCACTATAACAGGTTCCGATTTTATGGAGATGTTTGTGGGTGTAGGAGCCAAACGTGTCAGAGACATGTTTAATAATGCCAAAAAAACATCTCCAAGCATCATATTTATAGATGAAATTGACTCTATTGGCCGCAGGCGGGGAGCCGGACTTGGGGGCGGACATGACGAACGTGAACAGACACTGAACCAACTTCTGTCAGAATTGGATGGGTTTGAACCTAACGAAAGTGTGGTTGTGATGGCGGCCACCAATCGGCCCGACATACTGGACAAAGCACTTTTGCGGCCGGGACGTTTTGACAGGCAAATAAATGTAGACATCCCGAAACAAAAAGCTCGGCTTGAGATCCTTGAAATTCATGCTAAAAATAAACCGTTGGGGGAAGATGTAGATTTGGAAATAATAGCGCGAAGCACCCCCGGGTTTAGCGGAGCCGACCTTGAAAACCTGTTGAATGAAGCCTCACTTTATGCCGGGCGTGATAAACGTAAAACAATATCCATGAACGATATTGATAATGCCAGAGATAAGGTACTGATGGGGCTTAAACAGGAAGGCCTTCAAATCGACGAAAAAGAACGAGAGATGCTGGCATACCACGAAGCCGGTCACGCATTAGTAGCTGCCGTTCTTCCTTACTCCGATCCCATACACAAGGTTACGATCATCCCTCGCGGAAAAGCAATGGGAGTCACACAGCAGCTTCCCGAAAAAGAAAAATACATCTACAACCGAGAATACCTGCTGGATCGACTTGCCGTGATCATGGGAGGTCGGGCAGCAGAAGATTTAATCTTTGAGACTTCAACCAGCGGGGCTCAGGATGACCTCAGGCAAATAGCAAAATTATCTCGTAAGATGGTGTTAGAATGGGGCATGAGCGACCGTTTCGGGCATATTTCTTTTGGAAGCGCTGAAGAAGAAGTATTTCTGGGTCGCGACATGAGCCGGCAACGGGAATACAGTGATTCCACCGCACGGGAAATTGATGAGGAAGTCAGAAAAATAACTGACGAAGCCTTTGACCGAGCACTTCATACCATTAAAGAATATCGTGATGTCCTTGATAAAGTCGCCAAATTGCTTCTCGAAAAAGAAGAAATATCAGGAGAGGAGGTCGAGGAACTGCTTTATGGCAAAAATCATGAATCAGGGTCTTCGGAGAATAAAAGAATGAATTCAGATTAGTTTTTCTTTTATCAAATTAAATTCAATAAAATATTAGTGCCTTAATGGTCACTATTCCGGTAGATATAAACCAAGAACAACATGCTTAAGTGGAACAACCTTCAGGAATTCGCTAAAAATGGAAATCCCGAACCTCCCCGACGGGTTGAAAAATCTGATGAGGAGTGGAAAAAAGAACTAACAGATGAAGAATATGCCATAACTCGATTGAAAGGAACAGAACGTCCCGGAGCCAGTGATATGTGCTATAAATTTGAACCGGGATTGTATGCCTGCGTTTGCTGTGGAACCGAGCTTTTCGATGGTAATGAAAAATTTGAAAGCAGCTCGGGCTGGCCTTCTTTCACCCAACCGGTAAAAGAAAATGCCGTTAAATATGAGGTTGATACTTCCCACGGGATGGTTCGCATAGAGGCCTTATGTAATGTGTGTGATGCCCACCTTGGCCATGTTTTTCCCGACGGCCCCGAGCCGAGCGGATTAAGGTATTGCCTGAATTCGGTCAGCTTGGAAAAAATTGAAGATTCTTAATTTATTTACCTGCTATAAGCATTTTAATATCTCTGTGATGAGGATAAATAATATTTCCTGTATGTAATTTCTTATCCGAGTTATACTTTTGTATTTTCTCGCTCAATTTTCATCATCAAGATTATCATGATTATTTCAATGACCGGCTTTGGGCGTGGAGAAGCTTCTGACAATGGAATCACGGCTACGGTCGAAATCAAATCTTTAAACAGCCGATACCTCGATGTAAGCACACGGCTACCCCAGCGCCTTCAAGACAAGGAATTGGAAGTAAAAGAGTTGGTCCAAAAGACTATTAATCGCGGCAAGCTAAATATCACCGTTTATATTTCAGAATCTGAATCCGGTGGGCCCTCTATTACTGTTGATGAAGAAAAAGTTAAAGGATATGCAAAGATCCTGAACAATCTCCGAAAAATTGCCGGTATCGATGACCCCATTTCCATAAGAGATATTACTCAGTTTAGTGATGTATTCATAAATGAAGAAGAGAATGAAGAAGTGTTGGAGCAGAAATGGGCCGTTGCAGAGAAAGCGCTTCAAGAAGCTGTACAATCGTTACTTAAAATGAGGACTCAGGAAGGAAATCAGCTCAAAAATGATTTACTGGACCGCATTGAGTTCATTGAATCAAATTTGGAAATTATCACCAAAGAAACATCCGGCCGTGCGGATGAAACTCGTGAAAAATTATTAGAACGCATCAATAATTTGATCGAAGAAGATAAAATTGATCCTGAGCGCTTAGAACAGGAGGTAGCCATTTTAGTAGATAAAATGGACGTCACTGAAGAAATTGTACGGCTTAAGTCACACCTCAAATTCTTCATTGAAGCTGTGGAGCAACCCGATCCGGCCGGACGCCGACTCAATTTCCTTACCCAGGAAATTAATCGTGAACTAAACACCATCGGATCTAAAGCTAACAATTCCGAAATTGCCCAGTACGTGGTCAAGTGTAAGGAAGCTCTGGAGCAGATCCGCGAACAAGTACAAAACGTCGAATAATTTAGATTTTAGTCTTGAGTAGTGAGTATTGAGAAAAGCGTCTCAATACTCACTATTCAAATCTCAATACTACTATGAAAAAAGGCAAAGTAATCATATTAGTGGCACCCAGCGGGGGCGGAAAAACAACTTTGGCGCGCCGGCTTTTTAAAGATTTTGAAGAATTAAAATTCTCGGTTTCAGCAACTACCCGTCCGCCGCGAAAAGGCGAAGTGCACGGAAAACACTATTACTTCCTTTCTGATGCGGATTTTGACCAAAAAATAAAAGACGGGGAGTTCCTGGAATGGGAAGAATTCTATGGCGGAAAGAAATACGGAACGCTGCGTTCAGAAGTTGATAAGAAACTAAAATCAGGCTATTTTGTTGTGCTTGACATTGAAGTAAAAGGCGCGGTGAATATCAAGGATATTTATGGGGATGAAAGCCTCAGTTTGTTTATCCAGCCGCCCTCTGTTGATGTATTGAAGCAGCGCCTGCTTGATCGCGGAACGGAAGATGATGAAACTCTTGCTCTGCGCCTTGAACGCGCCAAGAAAGAACTTACATACGCTGATCAATTTGATCGCGTTATTATTAATGACGATTTGGATACGGCTTACTCACAAGTGAAAGAAGCCGTGATCAAATTTATGAATCAAAACTGAGACCATACATGGCTGTCCAAACATTAGACATTGAGAAACTCAAATTCAAAACAGGTAACAAGTACGAGTTGCTTGTAATTCTTTCCAAGAGAGCACGACAAATTGCCGCTCAGGAAAAACTGGAACTGGACGAAAAACTCCAGTACTTCGAAGGATTTGAAGAAGAAGACGAATTTTCTTTCAACGAAGAGCAGGAAAATATCTCCAAAGCCTTCGAAAAACTTCCACACGCCACTCAACGTGCTATTGTGGAAATGCAGGAAGACCAAATTTACTACCGTCATCCTGACAAAGAGGATTAATAATGCTCTCCGGTAAGCGCATTATTCTTGGTGTTACCGGGGGAATTGCAGCTTATAAAGCTGCTTTTTTACTTAGAGAATTTCAAAAAGCGGGAGCTGAAGTCCGCGTCACCATGACGCCCTCAGCCACCCGTTTTGTTGGTTTAGAGACCTTTGCTTCCCTTTCCGGCCATGAAGTGGCTGTTGATATCTTTCCGGATGCGCCGGGTTCAAGCGACTGGACCCGCCATATTAACTGGGGTGAGTGGGCCGATCTTTATGTAATCGCTCCCTGTACGGCAAATACGCTTGCTAAGATCACAAGTGGTATTTCTGACAACATGCTCACCAGTACCGTGCTTGCTGCTCGCTGCCCTGTCCTTATTTGTCCAACCATGGACGGTGAGATGTATGATTCCCCGGCAGTTTCTCTGAACCTCAAAAAGGTACAGGAGTTTGGATATCACATCCTTGAACCGGAAAGCGGATATTTAGCCAGTGGACTCGATGGGAAAGGCAGGCTTCCCGAGATCGGGGATATTTTAGAGAAAGTTTCAGAAATCATTGGATCTGTAAAAGGACCTTTAGAAGGCAAAAAAGTGGTGGTTACCGCCGGCCCCACCCGCGAACATATCGACCCGGTTCGGTTTATATCCAATCCCAGTTCAGGGAAAATGGGGATTGCCATGGCCGAAGCGGCTCAAAGTCTGGGAGCGGATGTTACTTTAATCCACGGCCCGCTTTCTGTTTCAAAACCGGAAAACATTCATTCCATAAGTATCACAAGTACGGCGGACCTTTTTGATGCAGTTAAGAAATACGCCGATGCCGATGTGGTCATTATGGCAGCCGCGGTTTCCGACTTCAGCCCAACTGAAATTCACCAACAAAAAGTGAAGAAAACAGCGGGCGAAAATTCTATCAAACTAAAAAGAACCCAGGATATTTTAGCCTGGCTTGGAGATCATAAAAAAGAAGGACAGGTACTGATCGGCTTTGCCATGGAAACAGAGAACCTTATTGAGAACGCCACATCCAAGCTCAAAAAGAAGAATGCAGACTGGATCATCGCGAATTCACTGAATGATAAAGATGCCGGCTTTGAAGCAGATACCAATACCGTTCATCTTTTAGGGATAGATTCTGATCAAAAGTTCCAAGGTGCCAAGAAAGATATCGCCATCGAGATTTTGAATACGATCTTTAGATAGGTTTTAGAGTTGAAAGTTGAGAGTTGATTGGGTGATAGATAAAGTTCCTGCAATAGAGCCTTTTACACCAATTTGATGAAGCCCAAAATATTTGATTTATCCCCTATCACTTTATCAATTCTCAACTTTCAATCAACCATCCACTTATACACCCGATAGGTCTTGGCGATCTCACACCCCAAAGCTTCCAGGCTTCTTCGCATAATCCAATTCTTTTCGCTTACAAAGCCGCCCTCCAATACTTTCAGATTGGGATAGTGTTTCCGTACCCACTTGTGGCCTTCTGCAAAAACCAATGCTTCCAGTCCCCTGCCCCTAAAGCGCGGGTCTGTACCAAATGCCAGCGGGCGAAATTTTTCAGCTCTTTTTTTAAATCCAATTAATTTGGGGAAATGCCACCATTTGAATCTCCCATTGGTTTGGGCTGATATTTCATGTAAATCAGGCACACTCACCAAAAATGAAGCCGGTTCTCCATCCACAAACACAATAGGCGAAGTTTCAGGCATCAATACCGGTTTCAGCTTTTTGATCATCTGACGAATAGTTTCACGAGTGATACCTATAAACTCTTCTTCCCTTTCTTTTACCACCTGATCACTAAAAGCCCGGTTATAAATTTGGCGAACAAACTCACCATCCCGCTCCAGATTTTTTTTGTCAATGGGCCTGATTTCGATATTCTTCTGAGACTTTAGCCGATCCGTAATACTAATCAACCGCTGCGGTAATGGTTGACTCAAATCGAGTTGATACATGTACAGGTCATCAAACTTTTCAGGTAAAGTAGATTCGATCAATTCTTCATAATATTCGTGATGATAGAGCATTCCATACACATTATGATCCTCAAATCCGTTAATTAATATTCCCCAAAACGTATCATTCTCTCCAAAATTAACAGGCCCTCTAAAACCAGCATACCCTTTTTCATGATGCCACTGTTTTGCAAAATTTATGATAGTTTCAGCAATCTTTGGTTGATTCTCCATTTCTATAAATCCGATACCCCCCAGCTTTGGATCATACCTCTCATCTTTTTCCGGGTCAATAAACAGGGCAAACCTTCCAATTACTTTATCCTTATCATCTAAAACTAAAAACCGATCGCAATCCCCGCCCTTTTTAAACCTTTCATTTTTTTCCCGGTTAAAAATATTTTCAACCTCAAATATAAATGGAGGGCGATACCATGGATGATTGCCATACAACCGCTCAGGAAGCTTATGAAATGCTTCTATCTGTTTTTGGGATTCAATTTTTTGAACTTGAAATGACATGTCTTTTTTACTGCAGAAGTTTATAGATTTAGCCTGAAGGTAAATCTCTGAAATTAAGAACCCAAGAACGGTTTATGTTGGATAGAAAAAACGGGAAAAAAGTAATTACCATTTTATTAGTCCTGTCATGCATAGTAAGCGGAATTATCCTTGCGGCCTCTCCATCCAATGAGATTTATCGTCTGGATAATACGCAACAGCTCGATTCCCTGATTAATACTCATATCCAAAACTCATTAATTACTCAAGAACAAGTACAAGTATCTGTTATTAATATTGATACTATTTTCACACGCAAAGTGTATAGGCTAAGAGTACCTTCCCGGTTTTCTAAAACAATGTTTCACATTAATCTGCACAAAGATCTAAATCGCTATGAGATCAAAGCACCGGCAAAAATAAATTTTCCTTCCCGGGATATGCATATTTATGTTTACAATAAAGGAACAGTACTTCGGACTATTCGTTTAACCACCGATCCAAGCCTTGATACCTTAACTACGGAACAAAATTAACCATGCCCGATCGATCTGCATTATTAAAACGACTTGAGTTACAAGAGTACCCACAGCCCGAACTGCTGAAAATAAAGTATCCCGTTTTTTTATGTCATGGTTATGGCGCGATAGGTTCTGTAATTAAATCGGGTCCGTTGCATGAACCTTGCATGGAAATTCGCGGGCATGGCATTGTGGCAATTGCTCCTAATATTGTGCCCTATGCACGCATTGAAACCCGTGCTGAAAACTGGGTGCAGCTAATCAAAACCTTCTGTAAAGATTACGGATATGAAAAGGTAAATATAATTGCCCATAGCATGGGCGGATTGGATATGCGTTGCGCACTTTCTACAATGGATGTGGCTGATAAAGTCGAGAGCCTGACCACTATCGCTACGCCACATCATGGCTCGAGCCTTGCTGATCTTATTTTGAAAGCGCCGGAACTGGTCACAGAAAAACTTAGCGAAATGTTTGATTGGTTTGGCGATAACATGTATCCCAAAACCAAGAGTGATGCATTGGGCTCGCTCGAACAGCTTACCTGCTCCTACGTCAAAGAAATTTTTAATCCCGGTCATCCCGACTTGGATGAAATATCCTATTATTCTTATAGCGCAGCCGTTGGAAAAGGGACCAAATATTCAATAAATCCGGTACTGAAATTTCAGAACAATCAAATTTTTGAAAAAGAGGGGCCAAATGATGCCTTTGTATCGATTGAGAGTGCCAAATGGGGTGCACACCTGGACACTGTTCCACTGTCTCATCTATCCCAAATGCATCTTCAAATGAATAAGGAAAGCCAAAAAGTATATAAGAAATTTTGGGCAGATGTGGTTAAGATGTTGGATGAAAACGGACACTAAATAATAGCACCATAAAATTTGCTATCGCTACCCGGATAAAGCATATTTTATTTACTCATTCAAACTGCGGTCATCTACATTCTCCAACAGATGATAGGCGGTCAGATCGTATTGAATCGGTGTTACTGATGCCAAACCATTATTCAGTGCATGGATATCTGAATCTTTTCCTTCATCCAGCAACTCAAATTTCCCGGTCAGCCAGTAATAGGCACGGTTGAACGGGTCGGTTCGACTTTCATACTCCTCAACATATCGACTATCCGCCTGGCGGGTCCATTTAATGTCCGTAAATTCACCGGCTGGAGCATTAACATTTAAAGTAACTCCGCGCGGCAATCCGTTTTTAAGGACAAACCCTATAACCCTTCTTGCAGCTTCCTGACATCCTCTGAGATTTGCATCTTCGTTAAAATCCGTACAGCTAACCGCAATAGAAGGATATCCTAAAATAGTCCCTTCGGTGGCCGCGCTCACTGTTCCGGAATACATGATATTGATTCCGGCATTGCTTCCATGATTGATGCCGCTTACCACCATATCAGGTTTACGATCAAGAAGTTGTCCATGAGCCAATTTCACACAATCAGCCGGTGTTCCGTTTACCGCTTCTCCCTGAAACTTGTCGGCTACGGTAAATTTACTGGAACGCAGCGGAACCTGAATGGTAATGGAATGGCCAACCGCACTTTGCTCTTTATCGGGTGCTACGATATACACATCTCCGAATTCGGCAGCCACTTCAGCAAGAGCTTTTATTCCGGGAGAAAAAATTCCGTCATCGTTACTAACTAAAATAAAAGGTTTTTTGGGTTCACTCATCCGCCGTACTGCTCATCTTTATTTGGAAAATCTTTGTCTTTAACGTCTTTGATAAAATTTTGAACTGCATCTGTCATCACCGAATTCAGGTCTGCATACCTGCGCAAAAACCTCGGGTTAAATTCTTTATTAAGACCTAACATATCGTGAAGCACTAAAACCTGACCGTCACAAGAAGGTCCGGCTCCAATACCAATGGTCGGGATAGAAAGTTCTGCTGTGACTTTTTCAGCAAGATCAGCGGGAATTTTTTCCAATACAAGCGAAAAACATCCGGCCTCTTCAAGTAGTTTAGCATCACGGATAAGTTCATTCGCTTCTTGCTCTTCGGTAGCCCGTACTTTGTACGTTCCAAATTTATAAATGCTCTGCGGAGTAAGCCCCAGGTGACCCATCACCGGAATCCCGGCATCCACGATACGTTTTACTGTGTCCACAATGTATTTACCGCCTTCCAGCTTTACCGCATGAGCACCCGCTTCTTTCATCATACGTCCTGCACTGATCAATGCTTCTTTGGTCGTAACCTGATAACTCATAAACGGAAGGTCAGCAATCACCAATGCTCGGTCCACACCGCGAACTACACATGAAGTATGATAGATCATGTGCTCGAGCGTCATTGGAACAGTAGTCTCATGCCCGGCCATCACATTACTTGCGGAATCTCCAACCAGGATGATTTCGATGCCGGCCTGATCAATAATTTGGGCCATGGTAAAATCATAAGCCGTAAGCATGGCGATTTTCTCGCCCGTTGCTTTCATGTCTACGATCGTTTGAGTCGTAACTTTAACCGGTTTATCTGAAGATTTTTGAGTACTCATACTTTCTCCCGTGGCACAAGCGCAGCAGAGGCTTCCAATTCGCAGGTTACCTTACCGTCAACCGTGGCAATCCCTTTCATGGTTACAAAGTTGCGTTTCTTGCTGCCCAGCTCAACCTCCAGCATCAGCTGGTCTCCGGGCACCACTTGCTTTCTGAACTTACACTTGTTGATTCCGGTGAACACCATCAGAGTTTCCTGAGGATTATCCACCTGCTGGGTCATCAGCATAATGGCGCCGGCCTGAGCCAGGGCCTCTACCTGCAATACTCCCGGCATGATGGGCTGTCCCGGAAAATGCCCGTTAAAAAATTCCTCGTTCGCCGTAACATTTTTGTAGGCCTTGATATTTGTTTCGTCCACTTCCAGCACCCGATCCACCAATAAAAAAGGATAGCGATGAGGAAGTACTTTTTTAATTTCTTCTATGTTCATTGAACTATTGTGTTGTTTGTTAGAGCGATGAATATACCATTATTGAACCACTCCTACATAAACGTAGGCAATTCCGCCCGTTAACTTTACGGCGCGACAGCTTTCAAAGGCTCCGGATTCGTCCATTAATGCCAAAAACTTATCTCCCGCCGGAAATTCAGCACTTGTTCTTGGGAGGTAGGTATAGGCTTCACGGTTCCCGCTTAGCCATCCTCCAATAGCCGGCATGATGTGCTGACTGTATAATTCGTAAGGAAATTTCATCAATCCTTTAGGCTGACCGAATTCAAGCACTACCACCCTTCCACCCGGTTTTACCACGCGAGCCATATCTTTAAGAGCTACCACAGGATCATCCACATTTCGAATCCCAAAAGCGATACTGGCAATGTCGAACTTGTCATCTTCATAGGGAAGATTCATGGCATCAGCTACTTCGAAATCGATCTTGAGCCCTTCGGCTTTGGCTTTGGCGGGAGCCGGTTCTATCATGGGCGCACAGAAATCGGTTCCCATCACATACCCGGAATCCCCAACCGTTTTTTTGAATTCGATGGCAAGGTCGCCTGTTCCTGTGGCGCAGTCCAATACATGATCGCCTTCATGGGCCCCGCTTTCCAATACTGCTTTTTTTCTCCACGCATGATGTACGCCGAAAGACAATACACTGTTAACCCGATCATAATCATCGGCGATATCGGCAAACATGGATCTTACTTTTTCACTCATAGCATTTGATTAATTTCACTTTTGGCCGTAAAACCAGAAGCAGGGTAAAATGATTCTTTTTGAGGGTTGAAAGATAAAGAATTATGGAACATGGATACTGTAGATTCTATTCAAGTTCAGAGAGTAAATTTATCCCACCAACTCCACCAAATGATCAGTCTTGTTCAACTCCACGGCCTCAAATTTACCATCCTTCCAGCTCAGCCAGTTAATGGCTCCATTCTGGTGTTCGATCTTGTGCATATTGTGGAGTCCGTGTCCCAGCCATTCCGAGAGCAAAATGCGGGTCAATCGTCCATGGATCATAAAAACGATGTGTTCTTCTTTAGATGATTCCAGTACCTCTGCAACTTTCCTGTTAGCACGAGTGAAGGTTTGGCGGGGCGACTCCCCCTTTTCAGGTGCATAATCAACATTGCCTCCCTTCCACTGCTCATGAACCTCCATCACCTGATCTTGAATCTCCGTGAATACTTTTCCCTCCAAAACGCCAAAATCAATTTCATCCAATTCGGGATATTTTTCTACTTCAAGCTTTCTTTGTTCAGCCAGGGGTTGAACTGTTTCATGAGTTCGGCGTAACCCGCTTGCTATAATTTTTTGAATTTCGAAAGGCTCGAGTGCATCACGGATCGCTTTTGCCTGCCTTCTGCCCAAATCGTTGATAGAGGCATCCAGGCTTCTCCCCTGTATGATACTCGCTTTGTTATTGTCGGTCTCTCCGTGACGAATAAAGAACAGTTGCTTCATAATTAACCTGATTCCTCTACTTTTTCTTTTGCTTGTGATAGTTAACAATACGCACCAGCTCTTTTTCCATTTCATTTACCTCGCCGGTGAGAATTCCGTATTTCATTCCATATCGAATCAAAAGCATGTTCAAAATCCGGTCTTCCTTGGAAACTTTGGGCTGCCCAAAGAACTTCTTTCGGGTAAATTCAATCATCAACCTTAACAAACCCACTTTGTATAGAAAGAACAAAATTAAACCATACCAAATAGCATTAAATTCAACAGAAATTCCCATTCCTGCAGTAATTTCATTGATGCTGATTCCGATCAAAAAGATCGCGGATACCCCATAAACTACCCCGTCTTTATTCAGCAACTTTGCAATCGGAGTGGACGTCACATTCACAAAAACACCGGTGTTAAAATACCATAAGAAATAGAAAACTAAGGAGATGGCTGCAGCCAGCCAGGGAGTCACACCAAAAAAGACGACAATAAAGAACAGCATTAAGGAAAAACCGTCGGAGCTTTTTACCCACGCATCGGCCTCTTGTATGATTCTTTCCAACGGGCGGTTTTTGAGCAATCCGGGTACATAGTTCTCAATGCCATCTCTTGTTATATGATACCAATTTCCGTTGGACGTGGTTATCCCATCGGGGAGCTCCAGCATCTGCCAATTAAAACGACCTCTTTGAAAATTTTCCATAGTCAAATATAGGCACTAAAAAAGACTGATTCAGGCTTGAGCTACAGTAGCGATCATTATTTCCCCGCACCCGATTTTTTTCAATTCTGAACTCAACTCAAAAGTAGTGGCTCCGGTGGTGAAAACATCATCTATGATCACACAAAGAACATCCTTCACTTTTTCAGGTACAGTAACTTTAAATGCACCATCAATATTTTTTCTGCGTTTCTCGAGTGAGTACCCGGTTTGTGTACCTGTATTTTTTATCCGCTGAACAGTGTTCTTATCGATGATATGGAGATTGGTAACTTCTGCCACTCCTTTAGCAATGTAAAAAGCCTGATTATATCCTCGCATTCGGTATTTTTTGGGGTGAAGCGGAACCGGAAGCAAACGTACTTTCCGCCCTTTGACCCGATTCATAAACTCCGGATGCCGCAGCATGCTCTTCCCTAATTGCCGGCCAATGTCTTCTCCCACCCCCGTTAATCTATTATATTTTAGCTGATGCAGTACTTCCTGTAAATACCCGCCTTTATCAAAATTCCATAGAGCATGCTGCAAATAGACTCCTTCCGGAAGCATTATATCACGGGTTGATCGTTTTCCCGGCTGATAAGCCTCCTCAAACTTGCTCTCCAGGCAATTGTTACAAACAAAATTTTCATTCGTAGCCAATCTTAAACCACAAACCGTACAAACTTTTGGAAAAAGTATTTCTAAAATTCCTTCTGTTAATCTTTTAAAAAGCATTTAAAACCTCAAAATGATTAAAGTGAAAAGTTTGCTTTTCCTATCAAGTTTAATTACTTAGCTTCTTATAATTTTGTAGACCTAAATAAGTATCTATGTCTCTGGGAAAAGACCTCGCTTCTATACGCAAAAGCCAAAACCTCACGCTTGAGGATATACAAAATGCGATAAAAATTCCGCTTGATACTATAAAAAGTATTGAAGACGAAAGTATTTTTACCGATCCAAGCATGAACAAAACCTACGTTCGTAGTTTTGTGCGCAGCTATGCCAAGGTGCTGAAGCTGAATGATGATGATGTAGTTATGGCTTTGGATGAAGTAGAAGCCGGAATGTATTCGGGAAGTTTGGTGTCCGGAAAAGAAAATATTGATGAATACCGGCAACCTTATAGTCCGTCTAAACCTGAAGAGAAAGCTCCGGAAACAAGTTCAACTGAGCCTGTCGAATCTAAACCGGCACAAAAACCAGAGACAGAACCACCTAAAGAAGCTAATAAAGCTGAACCCATTGCACCACCCGAGATTAATACTGTAAACTGGGCCGATATGGGGCGCAAGTTTACTACCGCAGGTAAAAGCTCTAAAGTTTGGCTGGCGATTTCATTTTTCTTCATTATCGCGTTGCTCGCCACTTGTATATATATTTTTTGGGATGATATTTCCTCTGTAATAAACCAAAATTTTTCTGCTAACCAGGAGCAAACAACTAGCCAGCAATCAAATCAGGAAATTATTATTCCAACACCGGTAGATTCATCAGCTATTGCCGGAGAATCAGAAGCACCTTCAGATTCCGACACTCAAAATCAGTCGCAAAGTACGGCACCCAATGAACCCATCATCCTTGGAGATACTCTGACCGTCACAGTTTACGCTGCCTACGGTCAATTAGAACCCGTACGTATCACAAGCGACTTAAATTGGAGAACAAATCCATTTTGGGTAGAAGATGGAGCGGCTTATAATTTTGATTTTAGAGATACACTATTGGTGCGCGGGCAGTATAGCCGTATGCTTCTTTTATTTAATGGGCATATCATTGAAAATCCCCGCCAGAATTACTTCGACACTGCCTTCAACTCCATTATGATCACACGCTCTGTGCTCGATCAACCCCGTTATTTAGCTCCGGCTCCGGACGAATTTCCCTTGGAAATTGGACCGCCCGACAGCACCGTATATCGAATCAGATATTAGTTAAGTATTAGTACATCTTATCCATGAACAGAAAAGAAGCCCGGGAACGCGTTTCGGAGCTCAGAGAGCTCCTCGATCAGGCTAACAAAGCATATTACCAAGACGCTCAGCCCTTTATAAGCGATAAAGAGTTTGACGAAACCCTCAAAGAACTCATAAAGCTCGAACAGGAATTCGATCTCCATGACCCCAATTCTCCCACCCGGCGAGTTGGCGGAACAGTTTCTTCGGTTTTCGAAACTGTTCAGCATCCTGTTCCGCTTCTTAGTTTGGATAACACTTATAATGAAGAAGAACTCAACGACTTTGACGGCCGAGTCAAGAAAATACTGGGCCATGAAAATTATGAGTACATGGCGGAGCTAAAGTTTGACGGTGCTTCCATTCGACTTCGATATGAAAATGGGAAATTGGTGTTGGGTGCCACACGGGGGGACGGCGAAAAAGGCGATGATATTACCAACAACATAAAAACGATCCGGGATATACCTCTTCACCTTAATGGGGATTATCCTGAGGTTGTCGAAATCCGCGGTGAGGCTTATATGGAACGCGAGGCATTTGCCCGGATGAATCAGCATCGAGAAGAAGAAGGACTGACCGTATTCGCCAACCCCAGAAATTCTACCGCCGGTTCGTTGAAAATGCAAGATCCAAAGGCAGTGGCACAGCGCCCTATTCGGTTTTTTGCCTTCGATTTGCTCCTTGATGATGAAGATAACTCTCTGACCCAATTTCGAAAAGCAGAATTACTGGCTGAATTTGGTCTTCCTGTCTGTGAATACCACAGAGTATGTTCATCTATTGATGAAGTGCATGAGCTTATCAAAAAATGGGAAAAGCTTCGCCATGAGCTCCCTTATGAAACCGATGGCGTAGTCATTAAAATAAATCAAAGCCATTTGCGTGAAGAACTTGGAACTACTTCTAAATTTCCGCGTTGGGCAATCGCCTATAAGTTTGAAGCTGAACAGGCTACAACGGTCATTAACGACATTACGCTGCAGGTAGGGAGGCTTGGTACCATTACCCCCGTTGCGGAGCTTGAGCCCGTAGAATTAGCCGGAACCACGGTAAAACGAGCTTCCCTTCATAATGAAGATGAGATTCAGCGTAAAGATATCCGTATTGGAGATACCGTGGTGGTAGAAAAGGCCGGGGAAATTATTCCTCAGGTCATAAATGTCGTAAACCCGGACCGGGAGCATAGAAATGAAGCATTTTCCTTTCCGGAAAATTGTCCGGCTTGTGATTCAGCTCTCATTAAGTATGAAGATGAAGTGGCCTGGCGTTGTGTCAACCCTACATGTCCGCCACAAGTCCGTATTCGTATCGAACATTTTGCTTCGCGGGATGCCATGGATATTGAAGGATTGGGGGAATCAGTGGTAGATCAGCTCGTGTCCGAAGGACTCATCCAAACCTATGCTGACCTGTATGATTTGGAAAAAGAGCAGATCATCGGGCTGGAGCGCATGGCAGATAAAAGTGCCCAAAACCTGATCGATGCCATTCAAAAAAGTAAACAACAGCCGTTTGAACGCGTGATTTACGCCCTGGGAATTCGCTTTGTGGGTAAAACTGTCGCCAAAGATTTGGCCAAAGCCTTCGGCACCATGGAAAAATTACAATCCCTTTCGGAGGAAGAGCTGATCGCCGTTGATTCCATCGGTCCGCGCATCGCAGAATCGGTGGTAAGTTTTTTCAACAATGAAAAAAATAAAGCTATTGTAAAAAGACTGGGCGAACACGGCCTTCAATTTGAAAAAGAGGAAGAAGAACAGGCTTCCAATATTTTTGAGGGCAAAAAATTTGTCCTGACCGGCTCCCTCCCCACCTACACCCGCAAGGAAGCCGCCGATCTGATCGAGAAACACGGAGGAAAAACCTCCTCATCTGTAAGTGGAAATACCGATTATGTATTGGCCGGAGAATCCGCCGGCAGCAAGCTGGATAAGGCACAGGAATTGGGAGTTCCTATCTTGGATGAAGCTAAATTCCGCGAGATGATTGGGGAATGATCCAATTCAAGATTGAACTGCTCCATCCAAACCAGCAACAGTAAGTCGTTCCTTACACTAAAAATTAACCCCAAATTCCCTATCTTCTCAAAAATCACCTTTAAACCCCACGGCACATGGATATAAAGCCATTGGATACGGAGCAAATCGGATTAAAAACGCTGGAAAAGCATCTCATCCGATCCAAAAGCAAAGTCTCTTTGAAAATTGGACTACCCAAAGAAATATCCAATGATGAACGAAGAGTTACCCTTACTCCGGGAGGTGTTTCTATCCTCAAAGCCAATGGTCATGAAATTTTTATTGAAAAAGGAGCCGGGGAAGCTGCTAATTTTTCAGATCGGGAATATGCCGATGCCGGTGCAGAAATGGCCTACAGTGCTGGTGATGTGTTCAAAAAATCAGAACTCATTCTGAAAATTGCCCCCCTGGTAAAGGAAGAGTTTGAATTACTGGAGCCAGATCAAGCTCTTATTTCGGCTTTACACATGGGAAGTCAAACAGAGGAGTATTTACAGGCTTTAACCGACAAATCGATTACCGGCATTGGCTATGAATTTATCCGAGGAGAAGACAAAGAATTTCCTATCGTTCGAATGATGCACGAAATTACCGGTTCTATGTCGGTACAGATTGCGGCACATTATTTGGAAAGCATGAGTGGCGGACAGGGAATTATGCTGGGCGGTATTTCCGGAGTCCCTCCTGCTACCGTAGTTATTTTGGGAGCCGGAATAACCGGCGAATATGCCGCCCGGACAGCACTTGGATATGGGGCACAAGTTTTTGTAATGGATACTGATTTAACGGCACTTCGGAGACTTGAAAATGCCCTTGACCGTCGAATTATTACGGCTGTGGCAAATCATCAATACTTAAATACGGCCCTCAAATTTGCAGATATAATCATTGGGGCTGCCATGGCGGAGGGAGATCGCTCTCCATGCTGGGTTACTGATGAAATGGTAGCCGGTATGAAAGCCGGAAGTGTAATTGTGGATACCGTTATCGATCAAGGGGGTTGTGTAGCTACCAGTCAGCCCACAACCCATTCAAATCCGGTTTACTCGCAACATGACGTCATCCATCATTGTGTCCCAAATATCCCGGCAAATGTCCCCAGAACAGCTACGTATGCTTTAAATAATGTGATTGTACCCTATATACTTGCAATCGGAGATGCCGGGGGAGTTAAGGAATGCCTGTGGGAAAATGTGGCGCTGAGAAACGGAACGTATACGTATAAAAAACACATTACCAAAAAGTCGCTGGCAAAAATGTTTGATAAACCTTATCGCGAGATCGAAATGCTTATCGCTTCCCAAATTTAGGATTTTTGATTGATGATTGATGATTTGAGGTTTCAAATCATCAATCATCAATCATCATTCATCATTCATCAATCCCAATGTCAGAATTAAACGAAGCAAATTACCGCCGCATTTCCATCATCAACTGGATGCTCACCGTTCCCATGATGGTACTTTTTGCCTGGCCTTATTTCTATACTGCAGATTTAATGGGTCTGGATACCCTCTATTGTTATATGGGAGCCTTTATCTTTGCGGCACCTTTTATGCTTACTATACTGCACGGACATGTAACCATGGCCCTTGGCTCACTCCACCGACATCATTATTATGATTGGATGACCCAAGAAAAGCCACTTACTTATGGTCTTTTTTTTCACCCTATGTTTGTCAAAACACGTTTCAGGCTCATTATGCTAATCTTGAGTCTGCTTTTTCTGCCGGCAGGCTATTTGTTAGGGATATAACAAGATTTAGCCTATTCCCCCTTACTGATTGAGCATTAATAAGCCTTCCCATTCTTGATTTCATCCACCACACTTGGATCTAACAAAGTAGATGTATCACCAAGATTATCCAGATCTTTGGCCGCAATTTTCCTAAGAATTCGACGCATGATTTTTCCGGAGCGGGTTTTCGGCAGCCCTGATACAATCTGAATTTTATCAGGCTTAGCAATGGGGCTGATAATTTTACTTACCAAATCCAACAACTCTTTCTTAAAAGCTTCCGGATCCTTGACTTGCTCGTCACAAATCATAAAAGCAAACACCCCTTGCCCCTTAATGTCGTGAGGAAAACCAACTACCGCTGTCTCAACCACTTTAGGATGTTCGTCCAGGGCATTTTCAATTTCAGCAGTTCCTAATCGGTGCCCCGAAACATTTAATACATCATCCACACGACCGGTTATCCGGTAGTAACCATCCTCATCACGTCTGCAGCCATCTCCGGTAAAATAATATCCTTCGTACGTACTTAAATAAGTCTGCTTATATCGTTCATGATCACCATAAACAGTTCGGGCAATACCCGGCCACGGATGTTTGATACACAAATTTCCTTCTACTCCATTTCCTTCAATTTCCTCACCATTTTCATCCATTAAAGCAGGAAAAACGCCGGGGAGCGGTAATGTAGCAAAACCGGGTTTAGTAGGAGTAATTCCCGCTAAAGGAGAAATCATAATTCCTCCGGTTTCCGTTTGCCACCAGGTATCCACGATCGGGCATTTATTATTTCCTATGTGATCATGATACCAATGCCAGGCTTCTTCATTAATAGGTTCACCTACAGTTCCTAATACCTTTAGTGAACTCAAGTCATACTTCTTAACATAATCGATATCATAAGACATCAAGGCTCTAATAGCCGTTGGAGCCGTGTAAAAGTGCGTAACTCGATATTTTTCTACCACTTCCCATAGCCGGCCGGCATCCGGATATGTCGGAGTCCCTTCAAAAATAATCCCTGTAGCTCCGTTAAAAAGCGGTCCATAAATAATATAACTGTGGCCTGTAATCCATCCTGCATCTGCTGTACACCAATAAATATCGTCGGCTCCTACCTGAAATACCTGTCGAAATGAATAACTCGTATACACCATATATCCCCCACAAGTATGAACCACCCCTTTGGGCTTACCGGTTGAACCCGATGTATAAAGAATAAAAAGCGGATCTTCGGCATCCATTTCAACCGCTTCATGCTCTCTGGAGGCATTTCGGATTAGAATATGCCACCATTCATCCCGCCCTTCTTTCCATTCAATTTCACGGTTGGTTCGCTGGCATACGATCACACTTTCTACAGAAGGACAGCTTTCAAGTGCTTCATCTGAAATTTCTTTAAGAGGAACATGCTTATCCCCGCGCCGAAGACCATCGTTGGTAATCAACATTTTAGCTTCACAGTCATTGATCCTTTCTGACAGCGACTGTGCAGAAAATCCTGCAAATACAATGGAGTGAACCGCTCCAATTCTGGCACAAGCAAGTGCCGAAATCACTAATTCCGGTGTCATAGCCATATAAATGACAACACGATCCCCTTTTTTGACACCTTTACTCTCCAACACATTGGCAAACCGACAAACATCTTCGTGCAACTGTCTATACGTAATTGTTCGGCGAAATGAATCAGGATGATTCGGCTCAAATATAAAAGCTGTTTTATTCCCAATAGTGTTCAAATGGCGATCCAACGCATTTTCTGTAATATTCAGCTTACCACCTTCAAACCATTTGATATTCGCGTCTTTAAAATTTCCTGTTTGAGTTTTATCCCAGCGTTTTCGCCAATAAAACGTTCCGGCTTCATGATCCCAAAATTTAAGACGGTCTTTTTCACTTTCTCTGAATGTTTGCTGATACTCTTCAAATGATTTTATATTAAGCCACATTTTTAAATCAGTTTGGTTATGAAATTTTGATGATGTTGTAGGTTTTTGAGCGAATAATCAAGTTTATCTCTCATTTTGAGAAGATTTGACCTTTTTTGAAGTAATTAAGCCAAAATTTTCAAGAATGTCTGCTGGATTATACATCATTTACAAAATATAGAGTTGAAGAATTAAGTATCCCGCAAATATTTAGCTAAAGCTAAAAAAATGTTACACACACATTTTACCCTCAAAATTTTCCTTTTATGATGCCTTTTTTTTAGGGTTTTTCGAAAAAAATTACACGCACAAAATGGCATTTTTTTACCCGAATTGGTGCTCAAAATTTTTAAAATGTGCCAAAAAAATGGATTCTTGTTCCTGAAATTTGAGTATTTCTTAATATTTAATAATGAATCAGAAGGGATTTTTGAGCGAATATATTCATCAAAAGAGTAACATAGTACCCACCTTATGATGGCCAGATACTGTTATTACAAGGTGATTTTTCCGGGCAAAACTGTTTATTGATTGGATTTCCGCTTATAGCAATGATGCAAACGACTCAAAATACGGTGCTTTCGAGTGCGCACGTTCGCGTTAGAAAGGTCAAATTCCTCAACAGCATCATCTGTACTGGCTTCCGGCCTATCCATGAAATACTCAATAAACTCCCTGGATTTCTTTCTAAGCTCATCTAAACATTCTTCCAGTATACGCTGCCTTTCTTTATCCAGCAGGTTCTGGAACTGCTCTTCCGGCTCATATATTTCATTAAAGGACTCTCCGTCATAGTCAAACTTGTGCTGACGCTTTATATATCGGAGATATTCATGACGACAAGACTTAATCAGATAACTGAATATATACTTACTTTTCTTGATCTTATTCTTCCGTATTTGTTCAAATACATCCAAAAAAGCTTGCTGTACACATTCTTTAGCCGCATTTGATTCTGCACTCATCACCACTTGAAGATAGTCCTCAAGTCTTGGGATCACTTCCGACAATAGTTCGCTTGCCTTCGTGTCATCCCCTTTTTGGAGTGCTTCTACCAATTCCGAATAATCAACTCTGAGTTGTGCCAAACTAACCAACCAATAATTAAAAATTTTTGACAGCTTTGATGCTTATCACTGAATTCGAATACATCAAAGAATTTACAGTTCTATTTAAACTATCAAAATATACGAGCTCCAATAATAAGTGATTTTTTTTGAATTATTAATTCATTTTAATCTTTTAGTGGCAGCTGTGAATATTAAGATTTAGATTAATTTTGTAACAATATGTAAGAATTATACTCTTACAATGGAGTAGAAAAATGTCTTTAAAACAATAAACTACTCTAAAATTAAAATGTAACAAATAGCAATAAACATACTCTTGTACTTAACCTAAAGTTTAATCTTTAAATATCAATACCATGAAATCACTAAAATCTCTCTTCGCCCTCGCTGCCATTGTAACTCTTTCGTTCGGATGCGCCTCGGTCACCGATGCCTCCCTGACCGAAGAACTCAACAAAACCCCGGATACTCAAATCACCTCCAGCGATGACGGTGTATTCTCCGGCGGAAACGATGTAGAGCCTATCGTGGAGAAACCCTGGTAGTCACACAATCACTAACCCAGTTCTTTAATTCACAACTCAATAACACACTTAAATTATATAACACCATGAAATCACTAAAATCTCTCTTCGCCCTCGCTGCCATTGTAACTCTTTCGTTCGGATGCGCCTCGGTCACCGATGCCTCCCTGACCGAAGAACTCAACAAAACCCCGGATACTCAAATCACCTCCAGCGATGACGGTGTATTCTCCGGCGGAAACGATGTAGAGCCTATTGTGGAAAAACCTTGGTAAAAATCCAATTATCTTCATTAAATTAAGGTTCAATTAATAAGATGATTAGCTTTGAATTTACTTTATCTATTAATAATAGCATTTACGTTTTCGGATACCACCGATGTTCGTATTCAAACCGAAAACCAAATAGAACACTATGTTAACAATATAAAATCTGATAAAAATCTAAGTTTGAATTCATGGGCTTTTCATGAAGTTGCAACTCTAAACTGTACGACATTAGATATTGCAAAAAAACATCTTCAAAATTTGCCGGATCATGCTTCTTACTATGAATACCTTGATTGCAATGATATTCTAAATAAAAAAGCGGGTGATGAAAGTATCCAATTTTGGGAAGGGGATATTCTAGATCGATATAAAAGAATCATTGAAAGTGAAAGTAAAATAACTGAAGAGATATTGGGTTTTAACGACTACCCTCTATTACATTTCACCTTGTTAATGCGTAGTAACGCCAGTGATTATTATTCTTTGGAATATTTGAAGCAGGCTTTGGAAAATTGGCTTGATTACAGCCAAAGTTTGACTGATAAAAATAACTTGGAGTATGTTCTATTTATCTCCAACATCATACGAGCTGCCTATATACTCGATAAGTATGAGATCATTGAAAAACATTATGAAATATTTGTTAATCAAAACATACTCCCTAATTCAAGCCATAAACTAAGGCTATTAGGAGCCTTTGATTACACCTTTTACGTCTTAGGTAATTACGACAGGTCTTTGAAACTCCAAAGGGAAGAATCTTTGCCTTTAGCCCAGTTTATAGGAAAGAAAAGTGATGTTCAAGCCATTAAAAACCGGCAAGGAGCATATCTTTTCTCCCTTGGTAAATATGAGGAGTCAAAGATTGTTTATGAAGAGTTATATAATGATTCATTAAGCTTCGAAAATCAGTACTCACTTTTCACAAATCTTGGAGTAAATTACTTAAAACTTGGCCAAGCGAATAAATACATTTCCTTTCAGCTTCGGGCCTTAAATCAGGAAACAAAAAACTACAGAAGCTTACTTCAAATTTATAGAAACCTGTTTGTTTATTATGTTTCTATTAAAGATGTTAATGTTGCATTAAGTTATATAGACAAAGCAAAAGAGGTGGCTCAAAATAATTCTGATACGACGGAATTAGCACTAATTGATTCTTATTTAGGTTCTTTCTACTGGTCAACCTATAAAGATCATGAAAAAGCCCTTGATTTTTTAAATTCCGCCGAAGGAATACTTTCTCCTGAAAGGGACTATGCCAGGTATGCAAATCTATTAATTGAAAGAGGTACCATTTTAATTGAAATTGATTCTCTTGATGCAGCTCAAAATATATTCAATACAATTAAAAAATTAACCCTCTCCAAATCAGATACACCAAAATATATTGACGCATTGGTAAATCTTTCATCCATTTATCTAAAAAAAGGTGATTTGAAAAATACCTTTTCGAATTTGGAAGAAATAAAACTCTACTCCCTAGACAACATCGATTTCCCATTGCTCACTAAATACTATACTGTTAAAGCTGAATACAATTATAAAACAGGCAATAGAAGAGCTGCCATAGCTGAATTAAAACCGGTTGTGGATCAAGTCATAGATCGAGCTAAAAATAATACCGACTCTCAAGAAGGGTATTGGTCGGTAGAGGATGAGTACCTGGAGGCTTTTGCATTAATGGTGGAGTTATTTATAGAAACTGAGGCCCCTGAGGAAGCTCTTTTGCTCCTGGATCAGCTAAAAACCATTAATGACGCTTCTTTATATAACAGTCCGTTGATCAAGGCCGCCAAGTTATCAGAAGAAGACTTAGTCGAAGAAAAGCGCCTAAATAGAAGGTTGCAGTCACTTCGGAAAAAATATCTGAATGCCACTCAGGAAGAGCGTTTTGCAATAAAAATAGAAATCGATCGTACTTCCGCTATGCGGGAACAAATTTTGGCCGAAGTAAATCTTAATAAAGAAAGGGATCTGCCTTCGGTTTGGGCCGTCCAAAGATCCATACAGTCAAATGAATTGGTCTTACATTTTACGGAAGTTGGGACTCACTTATATGTCACACACTTAACCAGGGATGACACTAAAATTAATGTCTATGATTTCCCACAGGAAACACAAGAAAAATTTAGCAGTATTGCAGATGATCTAGCCTCAGGAAATACAAATTTGAATCATTTGCATGAACTATATCGGTTCCTTGATTTAAGTCAAATTCCGGATGACATAAACATGATTTCGGTTATACCGGACAATTATTTGTACCGAATTCCTTTAGAAATATTACCTACCGAATCTCCGGATTCTCCTATCAGTTTTGGCAGCACACATTATTTAATTGAGGATTATTCTTTTCGGTATTTCACATCACTAAAAGAATTTGACGGTAATCAACGTACTTTTAATGCTTCAACTGAAAACGATTTCAGTGGTTTTGGAATTTCTGACTTCAAAAACTTTAAAAACACAAATCTCCCGTCGCTTCCCTATGCTACTGTTGAAACCAGGAATATCAACTCAGTGCTTACTTCATTTCAACAAAAAGAAATTTATAATGAAGGTAATGCAACTAAAGATGCTTTTAAGCGACAAGTTGGTTCTTCACGGCTAGTGCATGTAGCTACGCACAGCGAGGTTTCAGAGCAAAATCCACTCTTTTCTACAATTTATCTGAAAAACTCCAACCCGGGCGATACCCTTGAGTCTGAACAAGCACTTTATGCATATGAATTGTTTGATACGCCACTCAACAGTGAGTTCATTATGCTGAATTCATGCAGTTCAGGATCCGGAAATTATATTCAGGGCAGTGGCGTAATGGGTATCAGTCGTGCTTTAAGATATGCAGGAGCCAAAAGCCTTGCACTGAATTTATGGTCCGTCAATGATAAAGTAGCTTCTGAATTTGCTACAGATTTTTACGGTTATTTAAATGAGGGGGTCACTAAGAGTGAAGCCATCAGAAAAGCGAAGCTAAATCAACTTAAAAGGTCTAATGCCAACCCTCATTTTTGGGGAGCTTATATGATGATTGGCAATCCTTCTCCTATCACACGGTCATCTGAAAATGCGTTTCTGCTATTTTCTTTATTGGCCGCATCAATATTATTTAGCGGATATACCACCTATCAAAAAGCTGCTGCATAGGCCGCAGGGAGCTAAATATTACCGGCTAACCACACTGGCAAGTGCATCAACATAGGTCTTAGCTACCCGACTGTAAGCACCGTTCAACTCATAAGCTTTTTGGAAAGCTTCCTCTGCTTCATCAAGACGGTCTAATTGGAAATAGGTATTACCTAAGAACCAATAGCCCTTCTCAAGAGTAAGAATCTCAATATCATTTTGAGCAATTACCATTTCGAAGCTCTCAATGGAAGAAGAATAATTTCCATTATTATATTGAATTGAACCCAGGCTTAATGCAATTTCTGCTGTTAGTTGTGGATCATCAGTATTTTCAAGTTCTGTCTCTAAAAGTGAAATTGCTTCTTCAACTTCACCGTCGGTTGCCAATCTAATAGCTTGCCGAATCACATCACTTGTTACTGTTTCTGAAACACCCCTTGCATCCCTCATGATTTCAAGTCCAATTTGATCAACCGGACTTACGGAAAGGTCGCCTGAAGTACTTATGTTCATTACGCCAATTACGCCGGCAATCAAGATAACTGCTGCCGCTGCGGCATACCGAACAACTTTTTGGAAGGAATAAATTTTAGCAGAAGGTTGTGCTGCTTTCTTATGATCAAGAATTGCCTTCACATTGGCTACACTTTTCATGTAATCCAAGTAATAGTCATCCTGAATTAATTCAGCCCATAACTCATCTGCTTGCTCTGCATTTAACTTCCCATTTACATACAGATCAATTTTCCTCTCCAGCTCTTTATTTACTTTACTTTCTATCATTTCTGTATTTATGATTAAATATTACTAACTGATTTTTACCGTCATTGTTTAAACCCGCAGGTTTTCACCCATTTCTTTAGATACTAAATATATAATACTATACTATATCTATTAAATAAGAGTAAACACCACTGTATTTGTTACATTTTATTTGAATTTTTTTTCAAAATTATTTTTAGCGGGTTGATTTCTTATTATAAAGAGGATTCTAAACACTGTAATGTTACAGGTTTTTCTTTTATGGAGAGTAAAATTAAACGATTCTAACCAACTTAACTAAATGGCCTTTAACTATCGATTAATCATATTGATTGTTGTTTCTACATTTTTCGTTTCATGTACTCAAGAAAGCACTCTTAGTGGTAGTATAGATTATCTTGGGGATGCAGTTCTTATTCTTCAGGAAAAACCCGTCCATTACAAATATGCCCCTGTTTCAAATGATACCATACCGGTAACAGATGAGGGCACCTTTGATTTGTCCCTCTCTGTAGAACAACCAGAACTTAGAACTCTTTATATTAATGATGCCTCCTATCCTGTTTACCTAACTCCCGGAAATAATCTTTCAATTACCATCACCCGTTCTGATTTTCCCAAAAACGTTCGGGTGGAAGGATATTCACAAGATTGGGATGAACGATATGACGCCTATTTGCGTGAAATTGAAGGGCTCGACTCCCAAATCCTTCAGGAAGTGGAGAAAATTAAGGTTGGAGAAGAAAACCAACTTACAAACCTAAGTAAACAAAAATATAAAATTGCTGAAAAGCATCTTAAAGAAACTCCTTTCAGAGACTATTACTTGCAAGCAATTGGAGAACATTTGGTTTTTAAAGTTCGGTCAATAGAATATAATGGGCGCAATTTCGACCATTTTGATACAGATTCTGCCCGGGCCAGCGTTTTCAATGAAGCCAAAGAACTTGGTT
Organism: Gracilimonas sp.; assembly: GCF_014762685.1. Taxonomy (NCBI): domain Bacteria; kingdom Pseudomonadati; phylum Balneolota; class Balneolia; order Balneolales; family Balneolaceae; genus Gracilimonas; species Gracilimonas sp. The sequence goes on from NZ_JABURM010000005.1 coordinate 1,739,120, forward strand.
TTTTCACCTTTGAATCTCTTAAAGCACAGCGTGCCGGCATCAGGGATTTCACTCATTATTACGCCCGTACATTTGGGATTTACGATAGCGTAAAGGCCGACTATGAGATGGATTTATCCGAACATGACATCAAACGAATAGCATACAAGTCTTTAAATGAGAAGCGTCTGGAGGTTTTGGAACATATAGAAGAAAGGGACGCATTGGCTCACGTACGGATGTATTTAGTGGCTGAACGAATTGGAGAACAGTCTTTGGAAATAGCCACACCAAGTTATGAGGACTATCTTGAAGAATTTTCAGATTATCCCAAATACACTGATTTTTTAACTTATTTCTATAATGAAATTAAATCTGTCTCCCCAGGCCAGCCGGCCGTTCCTTTTGCAATTCCCGATATTAATGGAGATATCCATACCATGGAAGATTATAGAGGCAAATTTGTATTGCTAGATTTTTGGGCCGGATGGTGCCAGCCGTGCCTGGAGGAGTTTCCGCACATGCGCGATATTTATGAACGTTACTCACGGGATGAACTTGAGATCGTAGCTATTTCAAACGAAGTGGACAGCCTGGTTTGGGTACAAGACATTAAGCGGTTTGATAATCCCTGGGTGCAGCTTTACAGCGGTGATGGTTTTCAGGAAAAGACCTTCACTGCTTATAAGGGTGGTGGAATTCCATTCTATATTTTAGTTGATCCGGATGGAAAGATCGCCCGTTATAATGATATTCGAGCCTCTTTTAATTTTACTACCGTATTTGACTCCCTCTTAACTGAATACAAAAATTCACAAGAATAATGCTTCGATTTTTACTTGCTTTACTATTAATACCCGGTATAGTTAGCTGCCAGGATTCAAAGCCTGAACCTCAAGAGATCATAGATTCCCAACGCCTTGGGCAAATGATCGTAATTGGATTCCGAGGCACCGAGCTTTCAGAAGAAAGCACGATCTACAAAGACCTTTCTGAGCGAAATATTTCCGGTGTGGTTTTATTTGACCGGGATGTTATTACCGGGAACCGAAGTCGCAACATTGAAAGCCCGTCTCAGCTCATGCAGCTTACCAACAGTATTATTGCATCCGCTCCCACTTCTCCCATCATAGCCGTAGACCAGGAAGGCGGATTGGTAAGCCGACTGAAACAAAGCAAAGGATTCCCAAAGTCTGTCTCAGCTGAGTATTTAGGAGAGCTGGATAACGAAGATTCAACCCGGCATTACTCCCGGCAGATGGCTCAGGAATTTATGGTGGTGAGTACCAATACCAACTTCGCCCCCGTTGTAGATGTCAACACTAATCCCGAAAATCCCGTAATCGGAAAACTGGAACGCAGCTTTTCATCCGATCCTGAAAAAGTAGCTGAACATGCCGGATATGTTATTGATGAATACAGCAATGAGGGGATTCTAACGGTACTAAAACACTTTCCGGGACATGGAAGCTCTACTTCCGACAGCCACCTTGGCTTTACTGATGTAACTGATACCTGGAATGAATCTGAACTCATTCCTTATAAAAAGCTTTTTTCCGAAAAAGAGATTCATGCGGTGATGACCGCTCACATCTTCAACGCTAACATCGATTCCCTGTGGCCGGCTACCTTATCCGATAAAACGATAAATGGTTTACTCAGAGACTCACTGGGGTTTGAAGGCGTTGTGTTTTCCGATGATATGCAAATGGCTGCCATTCGGGCTGAATACGGATTAGAAACAGCCATCGAAAAAGCCATTAATGCCGGTGTCGATATTCTGATTTTTGGAAATAACCTGGTGTATGAAGAGGATATCGCAGAACGAGCCATCAACATTATTCAAAAGTTACTGGAAGAAGGAAGGATCGAAAAAGAAACCGTAGAAGCATCACTCGCCCGAATTGATAAGCTGAAAGAAGAGGTGATCGCTCCCCTTTGTACCTGCATGGATTTTTAGGCAGATGAATCAAACAGATATTCTTTCAAAAACTGAAGAATATGTTCGTGAAACATTGGAAGGAGAAGGCAGCGGACATGATTGGTGGCATATTCACCGTGTCCGAAATACAGCACTGAAACTTGGTAATGAAGAAAACGCCAACCTTTTTGTTGTAGAACTAGCGGCTCTCCTCCACGATATTGCCGATCATAAATTTCATGATGGAGATGAAGAAATCGGATCTGCAACCGCTCGAAAATGGCTCCAAGGACTAAATGCAGAAAAACACATTATTGATCATGTATGTGACATTATACGTGATGTGTCTTTTAAAGGAGCGAAAGTTGAAACTCCCATGAAATCTATTGAGGGAAAAGTTGTGCAAGATGCCGACCGGCTGGATGCCATAGGCGCTATTGGCATCGCCAGGGCTTTTGCGTACGGCGGGCACAAAGGACGCGAACTCCATAACCCAGATATCAAACCGGAAAGTCACGCCTCATTTGAGTCTTACAAGAAAAATAGCGGACCAACCATCAACCATTTCTACGAAAAACTGTTTTTGCTTAAAGATCGTATGAATACTAAATCCGGACGCAAACTGGCTCAGGAACGCCACCAATTTATGCAAGAATTTGTAGCTCGCTTTTTAGATGAATGGGATGGAAGTGTTGAATTATGAATGCTAAATGTTGAATTAGATCTATTTAGAATTCAACATTTAGCATTCAACATTTCTAATTTCCCCGATATTCTTCTCCCTTAATGATCCATTTTGGTTCACCTTCGCCCTTCAGGTAGTAATCAAAATACTCTTTCATGCGAATGGCATAATCGAGGCGGTTTTCTATTTTTTGAGGATGATGCGGCTCATTATGATACTGCAGGAAGATCACATCTTTGTTGTAGCGACGCATGGCCAGGTACATCTCAATACTTTGCTCCCAGGGCACCGCACCGTCGTCATCACCGTGCATGATCAGCATCGGTGTGGTAATCTTGTCCGCATAGAAGACCGGTGAATTTTCGATGTAGGCAAGCGGGGCCTCAATCAGTGTTTTACCGATTCGACTTTGCGTTTTTTCATACTGAAATTGACGGGCCATCCCGGATCCCCAGCGAATTCCACTGTACGCACTCGTCATATTACTGACGGGGGCACCAGAAACCGCCGCATCAAAAATATCGGTTTGGGTAACCATAAATGCGGTTTGGTAGCCACTCCATGAATGCCCGTGCAAACCAAGTTTATCCTCATCCGCTATCCCCATTTCAACCAGCTTCTGAATTCCGGGAACCAAACTCTTAGTAGCTGCAAACCCTGGCCGACCAACTTCAAAGCGAATATCCGGAAGGAATACCACATATTCATCACTTACATATTGGGCAAACACCGGGCGGTGATTGGTCTTCGGCTCATTGAAATCATGCAACCGATCAGTAAAAAACCGATAGTAATAAGTCATGATCGGATATCTTTTATTCGGGTCGTAATTATCCGGTTTAATGACCACACCCTGAATAAACTTGCCATCCAAACTCAGCCAGTCAACGAGTTCTGCTTTTCCCCAATTCCATTTTTCATGAAGATCATCATGTAGATTGGTTAGCTTGTTTGTGCGGTTAAATTTCCAATTATTAGCTACCCAAATATTTGGGAATTCGTCGTAAGCTTCTCTTTTATACAGAATGGTATTTGCATCCTCCGCTTTTTCCACGAAAGTGAATTTCTTGTCTTCTTCAAGCAGACGATTGATACCAGATCGATTTGTCTTGGCTGCGTAGAACCCAAAATTTTTATTGAGATCGTGATAGGAAGTCAAGAGCAAATCTTCATTATTTTCAAATGCTTCATCCCGGTCTTTATTCATCCTTTCGATTCTGAAAATTCGGTTTTCCTCCCGTCCTTTACCCTCGGTTATATTTCTGGAATTTCCGTTAGAAGTATCGAATCGCCAGATGTCGTATTTATCATAGATCATCACAGCGGCATCTTTTTCAATCCATCCGGCTACACCATATCCCGGCACATCCGATGGGTAGTCATGATCTTCGTCATAGAATGGCACATCTATTTCTGCGGTAAGATTTTTAGATTCTAAAGATTGCGTATCCATCAGATACCACTGTTTATCCTGATAATAAGCCGCGAATTTTCCTTCCGGCGACAGATTCACCCATCCGCCAAAGTGCTCCAAAAATTGTTCTCGCTCCCCGGTATTCAGATCTACCGTATAATAATCACGATAGGTGCCGTCCCAAGTACGTTCTTTCATGTATGGAGTATCATCGCTTCCCAAAACCAAATCAGGATTGTGTGCGATACTTACATCCGGTATGTTATGATCAGCCAGCTGTACCCACTCGTTTCTATCGAGATGATACACAGCGGTATAAAGATGGTTTTTCCGGGAATTCCATGTATTCTTTTCATGTGTTTTAATGAGGGGATCATCTCCATGCCAAATATCGAGTCCGCGGTCATCCGTAATTTCTTCCACATCATAAATATCAATTTCTTCTTCAGAATCTTCCTCATCCTCCTCTTTTTTACTATCTAAAGCTGCCATTTCAGCATCCATAAAGCCAAAGAATAGACGGTTGCCATCATTTGTGAACGTAAGGCGATTATTAGACCGAAGCACAAAACCGTCATTGCTTTCTCCTTGTTCAATCAGCGTTTGCAAATTCGAATCAGAGGCTGACCATAAATGCAGGGAGGCATCACTTTCCACATATGAAGTATCGAGTGTGGCTTTGGTAAAGGCCAGATTTTGAGGCTCATGGTCCCAAGTCAGATTTGCATAAAACCCGTTTTCCGCCGTATTGATTTCTTTTGATTCCCAGGCACCTAAATCAAAAATATATGCTCCGTTTTCAGCTCCTGAAGTATCTACAACAGAATATGCCAGGTATTGAGAGAGACTGTCAAAAGCCATTTCCCGTACAAAAGGCAACTGAAACTGATCTCCCGAATCCAGATTCTGAAGCACTAACTCTCTACCGAGTTTATCGTTTTTCGATTTCAGATCTTCAACTCCCTTGCTTTGCATATGATGTACTGCCAGCCATTTTCCATTCTCCGAAAAAGAAAATGATTGCACGCTGTCAAATTCTGTCACTTCCCCATCATTGGTAGATAAAAGCAACAAGCCCTGTTTAGGCTTATCTTTTTCAGCTTTCAGCTCTTCAGCTAATTTTACTTTTCGAAAAGCCGCTACCCATGCTCCATTCGAGGTGATCTTTGGACTGGCCCCCAGTTTCATGGAAAAAGTCTGTCGACCGTTGGTACTTTTTACTTCCACTTTACCGTCACCGCGGTCAGGCCAAATTTCATAAGCGGCCCAATTCCCGTTGTCAGAAAGTTCGATGGAACCGATGTCCTCAAATTTCATCACGTCCTCGAAACTCAAAACACCCTGCCCCGTAGTTAATACCGGACATATAAACAGCCCGATGATCAAAAGAAAAAACCGATTTTTTAATGAATGCATGAATCTAAAATTTATTTTAATGTGGTAACCCAAATAAAACGTATTCAGGCGTTACATCAAATTTTTGATCACTTTCTTTAGAAATATTTTACTTTCAGAGTAAAGCATCGTTATGGCACACACAGAATATACCTATGACTACTTGATTCAAGCATTTCAGCAAGCCAAAGCCACTGCTGAAAATCTGACTTCAGACTTAGATGAGGAAGTGTTTCTGCGCCGACCGGCGAAAGATAAATGGTGTATTGGAGAAATATTGAGCCATTTAGTGCAGACAGGGCGTGAGTATTTGCCGCAAATTAAAAAAGGCCTGAATAAACCGGACTTTGAGTTAAAAAAAGGCGCCGATCCTTTCATTCCCGGTTTTTTATTTCGATGGTTCATTCATCAGGTAAGCCCCGAGAATAAAAAAAAGCTCCCTACAGTGAAATCATTTCAACCCGAGCAAACTACTAGTATTGACCGGCACAAAGTGCTCCAGGATTTTCTTCAACTTCAGAATGAATTCATCATTATACTAAAAAAGTCTAAACTGGAAGGACTTGATTTGGGACGCATCAAAACCCGAAATCCTGTCATAAAATTTGTACCTATGTCACTAATCGCCTGTTTTGGAATTACCGAGGCGCATCAACGTCGGCATTTTGAGCAGATGAGAGACTTGAAAAAAAGGTTTTCTAAGTAACATATATCCTACTCCTGCAAAATCCTCTCTTAATTTTTGAGATTATTGTTTACTCTCTGTATAAATACACATATTTTATACATATAATTTACAGTGGCATCAGTATTGAGGTTATTATGGAAGGACTCAACATTTATCAAGGCGGGTCGGTAAAAAAACAGCGAAATGAGCTCAAGCTTTCATATAAAGCTGAAACCGGTTTTGTTTCTCCCGCCGCCGATCATCTCCAGAAACCATTGGATTTAGAGGAACTGATTGTACACCGGCCCGCAGCTACATTTTATGTCCGGGCTGAGGGAAATGCCATGAAAGAATCCGGAATCCATGACGGCGATATTTTGGTAGTAGACCGGTCTGTTCAGGCTGCTGATGGAAACATAGTGATTGCTGCAATTGATGAAGAACCGGTAATTCGAAGGCTGGTCAAGAGAGGCTCACGGCTGTTTTTAATTTCCGACAATCCAAAATTTGAGCCTATCATCATTCATCCCGATACCAACTGGATGATTTGGGGTGTGGTGACTTATGTCATACATAAATATAAGCTATGATTTTAAAGCTGGACTCTTTCAATAACAGAAGCAGCATTGCCTATGCAATGATCGATTGCAACAATTTTTATGCTTCCTGTGAGCGGGTTTTTAATCCTTCGCTGGAAAACAAACCAATTGTTATTCTGTCCAACAATGATGGCTGTGTTATTGCCCGTTCGGAGGAAGCCAAGCAACTTGGTATCCCCATGGGCGCACCGGAGTTCAAATATCGAAATTTTTTTAAGAAAACCGGAGTAATTGTTCGCTCCTCTAACTATCCATTATATGGAGATATGTCGCGGCGGGTAATGGAAGCCCTTCGAGACCTCACGCACGATATTGAAGTTTACAGTATTGATGAGGCTTTTGCTGAAGTTTCCACCAACACGCATCCCGACCTGGAAGAATATGGTCGCATTATCAAAGAAACCGTTTTTAAATGGACCGGCCTTCCTGTATCGGTTGGAATTGCACCCAGTAAAACCCTTGCCAAGATTGCCAATGAAACAGCGAAAAGAAATCCTGCTTACAAAGGTGTTTTAAATTTATGTGAGAATCCGGGAACCGATCACATATTAAAAAAGATGCCTCTGCAGAAAATATGGGGAATCGGGCATAACCTAACCATCCGTCTGAACCGCTTTGATATTAAAACCGCCCATGACTTAAAACAAAAAATTAATCATAAACGCTGGGTAAGAAAGCACCTTAATGTAACCGGATTGAGAACCGTGCTCGAATTAAACGGCTTTCCATGCATCAAACTCAGTGAAGCCCTGGATTCCCGAAAAGGCATTCTCACCTCCCGCATGTTCGGTAAACCTCTCTTTGATCTTACCGAAATTGAAGAAGCTGTTTCTACCTATGTTTCTCGCGCAGCGGAAAAATTACGAGCTCAGCATTCACTCGCTTCCAATATACAGGTTATGCTGATCGGGGATAAATTCAAGAACCCAAAATCGAAGTATAAGTACGGGGCTTATACCTCTTTCAAGGTACCAACAGCGCATACTCCCACACTTATTAATGCAGGCAAACAGATCACCAGATCCGTTCACCTCCCCGAAACCAAATACAAGAAAGCGGCCATCATGCTAACCGGATTGGTGCCCAACAGTGAGGTACAAATGGACTTATTTGATCCTGAACTTTATACCCGGCAACAATACACGCTGATGGAATGTATAGACCAAATAAATACCCGACATGGGAGAAACACCGCTGCTTTTGCAGCCACCGGCTTGCATCGGAAGAATGAGGAGGAAGCTTCTTGGAAAATGAATCAGAACTTTTTGAGCAAAAGATATACCACAGAATGGGAAGACATAATGATCGCTAAAGCAAAATAATAAAGTGAGGAGTGATAAAGTAAGTTTATATAACTGTTTCCCATGATTTGTTTTTCTAAACCAAAAAAGAGATATGTAAAATAAGGCTTGTTACCTTTAAGACCTACTTTATCACTCCTCACTTTCTCACTAACTCCGAAGCTTCTTTTCCGAGTTGCATACCCAGGGCCACTCCCATTCCGCTTAAACCCGCAACCACAATGGCTTTTTCTGAAATGCGCTTGAGAATAGGGCTTTTGGTACTTGTGAATCCCATTATTCCCGACCATTCTTTTTCAACTCCCCACCCTTCCGGCAACTTCAAAACATTGTTTGCAAAGGATATGAGGTGGTTTTTAATTTTTTCATTCGTTCCAAATTCTATTGTTGTTTCAACATCAATGTCTAAACTTCGAGCACCGCCAAGCAGTAATTGATTCTCACCTACTTCCCTGAAATAATAGTATCCGCCATCATAATGAAAGGTGCCTTTCCATTTAAAGTCAGGGATGGGTTTAGTCACAAATACAAACCCTCTTCCCGGTTTTATATCCACTTCTTTTAAGAGTGAAGAGGTAAAGGAGTTAGTCGCAATAGCTAATTGAGAGGCTTTTAACTGAACGTCATTTCCAAGATTAACAACCCCACTCGCTTCATCAATATTTTGCACCTGAGATTGCCACCGAAATTCCACGCCTTGTTCTAAGTTTTTCTCATATAAAGTACGCATCATTTTTCCGGGATGAAGGCACCCTTCGTGCCTGATGCTTATGGCAGGAAATCCGTTAATCTCTGTAATCTCATAGACATCCTCTTTCCCGGCCGCTTCAACAAGCCATCTGTTTACAATATCCAGTTGGGCAACTGCTTTCTGAAATACTTCATCATCAGTAAAAATTTCAAAGGCACCGGGTTCACGATAATCAATATTTTCATCTCCTAGGGTCTGGCGAAGCAGTTGCAACCCGTTAAACCTTCGCCGGATTCGGTCAATAATTTTGGCCTCTTCCTCGATTTCCATATCAGCCATGTGTTCTGTAACTGAACCAAAACAAGCAAAACCTGCATTCCTGGTGCTGGCACCAATCGGATAAAAGCCACGATCTATCACCAACACTTTTTCATCCGGATGATTTTGCTTATAGAAATATGCTATCGATTGCCCTGTAAGCCCCGCACCCACTATAATCAGGTCATGTTCCCGGTTATACAGTTCCGATTCCCAAAAAGAGCGTTCTGCGTTTTTCATTGGTGATCAAAGGCTAATGAAACCATCAAAGGTATAGCTACTTCAAAAAATCGATCATCCACATTATACTTGGGATGATGCCATGGATACAAAGAGTCTGATTCCTCACTTCCACTTCCCACAAAAAAGAATGCGCCGGGAAAATGCTGTAAATAAAACGCGAAATCTTCTCCCGCCATCACAGGGCGTCGCATCTCTAAAGCTGATTCTTCCCCAAATAATTTTTTCATAGTACTGAGTACCGTTTCAGCTTCTTTTTCGGTATTGATAATTGACGGGTATCCTTTATTGAAACTGAATGTATATCCGCCGCCTGCTGATTCGGTAATTCCTTTCGCCAAAGCTTCGAGTCTTTCAATCACCAAATCTTCCGTTTCCGGCAATAATGTTCTTGCCGTTCCCCAGAGCTTAACTTTTTCAGGAATGATGTTATGTGCAGTTCCTCCTTCAATTTTACCAATTGTCACTACCACCGGTTCGGCTGGATCTACATTTCGGCTGGCTATGGTTTGAATAGCATTTACATACTGCGCAGAAAGCACAACAGGGTCAATGGCCTCATGGGCCCTCGCTGCATGGCCACCTTTACCAATGATCTCTACTTCAAATTCTGAAGTAGAAGCCATCAACGGGCCCGGTTTTGTAGCGATGGTTCCGGGCTTGTGCATAGGTGAGGTATGTAAGCCATAAATAGCCTGTACCTTATGTTTTTGCAGAAATCCGGTCTCGCTCAGCAGCTTCCCGCCACCGGGCAGTTTCTCTTCCCCGGGTTGGAAAACGAGTAATATTTTTCCTTCAATTTCACTTTGTAGTTCCTTTAAAATCCTGGCAGAGGTCAAAAGATTTGAAGTATGTGCATCATGACCACAACAATGAGCCACCCCTTCATTCTTTGAAATAAATGAACTCTTGGTTTCTCCTTGTTCCAAAATTGGCAATGCATCTATATCTGCACGCAATGCAATAACCCGATCAGATTTTTTACCGCCCTCCAAAATACCCACACACCCGGTTTCAAGCGGACTTTCATAGGGTATTTTAAGCTTATCCAATTCGTTCTTAATGAACTTAGTAGTCTCAAATTCCTTAAAACTCACCTCTGGATGTTGATGCAAGTATTTTCGGGTTGAAATGGTATCCGAAAAATATTTTTTTGCCAATTCTTTAATTTTGGAATGCATGCGCTTTTGTATCAATTATATTTTTGCGAATAATAAGCATATTATGTGACTCAACGTAACCTTTTGCAGATCTCTGCCGTACCGGTATGGGTCAGATAAAAAGAAGGACATATGAAAACATCATCTTGGGAAATAATCATTGCAGGTTTCATTTTTGTGGGCGTTGCTATATACCTCATAGAACAAAACTCGGATGCCCCTGTATCCAATGAAACTGCTGCTGCCGACAGCATCCGAATAAACCTGAATGGGAATGACATTCGGGTGTTCGAACTGAAAAGCCTGCAAAATCTTGAGAATCTTAAAAACCTGGAGAATCTCGAAAATCTCAAGAACCTGCGTAATCTTGAGAACCTCAAAAACCTTACTAATTTTTTACCTGCTGAAGTCAGGACTGAATTTGAAGCTGAAATTGATGAAGTAATGCAGGAGTTTGAACAAGAGAGTGTGAACGTAGTTGTCAATACTGAAAAAGGCACCGTTTCTGTTGACAAAATCGTACCGGCCTCTTCGGGAAACTGGACAGCCGTTTCCCCCGGTGTGTTTGCTTATGCAAAAGAATTTGATGCAACAACTCTACAAGAAACCCGGCTGGAATTACCTTTTGGTTCTATTGATGTAATCGGAAGTTCAGGCCCCAAAGCCGAGTTTACTGTAAAGGCATCCGGCCAAATTTCAACAAAAGCAGATCTTCAATCAAAAATTAACACTTCTACAAATATTACAGCCGATCGGGCATTTTTTAAAATAACCCCTCAAACTGGCCAATCAAAAAACCTAAATATTCAGTTACAGGCTACCCTTTCAATACCTGAAAATATACGTGTGCATATGCTTACGAACGCCGGTCATATCTCATCAGAAGATATCCACGGGGAACAAAATTATAAAACACTTGGCGGACATATAACTTTGAAGAATATTTCAGGGAAAATCAGTGCAGAAACCGGGGGTGGGCATATATCCATTTCTGATTCTGAAGGGCATCTGGTTTTAAACTCTAAGGGAGGCAGTATTCACACACAAAACTCCACCGGCAGATTAATCATGAAAACAGCCGGGGGAAATCTTCAGGCTTATGATTTTGGCGGTTCTGTTGATGCCTCTACCAACGGCGGAAATATTGAATTGCGCTTTCTAAAACTTGACGGAAATTCTTCTGCAACAACAGGAGCAGGCACGATTACCCTTTGGACACCCAAATCCGAAAATGCGTCCTTTAATTTAGCCGGGAGCTCAATAGAAATTGATTCTGAACTTGATTTCCAGGGTACCACCTCATCCGGAAGCGCTCAGGGAACCATTGGAAACGGAGCAACTTCCATTACTGCCAAAACGAATTACGGTAAGGTAATTCTGCATGCTAAAAATTAAGTTCGCTTTTTTTTCTTAAAAAGATTGTAACTGTTCACGATCCATGCTGAATGCAGTACCAAATGTATGACAAGAATCAGCGTAAATATTACCGCTGTCCAAAAGTGAATATCTCCCCAATCATGTCGTGATAAGCTAATAAAAGCTTTTTCACCACTGCCCGGCGGCAGTAACACATACATAATGACTCCTGTGAATAACAGCACTAACAGGCATAGAAATAGTGTAGCATCAATCACTATATTTTGGGTATTCTTTCTCATCTTTTCTCGCAGTATTTATCTTTCATTTTAGTATTTTTAAATGAACTTTTTATGAATGTCTACCGGGTTTAGGCAAACTAAAGGGCCTTTTGATTTATCCTGGATTGTCGGCCCTGTTTTCTAATTACTTTTTAAGAATGTCTCCTAAGATACACCCAACCAAAGACGGCTCTTCTACACTGTATTCTGAACAATTCAGTCAATATTATCACAACCCAAATGGAGCGGCTACCGAAAGTTTACATGTATTTTTTGAGTCCTCCGGATTAAATGAATACCTGGAAACTGCCACCTCCCTGACGATTCTGGAAATAGGTTTTGGAACAGGATTAAACTTTCTGTTGCTGCTGGATATCTTGAAACAGCGCGGCTCCAAAATCCCCGTCAAATTTTATTCTATTGAAGCTTTTCCGGTGAGCGCTGAAACTGCTGACGAATTTGACTTTTCCGGCCACATTAATCATCAAGAATTGAATGATGTTTTACCTGATATTTTTAAGAATTTGCAGCCCGGTATAAATCACAAAAAGCCGGTGGGTGAAGTAGATGCAGAGCTGAATTTGTTTATAGGAAAATTTGAAGCTTTTAAACCCGATGAACTACAGGCAGATTTCATCTTTCATGATCCCTTTTCACCGGAGGTAAATGAAGAGCTTTGGACCGATGAAGTTTTTAAAAAGCTGCGGACTTTTTCAAAACCTACAACAGTATTGGCAACGTACTGTGCGGCCTCGAAAGCGCGCGGAGCCATGTGTGCCTCAAACTGGCATGTTGCCAGGGCAACAGGTGCCTTGGGGAAACGAGAAATGACACTGGCTTCCCCATCTAAAGAAAAACTAAAGCAGTTTAAACGGGTAGATGAGAAAAGGCTGAAGAACCGATATCTGAATAATGACTTTTGACAGGAGCTTATCCCTCTAAAATTTCTTGTAATTCTTCAGCAGCTTTCCGAATTCCTTCCGGGTGCTGAAGCATGTTTGCACCCAATAAAAAAACCGTATCCTCTCCATATTCCCTCATCCATTGAGGAATAGTTTCTCGTTTCATTCCCCCACCCGGCATTGGAAATATTGGCTTAAATGATTTTTCCATGTTTCTCGCTGCTTCATTCAGTTCATGACATTCTTTTGGGGTAAAAGAAAATCGCCCGCCGGTATTTGGATAAACGGCGAAATCTGCACCAAAGGCTCGATACAATTCCCCATATAAAAAAGCAGGAGTAAAGCCATGCTCCGGATCAGTAACCAGGGTTCCCGAAAATGCCGGATGAGCTATGATGGGCAAATCCAGCTTGGATTGTGCCAATTCGTGCATGGCTTCATATCCGGAAAGATGTGGGCAAACCAAAACCCCGTCAGCTCCTAAATCAGCAGCAAGCTCGTAATGCTCCATCAACCTGGAACCAGAAGTTGTAATGTTGGGAAAATAACGGGTGAGATTTCCGGTTTCATTTACGGCTTGTCCCAATACTTTAACCACCTTTGAAACCCGCTCCTCAAATGGAGCATAGGGTTGGTTTGTCAAGCCGTGGTCATCTTTAATCATATCAATTCCGCCCAAGGCAAATTCACAAGCTTGTGCTGCAAGTTCATTAGCAGAAAACCCCATAGGCTTTAGTACCCCACACGCCATTGGCCGTTTACGGATTCCAAATGCTTCCCGGATTCCCTCAATGCCAAACTTTGCTCCCTTAAATAAACTGTTCAAATTACCCCAATCCACGGATATAATTTTTATACCTCTTTTCAAGGAGATATTTCCGTAAAGAATATTCAAAAATTGTGTGAGATCATTTCCCGCATTATCCAAAGGCCACTCAATAACCGCCTCATACCGTCCGGGGCTAAAGCTACTTACTTCTGTTACTGTCCCGGCCACCTTATCTAAAATTTTGCGAGATACCACGTCTTCAGGTAACTCCACACTCTGTTCCAGACAAATCCACCGAAGTTTTTCATCGATCTTTTCATCCTCATAGCAAGTTACAAGGTAGCGTACGGTAAAGGTTTCCATGCTTTGATAAAGTGCGAGGGTTTCGTGTGGTTATAGGAGTATCAATAATACGGTAAGCCAACAAAATACTTTAAGAAGAAGATATAAATTCAGCAATTAGAGCTTTAATCTCATCAATCCCATCCCGGGAGCTGGCTGAATATGGCAGAATCGGGACTTCTATATTCATTTCCTTCATAATTCGCCGGACCTGAGCCTTCGATTGATTTACTTTATTCTTTGAAATCTTATCAGCTTTGGAAAGCACAACGGCAAAAGGTTTTTCATTCATCCCCATCCAATAGAAGAAATCCTCATCTAGTTGACTGGGATCATGCCGTACATCCACGACCTGCAAGATCAGCCTAAGCGACTCTCTGTCCAGGAGGTATTCACGGATATTCTTTCCCCAGCGTTCGCGTTCTTTTTTAGGAACCTTTGCATATCCATAACCGGGCAGGTCAACAAAAAAACATTCTTCCCCCACCTGATAATAGTTCATCTGCTGCGTTTTACCCGGCACGTTTGATGTACGAGCAATATTTTTCTTATTCAACAACGCATTTATTAAAGAAGACTTCCCAACATTAGATCTTCCGGCAAAACAAACTTCCGGCAAACCGGCGGGAGGGCATTCTTCAAGTTTTGTTGCACTGGTGATAAACTTCGGCTGGGCATTAAACATTAAATAAGCTCATTTGCTTCTTTCTCTATCCCAAAATTCACCGGTACGGGATAATCTCCGGTAAAACACGCAGTACAATAATCATGACCGGATGGATTCGCCTCTTTAACGGCACCTACCAATCCATCAGGAGAAAGATATCTTAAACTGTCCACACCAATTTCCTTGGCCATTTTTTCGATATCCCGGTCAAACTTGTTAGCAATTAATTCATCCGGACTTGGGAAATCCATTCCGTAAAAGCAAGGACTTATAATTGGCGGTGAACTTACCAGAAAATGTACTTCAGACGGATTACAATCCCGAATCATATCTACTAAATAACGGGATGTAGTTCCCCGTACAATTGAATCATCCACTATTATAACCGGCCGGCCTTCCAGCACTCCACGCACCGGATTGAACTTGGTTCTTACTTTTTGCTCCCGTGATTTTTGCCCCGGCGATATGAAAGTCCTGCCTACATAATGATTTCGGATGAGCCCCATATCATATTGGCAATCGTGCCCCAGTTTTTGGCTTTCCGTGGCATAACCTAATGCAGCAGTATTACTGGAATCGGGAACCGAAATTACCACCGGGCGTTTTCCTGTGGTATCATTTTCAATGATTTCACTTAAAGGATGTTCTTTTGCCAACCGCTTACCCAAGTTGCGACGGATCTTATCCACCATTTCCCCAAAAATCATACTATCAGGCCGGGAAAAATATACATATTCAAAAATACACTGACTGGTTCCCGTTCCTTTTGTTGGCGGAATAAAATATGATTTAGGTTCTCCTTTTTCAGCTGCTTCTTTATCAATAACAACTACTTCTCCGGGCTCCACATCACGAATATATTCCGCATTGTTAATATCGAAAGCACATGTTTCGCTGGCAACACAGAAAGCCCCATCTACTTTACCCAGTGCCAACGGGCGAAATCCATTGGGATCACGCACAGCTATAAGTTTATCATCGGTCAAAATCACTAAACAGTACGCCCCCTCAATTTGACGAAGTGCGTCCATAATTTGATCCATCTGATCTTCATATAAACTGTGAGAAATCAAGTGGAGAATAAGTTCCGTATCAGAAGTACTTTGAAAAAGAACCCCTTCTTTCCTGAAGCGTTCCCGAATTTGTTTGGCATTAGAGAGGTTCCCATTGTGCCCGATGGCCAGATTCCCATTTCTATAATGTACTCTGAACGGTTGAATATTAGCAGGATTTTTGGACGATCCTGAAGTTGAATAACGGTTATGACCAATAGCATTTTTACCATTCAAAATCTTCTTAAAAACTTTAGACTTGCTAAATACATTTAACACCAAGCCGAAATCTTTATAGGCCGGCATGGCATACCGTTCTTTTTCATCGTCAAAATACGAAGTGACGATACCGGCTGACTCTTGCCCACGATGCTGCAAGGCATGCAATCCATAGTAGGTATGAATGGCCGCTTCCGGGTGATTATAGATACCGTAAATTCCACAATATTCGCGAGGCTTATCGCTCATATTTAAAGCTCCAAACTTATGAGGGTTGATGAGTCTTAAAGATAAGAAATGATTGGGGGTTTCGGGAATTATAACTGTAACAAATTATTGACAGGTTATGCACATTGTTATTCATTACTTCTTGCTTGGTAATAGACATTCAACTATTTGTAGGTAATTCAATAAAAAAGGTTGTCCCAATTCCTTCTTCACTTTCAAACCAGATTTTCCCATTCATCCTCTCCACAAATTCTTTACTTAAGCTGAGACCAAAGCCACTTCCCTTTTCCTTGTTAGTACCTTCTCGCGTCCATGATTTGCTATCAAAAATCTTATCAAAAGCTTCCTTAGGAATTCCAATACCGGTATCCTTTATATAAATAATGACTTTTTCTCTTGTTTCCTGAGTGCCAATTTCAATACTACCCCCCTGATTCGTGTATTTTATTCCATTTAAAAGCAAATTCCTGATTACCAATTGCAAAGCATTTGAATCTGCTTTTAAAGTTGCACCCTCTTCAATATTTTGAATAATCGATATCCCTTTCTTATCTGCCAATATTTTTTGAGATGAAATTATATCTTTAACTAACGGTTGTAATTGAACCGGACCAAAATCCATTTTTACCCCGGAAAGTTGCTCTTTAGCCCAAACCAGCAGATCTTCCATGACATCTACATTTTTCTGAACTGAAATTTCCAGTTCCTGAACCACTTTTTCCATTTCCTCTTCAGACAACGCTTTTTCTTTAAACAAATAAAGTACTCCTTGCATAGAACTAAGTGGAGTGCGCAGGTCGTGAGCTATGATGGCAAACAATTTATCTTTGTCCCTGTTTAGCTGCTCCAACTCCTCTTTTTGAGCTCTTACCTGCGTAAGAATTTCCTCTTTTTCTCGAGCTGTTTTTCGCATTATAAACAATATTACAACTATCAATACAATGATAAGCATTGCTGCAACAATCAAAATAAATTGAAATTGTAATTTGCTTTCTTGCTGGCTTTGCTTTTCCTGTAAAAGCCGATTCACTTCATTCTGCCGGTTTAATTCCAACTGATTTTCAAGTTTGGCCAACTCTTTTTCTTTTTCGATATCGGTTAAACTGTCTGAGTAAGCTTTATGCGTATTCAATGTAGTAAACGCATCTTCATATCTATTGGCCTGAGCGTAGGCTTTGTAAAGATTCTCCCTTGAAGTAATTACCAAGTCCGTATTTAAAGATCGAACGGCAAGTTCCTCAGCAGCCTCCAAATGACGGATAGCCTCCTCACTTCGCTGCTGCTCCATATACATATTTCCGAGCACATAATGATTATAGTACATTCCCTCAGTGATCCCGCCGGCTTCGCTCATTGCTAAAGATTGTTTCAACAATTCTTCCGCATTTTCATACTGCCCCATTTTAGCCAGCGTCGCCCCACGGTTATGAAGAATAATGGCGGGCGGAGAATTAGGACGAAGTTCAAAAAATAACCTTTCGGCTACCTCATAATGATTCAAAGCTTCTTCATACCGCTCCATGTTGCTTAGTGTATTTGCAAGATTCAAGTGAGCCCTGTAAATATCGGCTTTGGCGTTTTTGGCTTGAGCGAAATCCAGAGATCTTTCCAAATAATACACTGCCCTTCCATATTCCTCGTAGTCGTTATATGCTTTGCCAACATTATTATACACTACGGCAAGCATCAACGTATCTCCGGTTGCCTCAGCATACTCAATTGTAGATAAATAGTTCTTAAATGCCTTGTTACGTTGACCCAAATTGTTATAAATAACAGCCAAATTTTGAGTCAAGCCTATTCTTAATCGCTCTTTCTCATTCTGTGGAAGCCGTTCGGTAAATTCAATAGCTGTCTGAAAGCTTGCAATAGCCTTTAAAGGCTTTTCCTCCATATCATAGGCCCTTCCCAATAAGTTATGATATTGGACCATCTTCTCACTTTCAGGGAATCTTTCAATTGCTTCATTGAGCAGCGAAACGGCAAGTTCGGTTTCTTGCCGATTTATATATACTTCAGCTAAAAGACCAATAGACATTTCCTGCCCTTTAGAAAACCCGATTTTTTTTGCAATACTGTCCGCACGATTAATATACTCCTCGGCTAAACTCAAATCCCCGGCAAGAATAGCCCTATCTCCTTTTTCCAATAATTCATTTACCAGCGTGGTGTCACTTTTAAGCAAACCAAATGACGAATCTAAATAAGGGGTAGCTGAAGCCCATCCTCCTCCAAAAAATGATACTCCAATAACTGCAGCGGCTAAAACCTTTTTAAATCGTACTATAATCAAATCTGGATCCATTTATATTATATCTGTCCTTTGATTCAAAATAACAAAGCCCTTCAAACTATGAAGTGCTATTATTGCTTATTTAGGAACTTTTTATAAAAAAAGACCTACTTCCGCCGACAGATTAATTTTTTCTTGATCATTCTGCTTTAACAATTCAAATGATAGATCATCTCAATTACAGTTATAATTTTATATTCTGCATATTAGCTATTTTAATAGATCCCAATAGAAAATGATACCTTTCTACAGAAATTGAACGGGAATTCAAGTTTACATTTAATATCACTCTTTTACTTACATAAATAATGACGAAAGCACAGATTACTTCATTAGCTAAAGAAGCCAAGAGCTTGGAACCGGATTCCGAAGAACGATCTCTTCTTCTGAGCAAGTCATTGAATTATTCAAATCATTTTCTCCAGTCACTGGATGCTCAAAAAGCTTATCAAAAGTTTGATAAAACTGTAAACAAACTGCTTGATGAACCTCTTACCGATGCTCCGTCGAACGTAGAGAAGGTAATATCAGACATCGAACATAAGATTGTGCCACCGGGGCTTAATCCAGCTTCAGGAGCACACTTTGGCTATATACCCGGCGGAGGGCTGTTCAGCAGTGCGGTTGGAGACTATCTAACTGCAATTACAAACAGATATGCGGGCGTTTATTTTTCATCCCCCGGGGCTGTTGCACTTGAAACTAAGCTCATCAATTGGATGGCAGAACTCATTGGTTATGACGGAAAGGCCGGAGGATATCTGTCTTCGGGAGGCAGCATGGCGAACCTGACGGCTATAGTAACAGCAAGAGAAAATGCCAAAATCGGATCACAGGATATTTCCAGAACCGTCGTCTATTTGACTGAACAAACCCATCATTGTGTGGATCGGGCGCTTATGATAGCCGGGATGAAAGATTGTGCGAAGCGATATATAAACCTCGATGATAAATCCCGGATGAAAAGCCCAGAACTGAAAAAGACTATTCAGAAAGATAAGGAAAAGGGTTTAATTCCATGGATGATTGTGGCTTCGGCAGGCACAACAGATACTGGTGCGATAGATGCCCTGAAAGAGATAGGTGAAATTTCTTCCGAAGAAAATCTGTGGTATCATGTAGATGCAGCTTATGGCGGCTTTTTCTTACTCACAGAAGAAGGGAAACAAAAATTAAAGGGAATAAATCTGGCAGACTCGGTGGTCCTCGATCCTCACAAAGGACTGTTTTTACCATATGGCTCGGGAGCACTGGTTGTAAAAGATGTAGAAAAGCTTGCCAAAGCACACCGTTATGATGCCCATTACATGCAGGACACTAAAATAGATGCAGGCATGTATTCTCCGGCAGAACTTTCCCCCGAACTAAGTAAACATTTCAGGGGGCTTCGAATGTGGATGCCACTCAAACTACACGGGATAAAAGCATTCCGCAGTGCCTTGCAAGAAAAGCTGCTGTTGACTCGTTATACCTGGCAAAAGCTTGATCAAATGAAAGATATTGAGGTTGGTGCCGAACCCGATTTAACTGTATTTACGTTTCGATGGGCTCCGGATGGTGTAGCTGACTTGGATGAAATGAACAAAAAACTGCACAAAGCGATCGTTAATGACGGGCGAGTATTTCTATCTACTACCCGCATCGAAAATGAATTTCGCTTTCGATTTGTGGTGCTCTCCGTGAGAAGTCATTTGAAAGAAATAGAATTATTTCTGACTGTGCTAAGGGAAATTATCACCAAGACTGAACAAAACATCTCTGAACTCTCCAATTAACTGAGTGAGCTTCAAACAAGTAAAAAGCCCGTCGCTTAGCAACGGGCTTTAAATATTTCTGACTCTTTTTCTTAATTACGAAATAAAGCTTAATTATCGAGTGTGGCTTCCAGCAGGATATCCACCCCGGTCAATGCTTTTGAAACCGGGCAGCCTTTTTTGGCCGCTTGTGCTATTTCCTGGAACTTATCGTTACCGATATTCGGTACATCCCCTTTGGTAATCAGTTTGATGGTGGTAATGGCACCTGCTCCCCCGTCAATAGTTACCTCAGCATGAGTTTCAACAGAATTTGGGGTGAAACCGGCCTTATCCAATTCGTTGGAAAATGCCATGGAGAAACAACCGGCATGGGCCGCGCCTATAAGTTCTTCGGGGTTTGAGCCGGCTTTATCCTCAAACCGGGTAGCAAAACTGTACGCTCCTTCGTAGGAACCGCTTTCCAGCTTCATAGTTCCTTTCCCTGATTTCAAATCTCCTTTCCAGACGGCTTCTGCTTTTTTTGTAGGCATGGTTTTTTGTAATTGGTTAATAGTTAATGGTAATTGATTATTTGCTTTGCATAAGATAACGAGTTAAGCAAAAGATACATTCCAAAAATATACATCCTCACCTGACCCCTACCCTGTGGCGCGGGACATAAACAAAAAAAGCTCGAAACTGGATTCGATGTAAAGCACTAAAATCCAATATCTATAATTAATCCTTGGGTGATAAATAATTAATCCTCCAGGAAAATTCTTCAACCAGATTTTCAGTATATCCTTCGTGGACAAAACTTATTTCCGAATTTTTGTTAGTAAACCAGGTTGTAGGAAAAACATAAACTTCCTGTTTACTTAGATACCCATTATCCCTAAGGACTTTAAAAGTATATTCATTCTCTATCATCCACTCTCTAACTTTGTCAATATCCGGGTCGTTATTGATAGTAATAACTTCCACATTTGGATTACTTTCAAATTTTTCATGGAGCTTCTGAATATCCGGCATCTCCTTTACACAGGGGCCACACCATAGTCCCCAAAAGTTTATTACTGTTATTTTCCCGGTTAACTTATTTGAATTGAATTCGGCATTAGCCAAATCGTTTAGCTTAAATTCCGGTAAGAGTTCCGGGTTTTCTATTATTTCAGACAATAATTCTTCCTTGCGGTTTCCTTCTCCCACTTTCTTTACAGCAGCCAAATAATCTTCGAAGCGTTCGACGTCACCGTTCATTTTAAGATATAAGTTCTTTAAAGCTTCCTCATTTGGGTTTTCCCCGGTGCCGGAAATCTTTACTCCGGCCTGATAATGATTCTCGGCCTTTGAAAGCTCTTCCTTTTTTTCGTAAATCTGTCCCAGCCTGTATAGTATATTTACATCTTCGCTGTGAAGAGAATAGGCCATTGACAAATGCTTTTGAGCACTATCCAGTTTTCCTTCATTGAAGAAAACCCATCCCAGTGCACTGTAAATATTACCCTTGTACCGCCCCATGCCCTTTAAATACTCTTCTTCAGTTTCGTAAACACCCCGTTCATTTTGTCCATTAATTTTTTCCTCAGCAAGTACGACTCCCTCGCGAGCAATTTCTTTGGCCCGTTCATAGTAGTTTGTTTTTTCAGCCAAGGCTACTGGACCATAACCATGTGTTATGTGAACATTAATTCCCTCATATTCAACCATCCCATTTACAACCTCAAGAAAAATCTCCGGGTTCACTTCTTCAGAGCTTCTCAATTGAAAAAATAACTGTCGATATGCATCCCCAAGTAAACTCTTTCTAATGTGATTCGGTTTATTAATGAAATCCCATAGTAACTGTTGGTATTCCTCTATTAGTTCCGCTTTTTTTTCTTCAAATATCTCTTCTCTGTGTTCTGATAAAAAAGCCCTATATCGGCTTACATAAACCCACTCTGCATATACATCATCGGGATATTCCTGTAATATCTTTTCTTCATATTCATATTGTTTTTCCTCATCACCAAATTGCCCGTATTTATTGGCGATACCATAAAGCATTTCTACACTAATAGAAACTTCATCAGTTATTGATTCCAAATCTGCTTCAAATATTTCTTTTTTTTCATCTCTACTGAGATCATCATTTTGCATCAGCAACCTCCAATACAATGAATGTATGGAGTAGGAAGAAGTAAGTTCTGTAGCTTTTTTAATAAGCTCATATGCTTGTTCCGAATCTCCGCTAAATTGCAAGTAGAACGCGGGGCGGTAATACGCATCTATCCATTCCGGATCCTGATTTCGTAATTCTTCTAAAATCTCCAATCCCTTCTTAAAAAGGGCTTTCTGATTATCATCTTGAGCCCGATAATTGGAAGCCAATAACCCACCCGCCCACAAAGATCGTAAAGCTTTTGAATCCGGAAACTCATCAATCACTTTATCTAAATAGGCTACTGACGTCTCTGTACCTT
The DNA here is from genome assembly GCF_014762685.1 of Gracilimonas sp. Taxonomy (NCBI): domain Bacteria; kingdom Pseudomonadati; phylum Balneolota; class Balneolia; order Balneolales; family Balneolaceae; genus Gracilimonas; species Gracilimonas sp. The sequence continues at coordinate 1,761,800 of NZ_JABURM010000005.1, forward strand.
CTTGGTTAGATATAGTAGCGGCTTTTAACCAATGAAAATATTCATTATTGGGATTCATAGACACCATCTTATCCATCAAATCCATTGCCTCTCCCCCTCTGTCATCATGCGCACTTAAAGCTCTCACCAAAGCAAAAAGAGCCCATGAATCTTTCGGATATTTTTGATACAGATCTTCAGCAAGTTTTATTGCCTTTTCTTCTTTTTCAGACAGTGCAAGATTAGCTATATACCATGCATGAAGTTCTGTTGATTCTGGAAACTGCTTTAGGAAGTTTTCACCAGAATCCAGACCGGGTGTATAGTTTTTATTGAAAAAATGTGCCCTCACAACTTCAATAGCTCCTTCTTCCGATAAATTTTGCCCTTGTTGAGCATATGTATAAAACGGAAGTAAAAAAAAGATAAATGCTAGAAATAGTTTATTCATAATTCCCCCTACTTATTATTTAGTATGATGCTTTAATTTAAAAATTCTCCCTTAAAATGCTAATAAATTTCCCCCAACAATATGTAAATACTAAATATGGGTCAATTTAACAATTGCAGGATTTTTCAATCATCAAATTAATAGAACAACAAAGTAACTAAGTTCTGCTCAACGGCCTTTTTGAAGGGGGACCGAGTTTCTTCCACAGGAATGCCGTAGACAGAACTCGCAAGTTCATTGACTTTTTCATACAAAACAAAAAAGGCAGAACTCATTGCTGAATTCTGCCTTTTGGAGCGGGAAACGAGATTCGAACTCGCGACCCTCACGTTGGCAACGTGATGCTCTACCACTGAGCTATTCCCGCTTATTATCAATAAATGTCTCCTATTGGAGAGCACCAAATATAAGAGTGTTCATGGCTACAATTCAACCCTTTTTTAAAATTACCGTTTTAATTTTTTCAGCACTTTATCTGAACTGATCTTCTCTTCCAGATATGCCTCATCAGGTAAGACGGGTTTATCGCGATACCGATCTACAATACATATAAAGCCCAATGACTCACCTTTATCAGCATGAAACTGATGGAGGGTTTCCGGGGAAATAAATACCACATCGTGCAGACTCAGTTCATGCACCTGATCTCCCAGAATCATGGATCCGGCCCCGCGAATGATAACCACCGAGTGCGGATGCCGATGATATTCCAGTGAAGTATATCCGCCTTTTTCCACCTCAAAATACCGGGTTTGAAAATTGAGCGGGTGCTCATCCTCTCCTTCTCCCAATAGCGAATAGCGGTGTACGCCTTGGTAACAAGAAGTGTCGGATTTATACTCCTTTCGCTCTACTCCCTTCCACTCGTAATTTTTACACTTTAGTATTTTTGACACTTTGTTTGTTCGTTATTCTATTGCCTGCAACCTTATGTCTTCAATCTTAAATCTAATATCTCTTAAATCGAAATTTCTTTTACGGAGCCAAGCAATCTACCCAAGAATTTATTGCCATATACTTTTTCAATATGCTCCATATCGGCAATAATCACCAATAATTCTTTGCTTCGGGAAAAAGCTACATTCAGTAACCGGGGAACCGAAAGTCCATTTTTCTTTTCATCAAAAGGACGGACGGAATAGTGGCGCATACCACCGTTTTGCCATTCACCGCTCATTACGGTATCAAATATAATCACGGATTTCTCGCGTCCCTGGAAAGTGTGAATGGTTCCCACTTCAATATCCCGGTATCCTTTTTCCCACAAATGATTTCGAACCTTATAGACGCTATTTCGAAAGGGGACGATAATTCCAATATCATCCGAAGCATGATTTTTGGTAAGCCGTTTTACACTTTCCTCAATGAGCCGGTGATGGACTTCATTTACCGGTTTAAACCCTCGCTCACCTGACTCTTGTTCTAAAACCGGGTTATATTTTGTGGTGTCTATCAAGGCCACGGAAGCAATACTTCCATCGGTTATCCTTCCGTCTCTAGGTTCCCCTGACTTCAACCTTCCTTCGTAAAATACCGAACTTATCACCCCGGCCAAGTCATCTTTCATCCGGTACTGTACATCGAAAAAACAGGTAAAATCGGGATTAATATCGTGCCAGTTAAATAGTTCTTCCGTAGTCCCTGATTTAGATACAAAGGTGAAAATATCCTGCTCCAGAAAATCCCTTGATTTAGGGTGATTGGTTATGGCAATCGGCGGAAGCTGCATGGGATCACCGGCTACAACCAGGTGTTTTTTGCTTTTAGCAGCCATCAACAACATATAGGGAATTCCGGCCATAGACCCTTCATCAACGACCACAGCATCGTAACTGAGGTTATAAAACAGTTCTGAAGTGCATACCTTGGCAAGCGTTGTTGCCACCAACTGCTTTTTCTTGAGCTCATAGCGCTCATTCAAATTCATCAGGCGATCGATTTCAATTTCAACGGATTCAGGCCCACCGTGCTCATCCAGTTTGTTTCCCGCAAGCTGACATTCCAGTTCCAGTTTTTCCGGTACTTCTTCGCCGTTGCGCATCAAGCCATCGACCGTTTCCTGAAGTTTTTCATACTTACTGAGCAGGTTTGAGAGCGTCACCGCATCGGCTTTGCGGCTGTCCAGCTTTGTCTTCACCTGGTGTTCAAAAAGGATGTCTTCCAGCCGGGACTCATCTAAAGCGGCTTCACCATAGCGGGTGGTGTTTTGAAGATTGAAGCCCGGGTCAACTTCCTCTAAGGCATCAATAACACTCAACAACCCCACATCCACTGCGCGATTAGTATTGGAAACAAAAAGCACCCGTTTCTTTTGCCGCAACAAGTTGGCCACAACATAACCCAGCGTTGCTGTCTTCCCCGTTCCGGGCGGTCCCCAGACATACAAAATGTTGTTTTGGAGAGATTTTTGGATGGCTTCTTTCTGGGCATCATTGCGAAGGTCATCCACTTTTATTTCAGCAATACCGGCATGTTCTTTGAAAAATTCTTCCGGTTGCAGCAATGCTTTCAGCTGAGGAATCTCATCGGCTTTGTCCTGAAGTTTGAACAGGTGCTCTTCCATCTTTTTGAGCACAAAATCATTCTCCCACTCAAGAAACACCTCTCCAATTTTATTTCCTACGTTTTTGGGGAATTCCAGACGCACTTTTTTGTCTTTAAATTCCACCGGATGAACTTTGTATTCCTTGCTATCAATTTTTGCCTTTATTTCTTCGGCAAACCTGAGGCCTTTATTCTGCGTCTCAAACGTATATATAAATTCCCCTGAGATCTTTTCGAGTTCACCGCTGAAAAGCACATCCGTGGATGGGGTTTCCCTCACAGCAAGAATTTCTTTTTCAATAGCCTCAATAGCTTCTTGTAAAACTTTCTTAATCAAGTAATGCTTAATTTTAAACGTTGAATGTTAAATAGTGAGTCCATTTAACATTCAACATTATTCAATTTAAAATTTCACTGATCCCATAATTCAGCGCGAATCATTTCTGAACTTTTTTCAGACAGAAGATACTCTAATCGCAACCGGTTTTTTTCAGGGACTTTCTGCTCTACCAATCGCGCACTTTCCGGAGTGTACAAGATAAGGTCTGATTCGCGAACAAAAAGCGGTAATGACTTGCCATATATGGTACCCGCAACAAACGATCCTTCAAAATGAATAGAGCGTTTCAATTCACTGATAATTTTTGGAATACTTTCTTCGCTTCCGGTTACCAATCCGATGGTATCAATGGCCACTCGATCGACCATAGAAAGCAGGATATCCGGGTCGTAATCATACACAATAGGTAACACCAGTAAACTTTCCTTTAAGCTCCTGAAATGGCTCATGAGGTGGATCGGTACGAATAAGGCATCATATTTAGCTGCGCTTTCATATTCATTGATGTCAATCACCTGGCTTTTTACACCTACCTGTTTTTTTATGGCATCTGAAAGCATTCGCCCCAACTCATAATTTTCTCCCACACTCGCACTTGTTTGAATACGGTCCGGCCATTCCATAAAGCCCAGCTGTTCCTGGAATAAAAGCTCGATTTCGGATTCATCAAGTCCGTAACCAATGAGTTCCTCCACCAATGCCTGAACCTTCTCTCCGCCCACTTCCAGCCTGGCTGATTTATCCAACAGTGTATTCTGGTTTTTTACGGTGAAACCGCGCCCCTGTTCTCCAAGGATCAGGCCTTCGTCTTCCAAAATATGATAGGCTTTTCGAACCGTGTGAAAACTAGCTTCAAGCTGCTGGCCCAGCTCCCGCGTTGACGGCAACATTTCACCCACCTGAAACTGCTTAGTAGCAATCATTAGTCGAATTCGGTCAGCGATATGTTTTGCGGAGGTTTTAATTTTCTTTCAATTAATTAAAATGATGATTTATATATCTTCATCCACTACTCAGTAATTAATTATTCAGCGGTGGATATCGGATATTCAACTTGTGTAATCCTCGATAATTTCCAGGTATGCCTTTACTGTTTTTTCCAGGCCCCAGTAAATGGATTTACTAATAAGTGCATGACCGATACTTACTTCATTTAAGTGCGGAACGGTTTCCAATAGATCGGGAAGGTTCTCCAGATTCAAACCGTGACCGGCATTAACTTTCATTCCAAGGTCATTAATTAACTTAGCTCCCTTTCGCAGCCGGATCAGTTCATGTTGTTTTTTACCGGGCCCGGCATTGGCAAACGTTCCGGTGTGCAGCTCGATGGCATCAGCCCCCAGCTTATGTGCCAGTTCAATGTCTTCGGGATTGGGATCCAAAAACAAGCTGATCTCAATATTTGTTTTCCTGAGCGCCGGGAATACGCGGCTTTTAAAATCGTCAAATACCGTGTGCATTTTTAAACCGCCCTCGGTTGTCAATTCTTCCCTTCCTTCCGGAACCAGGGTACACAGGTGTGGATTCACTTCCGTACAAATTTGCAGCATCTCATCTGATGCGGCCATCTCAAAATCCAGCTTTCCCCGAACGCTTTCTTTTAACCTATATACATCTTCATCCCGGATATGGCGACGGTCTTTGCGAAGGTGAAAAACAATACCGGCCGCCCCTGCTTCTTCACAAATTCGAGCTGCATCAACAGGATCGGGATATCCCTCCCCCCTGGCATTCCTTAGTGTTGCAACGTGATCAATATTTACAAGTAATTTCATTGATATAACCGCGGAATTAAATTTAGAATTTCTTCTCCAAAAGTAAGCATATCCGTTTATATTTACAGATAATGAAATCAGACGGTATGACCATTAAAAAAGCGAGCCTTATAGTTTTTACGGCGGTAATTCTTGCAGCCTGCGGGACCGTTAAGCGCGGGACTATTCCCTGGGAAGAAGAAACCACCTCGACAACGCCTGTAAATTCACCGGAAGATACTCCGCCCAAAAGCAGTTCGGTAAATGAAGAAAATACTCCTCCTGAGATTAAGGAGCGGCAAGAATTCCTCGAGTTGGCTTACCAAGACTGGAAAGGAGTTCCCTATAGACTTGGCGGGGCCGGTTATGAAGGCATCGATTGCTCTGCTTTTATGCAGGTTGTTTTTGAGGATTATTTTTTCGAAATCATTCCCCGCACCACCTTAGAGCAACTGGAACACGGAAAAGCTATCAAAAAAAGAGAGCTGAAAACAGGGGATATGGTGTTTTTTAAGACAGGGCGAAAATCATATCATGTGGGCGTTATGATAAACCAAGATGACTTTTTGCATGCTTCTACAAGTTTCGGAGTTATCATATCAAGCCTTGAAGAAGATTATTGGCAGAAAACTTACCTGGCTGCGCGAAGAGTTCTTTAATCTTCTGCTGATTTCTTTGATTAAGACCGGATTGTATAAAGCCGACTCATTTTTTTTGCTTAACAATTCATCTTTCTTCATCAAAAAAAGCCTGAGCTAAGCCTAATGGCTACCTCGCCCACTCAGGTAATACCCCTGCTTCAATTCCAAATACAAACCCAATAATTGTTAAAGAGGCGAGTGTCAATAATATTATAAATAGGATATTTAGCCAAAAACCGGCTTTAGCCATTTCAGGAATAGTAATCTTCCCGCTTCCATAAACAATGGCATTAGGAGGTGTTGCCACCGGAAGCATAAAAGCACAACTGGCACCTAATACAGTGGGAATAGCAAGGAGTAATGGATTCTCTCCCAACCCAATGGCAACTGAGGCTAATATTGGTAAAAAAGCTGCTGTAGAAGCTGTATTACTTGTCATCTCTGTTAAAAAGATGATTAGCGATATCACAATAAAGATAATCAACAGTATTGGCCAGGTATTTAGTGCTCCTATTCCGGTTCCAATCCAGGTAGCCAAACCTGTAGAACTGATAGCAGATGCCATACTCAATCCACCACCAAAAAGAATTAATACGCCCCAGGGCAAACGCTTGGTATCCGACCATTTTAGAAGAAATACATTATTCTTAAGATCAGAAGGGATGATAAAAAGAATCACAGATGCTGCAATTGCTATACCAGCATCTGAAATACCCGGAATGTAATTTGAAATGAAAGGCCTGAATATCCAAAGTGTAGCCACTGCTACAAAAACAGAAGCAACCTTTTTTTCCTCTGATGACATGAAGCCTAATTCATTCATCTGTTTTTGAATCAATTCTTTACCACCCGGTAAGACATTAATTTTTATCGGGTAAATCAACTTTGTCAAAACTAAATACATTAGTGGAAGTGACACCAAAACAATGGGAACTCCAACAAGCATCCAATCAAAAAATGTGATCTCAATGCCATAATTCTCAAGAACAAAACCGGCTAATAAAGCATTGGGAGGCGTACCGATGAGTGTACCCATCCCTCCAATATTACAGGCATATGCAATACATAATACCAGTACAATCTCAAAGTTTATCTTTTCTGAGCTTTCATCTCTGTCTACCAACTCCAATATTGACATAGCTATTGGCAACATCATAATTGCGGTAGCCGTGTTACTAACCCACATACTTAAAAATGCAGCCGCTATTATAAATCCTATGATAATAGAAGAGGGTTTAACTCCAACAAAACTGACAATATTGATTGCAATTCGTTTATGAAGATCCCACTTTTCCATTGCCAGGGCTATTATAAATCCACCCATAAATAAAAAAATAAGTGGATTGGCATAAGGCGATGTTGCCTCTGAAATAGTAGTAATACCAAATATGGGAAATAAAACTATTGGCAGCAGTGCAGTTACAGATATGGGAATGGCCTCTGTCAACCACCATATCCCCATTAATATTGTTATTGCAGCTGTTCTCCATGCCTCATCAGATAAGCCCTCAGGCGACGGGGTTAGCATGAGTACTATTAATACTAACACTCCACCGATCAAACCTAAACGTTTACCTAAATGGGTAAAGTTTCTTTTTATCATAAAAACCTAAACTTATCTGTCAGCCGGATAATTTTCTTTTTCCATCCAATATTCTAAGTAAGGAACATTATAAATACTTGTCCAGCCAAATACTCTAAGGCCATTTGTTATCTGCCAAATTGGGGGCCTTCTTGCACCAGGGTCTTTTGGAAAATTACTTGCCTCTTCTAACGCTTCTGCAAGTATCTTTTGATTTTCATAAGAGTCGAATTCCTGTACCAATTCATCGGTTTTTAAGTATTGAGCACGATCAACCGCTTCTTTTAAGAAACTCGGTTCACCGGAATATTCATATCCCAAAACCAAACTGCTTATTGATGATAAATAGGATTCCATGTCATGATTATAGGGAGGAACATCCCGAAGCCTTCTTGCATGATCAATGACAGCATTTTTAGCTTCCTCGCTATCCGTTAGTTGAATATACCTTCTGAGACCATTAGTTACATAAACTTGTGAGTAACCATATCTGTTAATTACAATCTCACCACCTTGATCCGGATGATGTTGTAACTCAAGCATTATATTTACCCGGTCTTTCAGCTCATCACCATATACATCCATTTTTGTGGCATCATAAATCTCAGCTAAATTCCAAACCGACAAGTATAGCCGGCGTCCCCTCAATCCATGATCACCAAATACTCTTTTCACATAATAATTACCTGTTTCCATGGCTACTTCCAAACCTCTGTGATTTGCATCAAGATAATAGGATGTAATCCATCCGGGCACCCAAACATGAGCACTCAATAATGAAGTATAGTGCTGATCAGCATGTCGTCTGCCCATTCCAACATAAGGTGACCCTTCAGTCTTTTCTAAATTTTGAAAATAGTGTAACGATTCGTTTGTATCACCAATGTAAATAGGATCTTTAGGCCAGTGAATGTTGTCTACATCCATTGTATGCATACTTGCTGCTTGTGCTGTTCGATAATACAGAGGGTTACCTGTTCTTATAAATTGTAACCACCACATGTAATCGTTACCGGGTTCATTATTTGTCCATTGTCTCCATTCATTACCATAATAATAGGTCAAATTATCACCGTAATTAAGCATGCCATACCACGGTTCCCATTCCTGATTAAATTTCATCCATTTAAATTTATACTCTAAGCCTCTTTCGTACGTAGCAAACTTCTCATTCCGGGCAGATAGTTTACCAAAAGCTTCACTTTTGGCATACCAATCAGGATCTGCGTGTGTAACAGGACTATCCAGAAACATTTTTGCAGTTTTCTCTACATCACCATTGGTACTTTTTTTATGAAAGTAAAATACCATTTCAGTTGTCTTTGCTAAACCTTGCGCAAAGTTTGCAATCATTCCACTATCATTTTCGAGGTCTTTTCTCGCAAAACTAAGTGGCTCAACAGAAGGCGTCCATATAAAAGCTGTTATTTGATCTTGTTCTTCTTCAACCTTCATCTCTTTGGGGTATTCTTCAAAGAAGCTCTTGAAGCCAATCATAATGCCCCATTTTTCGTCAGAAAGATCTATCCAGCCAACCGCTCTTTCAGCATTAACATCAGTTTGTTCATCTATTGTGATCTTTGACTTAAATGCATTCTGTAATCTTTGCTCTGGTGAAGAGTTTTCCAAGGGTGGAATTTGAGATGGATTCGGACCGGTTTGAAGTACTGATGCCTCATTAATTAATGAACTCTGTACAAATTGGCTGCTGCTTTTATCCCACCATTTTCCATCATAATAAGAAGTAGTTACAGTCTTATTATCAGACAAATTATACTTTAAAGATAATCCCGTTGCAGCTATTTGATCTTCTGGCTTTACAAATCCTGTGTCTTTGGAAAGCTCGCCTTCATCAATAACAATTCCATTTTGAGTTACAATAGCCTCATATTGTCCATTGGGAATACTATGATTATCAGGATTTCCGGTATAAATAAATGTATGCTGAACTTTAATGTAGCTCTTCCCGGCATAAGCATGAATTCGGGTTATAAAAGGAGCGGTATTATTGTCGTCACGATTATACTGGTACTCTCCCTCCACCCGAATAATTGAATGTAACGGACCACTTCCCAGTTCTTTAACCGTTCTTGTAACTACTGCCTTAGATCTGTCAAGTCCCATCCCATCTATAAGATCAAGGAATGAACTTCGTCCCTCTCTACCTTCAGCAATTACATCCGTTTCACCAAAACCATCTTCATCAATATCCAATTCAACTTTATCAAGAAAACCACTGCCGGCAGGTGCATTAAAAAAACCACCACCTTCTCCTTTTTTGACTTCAAAACGTAAAGGGCCTGTATCAACTGTTACTTCTCCGTTAACGCGTTGATTGTTCTTAACGGTTAATATTTGGTCATAGTCCATGCTATTTCGAACTTCAGGACCATATTCTACTGTATAATCAGTTTCATCTCCAGTAAAGAAAAACACCCACATCCATTTAATACTATTATCCGCAGGCTCCCAGGTATTTACTTTCGTGATTTGTGATGGAATCTCATTTCCCTTGCTATCCAAAACTCGAACATGATCAGGTGAAAAAAGCTCCCCCTTGGGAACTGGAATACCAAAAACTTGCGGAGATCCCGGAATGTTATTTTTTACATCAATGGGAATTTTTGTTGAATTATTAATAACATCACAAGCTGAAATCATGATCAGTGAAACCATGAACAACAAACTTAAATTCTTCATATTAAACTTTGAAATCCACATTATAAATTACCTGTCAATTTTGGGTTTTATTATCTAAAACCAGAGCTGCAGCACCCAATAAAGCTATTTGGTCCAGTTCAGAAACAGTTATAGTTAGTTTATTAAGAGAGTTCTTGTAGGCAAAGTCTGACATCGATTTATACATTGCATCTTTAAAAAATTGATAAGCTTTACGAACTCCTCCCCCAAAAACAATCAACTCGGGATCATATGCATACAGAACAGCTTTAATTGCATTTCCAAGATGTGTTCCAAATTCATTATATATTTCCTGCGCATCCTCATCATCATCCAAAGCAAGTTCAAAAAGTTTTGATCCATTAATACCTTTTTGTTTTTCAAAAAATTGCCCGGAACAATAATGCTCATAAATTGAATCTCGATAAGGTATCATTCCCACCTCTCCGGCTCCACAGTTAGGCCCTGAATACAATTTGTTATTAAAAATAAGTCCGGCTGCAAAACCAGTTCCAATTATAAGACCGGCAACAGAAGAACATCCCCTAGCTTTTCCGAAGTATTTTTCCCCCAAAACAAAACAATTCGCGTCATTATTAATGTAAACAGGCTTGTTAAAGTCTTTCTCGAGAATTTTCTTAAGAGGGACTTTCTTCCAAGAGGGGATGTTTTGCACATTATATACTATACCGGCTTCAACATCTACCACACTTGGAACTCCTATCCCAACTGCGGTCACAGATGACTCAATTTCTTCCGAAATTAGCATCCTGATTTGATTAATTAAATCTTCCGCTGATGCCGTATTCTCAATTTCTGCAGTTGAAATTGACACAATCTTGTCATTCACAATACGTGCAACCCTTACGTTAGTAGCTCCTAAATCTATTCCTATCACATCCATCTTATTCCTGTGGATTGATTTAAAATTGTTCAACGAAAATCAGCATCATTCTTTTGACCCAAATTCAATGGTCTTGTTACTGATGAGTGGTTGGGCCCAGAAGCCGATACTCAGTATGTATCCAAATGAGATATAGAGGAATAACATCCCGATTCTCAACCCAAATAGATCACCAAGTGAACCCACGATAAGCGGAACAATTGCACCACCGGCAATTCCGGTAACCAATATTCCTGAAAAAGTTCCATGATGCTCGGCCACTGAATTTAGTGCTAACGAAAATATAATCGGCCACATAACAGCAATAAAAAATCCTATTGCAGGAAAAGTATAAAGTGCCATCTCTCCAGGACCAAAAAGAGAAAGGGTAAGTGAAATTAATACAGCTACTGTAAAGAGGATAAGTACTTTTTTACTGTCCATAACTTTTAGCAGGAATAAACCAAGCATAGTCCCTGCAGTCATCATTCCCCAAAACCAAGAGACTACTGAAGCTCCGGTGGTTTGAGGATCGTATCCATGGTAGGTTGAAAGAAATTCTGATATCCAGTTGGCAACCCCTTGTTCAGCACCTACATAAGCGAAAATACCAAAGAAGAACAAGATTACTTTCTTGTTTTTTAATAACTCTATATGGGTTTCAAAAGCGCCAATCAATTCGTCTTCTTTTTTCTCTACTTCCGGAAACTTAGAAGCCGCAATCACAATCACCATAACTACACAAACAAATGCGAATAACCAGTATAATGAAACCCAGGGCAAGTTCTCCGGAACTATGTTAGTAAGCAAACTCAACAATGCGCCCATGTTTTCAGTACCGATATTAAGAACCAAATAAGAATAAACAAGTGGGCTTATAAAAGAAGCCAGTCCGAAAAACAATTGAGCCATCACTGAATTGAAAGCAAAATTTTCTTCCCCACCAGAAACCCTGAGGAGTGGATTAATAGCTACCTGAAGCATAGCCATCCCTGAGCCGATAAGGAATAAAGAAATGACGGCAATTAAATATTGAGGAAATAAAGCAAAAAGTAACGCCCCGGAAAATGCTACCAGAAATGCGGCTATCATTACTTTTTTTTCCGCAAACCGTTCGATCAATATTCCTGAAGGAATCGACATCACCCCATAGGCTATAAAGAATGCAAATGGTAAAATCGCTACTAAGGTAAGACTCAAATTAAAATCCTCAATGATCTGAGGAACAAGCGGACCTATTATATTTGTTAGAAATGAGATAACAAAAAATATTAATACGATAAGTCCTACCAGGTAATAATTCCGTTTCATAATATTGATATAGTGAGTGGTGCTAGTGTTTCAGGTTTAAATAAAAATAATAGGTAAGCTATTTCTTTAACATTGGAAATAACTTTCTGATTTCTTCTTCGGTGGGCTGATATCCATATTCACAAATCTCAAATGATTCAGCATATTTGAATGTTTTTGCTTTCTCTTTACCATACCATTTTTCGAGTACTTTACGCTGTTCCGGTGAAACCCCCATCTGACCTATGAACCCATTTCGTAAAAACTCTTTTCTTTCCTCTTCACCTTCAGGTACTTTATCTAAATTTCCTGAAACCCAGGGAAGCCACTCGTATACCTGAGACTCATGTGCATCGAAGGCATTTACTTTTTTCTCAAAGGTCTCATCTATTCCAACTACGATGTCATGGGAGAAGGGATTCGGTTTTTGGAAACCATCTGCCATATACAAAAACACCGGATTTTTCTTTAATGGGGGGGTGTCGGGGGCTACATTTGGAACTACTACCATATAAGCAGCATCCTGAACCAATACACCCGCATATCTGTGGTCAGGGTGATAATCGTTCGGGCGTAATCCTAGTACGATATCGGCATTCCAATTTCTAATTTCTCGAATAACCTGTTGTCTGATATGTAACTCAGGCAGCAATTCTCCATCATGATTATCTAAAACTTTATATTCGTCAATACCCAATCTTCTGCCTGCTTCAGCTGCTTCTGCTCTTCTACGTTTAGCCAGCATCCCGCCGCCTTCTTCATAATGACCTGCATCTCCATTTGTAATTGACAGGAATTTAACTGCATAACCTCTTTCAGCTAGCATAGCTGCGGTTCCTCCCATTTTAGCATCGCCATCATCTGGATGAGCGAATATAGCAATCACTCTAATTTTATCATTTCCATCATCCGGCAACTGAGCACTTGCCAAAAAAGTAACAGAAAGTAATAGCGTAGTAAAAAGTAATGATCTTAAATAGTTCATTTATTTTGATTTAAATTAAAAAAATAGCCGGGATATATGAGTGTATTATCCCGGCTAAAAAGCTACTATTTATTGGTGTTCTGGATTTTGGGTCATTTCATCTGGCGCAACATCTATAGCCCCAAGTGGAATCGGATACAGAAGTGTTACTTCCGACTCTGATATCCCTAAATGATTAGCCATTACTGATTTCGCTACTCCAAATCGCAGCAAGTCAGGCCATCTTTTATTTTCAAATGCAAACTCCAATCGCCGTTCCTGCAGAAGTTTCTCCTCAAAAGTACCCGGCGTATTAGTATCAATATCGGTCAATCCGGCACGATTTCTTACTTCATTGATAAGATCATATGCTTCACCACTTTCACCAAGGGCTTCAGCCAAGTTCAATAGAACCTCAGCATATCGAATTTCCATCCAATTATTAGGTGCATCAAAAGCATTTGAAGGGGAGCTATCAAATTTCTTGACCCAATATGTCCCGGTAGCTGTTGTATCCAAGGTTCCATTGAGTCTTTCATCTGCAGAATCAAACTGAGCAACGATATCATCGGTAACATTTTGTGGAGCAACTCCTCCACCAACACCACCACCGACACCATTTGGCGTATACATATCAGTATATGCACTTCCTTCTCCAAGGCCACCGGAGATATATTGAACCTCAAATATAGACTCAATATTTCCTTCATTAGAAGCGCCCCAAAGCTCAGCATAATCAGCTACAAGGTCGTATTGCTCTGAGTCCACAACTCTTCGTAACGGTCCTTCAGCTGCGGTGGGATTTCCAGCTTGCAAATGTACTCTTCCCAATAAAGCAGCAGCAGCATGTTTAGTGGCACGCCCGCCATCTGTTACTTCCGGCAATAATGTCTCAGCCTCTTCCAAATCAGAAGCAATGCGGTCAAATATAACCGAAGCAGAAACTTGGTTTATTTCCACATTTGGTGAAGTAACTTCTTCAAACTGCTCAGGAATGTTTCCAAAAATGACAGCCATATGATAGTAAAGTAATGATCGTATAAAAAGTGCTTCTCCTTTAATTTGATCCTTTAAGTTACTATCCGTGAAATTAACATCATCAATACGAGCTATAATCGTATTTGCTCTGGCGATTCCTTCGTAAGACTGATTCCAGGTTGTACTCAACTCACTCGCCGTCGATATTTCCTGAAAATCATCCAGCTGTTGTAGTGTAGCGGCAAGACCTGTTGCCCCACCACCGTTTGCTCCATTATCAGCTCTCATTTCTAACATGAGTACATAGTTGACTCCAAAGGTTCCATTACTTTGAAGTGCATCGTATGCACCTGTAATAGCTACTTCAAAATCGCCCTGTGTTTCATAGAAGTTTTGCGAGTTTCGCTCCGATATCGGACTTAAGGTTGTAAAATCTTCTCCACAAGAGACAAATAAAAGCGGAAGAAGAAATATTAGATATAATTTTTTCATGGTTCTTATCCTTTTTAAAATTCTGATTAAAAGTCGAGGTTAATACCGAATTGGAATGTTCTTGATAATGGATAGGCACCATAATCTTCACCCGGTGTCAAACTGTTCGTTTGCAGGCTTACCTCGGGATTAAATCCTATATAATCTGTAAAAATAGCAACGTTAGTAGCAGATGCATACAAGCGAGCAGAGCTAAATATACCTTCAATCCATGAAGCCGGTAAAGTATACCCTAACGTTATATTTTTAATCTTCAAATAGCTTCCATCTTGTACCTGATAAGAAGAAATTCGGTTATTATTACCATGGTTAGCTGAATTACGGTCAGCCCTCGGATGTTCTCCATTCCCTGGTTCTGATTCAGAGATCCAACGATCATTCAGTGCTGCATATGAATTGAAATTAGCTTCACCATTGAGGAGGTGACGGGAAGTTAAGTTCAGTACATCCCGGCCTTGAACTCCCTGAATGAAAATACTCAGATCAACACCTTTATAGTTAAATCTATTTGTGATTCCATAGGTGTAGTCGGGATGATAGCTGCCAATCACCGTGCGATCGTCTGCGTTAATTACACCGTCGCCATTCACATCCTTAAACTTAAAGTCGCCGGGACGTGGAGCAGGAGCCATTAAATCATCAGGTGAATTATTAATATCCGCCTGATTTTGATAAATACCATCAACTACATATCCATAGTAACTACCTATTGGATCTCCGATACGCGTAATATGACGATTACCGGCTGCTCCGGAACTTAAAATTGGATCTCCTTCCGGGCCTAATTTAAGTACTTTATTACGGTTTGCAGCAATATTGAAATCAGTAGCCCATTGGAAATCACCTGAGAAGTTTCTGGAAGTGATAGCAAACTCAACTCCTTTATTCTCAACTTCACCAATATTTGTCAGTGCTGTTTCAAACCCGGTTGATGCAGGAATGTTTACCATAAGCAAAAGATCTTTGGTAGTACTGTTATATACATCAAACGAACCATAAATTCGACTTTCAAGGAAAGCATAATCAATACCAAGATTAACTTGATAAGTTGTTTCCCAGGTAAGCTCATCATTTCCAATTGTTCTTGGAGCAACACCAATGCTCTCACTTCCTGAAAATGGATAATTGGCTTCACCTAATAATCCGATTGATCCATAGTTTGGAATCTCAAAGTTACCGGTTACACCATAACTGCCTCTGAATTTCAACTCATTTATAGCATCAATATCGGCCAAAAATGATTCCTGAGTTGCTCTCCATCCTAATGAAAACGATGGGAATACACCCGTTTGATTTTCGCTACCGAACCTTGATGAACGATCAGCACGGACAGTACCTGTAAACAAATATCTATCTTTGTATACATAATTAACACGGGCAAGGGTTGAAACTAAACTCCATTCTTCCTGAATTTCATCACCACCTGTGATAATACCGCCATTAACAGTTTTAACTTGATCGTCAGTGAAGTTTTGGGCTACTATAACACTTCGGCTATCCGTTTGCTTTTGAGCAGTGTACCCGGCTACAGCATTCAAACTGTGATCCTCTCCAAAGGACTTCACATAGTTAAGTGTATTTTCCCATAACCAATTAAAGCTATCACCTGAACTGCTTTGAGCATAAGGCTGTGGAGATGTCTGAGTTCTATAAAGAAACTCGGTTCCCCTGTAAAATGACTGTTTAAAATTATTCAGATCATAACCAACCAAAGACTTGAATGTAAGGTTCTGATTTATGTTAAAATCACCATAAAAATTACCGAACACTCGATTATTCTTAATGTCCTCACTTATGAATTCCATAATGGCAAGTGGGTTACTGGCTGATGTAGTTCCTCCACCCAGATAAGACTGATTATTCAGCTGGTTTATAGAACCATCCGGATTATAGGGTGCAACTACGGGCGAGTGAACCATCGCAGAGTATACAATTCCGGGAGGTGAGCCAAAATAAGGTGCATTAGCAGGTAATCTGTCGTGCTGCGTTAAAGCCGTATTGATCGAAGTACCAATGGTAAACTTGTCACTTAAATCCTGAGTCAGGTTTAATTTTAATGTATAACGATCAAAGGCAGAACCATCTAAAACACCTTCTTGATTCAGGTAACCGGCTGAAAGGAAATATCTACTGCTTTCATTTCCCCCACCTACAGAAAGGTCATAATTCTGCATTACTGCAGGGCTAAAAATAAGATCCAACCAATCGGTATCAGTTCCATCCCAATTAACATATTGTTCCGGAATCAAATAGTTCCCTACGTTTGGACGCCCTGCATTTGTATCAGGATCGTAATTTGGATTAGCCGGAGCATCTCCCATTTCAATATCCTGCAGATAATTATTATTACGTGAATCTTTGGTATAAGCTATCACTTCCTCGGCATTCATTAAATCCGGCTGGTTGAATATAGTCGAACTTCCCATATAGCTATTAAAGGAAATCTGGGGAGTACCAGCACTACCTCTCTTAGTTGTAATAAGAACAACCCCATTAGACCCTCTGGATCCATAAATAGCAGCAGCAGAAGCATCCTTTAAAACCTCAATTGATTCTATATCTCTTGGGTTAATGGTTGCTAATGGATTAGCCTTAGGTGGCTGAAAAGAAGCTCTTTGGCTTCCAATACTTGCTTGAAGGTTCGTGCCTTTTGAAATAGGAACTCCATCCACTACATACAGCGGGTCATTACCGGCAGAAATAGAACCTGTTCCACGAATCAAAATTTGTGGACTAGCCCCGGGCTCACCTGTTGACTCCGCTACATTAACCCCAGCCATTCTACCCTGAAGTGCATTTTCAAAACTTGAGACAGGAATGCTGTTGATTTCCTCAGGCCTTATTGACGTCACGGAACCTGTAACCTCTGTTCGTTGCTGTGTACCATATCCAACAACAACAACATCCTCAAATTGTACAAGATCATAGACTAAATCTATTTCAAAATAGTTTTGATCACCTATAATCACTTCTTGTGTTTTATATCCTACAAATCGAAAAACTAATACCTCAGCATCATCAGGGACTGTAAACTCAAACTCCCCATCCGCATTTGTAGCAGTACCTATATTCGTACCTTCTACAGATACGTTAACGGCTGGCAGTGTTTCGCCGGTTTGTGAGTCCCTAACCACACCAGAAATATCTTTCTCAAGTTGAGTAATTTCATTTTTCAAAGATTGGCTTTCAATCAACATGATTTCCCTGGTGTTAGAAACTACAGCTTCGTAACCCGAATCGAGTAATACATATTGTAAAGCATCAGAAACACTTACATCTTTAAGCTCTACTGAAATAGACTTAGACAGTGCTTTTAAGTCTGAGTTAAGAGCAATTCCAAGTTTTGACTTCTTTGAAATTAACTTTAATACGTCACCAAGAGGGACGTCTTTCTCATCTAATGTAATCTTCTTCCTCAATTCTGGAATACTATTGGAATACAACTTAACTGAATAGTACTGACTGGAAATTGTCTGCAAACTATTCGAAAGAGATGTAATCAATTGTGCCTTTGCATTTGTAGTATTACCAAAATGAAGTACAACAATACCAAGTAACATATATGATATCGCAATCCTTACTGTTTTTGTAACAAATGTTCTCATCCGTGTCCTCTATAGCTAGTTTTTGTTCTTGTTATAAAAGCGCTTCCAATTTTACCTGATAACAAAACGAATTAATGCCTTGTTGTTTAACAGGGTTATTTACTGAAAGTAACTTTGTCCTTACTAATTTTATATCTGATATCTAACGAAGTAGCAATCGTCCGGATCACGTTATCCATACTTTTACTTTTCAATTCAGCTGTTAAATGCATGTTTTTGATGGAATCAGAATCAAATACTACGGTTATGTCGTACCGGCGTTCCAATTGTTTTGCAACTTCAGACATTGCAGTGTAATCAAACTTCAACTCGCCTCGTTTCCAACTCAAATAAAAATCTATATTGTCAACATTTTCGGTAATCATCCTGCTATTTGATAAGTCTAACCGAGCAAGTTTACCTTTGGTTAAAATTATTCCATCATTCGCATTAGAATTTGCTCGCCTAAATGATACAACACCACTTTCAACTACAGTCTGTACTGTTTTATCGTCTGAATAATTTTTTACTACAAATGAAGTTCCAAGAACTTGAATTATAGCACCGTTAGTATTTATGATAAATGGCTTATTTGGGTTCTTTGCTACATCAAAATATGCCTCCCCTTCAAGATAAACCTCCCTGGAATCTTCACTAAAAACAGTCGGTATGGAAATTCGACTATCGGCATTCAAATACACTTTTGTCCCATCAGATAAAGTCACTCCCCCACGCTTACCCTTCGACATTGAAATTTCTTTCAAAGCCGTATTTTGAACTTCTTTAACAGGTACATAAATCGATTTAAAGGTATATAACCCAAAAAGCCCGGCCAGTAAAAATATTGCAGCTACACGAATTACAACAGACCAAGTAGAATTTAAAGAAAACTTACTTCGGCTTGCTGTTGTTTTAATATTTCCAATAATACCCTCATCATCCATTCTGTTTTTCAAAACAGCCCAATCAACTTCGGTATTAAAAAGAGTATTTGGCGGATAATTTTTTGAAGAAAGCTCCCACAGTTCATTTAGGCTATTCAAATAATCTTGGTTTTTAGCACTTTCTGAAAGCCACTTATCTACTGATAGCTTCTCAGCTTTTGAGCATTCTCCAGTCAAATATTTTGATAGTAATTCTATATCCAAAGTTTGAATCTGATTAAGTGTGTTACTTCTTTATTTCTTTAATAAGACAAGTCTAATTCTTAATACCCCCAAGAGTAATTTAATTTTTTTTAGACATGTCCTTTAGTAGTATTTGATCACGAATATCTTGCAATGCGTTTGCAATATGATTCTCAACTGTTTTTCTAGTTATATCAAGAACTTTAGCTATTTCTTTATATGACAGCCCATGACGTCTATTCAACTCAAAAACCATTCTTCTTTTTTCTGGCATGTTCTCTACAATTGCCCAGATTTGCTTAATAGAATAACGTTGAAGATCAGTTAACCCGTCATTGTTTTTAGCACCAGGCATCCCAAATAATGCTAAACTTTCCATCTCGGTTCGAAATCCGCTTATAATTCTAAGCTGTGAATTTTGTTTTTCCAATAGATTAAGAGCCTGATTTTTCACCGATTGAAAAAGATAAACCCTCACACCTACGTTAATTTCCCAATTTTCCCGATTCCTCCAGATTTTCAGAAATACATCTTGTACAACATCTCGTGCAAACTCTCTGGATTTCGTAATACTGATTGCGAACCTGCTCAATTCAATATGATACTTGAAAAATAAATACTCGAATGCTTTTTCATTTCCCTCGCGTATCAATGCTACAAGCTCTAGTTCATCTAGATCATCCATAGAGTTTTGACTTTGAAACACGGAGGCTAAAAACATCTTATTTATATCTACAATAGTTGGTACTCAATTTAGAATTATTGAGCTGACAATGTATTATTCAAATAATCTATTCAATTATAACATAATCATTAGCAGCAGATACCATAGTATCCGCTGCTATATTAATTAAAAAAAATAACTCACTACCAATCCCTTCTGGAACCTGCTCCATCTGGATTGCCTTTATAATATCTAAAACTTTCCATCGGCTTACCGTCACGAGCACCTCGCTCATACACTCTGTTTCGCATACGCTCGAGAAATTCTTCCCCCTCATTACCAGGTAAATCTTCCAAATTCGGGCCTGTATAATTACTAAAAGCAGATGTAAATTGACTTACATATTTACTTAAAGAACGAACTTTATTTTCTGCGAAATCTGAAATATCAACCCAAGTGTTTTCGTGGGACCCTGTTGTACTATAGAAAAGATAGTCGGTAACTGAATGCTCTTCCAAGCCTTCATTAATAATTTGACTTGGAAAAATTAGTCTCCATTCAGCTGCTCGGGCAGCATCTACTGCCAGATATGAAGCCGCACGGTGATCCGCCTTATGCCATTGCTGATATCCATAGCCGGGATCAAAAGCCATTAGCGTATTAGGCTTCAGCTTTCTTATCCACCAAACAATTTGTTTTACAACTTCTTCCCGATCTGCAAACTCTAACATACCATCTGTATAACCTAGATTGATATAGTTTTCTTCAGGTATGCCTAATTCCTTTAAAGCATCAACTTCTTCTTGTCTGCGAATTTTAGCTAATCTGTCACGTGTCATAGTCGGGTCACTTGTACCTACATTCCCCGTGGTTAAGAGCATGACATAAACATCATTTCCGTTAGCTTGAAGTGTAGCTAATGTTCCGTGTGACCCTCCATCATCGTCTGGATGAGCTCCTATCAATAATATGGTTCTACCTGTCCATTCTTCTACCGGTGTATCAGGTTGCGCAATCAATAAAAATGGCGTTAACATGAATGTAACCAATAGTATTTTTATTCTTTTCATAGTTTGTCCTATTTGTTATTTGTTAAAGAGACTTTCTTTTTTGAAAAATTCAGGGTTAATAAGAGATGCAGCCTTTTCATCCAGCACTAACTCAACTTTGGGATGTTTTTTCAGGAAAGTGATTGGACACTCGCCTGTAATTTTTTTGCTAAATAATTGTGAAATCGCTGAGGCTTTAGAAGCTCCCCAAGCCATACAAACAATTTTTTTTGCCTTTAATATAGTATTTATACCCATTGTAACAGCATATTTAGGTGTGTTGCTCAGCCCCCCAAATCTTTCCGACGTATCCAATCTTGTTCTATGATCCAATTGAACCAATCTTGTCTTGGAACTCAGTTCTGAACCCGGTTCATTAAATCCAATATGACCATTACTTCCTACTCCCAACAATTGAAGATCTATCCCCCCAAATTCCTCAATTTTATCTTCAAAATCCTTACAGTGAGCCGGGATATCATTACGATCAAGCATACCATTAGGTATAAATATGTTAGCCAGGTTAATGTCTATATGCTTAAAAAGGTTTTCAATCATATAATAATGGTAGCTGTTTTCGTTCTTTGAATCGATTGGATAGTATTCATCTAAATTAAAAGTAATAACATTTTTAAAAGACAGTCCCTCTGTTATATGATAGGTTATCAATTTTTCATAAACTTTTTTTGGAGAACCCCCGGTAGCCAAACCAAGAACAGTTGGTTTCGAGTACAAATTATTACTCTCAACTTCTGACTTTATCAATTCAGAAATATAATCACTGCCTAAAGTTTTGTTCCTAAATACCTTAAAATGGATCCTCCCATTACTGAATTCTACCATGCTTTACTTTAGAAATAATCTAGTCTTATGCCATACTTTTTCATAAGACCGAACAAAATTCCTATACCCCTAAAATTATTTGCTCAAATGGCAACTATTTAAACTGAGTGCACTCTCTACACAAAGAACAGATAAGCAAAGCAGTTGATAAATTTAAGCCCGGTTAATTTATAGCAAGTGTGTTTAATTCAGACTTAAAAAAGTCAAAAATATATCTTGGCAAATGAAATCAAATACTGATGCAAACACTTAGGTGTTTTTTTCACGTAATTCAAAAATGTGTTTCATCATTTTCAGATAATGATCACTCATTGATATATCTCTTCTTTTCATCATAGACTTCATTACTTCTATCGCCTTTTCAAACCGGTAAAGCTCTTCACCTTCAGGACCTAGCCACGTAAAAGACTTAATAAATTTCGGAGATAAATAGTCAATAAAAACATTTGAGCTTACCCCACAAATTGTTCCAGTATTCAACATTGTGTTAATGGCTGTTTTAGAATGATCTGCCATGATAGTTCCTAAAAACTGTCTCCCGGTTTCAATTGGTTTCTTTGTTTCCCAGTCAATGACCTTAACGCTTTTATAGTCATTCTTTAAATTTGAAGTAATGGTATTCGCACCTAGATTTACCCATTGCCCAAAAATAGAATTCCCGCAAAAGCCATCATGAGCTTTATTGCTAAATGAATGAAAGATACTGCCAGACACTTCCCCCCCAACCTTGCATACCGGCCCAATAGTTGTACCCCCATAAATCCTTGCACCCATTTTAACAGTAGCGCCTTTTCCTACTGCAATAGGACCACGCAAAATACTTCCGGCTTCAATTTCAGCTCCATCTTCAATAACTATCGGGCCATTCTTCGCTATAAAAATGCACCCTGGTTCAATATGGACCTTATCTCCAATAAATATATTTTCTTCATAATGAACTACTGCTTCAACCCCCAAACCGGTTTTAGATATGTTTTTCAACTTTGTTAAAGCAATATCAGCTTTAATTTGATCTGAATTTAGTTCAATAAGATCCCAAATATAATTTAGTGCCCAAACATTTTTGAATTCTATCTTTTTCAAACCATCACTTTGAAAAACACCTTGGTGAAATAATTGAGATGAAGTTTCACCGTCAATAAGTGCAGCAACTACTTCTTTTTTATTAACTAATTTTTCATTCATTTTTAAATCAGAAATTGCAGAAACTAATTCAGCATTTGGTAAATACCTGGAATTCAGCCAAAGACAGGGTTCATCATCCTGGTAAACCCCTTTATCAAATACACCCTCCATGTAGTCAGGAAGTAATCTGTAACTTTCATCAAGGCTTAATGTTTTTTCCCACTTTTCCCTTATAGTATAAATCCCCACTCTGAGATCATCGAGTGGACGAGTTAGAGTGAGTGGGTGAAACCGTTTTGCTTTTTCATCGGAAAAGAAACAAATATGCGAGACAATATCGGGTGTCATAATTTCTAAAATCGTGATCGTTATTCTATGTGTAAGACACTATATTTAAGGATTATCGCAACCAAAAAAAATTATTTAGTAAGAGTTTAAAATATGTGTGGAATTGTAGGGTATGTCGGTGATAAACAAGCTGGTAAAATTATAATAGATGGACTGAAACGATTAGAATACAGAGGTTATGATTCCGCAGGCCTTGCCATCATAAACAAACAATTAACCATAAAAAAGGGGAAAGGGAAAGTAGCCAATCTTGAGAAAATGGTCGGGAACGATCAAATGGGGACAATTGGCATTGGGCATACTCGGTGGGCTACTCATGGCGAACCAAATGATATTAATTCTCATCCCCATACTATTGAAAGCGGAAAACTTGCGCTCGTTCATAACGGGATTATTGAAAATTACAATACCTTAAAGAAAAAACTAATTGAGCAAGGGTACATTTTTTATTCTGAGACAGATACTGAAGTTCTTGGAAAACTTATCGATAGTTTTCTTAAAAATGATTCCACTTCTTTGAAAAAAGCCATTCAGCTTGCTTTGCATCAAGTTCATGGCACCTATGGTATAGCCGTAGTTCATTCTGATTTCCCGGATCAAATTGTAGTGGCTAGAAAAGGATCCCCTCTTCTTCTTGGAGTTGGCGACGGTGAAATGCTTATTGCATCGGATGCTTCTGCTGTAGCAGCTTATACAGATAAAGTAGTGTATTTGGATGATGGAGAAATAGCCGTTATTACAAAGGATGGTTACACCGTAGAGTCCGCTGATCAAATTGAACTTTCTAAAGAGGTTCACGAATTGGCTCTCAGTTTAGATGAAATTGAGAAAGGAGGATTCGATCACTTTATGCTTAAAGAGATCTTCGAACAACCCAAATCTATTTCTGACTGCTTACGTGGCCGTATAAATGCCGAAGAAGGAACGGTCACCCTTGGGGGAATTGAAAGCGTTATGGATAAGCTTGCAAATGCCAATCGAATTATAATTGCTGCTTGCGGTACCAGCTGGCATTCAAGCCTGGTAGGAGAGTATTTGTTTGAATATCTCGCTAAAGTCCCTGTCGAAGTGGAATACGCATCCGAGTTTAGGTATAAAGAACCTCTGATTGGAGAAGATGATGTCATGATTGTGATTTCTCAAAGCGGAGAAACAGCAGATACACTTGCGGCACTTCGGGAAGCAAAAGCACGGGGAGCATTAGTACTTGGCGTCGTTAATGTAGTAGGTTCCACCATTGCACGGGAAACAGATGCCGGTGTATATATACATGCCGGACCTGAAATTGGTGTAGCCTCTACCAAAGCATTTACCGCCCAGGTTACTGTATTGACCATGATGGCCATAAAACTTGGACTTTATAAGAAAACCCTTTCCAGTAAAGAGGCCAAAGAACTTATTGCCGCTTTATCTCAGATTCCTGATAAAATTGAAACAATCTTACAGAACACAGATCAAATAAAACATATTTCAGACCTGTTCTCCTATGCCCCTAATTTTCTATATTTAGGACGTTCTTATAGTTTTCCCGTTGCGCTTGAAGGTGCTTTAAAACTCAAAGAAATTTCATATATCCATGCCGAAGGTTATCCGGCAGCTGAAATGAAGCATGGCCCTATTGCCCTGATTGATGAAATGATGCCGGTTGTTGTAATAGCGGCAACCGATCATACCAATGATAAAATGATTAGTAATATAGAAGAAGTCCGTGCCCGGAAAGGCCGGATCATTGCTATCACTACTGCCGAGAATACAGAGGTCGGAAATCTGGCTGAGTTTACTTCTATTGTTCCTGAAACGAAGGATGTTTTATCTCCACTTCTTACAGTTATTCCGCTTCAGCTATTGTCTTATTTCATAGCTGTAAACCGTGGATGCAATGTAGATCAGCCACGAAACCTGGCCAAAAGTGTGACTGTAGAATGATTTGAATGTGGATAAATTTGAAGAAACTTTCCTCGAATATTTAAAAAATATTCATTCAAACTTCACAGAAAGGATTTTACATTAAATTATCATAATATTTTTATGTGGATAACTTGATTTTTATAAAAAAAATGCGTTCAATTCCTGTCCTCTCGGATTAGTATCATAAATCAATCGAAATGAGAAATTGGAAGGCATTTATTTTTAAAGTTGTCGTACTTGTATTGGTGGGCATTGTAATTTTTACAGGCTGATCTTATTCCTGCACATACAATTTATGCATCGCTTATCGAAGCGCGACCTTTCTGTGTTTAATTTTTCCTTTATACTTTAACTTCTTTTAATTGCTTTGTGCTCTTTTATATTCTCAAGACTTGCTAAATTCCAAATGAAATTCTGAGATTCAATTAACAAACGATCTGATAATGGGGAAAATAAATTTAAATTATTTAGAAAGCATGACGGATGGGGATAATGAAGTCATGATCGAAATGATTCAATTGCTAATAGAAGAAACCCCCAAACATCTGGATAGTATTAAAAAGGCTCAGGACGAGAAAAATTGGATGCAACTTAGATCTGAAGCCCATAAAATTAAGCCCATGATGCTTTATGTTGGGCTTGATGATTTGAATGAAGCCTGTCAGCAACTAGAAGAGAATGCAAAAAATGGGGAGGATTCTGAAGCTAATTCGGAGTTAATAGAAAAGCTTGAAAATGGGTTTGATGAAGTAGTGGACGATTTAAAAGCAAAGATAGCCGAACTAAGTTAACGTCATTTGCAGGTGATCGATATCGTCTACCGAATACACCTCTCCTTCTTCCTTAAAACCTAATTGATTATAATACGCTTTGAGAGCTGCCTGAGCTTCAATACGTATTGGCACACCTCTACACAGCTCTATACCTTTTTTGACAAGTTTAGCCCCTAATCCTGTTCCCCTGAAATTCTTTGAGACTACAATCCTGCCTAAACTCGCTTCCCCCTCATATTTTAAACCGGGTTCAAATACTCTCAAATAAGCTGCCAATTTATCCCCTTCATAAAAAAGAAGATGATTCGCTGTATCATCATAACCGTCTATATCTTCATAAAAACAGTTTTGTTCAATAATAAAAACCTGTTGGCGCAGTCTGAATACATCCTCCAGCTGTTTTGAACTTAGCTCTTTAAAAGTTTTATAAATTATATCCATAAAGATTTAACTATAATTGCAACCATTTTTCATTCTACTTCGTAAAGGAAACCCACTGTTAATAAAATACTGAAATTATGATTTGGGCTTGGCTATTAAATAGCATTTCTGTTTACGCAACTGCAAATTTACTGAAAGGCGTGGAAATCAAAAACTTTTGGAGCGCTGTTTTTGTAGCAGCCCTATTGGCATTAATCAATATATTTGTAAAACCCATTCTATTGATTTTGAGCCTTCCCATCACCATTATAACATTTGGGTTATTTGTGTGGGTTATTAATGCAGCCCTTATTATGTTGGTAGATGCTTTAATAGAAGGCTTCAAGGTAAAAAACTTTGGCTGGGCCCTTCTCTTCGGGATGGTGATGTCAATAATAAGCTGGGTGCTCTTTAACCTTTTTGGATAAGAAATTTTTTTAAATAAAATAAAAGGCTGCTTTTTACGCAGCCTTTTTTATTTCTATAAATTATTATTCAAATATTATCGCAAACAGCTTGAGTAAATGTAGAAGTTGTACCTTCCCCGCCAATATCCGGAGTGCAGTATACTTTTTTCTCAACCAGTGTTTTGTAAATTGCCTTTCGAATATTTTCAGCTATTTTTTTCTGATCAATATGTTCCAACATCATTAAAGCTGAAAATAGAAGGGCCATTGGATTGGCAACATTTTTTCCAACAATGTCTGGTGCTGAACCATGTACTGCTTCAAACATAGCTGCATCATCTCCAATATTAGCTGCCCCAGTCACGCCAAGCCCGCCGACAAGTCCTGATGCTAAATCAGAAAGTATATCTCCAAACAGATTGGTGGTCACGACTACATCAAACTGCTGTGGCCTAAGTACCATCTGCATAGCCATATTATCTACAATCAAATCCTGAAACTCAATACCAGGATAGTCTTTAGCCACTTTTTTACCAACTTCCAAAAATAAGCCAGTAGTCAATTTCAAAATATTTGCTTTATGAATAAGGGTAACTTTCTTGCGTTCATTTTTTACAGCATACTCAAAAGCAGCTCGGATAATTTTCCTACTGGCTTCTTCGGTAACAACTGCAATACTTTCAGCATGCTTTATCCCATCCTCTTCTTCTATCCAATGTTCTTTGCCAATGTATAGTCCCTGTGTATTTTCACGGAAAATCACCATGTCTACTCCTCGGAATGGAGTATCAATACTTGGCAGTGTACGAGCAGGACGAATATTACTGTACAGATTAAATTTTTGGCGAAGTGCCACATTCACGGATCTGAATCCGGAACCAACCGGAGTTGTAAGCGGTCCTTTTAGTACGATGCGATGTTCTTCAATAGCTTCAACCGTTTCATCAGGCAGAGGATTTTCTGTTTCCTCGTAGGCTTTCAGGCCAGCAGATTTCTCGACCCAATTTATTTCAGCTCCGGCTTTTTCTAAAATGGTTGTCACAGAATTTGTGATTTCGGATCCGATTCCATCTCCGGGAATTAAAACGACATTTCTCATTCAAAAAGGGATTTATTTCTTCAAAATTTTAGGAGTGCAAATATATTGATTTAAAAGTCCAAATGTGAATATGAACGAGAGTATTATCAGACTCTAAAACTTTTACTCTCTAACCAAGTCAGACCTGCCTGTTCCGGGCAACGAATTTGTTGGTTTAGCATGCAATCAAAAATAAGCTGAAGGTAATGGCGAAATTGCTTTTATTAATACTAATAATGCAAGAAAGAAGTTAATGTATGAGATTGGCTTTAGAGCTTAATCATTTATTCGGAATAATTTTTAAGCAAAACAAAATGATTTCTTAACAATAAGCGTTATAAAGCGTAGATCAGGAAAAAATACTCAAAGCCTATGATAAACCGAGATGAACCTATGGAGAAATCTAAAAAAGAGATTAGAAGTCGAATTTTATCATTTACTAAACAAAGAAGTCCTGAAAAATCTGTAAGCCCTTCTGAGGTAGCTCGTGATTTGTTTTCCAATATATGGAAAGATCATCTTGATGAAGTACGTACGATGGCCGGTGAATTGCAAAGTGAGCATTTAATTAGCGTGAGTCAGAAGAGTAAAGATGTTCGAATCGATGAGGCTAAAGGGCCGATACGCTTATCTCTGATGAAATCTGATAAGTAGAAATATATGCCGGGCTTTTAGTTTTTGAGCTTCCCCGGATTTCCATGAAAGATGACAGCAAGAAAAATCTATTTTTTAAATCCTGTTCCAGACCCACTCGGGGATACATTTAACAACCCATGCCAACAAACGCCAGCGCTTCGTTACATATAAATAGTTCTTCTTTTTGCTAATCCCCTTCACCATTTGTTTCGCTGCTTTCTCTACCGGAGCCACCCAAAACATCCCTTTGCTGCGCGCTGTCATTTCCGTCCAAATATACCCTGCCCTTATTTCTGTTATGCTGATGTCTGAAGATACTCGTTTTGCTTTTTGACGATAACTCACCATATAATTTGAAATAAAATGCTTCGTAGCAGTATAGGCTGCCGCGCGATGTGAAGCTAATAATGAAGCCATTGAGGACATACCAACAATATGTCCTTCATCCTTTTTCCTAAAATATTCAAAGGCAAAATGACAGCCATGGGCAAAGGCTAATGCATTTACTTCAATCAATTTAGATTCTGCCCTCCAGGGTGGTAACATTTGTAAACGTCCAATGCCTGCATTCAGAATCATAATATCCATCCCCCCCATTTCATCAATCAATTCCTGATACACAATTTCAGCTTTCTCATGATCAGTGACATCCAAAGTTCTTACATATGCAAGATCCCCGATTTCAAATTTCAGCTTTTTCAGTCGCTCAGTTCTTCGTCCAATTAACCCGACTTTGTTCCCCTTTTCGGAGTATTGAAGAGCGAGCTCCCTTCCTATACCTGAAGTAGCTCCGGTAATGATGACGTTTTTCATAAGACTGCTGATATTGGGTTTCAATTAATCTTTGAAATCCATCACCTAAAATTATTTTGCAAGTTGAAGGGCCGGTGTTTTTTGTTTGGCATACTCAAAAGCACCAAACATTACCCCAGAATAAAACAGATCTCCTATTACTGTGTAGTGAAAGAAAGGAATTCCTGCAGTATAACTCATAAATAATCCTTCAAGGCCAACCGGATACATCGGATTTCCTAACCAAGCACCAAAATTCGTCACCAAGAAGAAAATTATGGAAGCACTTAAGCTCCCTGCGACTACGGTCTTGAGATTTACTTTTTTAAGAATAAAAATACCGGCTAACACGATCAACGCAATTGAACCATACATCCAATAAAATCCGGGTGTGAAAAGAACAAACCCTCCATAAAAATTGGCATAAAGCAAATTGTTCACCAATAAATCACTTATAAAGAAAGCAATAAGGGGGAGTAAAAAAGAGAATTTTTTATCCGTGAAATAAGCAGCGCCAAAAATAGACATCGCTCCTAATGGCGCGAAGTTATATGGATGAGGTATAATTCTTGAGAGTGCAGCTATAAGTATAAATCCGGATAAAACTATAAAACGTTTTTTGTTCATTGGTCTGATTGTGCTTTATGTGAATCCTTAAAATAAAAAAAGCATCGCCTCAAATGAAACGATGCTTTCAAAATATCCGGTATTTTTGAAATTACTTCTCAGCGTTTAACTCAAGGTTCAAGTCAATAGTAACTTCATCACCGATAACTGCGTCAGAAGCCCAATCACCGGTGCCCACTGTGTAATCTGTTCTATCTAATTTTGTTGATGCAGTAATGCCTGCTACCAGCGTATTCTCCTGCATAGGATTATCCTGGATACCCAAAAGCGTAAATGGAAGTGAAATTTCTTTTGAAACGTCTTTAATAGTGAGCGTGCCATTGGCCACAAACTCATTATTGCCAGCAGACTGAATGTCTGTGCTTTTGAACGTTATATGCGGCCATTTTTCAGCATTAAAAAAGTCATCTGTCCTCAAATGCCCGTCTCTTCTCTCATTTTTTGTGTCAATGCTATTTACCATGATTCGAACATCAATCATGCTTTCTTCCAGGTTTTCCGGGTCAAAGTTTACGTTTGCTTCATAGTCATTGAATTGTCCGTTAACCGGAGTAAAGAAGTGAGTTACTTTAAAATTAACAGCGCTGTGATTTTTGTCAATAGTCCAATTAGTCGCAGCATATTTCACTAAAGCCAATGATGAAAAGGCAAATAATAGCAAGGCTAATACTGTTGTAATTTTATTAAGTGTCTTCATTATTTAAATAATTATTTAAGATTATGTGTTGTGTAAGGTTACCCAACACACGACTTCTTTAAATAATTTCCTTTAATATTAAATTAATTTGAATTTTTCTGTTTTAGGTTTGCAGCGACGCATTTGAATACAATTTTATGTTACAACATGTAAAACACACTTAACTTCCCGAACAATTTATCTTTTCTTCAGTTTGTAAAAATAGCTATTTATATCATATTATTTTTAGTTACTAGTCAATTATTCAATTTTTAAAGTTTAGTCATGAAAAATTTAGTGCGTTATACGTTTGTATTAATGGTGGGTGCAATTTTTGGAACAACTGCTGTTTTTGCACAACAGCAACAAATGCCCCCACAACCGGAACCGTTAAGCCCGGAAGAAGTTACTGATGAGCAATTAGTAATGATCTCTAATGTAACACAGGCAGGTCAGGGTATTCAAGAAGAGGCCGATAAAAAGATGAAAGAAGTTATTGAAGAAGTGGGGATGGAATATACTCGCTTTCAAGAAATTGTAATGGCCCAACAAAATCCTCAAATGGCGGGGCAAATTGAAATAACAGATGAAGAACAGGAAACACTGCAACAAGTTCAACCTGATCTCATGCAAATTAATCAACAAGCTCAACAACAATATATAGCCAAAATTGAAGAGGAAGGACTTTCTATTCAAGAATTTCAGCAAATAGCTCAAGCTATTCAGGCTCATCCTGAGGTAGCCGAGCGATTTGAAGAAATCAATAACTCGAATTCCGATAGCGAAGACGGTTAATCCGGTTCAAAGGATTTAAAGTAAAAGCCCGGTGCTTATCACACCGGGCTTTTTTATTTATAAATAAAGTTTATCTGCTTACCCATTCAGAATTTTTAATTGTAAAACGCCAGGGTAATTGAGCATCTTCCCCAGCATAATCAACCCCAATACGTGGGCTTGCTTCTATTTCCTTGCCCCCAAAATTAACCCCCCTGTCCTCCAACCAAACTTCATCTCCAAGTAAATCTGTTTTGTCATTTGATGTTGTGATTCCCAATGCCTGAGACAGTTTTCCCGGACCATTGGTAATGATAGGACTTGGGCTTTCTTGCCCCCTCCTTTCTGCCATTTCCTCAATCCCTTCCTTTGGTTCTATAGCCCGAACTAAAATGGCGTCGGCTAATTCTTCTCTGTTTGTTACAATATTAAACAGATGGTGTATACCGTAACAGAGATATACATAAGAAAAGCCTGGAGGTCCGTAAAGGGTTTCCGTTCTCGGTGTTTTCACATTAGGATAAGCATGACAAGCTCGATCAGTCCGCCCGTTATAAGCCTCGGTTTCTACAATCATTCCGGTTGTTAAATTACCGTCAAATTTTGTGCAAAGTACTTTTCCAATTAACTCTTTGCTTATTTGAACCACATCATCGCGTTCATAAAAAGTACGGGGAAGCTTAGGATACATCAGGAGATAGCAGTATAGGGGTTTTCTTCGATGGCCGGTTTATTGATCATAAATATATCTTTATATGCTCTGCCAATAATTGCACTGATCACAAAAAGCAATGCCGTATAAAATGTCCATACAGCTAATATAATCAGGATTGTATATCCTTGGTAAAAATACCGATAAGTTGAAAAAGCATATTCCAAATACATGCTTACGCCATATTTGGCTAACTCAAACAAAATAGTGTAACTGAGAGCAGCAATTAGTGCTACTTTTGGCTTTATTTTACGCTCACTTACAAATCGAAACACCACATAGAGCACCAAGAATGCCAATACAATAGGAAGAACAAAATTTAAAAAATCATAAATCCAGGGGAGTTCAATGGTGATTTCAGTAAAAGGAACATCAATCTCACTGAGATTAAACAGTGAAATAGTGGAAACAGCGAGACTAAATATCAAAAAGACAATCCCAATCAAGCTAAAACCAAAGAAATTGTATACTACATCCATTACGGGATGCTTACGCTCTTTAATATCGAAGGTATCGAATAGCACGTGTTTAAGGCTGTGGAGCAGGCCTTGAGTGAAGAACAGGAGTACAATAATACCAATGATTCCAAAGATTCGTCGTGCTCCAATCAGCGGGGTTAGTAACGTTTCAATCGTTATTGCGCCACGAAATACATCATCACTTTGAGTTTCATAAGTAAAACTTGGGAAAAACTCTCGTCCGTATCGCACAATCTCATTAAAAGCTTCCTCAGCCGAAAGCACATAACCAATTATAGAGATCAGGATCAAAACAAAGGGAACAGCGCAAATAAATAAATTAAATGTAATAGCCGAAGCATTAAAAAAGATATCTTTTTTACTGGCCAGCGTTACTACCCGATTCCAAAATTCTTTCTGTTTCTGCAAAACCTGTTCTTAATTTATGAACCATAAAATTCGGATGTAACAAGATGAATTACAAGCGATGATTTAACACGTAGTTTTTCAGTCAATTCATTGGTAAGTTCCAAATCCACATTTCAGCAATCTATCAGTTTAAAATAGGTATTTCGAGCGCATGAGTGCTAAAAAACAAACTCCGCTAATGCGGCAGTATTTCCAAATTAAAGACGAACACCCCGGTACTATTTTATTGTTTCGGGTGGGTGATTTTTATGAGACTTTTGCCGATGATGCTCAACTGGTGAGCAAGGAATTAGGAATCACCCTCACCAAAAGAAACAATGGTGGCGACCAAACCCCATTGGCCGGCTTTCCCTATCACGCACTTGATAATTATCTTCCCAAACTGGTTAAAAAAGGCTATAAAGTGGCTGTGTGTGATCAAACTGAAGATCCGGATGAAGCAAAAAAGGCCGGGCGTAAAATTGTAAATCGTGAGGTTACTGAAATCACCACACCCGGTGTAACCATGTCGGAAAAATTATTGGATCATAAACGCAATAATTACATTGCTTCCCTTCATTGGGATGGGTCTAAAATCGGCGTTGCGTTCTCAGATATTTCTACCGGTGAGTTTGCTCTCAGTCATGTAGATGAAAAAAACCTTGGCAGTTTGCTCGCCGCTATTCAACCTTCTGAAATATTGATTCAGCAAAAGCTCAAGAATAAACTGGATGAAAAACTCACTCATCATAATATTACCTTTATTGAAGATTGGGTATATGAAGGTGACTATGGTTATAAACTACTTACCGATCATTTTGAAACCCACTCGTTAAAAGGCTTTGGAGTGGAGAATCTTAAAACCGCTCACGTTTCTGCAGGTGCTTTGATGCATTATATGCAGGAAACCCAAAAGGCTTATTTACGTCACCTCCGCCGCCTTTATGCTTATGAAAGTAATGAATTTATGTCGCTGGATGCCGCTACAAAGCGTAATCTGGAACTCACTGCCAGTATACAGGAAGGAGGAACAGAGGGTACACTGATTTCGATTTTAGACGACACATGCACCGCTATGGGTGGGCGACTGCTCCGGCGCTGGATTATGCGTCCACTTAAAAGACTTAAACCTATTCAGGAGCGCCTGAATGCTGTTGAAAAGCTGAATGAATTACATGATATCAGAAGTACATTGCGTGAGGAGCTCGAACAAGTAGGCGATATGGAACGCTTGATTTCACGCATTTGTGTCGGGAGAACCAATGCCCGGGATGTTGTTCAACTGAAATTGTCTCTTGCACAAATCCCGAGGCTGAAAAGTCAATTTTCAGGAATTGAAGATCCGTTGTTGCAGGACATCCTGAACCGCTTAAAATTGTTGATCGAAGTACAAGAACGAATTAATAAAGCACTAAAGGAAGATCCTCCGGCAAGCCTGAGAGACGGAAATATGATCCGGGAAGGATTTAATGATGAACTTGACGAGCTTCGGGATGTAGCAAAAAACGGGAAGAAATACATCGCCCAGATCAAAGATGAGCTTGCCAAAAAACACAATATTTCGTCATTAAAGATTGGCTACAATAAGGTGTTTGGATATTATATAGAAGTCACCAATACCCATAAAGACAAAGTACCTGACTCATTCATCCGAAAACAAACGCTGGTAAACTCAGAGCGGTATATTACTCCGGAGCTGAAAGAAGTCGAAGAAAAGGTATTATCAGCTGAAGAACGCAGTAAAACTCTTGAATATGAGCTGTTTGAGGAATTGCGTTTATATGTAGCCGATTTTGCAGACGATATCCAGCAGGTTGCTCAAGCTATTGGAGAACTGGATTGCCTTCAGGGTTTTGCGGAAATTGCTTTTCGAAATAATTACGCCAAGCCGGAAGTGGGTGATCACGAAGAAATCGATATCAAAAAAGGCCGTCATCCCGTAGTGGAAAAGTCTCTCCCCATGGGTGAGCCCTTCATTCCTAATGACATCAAGCTGGATAATGAAGAGCAACAGATTTTAATTATTACCGGGCCGAATATGGCAGGTAAAAGTATCATATTGCGGCAAACGGGACTAATTGTATTGCTTGCACAAGTGGGAAGTTTTGTACCCGCCGAATCAGCTAACATTGGGTTGGTTGATAAAATATTCACTCGTGTTGGAGCTTCTGATAACCTGGCAGCCGGCGAAAGTACCTTTTTGGTTGAAATGAATGAAGCTGCCAATATTTTAAACAATGCCACCCCCCGGTCACTTATTTTATTGGATGAAGTCGGTCGCGGCACCAGCACTTTTGATGGACTCAGCATCGCCTGGTCGTTGGCAGAGTATCTTCACAATCACGCTCCGGTAGCTGCCAAAACCTTGTTTGCCACCCACTATCACGAGTTGAATGAGCTGGAGCAGATGTATGAGCGCACCAAAAATTTCAATGTTCAGGTGAAGGAACACAACGGCAAGGTTGTTTTCCTGAGAAAATTAGTTCCGGGCGGAGCCGATCACAGTTATGGCATTCAAGTGGCAGATATGGCCGGACTTCCGCAAGTGGTGATTGAACGGGCCAAAGAAATTCTAAAAAACCTGGAGAGCCACAGCCTCGATATCACTAATAAAAATGGAACCATCGAGAAAGAAGTTTCCAAGAAAAAAGAAGCGTCTAAAAAGCTTGCTGAAAAAATCGATAAACAGCCGGAGACCAGTCAGATGTCGATGTTCCAAACCCATGTGGACCCCCGATTTGAGACTGTACTGAATAAGCTGGAAGCTACCGACCCCAACAGAATGACCCCGATTGAGGCCCTGATGTTACTTACGGAATTAAAAAGATTGGTAGATTAATGGTATTACAAAAAATGGCATGACTGAAAGTAAACCTCACAAATCCGGATACGTTGCCATCATTGGAAAACCCAATGCGGGGAAATCCACGCTGATGAATTATATCCTGGGTTCCAAGATCTCCATCACCACGCATAAAGCGCAAACCACCCGGCATCAGATTGTGGGGATTTTTTCGGATGAGGATACACAGATCGTTTTTTTGGATACGCCGGGAGTTATCTCACCAAAGTATGAACTGCAGAAAGCCATGATGAAAACGGTGGAACGCGCCCGTTCTGATGCCGACCTCATCCTTTTCATTCATGATCCCACTGATAAACACCCCGCTGATGATGTTATCGAACTCATCCGATCCATTAATAAGCCAATCTACCTGGTGGTCAATAAAATGGATGTGGCCGATCAGGAAAAAGCGAAACGATCGGTTGCTGAAATTAAGGATAAAATGAAGATCCGATCGGTACATTACGTATCAGCGACAGCAGGAACAGGCGTGCCGGAACTGATGGAAGAAATTCGCGTCGGATTGTTACCCGGGCCTCCCTTCTATCCCAAAGAAGATCTCAGTGAACATCCGGTTCGGTTTTTTGTTTCTGAATTGATCCGTGAGCAGATATTCCTGCAGTTTCATCAAGAGATACCTTACTCCTGCACTGTTGAAGTGGTTTCCTATGATGCCGATGTGGACATCGACCGTATTCATGCCGACATCATTGTAAACCAAAAATCCCAAAAAGGTATGCTAATCGGAAAAGGAGGAACAGCTATTAAAGAGCTGGGGATCAAAGCCCGGGAATCTATTGAAGAATTCATAGGCAAGCAGGTGTACCTGGAGCTGCACGTGAAAGTCCGGGAGAAATGGAGAGAAAAAGAAGGCTGGGTTCGGAATTTGGGCTATGGGAAGTAGCGGAATGAACTCCAGTAAGTAGTTAGTTTTTCAAGATAGGCTAGAACAACTTATTAGTGATTAAATTTTAGGTTCAATTCATATACTTCAACAATAGGCGACTCAGAAATATCGGTTAGAAAAAGTTTTCCATTTTTGTAATCAAGTACTTTAAAAGTATTTACAGGATGACTATTAAATTTTTTAAGCATAATTTTATTCAAAAATCCATCTTCCTTAGAAAAAATATTTAATGACAATGCTGAATTCTTATTACTTATTTTTTTCAAAATCTATTTTAATTATTTGTTTATCTACACCTTCCTTTTCTGCTTGACCTGTACACCCTATCAAAACCAGCAATAAAATAATTAGACTATTTTTCATACTTAGCTATCTTTTTAGATGTTGAAAAAAAACGAATCTGTCAATTTTTTTTAAAAGCATCACAAATTTTAATTTGCACTAACCAAAATCTCACCGTAGTTTTTACGCAATGAAATTAATCCGACAAAATATTACCAACCCTTCTGCAACCATGTGTTGCATGTATATGTGCAAAGCGCAGACATAAGGGCTATGGTATAAATAAACGATTTTAGACAAGCCCTTTTGAATGCAACTCAAAAGGGCTTTTTTATTGGATATTAATTTCTATTGTTCTTTAAACATACTGTTGCATTCTCATTACGAAAGGTGGAGGGATCAGGTCCTGTGAAGCCTTGGCAACCGTTCAGCACATAAATGCTTATGTGCTGAAAAAGGTGCCACATCCTGTTCCGCACATAACTTGTTATGTGCAGGAAAAAGATGAGTTCGATAAGACCCGGTTTTGTAAGAAAAGCCTCTTTCGGATTCATCTCTGAAAGAGGCTTTTTTTGTTTGCTCAAATAAAGTCTCGCAGAGGAGAATCATCAGTTTCGAAGATTCAACAACAAATAAATAACACTTACAAAAACCCAATTATCATGAGCAACGAAAAAGAAAAACGAGACTTAAAATTTGAAACCCTGCAGCTTCATGCAGGACAGGAACCTGATTCCGCAACCGGATCACGGGCGGTTCCCATCTACCAAACCACTTCTTATAATTTTGATAATACCGAACACGCCGCCAACCTCTTTGCCCTGCGTGAATTTGGGAACATCTACACCCGGATCATGAATCCCACTAACGATGTTTTCGAAAAACGTCTTGCTGCACTTGAAGGTGGAGTTGCAGCGGTAGCTACAGCTTCAGGTCAGGCAGCGCAATTTTTGGCCATTACCAACTTGGCTCAAGCCGGAGATAACATCGTTTCTACTCAAAACCTCTATGGAGGAACCTACAATCAGTTCAAAGTTTCATTACCCCGATTGGGCATTGATGTCAACTTTGCTGAAGAAGACACCGTGGAAGCCTTCGAAAAGCATATAGATGAAAACACCAAGGCCATTTATGTGGAATCCATCGGAAATCCGCGGGGTAATGTTGCTGATTTTGAAGGTCTCTCTGCATTGGGTGAAAAATACGGTATCGCCCTTGTAGTAGATAACACCTTCGGAGCCGGCGGGGCTTTAGTTCAACCCCTGAAACATGGCGCAAATGTAGTAACCGCATCGGCCACCAAATGGATTGGCGGGCACGGAACATCAATTGGAGGAGTGATTGTAGACGGCGGAAATTTCAATTGGGGCAATGGAAAGTATCCCGGTTTCAGTGAACCTTCTCCTTCTTATCACGGACTGAATTTCTGGGAAGTATTCGGAGAAGACGGGCCGTTTGGAAACATTGCTTTTGCCATTCGTGCACGGGTTGAAGGGCTGCGTGATTTCGGCCCCTCACAATCCCCATTTAACAGTTTCCTGTTATTGCAAGGATTGGAGACACTCTCTCTCAGGATTGAACGCCACAATGAAAATGCCCTTAAATTAGCTAACTGGCTGAAAGATCATGATGCCATTGAGTGGATTAATTTCACAGGCTTACCCGAACATGATTATCACGAGCGGGCTAAGAAATATCTGAAAAAGGGACACTTCGGTTCCACCTTCACTTTCGGTGTGAAAGGCGGATATGACGCAGCCCGTGAATTCATCGAAAATGTAGAGGTTTCCAGTCACTTAGCGAATGTAGGCGATGCCAAAACACTGGTCATACACCCGGCATCTACCACCCACCAGCAACTTACTGAATCCGAACAGCAAGCCAGCGGTGTGAAAGGTGACCTTGTTCGGGTATCAGTTGGCATCGAACATATTGATGATATTATTGAAGATTTCGAAAAAGCCTTTGCCAAAATAAAAGTAACTGCCTAATCGTCCACTACTCAAAAACAAAAGGGAGCGAGTTTAGGCCTCGCTCCCTCTTTTTAAAAAACCGTTTACAGAAACTCTGTAAACAATCATTCGAACTATAAAAATACACATACTATGAGTACTCAAACAACTACAAAACCACAAAATGAAAAAAAACTGCATGAGGCCATCGCCGGTGTTATTAATGCGGTAAAAAATAAACCCGAAAATGCTGATGCTACTTTTACAATTACCTCTGAATTGAAGCACGGATTTCACTCTAAAATTAATGCGCGTAAATTCGAATTCATTTCGGATGAACCGGAAAATTTAGGCGGCCAAAATGAAGGGCCAAACCCTATTGAATATGTATTGGGGGCATTAGCCGCCTGTCAGGAAATCGTGATTAAAGCCCATGCCGGTCAGCTCGGAATAGAAGTAAAGTCAGTAAAAGTAGATGTATCCGGAAACCTGGACTTGCATGGCTTTTTTGCTCTTTCAAAATCAAGACCCGGGTTTACTAATGTAAAGTATAGTACCACTATTGAAACTGAAGAAACCGACCCGGTTAAACTTCAAAAACTAAAAGACATCACGACAACAAATTGTCCGGTACTCGATATCATCCAGAATCCGGTTCCGGTTTCAGGAGAATTAACCTATATCAATTAATAGTAAAAGGGACGGAAATCATTTTCCGTCTCTTCTTATATCAAATACAATTTGAAATGGCAAAACCAATAAAACATAGCTTAAATCAATCTTTCATTACAGAATCAGGATTAGAGCTAAAAAATCCCCAAATAGCATATCGAAGTTGGGGAACTTTAAATTCGAAAAAAGACAATGTTGTACTCATTTGCCATGCCTTAACCGGCAATTCCGATGCTGATAATTGGTGGGGAGGTCTTTTTGGAAAGGGAAAACCCATCGATCCCGAAAAGCATTTCATTATTTGCCCAAATATTCTAGGAAGTTGTTACGATTCTACCGGGCCGACCAGCCTTAATCCCGAAACCGGAAAAGCTTATCAAGCTGATTTTCCTAAAATAACGATAAGAGACATTGTCCGCTTTAATCAGCTTTTGTTAGATAAACTCGATATCAGTGAAGTTGAATTAGTGGTGGGCGGATCTTTAGGAGGAATGACGGCACTTGAGTTTGCCCTCATGGATGAACGAATTCAAGCCGCAGCATTATTTGCCATGGGTAAGGCACATTCTCCCTGGGCCATTGGAATCAGCGAGGCCCAGCGGCTGGCAATTTACGCTGATGAAAAGTGGAGCAATGGTTTTTATGATCCTAAATATCCTCCCGCAAAAGGACTGGCAGCCGCCCGGGCTATGGCCATGATCACTTATCGTGCACCCGAAAATTATGAACAGAAATTTGGACGAGAAATTCATCCTGAAAAAAACATCTACCAGGTAGAATCCTATCTGAATTACCAGGGAGAAAAACTGGCCGGGCGCTTTGACGCAAATACTTACGTCATTCTTTCCAGGGCAATGGATTCTCATGATGTTTCCAAGGATCGAGGAAGCTTTGAGGAGGTACTTGGAAATTTAAATAAACCCGTTTTAGTAGTTGGCTTTGACAGCGACCTCCTCTATCCAATCGAAGAACAGCGCGAATTGGCAAGCCTCCTTCCTCACAGTCAGCTCGCAGAGTTAGAATCACTCTATGGCCATGATGCCTTTTTGATCGAATTCGAACAGCTCAATGATCAGCTCAACTCATTTTTCAACTCACTTAAAAAAACAAAACAATGACACTCACCTTAAAAAAATCTATTTCAAATCCAAAGCCTAAAAAGAAGAATATTGACTTGTTTATTGCAGGAATCGGGGCGATTGGAGGAACCTTAACCCGGTTAATAAAGAACTTAAATCACCCACTTTTTGAGCTTGACCTAATTGGAGTCTGCAACAGCAAAACCACCCAATGGAATATTGATTTGAATAAATTCTCCAAAGATTTAATCATTACTGGCGGAGCACCAACAGATTGGAATAAAATCCCCGAGGAGCTTATCCGGCGCAGTAATGGAAACCTAATTTTTGTGGATGCAACAGGAAGTGAAACCGTAGCCCACCAGTATCAATATCTATTGAATCACGGAGTTCATATTTCAACCCCAAGTAAAAGAGCGAACACCTTGGGACAGGAATATTTTGATCACCTGATTAAAGCGAACAATACCGGTAAAGCTCAATACCGATATGAAACAGCTGTCGGAGCCGGCTTGCCTGTGATCAGCACTTTAAAAACATTGTTGAATAGCGGAGATGAAATCACAGAAATTTCGGGGGTGGCCTCCGGAACGATGACTTTTTTGTTTACCCAGCTTCAAAACGGAACCCCCTTTAGCGAAGCCGTTCTGAAAGCGAAGAAAGATGGTTATTCGGAACCCGATCCCCGCGATGATTTATCCGGCGAGGATGTAGCCCGTAAATTCCTGATTTTGGCACGCGCAAGCGGGTATAAATTCGAACGCGATCAAATCCGGGTAGATACTTTGGTTCCTGAAAAGCTAATCTCTCTTTCCACCGAGGAATTCCTTAAGCAATTACCGGAATATGACGGGCATTGGAAAAGCAGGAACTCTCAGGCTATGGTAAATAATCGAAAACTTAGATATGTCGGTAAATTTACTCCGGATGGTATTTCAGTTGGGATTGAAGAAGTGAAAGCTGACTCTCCCATCGGTGGACTAAAAGGAACCGATAACCTGATTCAAATTTACACCAAAAGATATGCAACCTCTCCCATAGTAATACAAGGTCCCGGAGCCGGAAAAGAAGTAACCGCTGCCG
Source organism: Gracilimonas sp. (assembly GCF_014762685.1). NCBI lineage: Bacteria > Pseudomonadati > Balneolota > Balneolia > Balneolales > Balneolaceae > Gracilimonas > Gracilimonas sp. The sequence goes on from NZ_JABURM010000005.1 coordinate 1,803,606, forward strand.
GTGTTTTGGGGGATATTATTGATATTGGTGGGTTGATTTGAGGAATTCAAATGAAAAATTCAGGATTTTGAATTTATTATCGAACGTGATATTTGTCAGTTGCCCATTTAACCGGGTTGTTACGAATGTATTCTGATATTGTATTAAATGATTTTCTATCTCTTACGATATGATCATAATACCTCGACTGCCATTTGAAATCAGGCTGAATTTTGCGTGCTCTTTTTGTCACCCCGATTTTAAAACCTCGAATAATGGATGCCAAATTTCGTGATTGAGGACCAAATTCATTTAATGGGTTTTGGTTGCCTGGTCTTAGAGACGCAAGGTTTTGCGTCTCTATACCATGTTTGGCACCCGTTTTGTTTCTAGCATCATCTGCCTTGGCAATAATTATAATCCCATGAACATGATTGGGCATAACAATAAATTCACCCAATTTCACAAACGGGAAATGTTCCGGGGTATCCATCCAACAGGTTTCTGCAATTTTACCAATTTCGGATAATTGCATTTTTCGATTTCTACCAGAATTATCTCCCATTGATGAATTTGAATATAGAGACGCAAAATCTTGCCTCTCTATGATATAGGTACCATCATCAATTGATATACCAACCACCTTTCCAAAAAAACATTCCCGATTTTGCATACAAATCGTTACAAAATAGACCCCATTCCATCCATAATCCCAAGATTTTAATCGAACTGTTTCTGACCTGTATTTCTTATACCCCTTATTTTGCATGTCTCTTAATTTGAACCGAACTTATTCTAAAATAACAGAATTTGATTTATGTGCAATATCATGAGGCTTTCCCTTTTATTACTAATATCCATTCTATCCCTTCAAACCATCTATTCCCAGGATCGACAACGGGCTCGTGATCTTGGCATCAAACCCGGAATTCTAACCCCGGGATCTCTAAATGCCATCACCGATGTAGAAGGAGTTAAAGTTGGTCATCGCACCATTATAGAAGGAAATAATATCAGAACAGGGGTTACCATGATCTTTCCTCATGATGGAGATTTATTCAAATCCCGTGTCCCCGCAGCGGTATATGTTGGAAATGGATTTGGCAAGGCATTAGGTTTTACCCAGGTTCAGGAACTGGGAGAACTTGAAACACCAATTGGGTTGACAAACACTCTTAGCATCCATACGGTGGCCAATGGAATAACAGAGTATGTTCTTCGGCAGGCCGGAAATGAACATGTACGATCAGTAAATCCTGTTGTAGGAGAAACCAATGATGGATGGCTGAATGATATTCGTGGGCGACATGTAAAAATTGAGCATGTTTTTGATGCTATAGAAAATGCCAAAAGTGGTCCTGTTGAAGAAGGCAGTGTGGGTGCCGGAACCGGTACTTCAGCGCTGGGATTCAAAGGAGGAATTGGAACTTCGTCCCGAACTCTTCCCGAAGAGCATGGCGGATATACCGTAGGTGTTTTGGTTCAATCCAATTTTGGCGGAGTCCTTACTATAAATGGTGCACCCGTTGGTGAAGAACTTGAAAATCATTACATGGCAAGCGATGTTCCTTATGATGTGGATGGTTCTGTAATGATGATTGTGGCAACAGATGCTCCTTTGCTTTCCCGAAATTTAAAGCGATTAGCAAAACGGGCCTTTTTAGGTATTGCACGGGTAGGCGGATTTGCCTCAAATGGTAGCGGCGATTATGTGATCGCTTTCTCAACAAGTAAAGATGTACGGATCAAGACTTACTCTCCCGGCTCCACCCAAACATTTACAGAATTAGAAAACTCCGCCACAACTCCGCTTTTCCTGGCCGCTGTTGAAGCCACAGAAGAAGCTATTCTAAACTCCTTATTTATGGCCACCACTGTTACCGGCGATCGCGGGCATACGCAAAGGGCTCTTCCTGTCGATGAAGTCTTGGATATAATAAAGAAATACAACTTGCTGGAAGAGTAACTTTTAAAAGCCTAAAGTTAATTTGGGTATATCTCCCACGAATCCTCCCACTCTCTCCCACAGCACAATTTTTACGCCTTTTTCCCGCACCGGAACAACCACTTACCTTATATATTCGCCTTATAGCCTCATATATGCGAAATATGTTCGTTTTACTAAAATCTAACTCATACAGTTAAATACAACGATTAATCACTTCTTTAACTTTCTTTGGGTAAACCCTTGACACATAGTGGTGATTTGGGGTACATTGTGGGGTGAAGTGGGAGATAGTGGGGACTTATCTCTTCCACCTTATATATAGCAATCTAAATCACCGCAGGGATATCGTGCCAAGTTTTAAAGGACAATACGAGCATAGTATAGATGACAAAGGGCGAGTCGCCTTTCCTGCGAAGTTACGCAAATCTCTCAGCCCCGCCGCACAAGAACGCTTCACAGTCGTACGCGGACAAGAACCCTGTCTTTATTTATATCCCGAAGACGAATGGGAAAATGTGGAAAAGAAACTATCCCGTATTAACAACTTCACCAAAAAAGGCCGCCTGGCTAAAAGAAACTTCCTGCGATATGCCGAAGATGTATCTCTGGATAAACAAAACCGTATTGCCCTCCCCACTGATCTTACAACCTATGCAGAGATTGACGGTAAAGCGGTATTCCTTGGAATGGGTGAATATATAGAAGTATGGGATCCCGCCAAACTTGAAGAAGCGGATGCCAACCTCGATGACGGTGCATTTGAAGAAATTTTTGAACAAGTAATGGGAGATGATCCTGAAACCGATGGTGTATGAGATGGCTACATATCATCAACATATCCCGGTTTTATTAAATGAATCGGTAGAGGCCCTTATTACAGATAAGGATGGCCTATATATAGATGGCACACTCGGCGGCGGTGGGCATTCCAAAGAAATTTTAAACCATCTTGGTGAAAACGGGCGGCTATACGGCATCGATCAGGATGATGAGGCACTTGAAGCAGCCTCCTCTAATATTGGCGATGATTCCCGTTTTATCCCTTTAAAAGGCAATTTCGGCTATCTGGCCACTCTTCTTCCTCCCCAAACCCACGGTCAGATAGCCGGAATCCTTTTGGATTTAGGTGTTTCAACACACCAGATAAAAGAACCTGAACGAGGATTCAGCTTCCAGGAAGACGGTCCCTTAGATATGCGAATGGGAAATCTTTCCGGGGTATCAGCATACCAGGTTGTAAATGAATATGATTATGAAAAACTGCGTGATATAATTTTCCATTACGGAGAAGAAAAACAAAGCCGGAAAATTGCCCGGGCCATTATCGAAGCCCGACCTATTGAAACAACCGGTGAACTCCAAAAAGTGGTTTCTTCTGTAGTAAACAAACGATTTGAAATTAAATCCTTAGCCCGGGTTTTTCAGGGAATTCGCATTGAAGTAAATCGCGAATTAGAAATGCTGGAAAATGTAATGGAACAGTCATTAGAGGTTTTAAAGCCCGGCGGACGTATTGTAGCTATTTCATACCACTCTCTTGAAGATCGCATTGTAAAGAGATTCTTTAAATCAGGAAACTTTAAAGGAAAAGTGGAAAAAGATTTTTACGGAAACCCGATATCCCCAATCAAACCTGTAAGTAAACAGGTTATTATCCCCACAAAAGAAGAGGTTTCCGTAAATCCTGCGGCCCGAAGCGCTAAACTTCGGATTGCAGAAAAAATAGACGGAGGTGAATCATGATGGTACAATCCCCACTTAAAAAGCATGATATTCGCCCTAACCTTCGCAAAGTCCCTTTGCCTGATAATAATTCTTCTTCTGCAAAGAAAAATAAAAGAGCAAAGCATTCTACCACACCGAACGGAAAACTTGGAATCCCCAAGATAACACCCTGGAAAGTGATTTTAGGCAGTATTATCATTGGAATTTTCGGATTACTCTATCTTACCCATGTATTTTCCACTCAGCGTTTACTGGAAGAAGTACAAACTCTGGAAGCTGAATATAATAGGTCAAGAGCTCAATACGACGAACTTAAACTCCGTTACGATCGGATGATTGGCCCGGCAGAGATTTACCGCAAGGCTGAGGATCAAGGATTCATTAACGGCGGCCCGGCAGATAAAGTTATCATCATAAAGGAGTAACGGATGGATGAGCGTACTGCCATATTAAGCCGAATGTTTATCGTTTTAGGGTTAATACTCCTCATCCCCTGCGCGTTAGGGTTTCAGCTTATCCGGGTCAATTATTTTGAGGGTGATGAATTAAGAGCGCTATGGAATAAACAAGCCATAGATCAAATTCCCATTCCCGCCCAGCGCGGAAATATATACGATGCAAACGGAACACTGTTAGCCACAAATGCTATTGATTACAAACTGGCTTTTGACCCAAAAGTAGAAGTAAACGGCAAAATTGGCGTTCCACAGTCGCAGGTTAATCAACTAACCAAAAAACTCGGTTCGTTAACAGGAAAAAGTGCGGCGCATTATCAAAATAAAATCAATAGTGCCCCTCCCCATTCACGTTATATCGTTCTGGCTACTAACTTATCGGTTTTGGTCAAAGACGAAATTAACGCACTTGGTATTAAAGGGGTAATTCTTGAAGAGAATTATCGCAGGAAATACACCTTTGGTTCTCTTGCGTCTCATGCTTTGGGTTTTGTAAACCATGAGACCGATGGACGGATTGGACTTGAAGCTTATTACAATAAAGAACTTAAAGGTGAAGATGGGCTTCGTCAGGTTCGGCGCGACCCTTTTAACCGTATTTTTGAATATATCGGAGCTCCTAAAAAACTTCCCCGAAACGGATATTCGCTGCATACCACTATTGATGCCTACCTCCAGGCAATTCTGGAAGATGAGCTCAAAGCCGGCGTAGAAAAACATTTGGCTAATTACGGAACCGGAATCATAATGGATCCAAAAACCGGAGCTATTAAGGCCATGGCCAATTATCCAACCTATGATCCTAATTTCCCGGCAAGTACAAATGACGAAAATAGAAGAAATTTTGCCATTTCCGATATGATTGAACCCGGTTCTACCTTCAAACTTGTAACTGCTATTGCAGCTGTAGAGCAAGGAGTTGTAGAATTTGGGGAAGTTTTTGAAACACCGGAAAACGGTGAAGTAATCATCCATGACTTAATTCTTCGTGACCATAATCCATTAGGTGATTTAACTTTTCAGGAAGTCATTCAGAAGTCATCAAATGTAGCGATGGCCGAAATTGCCATGAGAATGGAAGCACAGGTTTTTTATCAATACGCCAGAAATATGGGCTTTGGCACCGATACAAATATTGATTTAATCGGTGAAGTGCCGGGACGTTTGGCCAAGCCCTATGATTGGAGTTTAGTAACCCTCCCGTGGATGTCTCACGGTTATGAAATTCAAACTACTCCTCTTCAAATAACTCAGGCCTATGCAGCATTTGCAAATAATGGAGTTATGATGCGTCCTTATTTGGTGGAAAGAATAGAGGATAAAAATGGAAGTATTATTAAAGAGCACAAACCGAATAAGATTCGGCAGGTAGCTAAAAGATCAACCTTAAATAAATTGCTGCCTGTTTTTGAAAGTGTAGTAACTGACTCCGGAACCGGAGATCTTGCACAAGTTGATGGCCTTCGTATTGCCGGCAAAACAGGAACGGCTAAAAAAGTTGTAGATGGCCGTTACACCAATAATTATCGTAGTTCTTTTGTGGGATTCTTTCCGGTAGAAGATCCCAAATATGTTTGCTTCATTCTTTTAGATGAACCCAAAACCAGTGGTTATGGAGGTGTTACAGCCGGCCCTATTTTCAAAAATATAGCCATGCGCATTGCCGGTCTCGATAATGATATCCAGCGCAACATGAAAAAGGATCAGAACCCGGCACCCCAATTGGTGCAAGTTCCATTTCTAAAAGGACTATCAGAGCAACAGGCAGAACTTTTGTTAACCAATTTGAACCTGCCATTTTCCATGAACGGAAAATCAGGTTATGTCATAGAGCAATCGCCGGAAGCAGGAACGGAGTTGCAAAGAATTGAAGAAATTTCACTCACATTATCGGAAACTTACGCAGCTTCTGACAGTGCAAAAGCACGAGATGGTTATGCTGAAATCCCTGACTTAAAGGGAATGAACATGCGGCAAGCTACATCACTTTTGACTGAATTGGGCTTGCAAACCGAAATTATTGGATCAGGAACCATTTTTGCACAGTTTCCAAAATCCGGTGAATGGCTCCGAAAAGGTTATCCCGTTACCATTCGCGGCAAAGCAAAATCATTAGAAATACTAACCCAAGCCAGTGATCGATAAGTGACCCTCGATAAACTAATAGAAATTTGCAATCCGCTACACGTCACTAACGCAGATATTGACGTTGAGCTGGTGTCTTTCGCGATCGATTCTCGTGAAGTACAGGAGAACTCCACCTTCATTGCAATTAGTGGTACTCAGGTTGACGGGCATATGTTTTTAGAAGATGCAATTAGTCGGGGAGCCAAAGTAATTATCTGTGAAGAATCTTTTTATACAGAAGATGATATTTGTGTGATCGAAGTTGAGGACACAAGAAAATTAGCCGGGCCTATTGCACAAGCTTTTGCTGGAAATCCCGCCGAGAAATTAAAAATTATTGGAATTACCGGAACCAATGGAAAAACAACTACCGCTACGCTTGTCTATCAAGTTTTAAGCACATGCAATTATAAAGCCTCTCTTCTGGGAACCGTTAGTAAGCGAATTTTAGACAATGAATTTGACAGCAAACTAACCACAGCTGATCCAATTGAACTTGCCAGCGATATGAAAACCATGGTTGAGGCAGGTTCTGAATATTTGGTAATGGAGGTTTCCTCACATGCATTGCATCAGCATCGCACTGCCGGTTTTAATTTTCAAGTGGCTGCCTTCACAAATTTGAGTCACGACCATCTTGACTATCACGAAACGCTGGAAGAATACGCTAAAGCTAAAAAACTACTTTTTGATCAGCTCCCGGAAAGTTCTACAGCCGTGGTCAATATGGACGACAAGTTTGGCTCAGAGATGCTCAAAGACTGCAAAGCAAAGCAATTTTTTCTGAGTTTCAATAATGATACAGCTTATGTCTTACAAAACTCAGCACGGGGTATTTCCGTGATCGTTGAAGGAGAAAAGATCGAAAGTCCCTTAGTTGGTAAATTTAATGCTTATAATATTGGATTAGCCTTCCTGATATGTAAAGCTATCGGTTTGAGCCCTCGGGATATCGCCAACGCGTTGAGCAACGCTAAAGGTGCCGCCGGACGTATGGAACCGGTTAGTATTGACGCAGATCACCTTCCACTAATTATTGTGGACTATGCTCATACTCCCGATGCCCTGCAAAATGTGCTTTCAACCCTTTCAGCCGTTAAAGATGCCGAGCAGAAATTAACCGTAATATTTGGAGCCGGCGGTGATCGGGATACTTCCAAACGCCCTGAAATGGCAAAAGTCGCCGAAGAATATGCCGATAAAATTATTGTAACCAGTGATAACCCCCGCTCTGAGAATCCTGATTTGATAATTGCCGACATTTTAGAGGGTTTTGAAAATTTAGATAATGTGAAAAGCATCACAAACCGAAAGGAGGCTATCGAAAAAGCTATTTCTGACGCAACAGGAAATGAAATCATACTGATTGCTGGAAAAGGTCACGAAGATTATCAGGAAGTAAACGGCGAACGCCATCCTTTTGACGACCGTGAAATAGCCCGCGAGTTTCTCACCGTAAAAGCCGGAGGAAACTGATGTTACACGAACTATTTACCTGGCTTGATACGGTTTATGATGTTCCCGGAACAGGAGCCGTTGCATTCATCTCTACCCGAACGGCATTGGCGGCAGTTACTTCACTACTAATTAGCTTGTTTATCGGGCGAAAAATGATTCAATGGCTCAGTAAGCTTCAGCTGAAAGAAGTGATCAGAGATGATATTGGATTGGATCACCACCTTGCCAAAGGAGAAACGCCAACTATGGGCGGTGTAATAATCATCCTATCTATTATAATTCCATCTGTTCTTTGGATGAAAATGGACAGCATCTATGGTTGGTTGATTGTATTTGTAGTACTGGTACTCGGAATCGTCGGATTTATCGATGATTATATTAAAGTGGTTAAAAAAGACAAAAGCGGCCTGGCAGGATGGTTTAAAATAGCAGGACAAGTTACCGTAGGTTTGATTGTAGGAGCTGTACTTTATTTTCACCCTGAATTCGACTCATTTAACACCTTAACCACCGTTCCATTTTTAAAGAATGTGAACATCGATTACGCCTTTTTCGGTGATACATTAGGGTGGATGATTTATCTCAGCGTTGCGGTTTTTGTAATTACTGCCGTAAGCAATGCCACTAACCTAACGGACGGACTTGATGGGCTTGCTGCCGGCGTTTCTGCAATTTGCGGAATTGTCTTTGCAATTTTTGCTTACGTATCCGGGCGCGTTGATTTTTCAGGCTTCCTCGACATCATGTACCTGCCCGGTGTTGGCGAACTCACCATTTTCAGTGCTTCGTTAATTGGGGCATGCATTGGGTTTTTATGGTATAACACTAATCCGGCCTCTGTATTTATGGGAGATACCGGGTCATTGGCATTAGGGGGTGCATTTGGTGCCTTAGCCCTGATGCTCCACAAGGAATTACTGCTCCCTTTTATTTGTGGAGTCTTCTTTTTTGAAACACTGTCGGTAATCATTCAAACCACTTATTTCAAATACACCAAACGAAAATATGGCGAGGGTAAGCGGGTATTCCTGATGACCCCCATTCATCATCACTTTGAGAAAAAAGGATGGCCTGAGCAAAAAATCGTGGTTCGATTCTGGATTATCACAGTACTCCTTGGAATTCTAAGCTTGTTGACACTCAAAATCCGATGAGAGAAGTAAAAAACAAACATATCGTTGTGATTGGCGCCGCGCGAAGCGGTGTAGCAGCTGCTCTCCTCCTTCATAAAAAAGGAGCCGATGTTTTTGTGTCTGATTATGGAATGATTACCGAGGAAGCAAAACAGAAATTCAATGTTGCCGGTATTCCTTACGAGGAAAACGGGCATTCTGAAAAAGCCAAATCCGGCGAATTTATTGTTTTAAGTCCCGGAGTACCCACAGAATCTCTTATTGTTCAGAATTATTTAAATAATGGCAAAGAAGTATTTGCCGAAATTGAAGTAGCAAGCTGGTTCACAAATCAAAATATCATAGCTGTAACCGGAAGTAATGGTAAAACTACAGTTGCCAACTGGCTTGATCATTTGTGGAAAACAGCCAACCGTGATCATGCCCTCGCCGGAAATATTGGTGTGGCGTTTTCTGATGAAATTGAAACCAATAAAGGTGACTTCATTCTGGAAGTCAGCAGTTTCCAACTCGATCATATCAAAAATTTCAGACCAACGGTGAGTGTGATTTTAAATATCACTCCCGATCACTTGAATCGTTATGGAAATAGTTTGGAAGCCTATGCCGCTTCCAAATTCAGGATAACAGAAAATCAGACAGCAGATGATTGGTTTATCTTTAATTACGATGATCCAATCATCAAAAAACATGTTGAGACGTTAAAGCAAAAACAAACAGCTCCCCGGTTATGGGCTTTTTCCAATGAAAACGAAGTATCCGAAGGAGCATTTGTACGCAACAATCATATCATCTTCAAATTCAACAATAAAGAAGAAACCCTTATGCCAGTAGAAGAAATAGGATTACGTGGCCGGCACAACTTAAGTAATGGCCTTGCCACAGCATTGGCAGCCCGTGCTGCCGAAATTAAGAATGAAGCCATTCGTGAAAGTCTGCGTTCATTTACAGGTGTAGAACATCGGCTTGAATTGGCCCGTGAAGTGGATGGCGTGAAATATATAAACGACAGTAAAGCGACCAACGTAAACGCAGTTTGGTTTGCACTGGACAGTTTTCACGTTCCTGTAACTTTGATTTTAGGCGGTCGCGACAAGGGAAATGATTACAGCGAACTGGAACCTCAGATTCGGGAAAAAGTTCACACTATTATTGCGATTGGAGAATCCAAAGAACGGGTAGAAGCCCAGCTTGGGAAAGCAGCTCCGAATTTTGTGAAAGTAGAAACAATGGGTGGAGCCGTACGTGCAGCCCAAAAAGTTGCCAAACGTGGCGAAGTAGTTTTATTAAGCCCCGCTTGTGCTTCTTTTGACATGTTCGACAGCTATGAACACCGTGGAAAAATTTTCAAAGAAGAAGTAGATAAATTATAAACCCCAATATCCAGGCCCCAATGACCAAAATTTTGGCATGTGAAATTTGAGATTTGAGTAATTAATGATATACACCAGTCCACATAGCAATATTTCCAACATCATCGGCACTTCCGCTGAAGATATTGATACGCGCAAGCAAGGCAGCGATCGGTATTTATTGATGTCGGTTGTTATCCTGATGACCTTTGGGTTATTAGCGGTGTATTCATCCATTGCCTTTTTTGCCGAAACAAAATCAACTACAGCCGGGCAACTGATCATCGGTCATATGGTGAAATTAGGTATTGCCTTCTTCGTGATGCTCATCTTCTCAAAAATAAACTATCATACCATCGCCAAATTCAGCCGTATCGGGATGGTAATAAGCCTGTTTCTATTATTTGCGGTACTTGCTTTTGGAACAGAACAGTTTGGAGCAAAACGTTGGCTGAATGTAGCCGGATTTTCCTTTCAACCTTCCATGGTTGCAACTGTTTCTCTTATCATACATGTATGTGTATTGCTGAGTGAAAAACAAGAATACATTAAAGATTTTAAAAAGACCTTCCTCCCCATCATGTTTTGGGTGATTTTGACTTGCGGACTCATCGGTATTGAAGACTTCAGCAGCGCAGCCATTTTACTGGGGATCTGCTTGGTATTGATGTTTATAGGGAGAGTGAGTGTAATACAACTTGGCACATTGATTACCGTTGGGATATTAGGAGGCATGTTATTGTTAAGCCAATCCGGCAACAGGCAAGACCGCATCAATCAATACATCACCCAAATTAAGGATATCCCAAGCGAACACATTCTACAGGGAAGCGGCTATCAGGCTCAACAGGCTCATATTGCCATTGCCAAAGGTGAATTGATTGGTGTGGGAATTGGCAAAAGCTCCCAACGTGACTTTCTACCTGCTCCTTATAACGATTTCATTTTTGCAATCATCGCCGAAGAATACGGACTAATTGGTGCGATGTCGCTTATATTCTTTTTTACTGTGATTTTATTTCGTGGCGTAGTGTTCATTGCCAGAAATGCCGAAGACAACCTTGGGTCGCTGTTGGCAGTGGCGTGTACACTTACTATCGTTTTTTACGGATTTGTAAATGCCGGTGTTGCCAGCGGTATTCTTCCCGTAACGGGACTTCCTATGCCTTTTGTAAGCTACGGAGGTACCAGCATGTTGTTTGCCGGGCTGATGGTCGGAATTCTCCTCAATATCTCGAAACATAACCGGGATCGGAGGACCCTGTTCTATGGATAGTCCAAGAATTTTATTGGCAGCAGGTGGTACGGGCGGTCATGTGTATCCTGCCATCGCAATTGCAGATGCTTTGAAAGCTGAAAACCCTGATACCGAGATCCTATTTGTAGGGACTAAAGATCATATGGAATGGGACGCTGTGCCTAAATCCGGATATGATATCCGAAATGTTTGGATAAGTGGATTCCACCGACGGTTTACTTTAAAGAATTTGATATTTCCTGTGAAATTGATCACAAGCTTGATTCAAAGCTTAAGAATTCTCTCAGGATATAAGCCCCATGTGGTTATTTCCTGTGGCGGATATGCCGCAGGGCCTGTCGCATGGGTTGCCGGCAAAAAAGATATTCCGGTTGTGATACAGGAACAGAACAGCTTTCCGGGTGTCACCAACCGATTGTTGGCAAAATTTGCCGTCAAAATATTTACCGCCTTTAAACAAGCAGACCACTTCTTCCCCGAAGAAAAAACGCAGGTAACCGGAAACCCAACCCGGGCCACATTGATTGGAGCAAACAAATCCAACGCTTTAGACGCTTTTGGGTTTACCGATGATAAACCTGTTTTACTTGTAATGGGAGGAAGCGGAGGCGCAAAAACCATCAATGAAGCAATGAAAGCAAACATTGAAGCACTGCATGACCAAATCGGTTTGCAAATCATCTGGCAATGCGGAGCTCGATATTATGATGAGCTTTCAACAGGAATCAAAAAGAAAAATTTGGACAACCTGCGGCTCACGGCTTTCCTCGATAATATGGCGGAAGCATATGCGGCGGCAGATTTGGTAATCAGCAGAGCCGGAGCAAGTTCCTGCTCAGAATTAATGCTAACGGGCAAACCAAGTGTTTTGGTACCCTCACCCAATGTTGCGGGTGATCACCAGACACAAAACGCAAAAGCAATGGTAGATGCCGGTGCATCTAAATTGTTGGAGGATAATGCTATGAAAGAGACTATGACAGAATTAGTAGAACAATTGATCTACGATCAGGAAAACCTTAAACGCATGAACCAAGCAGCATTGAACCTGGCAAAACCTGACGCAGCAAAACTAATTGCTAAAGAAATTTTAGAAATCGCAAAATCGAAGTTATAAAATAACAGTGGAAAAACGCATCGAGACACAACCCGTTTTTGGCAAAACCAAGCATATCCATATGGTGGGTATAGGTGGAATTGGTATGAGCGGGATGGCCGAAATCCTATTACAGCGCGGTTATAAGGTAACCGGATCAGACGGTGCAGAAACCGAAACTACGAAGCGACTTCAGGAACTCGGCGCCGTCGTTCATAAAGGACATAAGGCCGAATATATCGAAGGCGCAGATGTTGTGGTTTACACCAGTGCCGTGAAAGCTGATGATAATGTAGAAACTAAAGCTGCCACTGAAAACCGTATCCCCACTATTAAACGAGCAGAAATGCTGGCCGAATTGATGAAAATGAAGTTTGGTATCGGAGTGGCCGGAACACATGGAAAAACTACAACCACAACTATGGTAGGGCACGTGACCCAAGACGGAAACTATGATCCAACCATTATCGTCGGAGGGAAAGTCCACAGTTTTGACAAAACCAACGCTGTAGTTGGAAAAGGTGATTTAATTGTGGTTGAAGCCGATGAATTCGACCGAACATTCCTCCGTCTCTCCCCTTCAATTGCGATTATTACGAATATTGAAGCCGAACACCTGGACATTTATGATGATTTGGAAGATGTAAAACAGGCGTTTATTGACTATGCAAACAAAGTACCGTTTTACGGAGCGGTTATTGTATGCCTGGATGACCCAAATGTGCGCAGTATTTTGCCAAATCTTGAAAAAAGGGTCATCACCTATGGAATAACTCCTCAAGCTCAACTTCGGGCAATCGATATCCGTGTAGATGCTTTTACCAGTACCTTTACAGTAGTACATGAAGGTGAAAAACTTGGAGTTATTACGCTAAAAGCGCCGGGCGAGCATAACGTAAAAAATGCACTGGCTTCTATTGCAACAGGAATTGAACTGGGTATTGATTTTAAACTAATCAAAAAAGGCATTGAACGGTTTGACGGAGTATTCCGAAGATTTCAGCTCAAATATGACAACGGCTGTATGGTCATAGATGATTATGCCCATCACCCTACAGAAGTACAGGCAACACTACAGGCAGCACGGAAAGGATGGCCGGATCGCAGGGTCGTTGCGGTATTTCAACCTCATTTATATTCCCGAACTCAAGATTTATATAAGGATTTTGGGCTCTCTTTCTTTGACGCTGAGTTACTTATTGTGACAGATGTTTACCCTTCCCGCGAAAAACCCATTGAAGGAGTAACAGGGAAATTAATTGCAGATACAGCCATACAATACGGGCATAAGAATGTGATGTATGTGGAGGATAAAGAGAAAGTAACCGAAACTCTTAAAGAAATTTCAAAAGCCGGAGATATCATTATCACCATGGGAGCCGGCGACATTTACCGGTTCGGTGAAGAATTTGTAGAAGCGCTGAAATCAAAAACATTCAAACCAAAAGGAAAGTAGTTGAGTAATAAAACTACAAATAAAAGCTTAATGCCCTGGATAACCGCCATTATGATGGTGACCGGCATTGCTGTGCTTGCTGCAATGTATTGGACTCAAAATGTGACTATACAGGAGGTAAAAGTAAATGACCTTACATTTACATCCTATGAAGAAATAAAAGAAGCAGCCGCTATCCCTTTCGGTGTAAAACCTGACAGCCTTAATCTTAATGAAGTAATCCGGAGGGTTGAAAGTTTGACATATGTCCGATCAGTAATGCCGTACATCGAACCCAACGGAAATTTAAGGCTCAATATCAGAGAACGTCAGCCCATAGCTTTACTGGTTAACGGTTCAAGTCGAAAATATGTAGATGCAGAAGGTGTACGCCTTCCCATATTAGAAGGCAAAACACAAGATGTACCCTTGCTCTATGGATACAGTGCCGCATCATCAGATACCATTAAAGCTGAATCATTTGTACAAGTCAGAGATTTTTTAATGAAAGCCAAAATTAACGGATTTGCCTGGGCCACTATCAGTGAAGTGGTTTTCGATGAAACCGCCGGTGTGGTAGCATTGAGCCATGAAAATGGAGTCAAGCTGCTTTTTGGACGTAATGAATTTGAAATCAAACTGGAGAACTGGAAAGCTTTTTATACAGAAGTGATCCGCACCAAAGGCATCGATGCTATGCGTCAGGTTGATCTCCGGTTTACAAATCAGGTGGTAACCCATGAAATTTAATTTTGATCACATATCATTTTCTGAAGTACAGGGATATTCTTTGCTAAAAACCAAAAAGGGCTCAATATCAGCTGATGCTACCAAAGCAAAGAATCTGGTGCGAACAGAGATCCTGTTGCAGACCCTTTTAAATGCCCCAAAGGATGGTTTACTGAAGGAAGATTCAGTCTTAGACTTTTATGCAGCCATAGCAACAAACTGTAAAGACTTAAGACCATACGTCCTTAGCAGCAGCTTCAGGGAAATATTCGAAGAAAAAACTTTAGCAATCAATCAAAACACAGCGGATCGTCATGGAAGAACATGAAAATATAATGGTAGGCCTGGATATCGGGACCACCAAAATTTGCGCAATCGTAGCCTCAATCGATGAACAGGAACGTATTCACATTCTCGGGGTGGGTAAAGCTCACAGCGACGGCCTGAACCGTGGAGTTGTGGTAAATATAGACAAAACCGTTAATGCTATTAAAGATGCCATTGCCCAGGCAGAACTGGCTTCCGGCATACAGGTAAATTCAGTGAATGTAGGTATCGCCGGGGATCATATCCGAAGCATGAGAAGCAAAGGCGTAATCACCATCAACAACAAAGACAACGAAATTACCGCCAAAGATGTAGAGCGACTGCTTGAAGACTGCCAGCGTATTATGCTGCCAACCGACCAGCAAATTCTACATGTAATTCCGCAGGAATTTGTGGTGGATGGTCAGGATGGCATTAGCGATCCGGTTGGAATGAGCGGCATGCGTATGGAAGCCGAAGTTCACATTATTACAGGCCTTGTTTCCGCGGCTAAGAACATGTATCGCTGCGTGGAAAGAGCCGGTTACCAGGTAGCTGACTTAATTCTTGAACCCCTTGCTTCCTCCTACTCTGTATTGGATGAAGAAGAAAAAGAAGCTGGCGTGGTATTAGTGGATATCGGGGGCGGTACTACCGATCTCGCCATTTTCCAGGACAATACGATACGACATACGGCAGTAGTCGCCATTGCCGGGCAAAAAGTAACCGATGATATCCGGCTCGGACTCAGCGTGCTTGACGATCAGGCTGAAACCCTTAAACGTAAACATGGCGAAAGTTATGCAGACCTGATCGAGGAAGATGAGGTTATCACAGTACCGGGAATTGCAGGACGCCCGCCCAAAGAAATAACTAAAAGTATTCTCGCTAAGATTGTTCAGGCCCGAATGGAAGAGATCCTGGAAATCGTAGGCATTGAAGTTAAACGCAGCGGATATGCAGATTCAATGAGTGCCGGAGTAGTCATTACCGGTGGCGGATCATTGATTAAAAATATCTGTCCGCTGGCAAACGAAATTTTAGGACTGGATGCCAAGGTAGGAATTCCTCTGGGCATCACAGGTGGACTGAAGGAAGAAGTAAACAGCCCAATCTATGCTACCGGCGTAGGCTTGGTTATGCACGCCCTTCGTTCAGGAACCGCTAATAATCAAACGATGATACCCACATCATCAAAAGGAACCAATGTTGAGCAGGTGATGCAGAAAATCACCGAGCGCATGAAGAGTTGGTTCAAAGAACTTTAAAAGTAAAATCAGCAATCAACACAAGGGAATGAATCCGTCTGACGGATGTAATTCCAAACGCAATCATCTACAACAATAACAATCCAGTAAATCAACAACTCAAATAGGAGTTATCATGGCTAACAATTCACGTTTCTTTTTCGACGAACAGAGCCAGGAAAACGCTAAGATCAAAGTGATCGGCGTAGGCGGCGGTGGCGGAAACGCCATTAACAATATGATTAATATGGGGCTCGAAAGTGTGGAGTATATCGCACTGAATACCGATGCCCAGGCACTAAAAAACAGCATGGCGGATATCAAGATCCAGGTGGGTTCGGCCCTTACCAACGGACTTGGCGCCGGGGCACGTCCCGAGATCGGGCGTGAGGCGGTGGAAGAAAACCGTCATGAAATTGAAGAATCCATTGAAAATGCCGATATGGTATTTGTAACGGCAGGCATGGGTGGCGGAACCGGAACTGGGGGAGCTCCTGTGGTGGCTGGAATCGCCAAACGCCGTGGAATTTTAACCGTGGGTATCATCACTACCCCATTTGAATGTGAGGGCAAAGTTCGTAAAAAATATGCCCTGGAAGGAATCACCGAGCTCAAGAAAAATTGCGATACGGTAATAGTGATCCCCAATGAGCGGCTTCTCGACATTGCCGACGAAAACACTTCCCTGATGGAAGCCTTTGCGATGGCGAATGAGGTACTTTACAACGCAACACGCGGTATCAGCGACCTGATTCTCATGCCCGGACTCATCAACCTTGACTTTGCTGATGTTCGCACAACCATGAGCGACGGGGGTGCAGCCATTATGGGCTCAGCTACAGCTGAAGGTCCTGACAGAGCTGAGAAAGCAGCACGGGCAGCTATTAACTCTCCACTGTTAGACGGAGTAAGTATTCGCGGTGCACGAAATGTATTGGTGAATATTTCAGCCGGATCTAACCTTGGAATGCGTGAAACCACAACAGCTACCAATATCATCCATGAAGAAGCCGGTGAAAATGCCGAGATCATTTTAGGTACGGTATTGGATGAAACTTTTGGAGATGAAATCCGCGTGACGGTGATCTCTACAGGTTTCGAATTGGCAGAAGATCGCTCCTCGGCTAAAGTGGCCGGAAGTAAAGAACCTTCTTTGAATAAAGCGGCTCAAAATGCTCAGGTCAATATTCAAAAGTCCAAGAAAGAATCGGATGTACCAAATCGATTCCCAAGAGGAACAGGCGACTATTACAAAGGGGAAAACAACCTCAAAAAACTGGATACTCCTTCTTATCTGCGTCGTGATCTAAACGTTCGCAAGCAGGAAGAAAACATCGAAGTTCCTGAGGAAGAAGAGCAAAACAACGAAGCGCAAGATAATATAGCGCCTTTCCAAAGCCGCACGGAACGCATCCGTAAGGATGATACCGAGCAGCCGGCCTTTCTCCGTAAAATCATGGATTAAGGAATTGTTATTGATATCGGTTCTCAACCCGGTACCATGGGAGTGGTACCTCTGAGAACCACTGATTTTACTGGATTATAGCTTCATTAGAGCTATAGATTGCTAACAACAGAAAAGGCTCCTTGATAGGGAGCCTTTTCTTTTTAATACCTGCTTGTTTCTTACTTTTTTGCAATTTCTGTATTGGAACAAAATTATTTAGGTCTGTGTAAGAATGGATTCAAATAAAACCTGTTTAATAATCTAACATATGCTATGAGAAATCTGCTTATTTTGTTCTTGTTTGTTGCATTTTTACTTTCGATGAACCATAATGCAAACGCTCAAAGTACAGAGCTGGGTGTTATTATTGGGGAACCGACCGGAGTTAGTGCGAAATTCTGGGCATCCGGGAGAACAGCGATAGACTTTGGAGTGGCATGGTCACTGGGTGAGTCCGGAAATATGCACATTCACTCTGATCATCTCTGGCATTTTTGGAATCAGTCAGGTCCAGCATTTTATACCGGTTTGGGTGGACGATTAATAATGAATAATGAGACCCAATTAGCCGCCCGCATTCCGATCGGTCTTCAATTTAATGTGGCCAAGCGACTCAGTTTATTTTTTGAACTGGTACCCACTCTCCCCATCGTACCTGAAACCAGCTCCGATTTTGATATAAATGGCGGAGCAGGCCTGAGGATAAGGTTTTAGAATCAATTTATCATAAAATAGAATACACCAACCGACCCGCCATAGCTACAGCTAACACTGCAAAACCCCACTGCAGGTATTTTCTTTTGATCTTTTGGTTGAGATAAGCTCCCCCAAAACCTCCGATGAGTCCGCCGATAGCCAGCGGAAAGGCCGCTCCAAAATCCACATAACCGACCGAAAATTCTGTAAGGCCCGAAATAGCACCCGGTTCAAAGGCAAGCTGCAGCCAGCCGGTAGTAACCATGAGTATCATCGCCAGATGGGATACACTTACTGCTTTTCTGAAGGGCTGTTTATAAAATAAATTCATAATGGGCACCATCACCCCGCCCCCGCCAACTCCGGCAAGGGCAGCTACAAATCCGCCACAGCCACCTGTAATAAACGATTGCTGCAACTTCAATGGTTCAAACTCCCGGTCAAATTCATCTTTCTTGTCTTTACCCCTTCCGAACATCATGTATGCAACATACAACAACATTATCGAGAAAAAGATCACGAATTCGGTTCGGTTGTAATACGGAGAAGTAATCACCAATTTACCTGCATAAACACCAATTACTCCCATCAAGCCCAACTTAATTCCTTCACCCCAAAATATATTATCCTGCAGATATTGGCGTACAATACTTCCTGAAGCGGCTATGAACGTACAAAACAAACCGGAAGCCACCGTCCAGAGTACCGGGTTTTCGACTCCGGCCCCATCAAATAAAAAGAAAAGGACAGGAGTGAAAATGATCCCACCGCCTATTCCAAGCAACCCGGCTAGAATTCCCGCTACCAATCCAACCAATAAAAGAAGCAGAAGCTCAAGCAAAAGTGATCTCCCCTTTTAAATAAGTGACGGCCTCACCGGATATCTCCACCCGATCTCCTTTCATCGTGCAAATAAGATCTCCTCCACGCTTAGAGATCTGTCGGGCTTTCAATTCGTCTTTACCTAATTTTTTACTCCAGTATGGAGTACTTTTGGTATGAGCCGAACCGGTAACCGGGTCTTCATCCACTCCTGATTGCGGAGCAAAAAAACGGGACACAAAATCAACTTCATCACCCGGAGCTGTGACAATAATTCCACGTGCTTCTACTTCACTCAGCATCTTAATGTCAGGGTTTAATGCTGCAACTTCTTCCTCCGAATTCAGCACTACCATGTAATCATCGGATTTAAATACTTCGGGCGTTTTGAGAATTCCCAGAGCTTTGAAAAGAACATCCGGAGCTTCAGCTTTTTCCATATGATCTGCAGGGAAATTCATCAGTAGTCTTCCCCCTTTTTTGCCAACTGTAAGCAAACCACTTCGGGTTTTAAACACGATCTCATCCTCTGAGTAGTCAAGTTCTTCAAATAACACATGAGCTGTGGCAAGCGTGGCGTGCCCGCAAAGATCCACTTCCACTGTCGGGGTAAACCACCGCAAGCGATAACTATTGCCCTCTTTCACAAAAAAGGCTGTTTCGGAGAGATTGTTTTCAGCAGCAATATCCTGCATTTGTTCATCTGTCAGCCATTCCTCTAAAGGAACCACAGCAGCCGGATTCCCGGTAAATAATTCGGATGTAAACGCATCAACTTGATAAATGGATAAACTCATGATCTAATAATTTCATATTTAAAATTAAAAAGTAAGTCTTCTTGAACTGTGGAACTCAAAAACCCATTCTTAATTTTAAATCTT
Organism: Gracilimonas sp.; assembly: GCF_014762685.1. Taxonomy (NCBI): domain Bacteria; kingdom Pseudomonadati; phylum Balneolota; class Balneolia; order Balneolales; family Balneolaceae; genus Gracilimonas; species Gracilimonas sp. The sequence continues at coordinate 1,823,700 of NZ_JABURM010000005.1, forward strand.
TCATTTTAAATTACCTCTGAATGTAGGGGCATTTAATAATTAATTAAACCCTTAAGTGTACCACTCGTTCCATGGGATTCTAATTCGCATATACCCTGCCATCTCCCTTATCTTTGCGGCGATCTAACTACTATTTAATCATTATAACCTATGAGATATTTATTAACCCTACTATTATTATTTCTATTAATTGAATCCCCTAAAGCTCAGATCAAGGCTGAACTTGATTCTATCGATGTTACTGCATCAAGAATCACTACCTCCATTTCGGAAAGCGGAAAGAATGTTTCGGTGATCACTGCAGAACAGATCGGTGAAATGCCGGTACAGTCGGTGGATGAGCTTCTCCGCAGTCTTCCCGGCATCAATATAAACGGCCGCGCAGGTTTCGGCGTGCAAGCAGATGTTGGTGTACGCGGAAGCACCTTTTCGCAGGTGATGTTCCTTTTGGATAACACACCTTTAAACGATCCTCTGACTGCCCACTTCAATACCAATATCCCGGTTGCGCTTTCTGAGATCGCCCAAATCGAGTTGATCCGTGGCCCGGCAAGCACCTCTTTTGGAGCTGATGCCGTGGGTGGTGTGGTACACATAAAAACCAAGGCGTACATGATGAAAGAAGTTGAAGCCCCTGAAGAATTTCAACCCCGAGCTAATCTTGACGTTTCAGCCGGTGAAAATGACCTGCGCATCATTGATGCAACCGCAGGTGTTGCCAAAAAAAATATTCGATTCAGCACCTCTTTCAGAACGGCTTCATCTGATGGAGAACAGTTTTCGAACCCCGGATTTGAGCAGGGTGTTTCCCCGGAAGAGAACTATAACACCTATTTTGATATGATGAACCTGTCGGCTGCCCTTTCAGTAAACTTAGCTGAAAACTGGAATTGGTATGTACGTTCAGGGATCGAGAATCGTGATTTCAATGCCCGTTATTTTTACACGAGAAGTATCTATGACGAATCGGTAGAAAAGATCGACAGCCGGTGGGCACTTTCTGCATTAACCTACGATAATGGGAATCACCGCACTGAGATCAATGCCTCTTACCGGGATGTGGAAGATGTGTTTGATTTTAATTCCGGTACTCTTGGTATTCCGCCGAATGAGCATCAAACACAACAACTATTTCTGAATGCTTCTCATCAATATGAATTGAATAATGATCAATTGAATTCGGTTTCCGAGTCATTGAATTACATGCGATTTATGATCGGCGGTCAGATCCTAAATAAACAGATCGAAAGTACCGACCGGGGTGATCATGAAAACACCTCCTGGGGAGTGTACGGTATCCACACCATGAACTATGGCTTTGGGTTGAGTGTGACCACCAGCCTTAGACTACAGTTCAATCCCATAAGCGATCTTTCTTTCCTTCCGCAGATCAGTGCGGCTTATGACATGGGAACCCTGAATATCAGAACTTCTATTGGACAGGCTCTCCGTGAAGGCGATTTCACTGAGCGTTATATTTCTCATGAGATTCCAAATCTCACTCCCGGACGAAATATTGGGAATCCTGATCTGCTTCCGGAAGAATCCACCACTTTTGATCTTGGCCTGGACTGGACCCCAACCAACAACCTGAGGATCTCACCAACGGCCTTTTATCGGAGTTCATCAAACCTGATTGATTACGCTCTGACGAATTCTAATAACATCGATAATGCAGATAACTTGCAAGACGGTGAAGAATATTTCTATGCGTCCAACATTTCAGAATCTGATGTGGTCGGTATAGAATTTTTATCGGCCCTTACTTCTGATTTGGGATCAAGTGTGGCGTTAAGAACCGAAGCAGGTTATACCTATATCAAAACAACAAGTGATCAAAATACGGTTTCCCGCTACATTGCCAACCACCCATCGCATCAGGTTAGTCTTGATTTGTCTTTAACGGGCGGCAATCTTTCCGTACAGTCACAGTCTCAATTCAACGTGCGTTCGGAAGAAGCTGAGGCACTGATAAACGCTGAAGTACCCAACCAATATTTCCTGACCAATTTAAAGGTGGGATACAAACCATTCGGGAATAACTTCCAGATCTACACTCAGATCCTGAATGTTACAGACACACAATACCAAGAGATCCTCGGTGCTCCCATGCCCGGAAGATGGGTACTTGGCGGAGTTAAATACAGTCTTTAATTGTATTTTAGGTTTGATTAAACGCATGAATTTGTATGTGCATATTCATGCGTTTTTTATTTGATCTAACTTTATCGATCCGCGATTATCAAATCATCCGCCTCATCCGTGTTCCATTACAGTGTTTAGCTTGGGAACGAGCCGTACTAACTTTATCTTTAAAGGTCTGTAATTTCACTCCAAATCCATTTCATGAAACTGTACCCCAATTCCCTTTTAGATAAACTTGGTTTTGAGCATATCCGTCAGGCCACACTGGAGCTGACGCAATCGGTTCGCTCTGAGGAATTGATGGAAACTTTAAAACCTTCCTCAAATTTACAGCGGGTACAACTGCTTACCGGACAAACAGCTGAAATGCTGGAGATCATCGCCGATCCCGATCCTTTTCCACTAAGAGAATTTCCCGAGGTTCGCGACTACTTATCACAATCCAAAGCCGAAGGTAGCCTCATCCCCCTTCCCGCTTTTGTGGATGTGTTGAAAATTTGTTCAGCATCACGACAGGTAAAGAAATTCCTGAAAGCCAGAGAGGATACCTATCCCCGGCTTTTAAAAGTTTCGGAAGGACTCATCCCGATGAAGGAGCTCGAAAAAAACATTAAGGAGAAGGTGACAGAGTATGGAGAATTGCGGGACGATGCGAGTCCGGAATTACAATCCATTCGCCGAAAACTGAACAAGCGAAAAAGCGACCTCCGGGGAACTATCAACCGGGCTATGAATAAGGCCTCCAAAGATGGTATGACTTCCGATGAGGGTGCTACTATCCGTAACGGACGTATGGTGATCCCGATTCAGGCTGAATTCAAACGAAAGTTCCAAGGATTTGTGCATGATGTTTCCGCGAGCGGACAAACGGTGTACATTGAGCCGGTGGAAGCGCTGAATATGAACAACGAGATTCGTCAGTTCGAGGCCGAGGAACAACGCGAAATTGAACGTATCCTGAAAGAACTGACCAGACATGTACGCCAAAACGCCGAGTATATTGATCAAAATACCTTATGCCTTGCAGAACTTGATGTGATCGCAGCAAAAGCAAAACTCACTAAAAAGCTGGAAGGACAAATCCCGATCATCGCCGAGAAAAATTACCTTAGTGTGAAGGAAGCCTACAATCCCATTCTCCGGCTCAAAAACCTGAGTATCCGAAAAAAGGAAAATCGCGAGAAAATCATTCCGCTGTTCATGAAGCTGGAAGAAGACGAACGCTGCCTGATGATCACCGGGCCCAATGCCGGGGGTAAATCGGTAGCCATGAAAACCGTGGGCTTATTGTCCATGATGATGCAATCCGGGTTTGGCGTGCCTGCCAACCCAACTTCCGAACTTCCCATCTTCTCAGGGATTTATGTAGATATGGGCGATGATCAATCCATTGAAGATGACCTAAGTACCTTCTCATCCCGGCTGCAATGGATGCGAGAAACCGTGAAACAGTTTGAGCCAGGTAGTTTAGTGTTAATCGATGAAGCTGCTGCCGGCACTGATCCGGAGGAAGGCGGAGCACTGTTTCAGTCGTTCATCGAACGGATGCTGGAACAAGACTGTAAGGTGATCGTAACCACCCATCACGGTTCGCTTAAAGTATTTGCACATGAACATCCTTTAGCCGTGAATGGGTCTATGGAATTCGACCAATCTTCCCTCTCTCCCACCTATAAATTCAAAAAGGGTATTCCGGGAAGCAGTTATGCTTTTGAAATTGCCCAGCGCATGAACCTGAATGAAGAAGTACTGAAACGAGCCCGGGTGCTGCTGGGAGAAGCCAAGAATAGGATGGAATCACTGATCACTGAATTGGAGACGAAATCACAGCAGGCGGCTGAATTAAAGGAAAAATACACCTCCCTACAGGCCAAGGCAGAATCGGAACGGAAGAAGTTTGAGAATAAAATTCAGGCCATTGAAAAAGACAAAGAGAAGATCCGTGAGAAGGCGCTGAAGGAAGCAAAGTCGATCATGGACTCGGCTAATCAGCGCGTGGAACGAGCCGTCCAGCAGATTGTGGAGCAGAACAAAGCCGATAAAGATGAGATCAAGGAGATCCGCAAAGAAGTGGATCAGGAGAAAAAAGAAATTGACCGCTCGCTGCAAGAGATTGAAGAGAAGAAAGAAGAACGTAAACAGGTTACGGACGATCCTCCCAAAAAAGGGGATCACGTTCGTTTCAAGGATGGAAATACAACCGGGGAATTAGTGGAGATCAATGGTAAAAATGCGGTGGTACAGGCCGGTGGTTTGCGACTAAAGACCAAGTACAAGAACCTGGTTAAAGTGGAACAGCCCAAGAAAGAAAAGAAATCAAAAGCCCGTTCATCTATTATTGTAGGCGATAGTAATTTAACCAACGAGATGGTTAAGCCCTCCCTGGAGGTTCGGGGAATGAGAACGGAAGATGCCCTGCATGAGGTTACCCAATACATCGACCGGGCGGTGTTCCGAAATATGAATCAGGTGGAGATCATTCACGGAAAGGGGGATGGGATCTTGCGGAGCCAGATTCAATCATACCTGAATACTCGTAAAGATGTGAAAAATGTAGAAACGGCACCTATTGAGAGAGGGGGAGCGGGTTGTACGATTGTGGAGTTGAAATGAGGAATTGGGGATTTTGAATGTTGAATTTTCTATCTAATTCTAACCTTCAGATTCCTGCCTTCGTAATAATGATCAGGTAAGAGTTGAAGGGATTACAAAACAAAAATGGGTTGAAGTTCACACTCCAACCCATTTTTAATCTTTCATTTTGAATTTTTAATTCTTATTCAGATTCCGCCCATACCTCCGCATCTTCAACAACTTCGGCAAACTCGATGGCATCTCCGGTCTTGCTCATGGTGGCTTCATAATGAACCGGGCCTTCTTCATCCCTGCTGATAAGCAATGAAGCCAGCTTGTTGGTGATGTTCTGCTGGATTACACGCTTCAATGGACGCGCACCATAAACCGGGTCATACCCCCGGGCAGTCAGCCAATCTTTCACATTGTCGGGAATATCCAGTTTAACATTACTTTTTCTGAGCATTTCATGCACTCTTCGAAGCTGAATATCCACAATGGAGCGGATGTGCTCCTGACCAAGAGGGTGGAATACAATGGTATCATCCACACGATTCAGAAACTCGGGACGAATGGTCTGCTTCAGTTGATCAATCAGCTTGTTCTGCAGTTCTTCGTATTTCTCGTCCGACATCTTACCGCCCGACTTCTCAATTTCATTGGAGATCAGGTGTGAGCCGATATTGGAGGTCATGATGATGATGGTATTCTTGAAATCCACCGTCACGCCTTTGTTATCGGTAAGGCGGCCTTCATCCAGTACCTGCAACAGAATGTTGAATACATCCGGATGGGCCTTCTCGATCTCGTCCAGCAAAATCACTGAGTATGGATGTCGGCGGGCGGCTTCGGTAAGCTGTCCGCCTTCATCGTAGCCCACGTATCCGGGAGGAGCCCCAACCAAACGGCTGACGCTATGCTTTTCCATGTACTCACTCATATCAATGCGGATCATCGCCTGTTCATCATTGAACAGAAAATCAGCCAATGAACGAGCCAATTCGGTTTTACCCACCCCGGTTGAACCAAGGAAGAAGAACGAACCAATGGGCTTTTGCTCATCCTGCAACCCGGCCCGAGACCTGCGAACAGCATCCGAAACGGCTTCAATAGCTTTATCCTGACCAATCACTCGTTTATGTAATTCATCTTCGAGGTGAAGCAATTTCTTGCGCTCACTTTGCAACATTTTTCGAACAGGAATTCCGGTCCACCGCGCTACGATATCAGCGATGTCTTCGGCATCCACTTCTTCTTTAAGTAAAGACTGATTATCCTGCATCTCATCCAGTTTATCCTGAGCCTCTTCGAGATCCGTTTCAAGCTGAGCGATAGTTCCGTATCGTAATTCAGCTACCTTCTCATAATTCCCTTGCCGCTCAGCTTTATCTGCTTCGTTTCTGGAGGTATCGATGGCTTGCTTCAACTCACGCACTTTTTGAATGAGCTCTCGCTCCTGTTCCCACTGCACGCGCATTGACTTTCGCTGTTCTTCCAAATCGGCTAGCTCCTTTTCAATTCCCTTCATTTTGGATTGGTCTTTTTCCCTCTTCAGGGCTTCACGCTCAATTTCCAGCTGGCGAATTTGTCGCTCCAGTGCATCCAGTTCTTCCGGGAGAGAATCGATTTGTAACCGCAGTCTTGATGCGGCTTCGTCTATCAAGTCGATGGCTTTGTCCGGAAGAAAGCGGTCAGCTATATACCGGTGTGAAAGCTCAGCAGCGGCCACCACAGCGGCATCCGTAATACGAACTCCGTGATGCATTTCATAGCGTTCCTGCAATCCACGTAAGATAGAAACCGTATCTTCTATGGAAGGTTCACCGACTAAAACAGTTTGGAGCCGACGCTCCAGGGCTTTGTCTTTTTCGATGTATTTGCGGTATTCATCCAATGTAGTGGCGCCAATAGCATGAAGTTCTCCTCGTGCTAAAGCAGGCTTCAAAATATTGGCCGCATCCATAGCACCTTCAGTAGCACCGGCTCCAACCAAAGTGTGAATTTCATCAATAAAGAGGATTACTTCCCCGTCAGATTCAGATACATCTTTTACTACAGCTTTCAACCTTTCCTCGAATTCACCCCGGAATTTCGTCCCTGCGACCAATGAACCCATATCCAAAGCTACAATACGTTTTGTTTTGAGGCCCTCGGGAACATCCCCGCGTACAATTCGAAGCGCCATTCCCTCGGCAATCGCGGTTTTACCCACGCCCGGTTCACCAATTAGTACAGGATTATTCTTGGTACGCCGAGTTAAAATCTGCATTACACGCCGGATTTCCTGGTCACGTCCAATTACCGGATCAAGCTTATTTTTTTCAGCCAATTCATTCAGGTCACGGGCATATTTTTTAAGAGCACCGTATCTGCTTTCGGCATTGGGATCATCCACCGTTTGATTGCCGCGAACGTCTTTCAATACTTTCAGAATATTTTCCTTTGTAACATTCTGGTCTTTAAGCAAATTGGCAATTTCCCCTTTGATGCTAGCCATACCCATTAAAATATGTTCTGAGCTTATATACTCATCACCAAGTTTACTGCCCTCTTTCTGAGCAATATCAAAAAGTTCCTTGCTTGTGTTCGACAAGTACTGCCCTGATACAGAGGCACCCTGCACTTTTGGCAATCGCTCTAAAGTACTGTCCACTACTTTTTCTATTGCGGAAGGATTAGCTCCAAGTTTACTTAAAAGTGTGTTTACAATACTCTCCTGATCACTTAAAAAAGCTTTTAAGATATGCGCAGGTTCAACCGCCTGATTATTGCCGCTTTGGGCAAGCTCAAGTGCTTTTTGAACAGCTTCCTGCGCTTTGAGTGTAAATTTGTTCATGTTCATATTAAAACTCCTTTTTTCTCTTATTTGTAGTTAATATGACCAAAATCGTGCCTGTTACTTTATATTGACATAATTACAGGATGATGGCAGGTGAGCTGAAAAAAAAAATGATTTTACAAGAAATAGAAGGATGACTGGTTTCAACAAACAATAAAAAAACCCTGAACTGTATCAGAGTTCAGGGTTTGGGTTTTTCGGGGTACAAATTCTTTTAAAATTCTAGCGCAAAGATACGGAATCTTAAAAAAAGATCTCTGTAATTTTTAGTAAATATTCTTCAGTTTTTATAGATTAAATCAATCATCTTTAAAGGAATAAACCCCGGTCCGTATCAGGGACCAAGGTTTGGGTTTTCGGGGTACAAAAATCCTTCTTTAATCGAGTTATAGTTCAAACGCGATATATTGTTTCAAATTATTTCGAATTATTGTCAATAATAAAACTTCATCCCCTGCTTCAATGGCTGTTTCCACCTCAGAATAAAAATCAGCGGCGGATGATATTTGCTTTTGTTTAACTGCAATAATCACATCCCCAGTGCGAAGGCCTCTTTCGTAGGCGGATCCTGATTCATTTACTCTGTTAACAACAGCGCCTTCAATATCGTTGCCTATATCAAGCTGATTTCTGATTTCATTATTTAAATCACGTACTGAGAAACCAAGACGTTCTTCAAGGCCTTGTGAGGACTGAGGGTCGACAGACGCAACAGCCTCTTCCGGTCGCTTTCCTAACGTCACATCCAGGCTCATATTCTCCTTATCACGAATGATACCCAGCGTAATTTCATCACCCGGTTTTTGGGATGCTATGCTCGTTCGGAAACTATCCCAGCTACTAATTTCCTGCCCGTTTAAAGATACAATAATATCCTCTTCTTGAAGGCCTGCTTTATCAGCCGGCCCACCTTCTTCCACGCGGCCTACAATTACACCACGCACGTTACCAAGTCCCATTGCGCGGGCCATTGTTTGGTCAACTTCGCCACCGGTAAACATGCCCAGATATCCGCGGCTTACTTCACCGTCTTCAATCAGATCATTCATAATACGTTCCGCCATATTAATCGGAATGGCAAATCCGATCCCGTCATTACCGCCTGACCGGGATGCAATGGCTGAGTTAATACCTACTAACTGGCCATTTACATCAATTAAAGCTCCGCCGGAATTGCCTGGGTTAATAGCGGCATCGGTTTGAATGTAATCACCGTAGAACGTCAGGTTACCCAATGATCGACCACGGGCACTTACGATACCAAATGAAACCGTATGGGCTAAATCTTCACTCAGTGGACTTCCAATTGCCAACACTAAAGACCCCGCCTTTAAGTTGTCACTGTCTCCTATTTCAATCGCTGGAATGTTATCGACGTTCACTTTCAATACCGCAATATCCGTTTGCGGGTCGGTACCAATCAATTCGGCATCTACCTCATTTCCACTGAACAGCCGAACCTTAATTTCATCAGTATCTGCAATCACATGGTTATTGGTCAGGATATATCCCTCTTCAGAGACTATAACTCCCGAACCTAATCCACGCTGTACTCGCTCCCTGGTTTCTCCGTCACCCCGGGGATTACCAAAAAACTGAGAAAATGGATTAATCATCCTTATTTCCTGAGTTCTTTTTGTTGTTATAGTAACCACGGCCGGATTTGTCTTTTCAGCTATATCTACAATAGCATCATTAAAGTCTTTAAGTGAAGCCACTGATCTATTTTCAGCACTTTCAACTTTGGTGTCATACTCCGGCAGAGTGATGGTATCAGAATTTGTAACCCAATTGAAACTTAGCAATACAAGGATAGCAGCGGCCACCCCAAATATATTTCTTACGGTCGTATTCATTTTTATCTATGCTTTGTTTGTTTTATGGTTTGCGGTAATACAACGCATCAAGGTTTTAAAATTGTGTGCAGCCACAAACCTTTACAATTCAATTCATATATAATAAGAAACCGAAGCTCCTTTCGCAGAGCTCCGGTCCCCTTAACCTATTGGATCAAGCTTATGATATCTTGATCTGCTTCTTAACCTTTTCTTCGCTTTTTGCAATAGTAATATTCAAGACACCATCTTCATATTTAGCAACGATGCTGTCTTCATCAATAGTATCGGGAAGTTGGAACGAACGGCTAAATGAACCGAAACCTGACTCTACCCGATGATAGTTTTTATTGTTTTCCTCATTTTCAAATTTACGCTCACCGCTGATAGATAAGCGGCCATTTTCCAAGTCTACATTTATATCTTCTTTATTCATGCCCGGAAGTGCTACTGAAACTTCAAATTCCTTTTCCGTTTCAGAAATATCTACGCTTGGCATAAACGAATCTTTACGATAGTTGAGTGATTCATTAAAGAATTCATCCAGAATATCGCTAAAATTCTTTGAGTGAAGATCAATATTGGGTCGTGAATATTTCATAAGTGCCATAATTAACCTCGCCTTTTTATTTTCAATTAATTCACTGTTAAAGATGCAATCAGCATGCCAATAACAGAAAAGAGAAGCCATGCTGACAGACGGGCAATATCAATCTGTTGAAATTTCAGTCCGGTTATAAAGAGAAGTAATGTTGACAGACCGGAAAAGCAGGACTGTCAGCTCCATTACAAACTTGGCAGGAAAAGAAATTTAAAATGGGATAGCCCCACATTTTAAATTTTACACTTTGAATTTTTCATTCTAAAGAATAGCTCTTCTTCCATTCCCGGGCTATCAGAAAAGCCATTTCCAGACTTTGCTCATAGTTAAGGCGAGGATCACAAAATGTTTCGTAATTGCGGTTCAATTCATCTTCTTCAAGGCCTTTAGCGCCGCCCACACACTCGGTTACATTATCACCGGTAAGTTCAAGGTGAACTCCTCCAAGATAACTTCCTTCAGAACGATGAATAGAAAATGCTGACCGCACTTCGCTGATAATATCATCAAAATTCCGGGTTTTGATTCCGCCATCTGTGCTAAAAGTATTGCCATGCATAGGATCGGAACTCCAAACTACCGGAAATCCCTCACGCCGCACTGCCTTTATCAACTTGGGCAGTTCTTTTTCGATAAGATCTTTTCCAAAGCGGGTAATTAATACAATCTTACCTGCCTCATGATTTGGATTGAGTGTTTCAATAAGCTTCAGTGTTTCATCAATTTCATAAGGAGGACCAATTTTTATACCCACCGGATTATTGATCCCTTTAAAATATTCTACGTGAGCACCGTCCAAATCCCGGGTGCGATTGCCCAGCCAAACCATGTGAGCACTCAGGTTGAAATGCCCGGATTTTCGTGGTACAGGCCTGGTTTGTGCCGAATCATAGTATAAGTTCAGCGCTTCATGTGAAGTATAAAAATCTACTTTTTGAAGGGTTGTAAAGGTATCAGGAGCTATGGCTTCCACAAACCTAACTGCTTTAGTAATAGAAGTTACCATGTCCTCATATTCGGCATAGTATTCATTATTGCGCATGAAATCGAGCTCCCATTGCTCCGGGTGGTGAAGATCGGCAAACCCCTCATCAGCTAAAGCTCTTAAGAAATTCAGTGTGAGTCCTGCCTTGTGATAACCTTCCAGTAACCGTTCCGGGTCTGGCATACGAATACCTGATTCTGACTTAAAGCCATTAATCAAATCACCCCGATAATTATGAATTTCTTTACCATCAACTGTTTCAAAATCATTAGATCGTGGTTTTGCATACTGCCCTGCAATTCTTCCTACTCGTAAAACCGGAGCTCCCATTTCATGAATTAAGATAAAGCTCATCTGTAAAAGCACCTTTACCATATTCACAATTTTGGGTGCTTTGGTTGCATCAAAGCTCTCGGCACAATCTCCGCCCTGCAATAGAAATGCTTTTCCTGCTGCAACATCAGCAAGTTTAGATTTTAATGCTTCAATTTCCCACGAGGTAACCAGCGGGGGTAATGATTTGAGTGTTTGGTAGCTTTTCTCCAATTCATCCTGATTCGGATATTCCGGAAGTTGTTTTACCGGTTTATCTTTCCATGAGGTTGGAGACCAATTTTTGGGTATTACTTCTTGCATAAAACTTATATTTGAAAGTGAGTGTGAAAACTATCGGTTTTTTAGGGTTAATGCTTAAAATTCTTACACATTGTATCACTCAATCAAATATATTAAGGGCAAAATCTAAGAATCTCACTATGTTAGAAACAAAACCACGTATTTTAGTTGTAGATGATCATCCGGCTCTTGTAACACTTACAAGACATAAATTAATTCAAAAGGGGTACGAAGTACTTACCGCACAGAACGGTCAGGATGCCTTAGAACTGGCTCGTACCGAATATCCGGACCTCATTTTAAGTGATGTTGACATGCCTGTCATGAATGGATTCGAGCTTTGTGAGCGTATAAAAAAAGATTCCAGGCTCAATAAAATCCCATTTATACTGGTGACTTCAATGGTGACAACGGAGTATATCATGAAAGGGATTGAAGCCGGTACCGACAATTATCTAACCAAACCCTACGACGACGACACCCTTTATTCAAAAATTGAAGAACTTTTAGTAAACCCACCCCCTCCAATTAATAGCCTGAAAACGGTTGAAGTAAAAATTGAGGGCAAGAAATATGAAGTGCTGGCTGATTATTCACATTTGGTAAATTTGTTGATTTCCACCTATAAAAATACGCTGGCACAAAACAATCAACTGAGTAGAATGCAGAGCGGATTAAATGCCGCCAACAAAGAACTTGAACTCACCAAACAAGAGCATGAGGAACTCATCCATAATATTTTTCCTGAAAAAATTGCGGAAAGTTTACTCGCCTATGGCACAGTGACTCCTGAACGATATAAAGATGCAACCATCATGTTTACGGATTTTTCCGGATTTACAAAAGTGGTTCCCCAATTAAGTCCGGAAAAATTAATCGAGAGTCTGTCTTTTTATTTTGATCAATTTGATGATTTTGCCGCACAACATAATTTAATCAAAATAAAAACCATTGGTGACAGCTATATGGCTGCCGGCGGTTTACCCGAGCGTAACTCAACACATCCTGTTGATACCATCCTCGCTGCACTTAAAATCACAGATTTCGTAAAAAACTTCGGAGAAAAAAATAAAAATAATGAAACCCCCTACCTTCCTATTCGCATTGGTATCCATACCGGTAAAGCTGTTGTGGGAGTGATTGGGAAAAAACGCTTTGCATACGATATCTGGGGTGAAACTGTAAACCTTGCTGCACGTTTGGAAGAACATTCCGATCAGAACGCCATTAATATTTCTGAAGTGACCTATGAACGGGTTAAGGATTTCTTTGAATGTGAGAGCCGAGGAGATATAGACACCAAATATACCGGCAGGGTGCCTATGTACTTTGTTAAGCGGATTAAGTCGGAATTTTCAGAAGATGATGAAGGGCTTTTCCCGAACCGGCTTTTTATTCGAGAATATAATTCCCTGCTAAGATCAAACGGACAGAGCTAAATTTTCCGGGACTCAACAGCACAATTCTTGCTTCATTATTTTTTAAAAAGGAATGGAAGAATTCGGGTCGTTGTTTTTGTATTTTTCATAGTTCTGAAATTCAAAAATCAAAGAGACTTTGCAGCATAACATTGTAGTACGAGGGGCTCGCGAACATAACCTCAAAAATATTGATATCGATATTCCCCGTGATCAGCTTGTGGTCATAACCGGGCTTTCCGGATCGGGGAAATCATCACTGGCTTTTGATACTATTTACGCCGAAGGTCAGCGGCGATTCCTGGAATCTCTTTCTGCTTATGCCCGTCAATTTCTGGGAATGATGGAACGGCCGGCCGTAGATTTTATCGATGGCTTGTCACCTGTTATTTCCATCGATCAAAAAACTACTAACCGAAATCCACGCTCTACGGTGGGAACCGTAACCGAAATTTATGATTTCCTTCGATTACTTTATGCCCGGGTTGGAATTCCATATTCCTACAAAACCGGAAATAAAATGGAAAAACAATCAGCGGATCAGGTAGTACAGACTATCATGGATATGCCGGAAGGAACCAAGGCCTATTGTCTGGCTCCGGTGGTTCGCGGGAGAAAAGGACACTATCGTGAACTCTTTGAGCAAACCATCAAACAAGGCTTTGTAAGTGCCCGAATTGACGGAGAGTTTCATGACCTGGAAAAAGACATGAAACTGGATCGATACAAAACCCACAACATTGAAGTGGTAGTAGACCGTTTTGTAATCTCTCCAAAAAGTGAAAAACGTATTGCTGAAAGCATTCGCCTGGCCCTAGAAATGGCTGACGGGAATGTAATTCTTGCCATTAAAGACGGAGATGAGATCAAGGACAAGCTCTACTCACAAAACCTTTTTGATCCGGAAAGCGGGGTGGCATATGAAGATCCTGCCCCCAATCTTTTTTCATTTAATTCACCCTACGGAAATTGCCCAAAATGTGAAGGACTGGGATATACTTATGATGTAAGCTGGGAATTGCTGGTTCCCAATAAAGAACAAACTATAGAAGAGGGCGGAATTCGCTTCCTTGGTGCACCTAGAGATATTTTCGTATTCAAACAGCTTAAGGCTATTCTTAACTCCTTTGATCTGGATTTTGAAACTCCGCTTAAGGATTTTCCCGATGAAGCCTTGAATATCATTTTACACGGTAGCGGTGATAAAAAATATTCTGTCAGCTACGATTTCAAAGACAACTCCGTAACCTACAAGCATAAGTTTGAAGGACTTCGAAATACTATTATAGACCAATATCATAACAGCAAATCTAATAAGCAGCGGGACAAGGCAAAAGCCTTCATGGATAAAGTGACATGTCCTGAATGCAACGGCGGACGCTTAAACAAAGAAGCCCTATCCTACAAAATTGACGGGTATAATATTCACGATCTTGTCCAAAAAGACATTCAACAGCTAAGAGATACACTTTACGGCATCAACCTGACCGAAAGACAACAAACGATCGGCAATCAGGTGCTGAAGGAAATCCGTGACCGTTTGGACTTTCTGCTGAATGTAGGACTGAATTACCTAAGCTTAGACCGTGAAGCCCAGTCTTTGAGCGGCGGTGAAGCCCAGCGAATTCGATTAGCTACCCAAATAGGAACTCAGCTGGTAGGTGTACTTTACATTTTAGATGAACCCAGCATCGGGCTTCATCAACGCGATAACATCAAGCTTATCAAGTCACTGGAAACATTGCGGGATTTGGGGAATTCAGTTATAGTGGTTGAACATGATCGCGAAACTATTGAGCATGCCGATTTTGTGGTAGATTTGGGCCCCGGAGCCGGTGTAAATGGCGGACACATCGTAACCTCAGGCAAACCTGAGGAACTTGACCCCGACTCCGATACTGCCAAGTTTTTAAGAGATGAAGAAGCGATTGCCATCCCTGAGAAAAGAAGAAATGGAAATAAAAAATCCATCACAGTTAAAAATGCGCGCGGCCACAATTTGAAAAACCAGGATATGGAAATTCCTTTGGGGAAATTTATTGCAGTAACCGGTGTAAGTGGAAGCGGTAAAAGTTCACTTATTAATCAAACACTGGTTCCTATTCTGTCTAACTATTTTTATAAATCCAAAACGGTGCCACTGCCTTACGATTCTATTAAAGGAATCGACAACCTGGATAAAATTATTTCCATTGATCAAAGTCCTATTGGCCGAACCCCAAGATCAAATCCCGGAACTTATACCAAAGTATTTGACCATGTGCGGCGGTTATTTGCTGAACTGCCCGAATCCAAAATTCGCGGTTACGATCAGGGGCGCTTTTCTTTTAATGTGAAAGGTGGGCGGTGTGAATCTTGTAATGGGGATGGAGTTCGTAAAATTGAAATGAACTTCCTTCCGGATGTATATGTGACCTGCGAAACCTGTAATGGGAAACGATACAATAGGGAGACACTTGAGATCTACTATAAAGGGAAAAACATTTCAGACGTACTGAAGATGCCTATTAGTCAAGCTGCTGAATTTTTTGATGCCCAACCCGCTATCAGCCGAATTTTAGGAACACTCACCGATGTAGGACTGGGTTATCTCACGCTGGGACAATCCAGCACTACTCTTTCCGGCGGTGAGGCACAACGAATTAAGCTTGCCCGTGAACTTTCCAAAGTAGGCACCGGTGATACTCTCTATGTAATGGATGAGCCCACAACCGGCCTTCATTTTCAGGATGTGAGAATGCTGGTGGATGTTATTCAGCGATTAGTAAATAAAGGAAATACCGTAATGGTGATTGAGCACAACCTTGACCTTATAAAAGCTGCAGATTGGATTATTGATTTAGGGCCTGAGGGCGGTGCCAGCGGTGGGGAAATAATCGCTACCGGAACTCCGGAAGAAATTGCCACAATAAAGCATTCTTACACCGGTCAATTTCTCAAAGAAGAATTTGACCGGCTGCGAAAAGTAACTGCATAAATAACTTTATAATTTTCTTGTTCACAATGGATGAATTGTTGTTTATATTTTGAAACTGAATGAAATTCTTTCGCACACATATCACCCAGTCTTTCAATATAGGCTTATTGCTCGTTGGGCTCGTTTTTTATTTTATAAAACCGGTTAGTAATCATTCCGAGCATGATGCTTTTGCTGTTTGGTTGCAATCCAATTTAAAATCAAACACCAATGATAATGTTGCAGATCAAATTCGCGGGCTTTCAACTGCCAATGTGGAGCTGGAGTCTGTAATTCGCGAAGCCTCGGCTCTTGTAAAAGCCTATGCAGATGATTTTGAACTCCCGGTTGATAAGCAGTCTCAAGACGAGAACGAAGTTTTTCAAGTACTTTTAAAAGAATGGAAGGATTATCAAAATTCTTCTACCGGCATGGGTAAAGCTGTGATAATCAAACAGGCACAATCCCATTCTGTACTGCCTGTAGATGGGCTTGCTTTCGGCGGAAAATCGCCCGTTCAGCAGTATGATATTTCTCCATCAGTTTTAAATACTGCTTTTGAACAAATTACCCTTCCCTCATTTAATTATTACATTTCCCCTCTTTCCGGCGGAATGGCTATCAATGCCCCATAGGCTAATCGGGCAAAACATACTCAATTTCTATTTAAACGATAGCAGAAAGCAGAAAAAGGCTTCAGCTGATATTAATGCTGATCACTTTATTTTTGAGCTCACTCTTATCTATCAAAATTTTTCAAACTATAAAATTTAATTACCATGCAAGGAAACGGATTTAAAATTGGTTGTATAGTGGCCTTTTTAGCCCTTACAATTTATTATCTCTACCCAACTTTACAGTGGAATCTAGAGCAAAACTACATTGAACAACTAAGCCCCTCTGAAGCGGCTCAGTACGAAGAAGAAAACCAGGAAAAACTGGAGAGTCTTAGAGAAAACATCCTCTCTTTGGGGCTTGACCTCCAGGGTGGAATGCACGTAACGTTAGAAGTAGGTGTGCCACAGCTGGTTTTAGAATTAGCCGGTGATAATGCAGACGAATTACTTTCTGATGTAATTAGCACGGCTAGCGAACGGTCAATAGAAAACAACAGTGACTTTATCGATGAAATGGTTGCTGAGTTTGAATCCAGAGACCCGGATGCACGTCTCAGCCGTTATTATAGAAACGATGCAATGGATATTACCCGTCGTTCTACCAATGAAGAAATTGCAACATTTCTTAAAACGCAAAGAACCTCCGCTTTAGATAGGGCTATTGAAATTATTCGTACACGTGTTGACCGTTACGGTGTAACCGAGCCCTCTATTTTGAAGCAAGGGAATAACCGAATCGTAGTTGAGCTTCCCGGAGTAGAAGACAAGGAACGTGTTCGCAGCCTCCTGAAAGGTACTGCACGTCTCGAATTCCGCCTGGCAGCGGATGCAGAAGAATTTCGTTCTTTTGTAAATCAGCTTTATGAATACTACGAAACCTACCAGGAAACAGATTCCGATACCCTTGACAATCAATTCAGTCCACTTGAAGAAGTATTGGTTCCGGCACAAAGTCCTTATTTGGTAGGATATGCCACTCCTGAGGATACTGCCCGGGTAATGGATTTGCTGAAAACAGAAGATATTCAGCGAATGATGCCAAGAAATACCACCGTAATGTGGAGTGCCAACCCTCTTCCCGGACAAGATGGTTCAGACCTTTATCAATTGATTGGAGTCCGTACTCAAATTGAACTGACAGGCGATGTAATTGAAGCAGCAAGTGTTCAATTCGACCCCGCTACCAACGTCCCTGAGGTATCCATGAGCATGAATAGCGACGGTGCCCGTAAATGGGGACGCATAACCGGAGCCAATATTGGCAAACCGGTTGCTATTGTATTGGATGGGTTTGTGTTTTCTTATCCTAATGTTCAAACCAAAATCTCAAATGGCCGTTCCTCTATCACAGGATTGGATGGCATTGAGGAAGCAGAAGATTTGGTAAACATCCTGCTTTCAGGTGCACTGCCCGCTCCACTCGAAATTCTTGAAGAACGTACGGTAGGAGCAACTCTGGGTGCTGAGTCAATCAGCGCCGGATTGAATTCCATCCTGGTTGGATTAGGTATTGTCGCCATATTTATGATTGTCTATTACCGCACCGGAGGAGGAATTGCTGATTTGGCTCTGCTGCTGAACATTATTTTCATCCTTGGTATCCTCGCCGCTTTCAAAGCAACACTTACCTTGCCGGGTATCGCAGGTATTGTATTGACCATCGGTATGGCCGTGGATGCCAACGTGCTGATTTTTGACCGTATTCGTGAAGAACAACGCACCGGAAAAACACTAAAGGCATCCATTGAAGCCGGGTATGCAAATGCCATGAGTGCTATTGTTGATGCTAACGTAACCACCTTTTTCGTAGCTATTATCCTCTTCAGTTTTGGAGTTGGCCCGATCAAAGGATTTGCGGTAACACTGATGGCCGGTATTGTAGCCTCATTGTTTAGCGCTATTGTAATCACCCGCGTTGTTGTGGATTATCTGACCCAGGCAAAGAAAAACGTTGTCAGCTTCGGTTAATCATCAATAAGAAATTTAAATAACTAAAGGAATATTATTATGAGATGGTTTGAAACACCAAATTTTAACTTTACCGGAAGCCATAAGATAGCGTACGTTATTTCCGCTGTTTTATTTTTGGCTTCAGTTACCGCAATTTTAACACAAGGATTGCAATACGGCATTGATTTTAAAGGCGGAAAAGAATTCGTTCTTGATTTTCAGGATGCCGTAAATGTAGTAGAAATGCGTTCCAGCCTGAGCGAGCCTTTGGGTGCTGCTCCCGAAATCAAGCTTTACGGTTCAGACAGTGAAGTACTGATTCGTACTGACAATGAAGGTGAAATCAGTGAAGTTCAACGGATAATTACCTCAAATGTAGCGGAGCTGTATCCCGATAACCCTGCCAATGTGATAAAAACAGATGTGGTAGGGCCCCGGTTTGCAGAAGATCTAAAATGGGGTGCGTTACAAGCGGTCATTTATGCCATTGTAATCATCTTCATTTATATCTTAATTCGGTTTCGAAACTGGACCTTTTCAGCCGGTGCGGTAGCCGCCCTTGTTCATGACGTGGTGATCGTACTTGGGGTATTTACTATCCTCGCTGATCTGGTCCCATTTAGTTTACAAATTGATCAGGCCTTGATCGCTGCATTCCTGACCATCGTTGGTTATTCTCTTAACGATACCGTAGTTGTTTTTGACCGTATTCGTGAGAATTCCAATGTACATAAAGGAATGGATTTCACACCGATGGTAAACAAAAGTTTAAATGATACATTAAGCCGTACCGTTATAACTTCCATTACCACCTTGTTTGTGGTGCTTGTGCTGTTTATTTTCGGCGGTGAGGTGTTAAAAGGCTTTTCTTTTGCCCTCTTAATCGGTATCGTATTGGGTACATACAGTTCATTGTTTGTAGCCAGCGCGTTGGTGGTAGAACTCGAAAAACGTACCAAAAAATCTTAATTACTTAAACGACAGGAAATCTATGAGCTTTAATACATCAGAACGCTACAACAGCGTGGTTATCGAATTTAAAGGAAACGTAATGGGTGGCCCTGATGCGGTTAGTCTGAACGAAAAATTGCATGAACTCATCGATGCCGGAAAAATCAATGTTGTGGTTGACCTCGGCAAAGTGAAATTCATGAACTCTTCAGGCCTTGGTATGCTAATTGGGGCACTTACCACCATGCGTAAAGCCGGTGGAGACCTCCGTATAGCCAATGCAACAGATAAAATCGAAAGCCTGTTGATCGTTACTAAGTTAATTACGGTATTCAAGCACTTTAAATCAGTGGAAGAAGCCGCAGAATCATTCGAAGAATGATAACCTGAAATTAAAATTGAATACGAAGGGGTGTTCTGCACCCCTTTTTTATTGAACTGATTATGAGCACAAGAGTTGTTATTGGAGCCCAATGGGGTGATGAAGGAAAAGGAAAAATTGTAGATCTTCTTAGCGATAAAGCGGATTATGTAGTTCGCTTTCAAGGCGGAGCTAATGCCGGCCATACCCTCAAATTTGATGATCGAAAATTTGTCCTACACCTTATTCCATCCGGAATTTTTAATGGAGATGCCGATTGTGTAATTGGCAATGGTGTCGTGATTGACCCCATCGCTTTGGTAGATGAAATCAAAGGCGTTCAGGAAATGGGATTCAGCCTGAAGGGCCGTTTCTTTATTAGCCAGACTGCCCATGTAATACTCTCCTACCACAAACTTCTGGATCAATTGAAAGAAAAACGCCGGGGCGGGGATGCCATCGGAACCACCGGCCGTGGAATTGGGCCCGCTTATGTAAGTAAGGTTTCCCGCGTAGGTATTCGCATGGTTGATTTACTTGACCGGGCTGTACTCAGGGAAAAAATTGATCATAACCTGAAAGACATTAATTTTGCTCTCAAGAACTTATACAAAGAGCCGGTTCTCAAAACTGATGACCTGATGGATGAACTTGAAAATTCCATCAAAACATTGGAACCCTATATTTGCAACACTACCAATCTATTACATGAGGGTATCAAAAATGAAAAATCAATATTACTGGAAGGTGCTCAGGGCACTTTGCTGGATGTAGACCATGGTACTTATCCGTATGTAACTTCCTCATCTCCAACTTCCGGTGGTGCCTGTATCGGTTCAGGAATTCCTCCCACAGCTTTGACCAACATAATGGGAATTACCAAAGCTTATTGCACCCGTGTTGGAAACGGTCCTTTCCCTACTGAATTGCTCGATGAAACCGGTGAAGAACTTCGTAAAAAGGGACAGGAATTCGGAGCAACCACCGGGCGCCCCCGTCGATGCGGCTGGCTGGATTTAGTAGCCCTGAAATACGTATGTCAGATTAACGGTATGAACGAACTGACTCTTACCAAAATGGATGTGATGGACGGGTTTGAGGAGATCAAAGTTTGTACCGGATATAAATTGAATGGAAAGGAAAGCGATGTATTTCCACTTTGTCTGAATGAGATAGAAGAGGTTGAACCTGTTTATACCACCCTACCGGGATGGAAAAACTCTATTGAAGGAATTACCGATTGGAATAAACTGCCTTCAACAGCACAATCTTACATTCGATTTATTGAGGAATACCTGGGAGTGAAGTTTACCATTATTTCTACCGGACCTAAACGCAGCGAAACGATTCTTCTTTGAGAAATGGCCTCCGGAGGTTTCTGGTTTTCACTGAGTTCTCTCCTTCCCAACTTTTCGGTTGGGAAGGAAACTATCAATCCCCTGCATAAGTAAGCAGTTTCTCATACGCTTCCTGACATTCCTCGAGCAGGTCTTCCAGTTCTTCCGGAAAAGGCTCATTTTTTGATTTGTAAGCCCTAAATCCTGTAGAACGATGCACGTTATGATACCAGTGCTTTGCCCACACTCCATCCTCTTTTCGGGGGCCGGCCGGCCATTTTAGCATAGCTTCATCAAAAGGTATTCCCAATGTGCCGCATAATTCTCTCAACCGTGATTGAGGATATTGGAGTATATCTTTCGAATCAACAATAATAGGTTTCTTATCAATAGCCTTAAGGTATTGTACCACTTCCAGATGTTTGGCATATCCTACATCTTGCATTGTCGGATTCTTAACCTGTTTGGCATAGGATGGAAGCATATCCTCAGGAGGCCGGGTCAAAATCACATTCACCGTTTCCTCCATAAAACTCCAGTCCAAATTTACCAGATGGTGGGTCATATTCTTAAAAAATGCAATGGGGGTATCATATTCTCCAAGTATGATTTCATCCACTACTTTTTGCCCATCTGTTTCCTGGCTGGCAATTACTTCATCCGCACCGGGATGATAATCTTTTGCATCGGTCGAAGAAAGGTAGTGAGCATACAGCGGCTCATCTACAACTGTTGTGTCTTCGCGCTGGGCAAAAGAGTACATCAACGCCGTTGAAATATTACGTGGACCACTCCACAAACAAATTCGTTTGGTTTTTAGCATATATTCAGTTTTTTACTTTTACTTTAAACCTGAGGGTTAATAATACACCCAGGATAAAATTCAAATTCATTAAAATTAAACCTTCATCTTACGTACGGATTCTTCAATCTCTTGCTCATAAAGATGTTGCAAACGCTGTGCCATTTTTCCGGGTACAGATTTTGTAATTAACCGGCCATCCACATGAGTAACAGGAGTTATCCCACCAAAGCTTCCAGTTACAAAAGCCTCATCCGCCCCATAAACATCAAACAGTGAAAAATTCTTTTGATGGCACGAGATATCTTTCTTCTCACATACTTCAATCACTTTGCCACGAGTAATGCCATTCATGCAATATTGCCCGGTTGAAGTCCATACTTCGTCATCTTTTACTATGAAAAAATTAGTGGCATTGCACGTGGAAACAAATCCATTGATATCCAGCATGAGCGCTTCATCAGCTCCGGCTTCAATCGCTTGGACCAATGCCTGAACTTCGTGAATTTTACTATGACAGTTGAGCCGGGGATCCAGGTAATCGGGAGAGCCCCGCCGAATAGTACTGGTAAATAATTTGATCCCTCTGTTTCTGCTTTCAGGATCGGCTTTTTTGTATTCTGCAATAATAACCAGATTAGGCCCGGAAATCGTTAACCTCGGATCCTGTGATGGGGTTTTCTTAATTCCCCGGGTAAACATCAAGCGGACATGAACACCATCTTTCATATCGTTAGCATCCAGCGTTTCCCAAATAGCGCGGGTAATTTCTTCCCTGCTCATCTTCAGATCCATGCCCACAGTTTTAGCTCCCTGAAATAGCCGATCGAAATGTTCTTTCAAAAAAACCAAGACTCCTTTATACAGTCGAAACCCTTCCCAAACACCATCACCTACTAAATAACCACTGTCAAATACTGATATCTTAGCCTCTTTACGGGGAAACAACTCCCCATTCACATAAACCAATACATCTTCGTTCCGCGGATCATAAACCGCATTATGAGTGCCGTGCGTCATTTAATTTTTGAATGAACATACGTAAAAGAGAGCAAATGGTCACCCCTTTGATTTTATGCTTATATAAAATATTACCAATTGTTTAAAATAAATATCTTAAAAAAAATTTAGTAGCAGGGCAAAAAGTGTTCTCAAAAAAAATCTCTACAGCATCACTGTAGAGATTTTATTATTTGCGGACTGAGTTAAAATCCACCCCCAAAAACCCGAAAGGTTAATCGATTAGGAAGGACAATTACCTAATCCAGGATTAGTTATATGACCAAAAGTTTACCACTTTTATTTGTGTTTGAATAATAGGTATAGAATAAAAAGTGAACCGGTTCTGAACCCGGATATAAAACAGTCATTTCCTGTTCCTATCGCATTTTTATGCTTAAAGCTCATTTATCCAAAATATGAACTTTCACTCCTCAAAAACCAAAGCATCCGGATTTGCACCTAATTCTTTCAGGTATTTCATCATGGATTTGTTAAAAGCCTCAGGGCCACAAACATAAAATGGCTGATCAAAGTCATTGATCACGGATTCCAGAAATTCCTTATCTATAAATCCATCCAAAAAGATATGATCGCTCTCCGGCTTTTCATCTGTGATCACCTTGATGAAATTATCACCCATTATATCCTCAAATTCATTTCTCAGGATAATATCTTTTTCAGTTTTATTGGAAAAGATGAGCTTGTTATTCCCGATCTCACCCTTTTTGTGAAGGTCTCTGAAGATAGCAATGAATGGAGTCACTCCGGCTCCTCCCGCTAAAAATACGCCTTCTCCTTTATATTGAATCGTGCCCCAAGCTTCGTCCACAATAAGGGAATCTCCTTTTTTTAGCCTCCCAATCTGTTCGGTTACGCCATCGTGTTCAGGATAAATCTTGATAGTAAATTCAAGGTGTTCATCTTCATTCAAAGAAGTAAAGGTAAACGGCCGTTTTTTATCTCTCCATCCATCCTTGTCTATTGCAACTTCCGTAGCCTGGCCTGGTTTAAATTCATAGCCATCCGGTTTTACCAGGGTAAATTGCTTGACGTCGTGTGTTAGATTTTGAATTTCTAATATCTGAAGTGTGTGTGCCATAATTGTCTATTTTTTTAGCGTTTGATAATAGATACAATTATAACCTCTAAAACATTCAAAATATGTACTTAGCGGTGCGGGATATAAGCCTTCATATTATTCAATGCTTGTTGCTGCACCTTCTTTTGAAGAAATGAACTCCAACCCAATAAAAACCCCTGCAACCCCAATGCCTGCCGGCTCCACTTCCGGAAATCAAAAGAGTCGATGTGTTCGATGATGAGTCCGTCTTTAAATCTAAACCGGGCGTTAATGTTATTGTGTACCATCCGGTTTGTTTGAGAGAATAAGTACTTCGCTTTCAGCCGGGCCTTACCTGTTTCTTCATCCGCCCAAACCTGATCAAAATGAAACTCGAATTCCTTCGCCCCTTTGCAAAGCATCGTCCACATTCCGGCTATTTCTTGTTTTGATTTCAAATCAAAAACAGCATCTCTGAATACTGCATTTGGGTGATAACAGCTTGTCATAGTTTCATAATCCTGCTCTTCTAATCCTGAGTATAACCGGTGAATAAGTTTTTCATTTTCATTCATGCAGAAATAAAGTCAATTCAGTGGTTAAAAACATGAAGCTGTAAATTAAAATAGGCTTCAAAATATATTGAATAAGTATTACCCTAACCTGTCATACTCATATTCCATCATAGAACATTAGCCCAAAAAATCACTCTAAAAAATAAAAGTGTAACATTTCACCTCCAGCCTACTCTTATCAATAATCTACCATATAGATTGTATCAGTAATGGACGGATGGCTTTTTAATTTATTCACCCGTTGGGGTTCTTTCATTTTTTATACAACTCTCTTTCGGTATTCAATTCAAAAAGAGCGGATACAGTTAATTAAATCAAGTACGTTGGGTTCGGCTAATTGTCCCGCAAACATAAAAAAAATACAGTATGTATCGCATCAAAACTATTCTGAGAAATAGTCCGTTGGTCATTGCCATTCTTTATTTTTTGGTTGGAGGTTTATGGGTTCAATTCTCCGATCAATTTGTACTTGCTTCCTTTAATGAGCCAGAAACTATAACACAGGTTCAATCCCTTAAAGGATGGTTATTTGTATTGGCTAGCGGGGTGATGATATATTTGCTGGTATGGAAAAATAACACCTTGCTAAGTAAAGCCATTCAGCAGCTTAGAAAAAGCAGGGATGAATTTAAGGCCACCTTTGAATCCGCCCCTGTAGGTATCGCTCATCACAAACCTGATGAAAACTGGATACAGGTAAACCAAACGCTATGTGATATGCTTGGATATAAAAAAGAAGAGCTGCTCAATCTTAATTTTGAAGATTTTATTCATCCCGACGATATAGAAGCCAGCAGAGAATTAGACCAAGAACTGGTAGAACAAAAAAGAACATCCTATAAAATAGAAAAACGATATCGCACAAAAGACGGTACATATTTTCCGGGTTTGGTTTCTAAATCAGCGGTATTTAATGGACCGAAGAACCCGGTATACCTGGTGGTGATGTTGGAGAATATCGCGGACCAGAAAAAAACGGAAGAAAAGTTACAACAATCAGTAGAAGCAAAAGAAACCCTGCTTTCTGAAATACATCACCGGGTTCGCAATAACCTGGCATTGGTTTCCGCGTTATTTGATCTGCAGGCCATGTATACCGAAAATGAACGGGTTCATGCGATTCTTCACGATAGCCAGATGAGAGTGAAGTGTCTTGCATTGGTGCATGAATCCTATGCAGATGCCGAAAAAACCTCTCATATAGATTTTGGGGACTACCTGAATCAATTAGTAGATTTTATCTATAAAACATTCAAAAAAGAGAATGGAGAAAGTACGGTCAACATAAAGAAAGACATTCCCACCGTAAACCTAAACATCAACCAGGCAGTACCAGCCGGTTTATTATGCAATGAATTGCTGCTTAATGCTTACCTAAATTCTTACGAAGACATTAAAAATCCCGCTATAGAAGTAAGCCTTAAAGAGGTCGAGGAAAGCGTAGTATTAACTGTTTCGGATAATGGGTTAAAAAGCAGCCAAGAGTATAACCTGAAGAAACCAACCAGTTTGGGGATGCTCATAGTGAAAACACTTAATTCACAACTCAGAGGGAACATATCGGTTACTGAACAAAATGATAAAACTTCATTTGAGCTAACATTTGAAAAACGGGATTTCAAAGGCCCCAGCAGCGCATTATAAATACTAACCGACTGCCCGGCAGTTTTTATATAAATATTATTTAAGAAATGTGTTTCGAATAAAATAACTCACTTGCCCACCGGTAATAACTACTAAGCTTCCCACTAATGTATATAATGGCCAGGCAATGGCTAATCCCTCCCCCGGAAGAATGTTTTGTATAGGACCCTGAACCATAAACAACAACGCAATCAAACCGCAGAAGAAGCCGATAATAGCATCAGTTTTGTTGGGTTTATCGAAAAACATTCCCAGCAGAAAAGCACCCAGTAACCCACCATAGGTATAAGAAGCAATGCCGAGGCCCAATTCTACAATAGCCGGACGTTCACCGCCCTGAAGTTGTAAAACAGCAAAGAAAATAGCAGAAGCTGTCAAAATGATTCCCCACCCCATCGTTATTTTTCGGGAAATAGAAAGGTCTTCAGCTTCGGTATTGTTTTTCCCAAAATAGGGTTTATACAAATCATAGGTTGTTGAGGAAGCCAGTGAATTCAGTGAAGAGCTGAGACTGCTCATAGCAGCCGCAAAAAGAGCAGCAACTATCAATCCGGAGACTCCAACCGGCAATTGCTCTACAATAAATTTGGCAAATATTTCATCCGTAGTTGCTAGCCCTAATTCTGAAGCGGCAGCACCTTCATAAAACATAAAAAGCAATAACCCGATACCCAGGAATAATCCGAATTGGAGCATCGCTACAATTCCACTCCAAATCATGGCCTTTTGACCCGACTTTAAATCCCGGGTTGCCAGTACCCGCTGAACCAATAATTGATCCGTTCCGTGAGAAGCCAGTGAGAAGACAGCACCGCCTACAATTGCCGTTATCAGAGTGTATGGCTGCGCAATAAAGTCTCTGAATGAAAGATCAAATCCAAGATTCATGATTTGAAATTTTTCGGTCGGCAACTCGAATCCGACCGGTAAATTTCCAAGCAAAACACTGACAGCTATCAAAGCACCTCCGATATAAACTATCATCTGCACAAAATCCATCCATACCACGGCTTTAATTCCGCCAAAAAAGGTATAAATCAGTGTAATTCCGGTAATCACACAAATGGAGAGAATATATAATTCCAGATCTCCCCATCCTGCAAAAGCTCCCCCCAAGCGTAAGATAATGGCCAATGGAATAGCCGTAGCAAAAAGGCGTACCCCATCCGCTAAAAGCCGGGTAATCATAAAAGTGGTACTTGCAGCATTCCGCATAGTCCCGCCAAATCTTCTTTCCAAGAAGGTATAAGCTGTAAAAAGTTCCCCCTCATAATATTTGGGCAGAAAAAATAATGCTACAAAAACACGGCCGATCACATAACCCACGGTAATTTGCAGGAAAGTAAGATTTCCGCCATAAGCTACCGCAGGAATGCTGATAAATGTAAGGGTACTGGTTTCGGTGGCTACAATGGAGAAAAGAACGGCCCACCAGGGGATGCCGTCGCCGCCCAGAAAATAATCTTTATTCGACGTCTGTTTTCCGGAGGACTTTAGCCCTAAAAATGCAACTCCGGCCAGGTATACCACAATAACGATATAGTCGATGTAGGAGAACTCCATAAGCTATATCAGGTATTGGACTGGTTCGGCGCGATTACCATCTGTATTATACACCGACACATCGAAACCTTCCACGATACTGTATCCACCGTAAGCGCCTTCTTTATTGAGGGCGATGAAAGCCGCCTGAACACCCTCGCTGTTCCCGGAACTGCGTTCTATTATCCGTTCTGTGGCAATTTTACAGGCTTCTTCGGGGGAATGTCCTGCACGCATCATCTCAACCACCAGGTGGCTGCCGGCTGTTTTTATGATTTCCTCTCCCAATCCAGTTGCGACCGCTCCTCCTATCGCAGGGTCAATGAATAAACCTGCCCCAATAATGGGTGAATCTCCAACACGGCCATGCATTTTCCAAGCTGCCCCGCTTGTAGTGCATGCGCCTGAAATACGACCTTTTTCATCCAGGGCCAGCATTCCTATAGTATCATGGTTTTCAATATTTATTTTCGGTTTGTATTCTTTTTGATCCAGCCACTTTTTCCATTCAGCTTCGGCATCGGGTGTTAAAAGATCTTCTTCCTCAAATCCATGGTCGAGTGCAAATAGTTTTGCCCCTTCACCTACCAGCATACAATGCGGAGATTCTTCCATAACCTTTCGCGCCACCGAGACCGGATGTTTGATATTTTGCATGAATGCCACGGAACCACATTCTCCCCTTTCGTCCATGATACAAGCGTCTAGCGTTACCTTGCCCTCCCGGTCTGGATACCCGCCAATGCCTACTGTTTTATTGTCTTTATTTGCTTCTTCAACTTTGACTCCGGCTTCAACAGCATCCAAAGCATAGCCACCCTTTGACAAAACCTCCCATGCCGCTTCGTTTGCACTCAAACCCGTTCTCCAAGTTGAAATGACCACCGGCTTCTTTCCTGTGAACCGGGTCTGGTTGGGTACCATCGGTATGCCAAAAGGCAAAAGTCCCAAAGCAGTTGTTTTTAAAAAATCTTTTCTTTTCAGCATAAACTAATGTATCAATGATTGTTCTTCCCTTTACAGGACTTTAAGGTCAAGGGCCATTCTCATGAAGAAAATCTATCAATTTCTCCATCGCCCGGCCTCGGTGAGAAATAGCATTTTTTATGGATGAATCCAATTCTGCAAAAGTTTTCTCATATCCTTCCGGTAAGAAAATGGGATCATAACCAAAACCCTTATCCCCTTTTTGTTCGGTGATGATCTCTCCTTTGCATACGCCTTCAAAGGTGTATTCCAGGTCCTCAATAACCAATGCAATCACCGTCCTGAACCGAGCCGCCCTGTTTGGGCTCCCGTCAAGCTCACCCAACAGCTTCTGCACATTATCCTGATAGGATGCATTTCTGCCGGCATAACGCGCTGAATAAACGCCCGGACTTCCGTTGAGAGCCTCAACCTCCAATCCGGTATCATCAGAAAGCGCAGGAAGCTGAGTTTCCTGAGAAACATATCGTGCTTTTTTTAGGGCATTTCCTTTTAAGGTGGGGCGATCTTCAATAACCTCTTTTAGGTCTGGGAAATCTTTTGTGGAAAAAACCTCGATTCCCAGCGGACTCAATATTTGCTGCATTTCCTCAATTTTATGAGGATTTTGAGAAGCTAATACCAGTTTTTCTATCTTCATATTTTTACTCTTGGAAAAAATTTATAAAACATATTTATTCCACTTCCTAATGTAAGCAATCCATTTAATGCTGTAAAAACCGTGTCATCTATCAATACCGAATAGACCGTAAGCATCAAACTTGATAAAAAATACATGATGATAAAAGCAAGATTCATTGAAGTATTTCCCTCTTTTATGGTTTGCCACGTTTGAGGAATCCAGGCTGCTACTAATATTCCAAAGCCCGTCCACCCTAATAACTCAATTCCCGTCATATTTATCTTGTCTGTTTATTTAAGCTTGTGTAATAATTCCTGAACTTCATGCCATTTTAGTCGCGGCCCATATTGCGATACGATCTTGGAACCCGCCAGACTGGCAAGCTTACCTGAATTTGCGAAGCCTAGTTCATTGGTGATTCCATACAAAAACGCTCCGGCAAATAAATCTCCGGCACCATTGGTGTCTACTGCTTTTACTTCATACGGTTCAATATCAATGAAGGTATCACCGTCATAAATCATAGCTCCATTTTTACCCTGTGTAATTACAAAACGTTTGGCTTCTTGTTTTAAAGCTTCTCTTGCTTCCAGCAGATCACTTTTCCCGGTAAAAGTTTTGGCTTCGTCTTCGTTGCAAAATAACAGATCTACAGAAGCTCCTATAACATCACGAAAATTCTCTTTGAATGCGTGCACTATGGCAGGATCAGATAAAGTAATAGCAGTTTTAACCCCATTTTCCTCAGCAATTTTCTTGGTATGTTTCATGGCATCCAACCCCGGTTCTGATGCTACCATATACCCTTCCAGGTATATATATTCCGAATCTTTTATCGCTCTCTCATCCACTTCATTGGTTGAAAGTCCGGATGAAATTCCCAGGTAGGTATTTAAAGTTCGTTCGGCATCATCCGTTATCATCACCAAACACTTCCCGGTAACTCCATCCTCTCTTTCCTGCCGGTCAAAATTCGTAGGGATCCCGGCATCTTCCATATCCTTCAGATAAAAATCTCCGAACTCATCGTCAGCTACTTTGCAGGAATAAAACGCCTTCCCCCCAAACTGACTTACCGCGATCACGGTATTGGCCGCCGACCCGCCTGATTTTTTTTCGGTGTCGTTATGATCAATGGCACTTATTAATTTATGCTGGGTTTCTTCATCCACTAGGGTCATGAGTCCTTTTTGAACTTCATACTTTTCGAGAAAATTATGGGTGACGTTGAATTCCAGATCTACCAGGGCATTCCCGATGCCGTACACATTGTATTTTTTGTTCATATTCTTTTTTGCCACAAAATCTCTAAAACACGAAAATGCATGCTTTATGAGATTGATTTAATCGTTTTTTGCTCAAAATTTTCGAGTTTGAAAGTACGGACATGTGTTCAGCTTTGAAAGCTGTCAAATACAAATAGCATTTTATAAATTAGTTATATAAAAAAAGCCCTCTCACCTTTCGCTAAGAGGGCTTTAAGTATCCTTTTGATTTTTTCAATTAGTGTACAATAATAGGATCAGGATTTCCATCAGGATCACCGTTAACGGTGCCGTCGGTACTTGCATTTCCTAATAACAGAACACCGGCAGCATGTGGAGCGGCCATTGAAGTTCCGCTTATAGTATTATAACCTCCGTCTTTCCAAGTGGAAGTCACACTTACACCAGGAGAAGCATAATCAACCGGAGGGTTTCCGAAGTTAGAAAAATAAGCCCAGTCATCGTTACTGTCCATTGCAGAAATAGTAACAATATATGTTCCATTTACACGAGCAGGAGATGAATTGTTTGCATCCTCACTGTCGTTTCCAGCTGCAAGTGAAAAGTAAATACCATTAGAAGAAGCAGCCAACACTGCATCATCCAAAGCCTGAGAAACAGGACCTCCTAAACTCATGTTTGCAACATCACCGGCAGAACCGTTGGCACCAACATGATCAACACCTGCAATTACTCCGGAATAAGACCCACTTCCACGGCTATCCAGCACCTTAACAGGAATTACTGTAGCACCGGCAGCAACACCAATAACACCTTGGTCGTTATCAACAGCAGCAACAGTACCTGCTACGTGTGATCCATGTCCATTACCATCATCAAGACTTTTTGCATCACGTCCACTAGTAAATGCATTGAAACCTCGGGAAGCATCAACATTCAAATCCGGGTGATCTAAGTCAATTCCGGTATCAATGATCCAAGCTACGCTACTTCCAGTGTATGTTACACCACCATTCACACGAGTGATTCCGTATGGAGTTTCCTGATTAGAACTTCCTCCACCATCACCGTCACATGAGCCACCATTAGGAGTACCACATGGGGGAGCAAAAGTATGAATCCTGTCCTTCTCAATATATTTTACATTTTCATCACTGCGTAACTTTTCTAGCTGTGCTTCATCTAAGTGAGCTGCAAAACCGGCTATTGCGTTGTTATATTTCAGAAAAACATCAGTTTCTGATAATTGAGCTTTTGACATTACTTTGCTTCTTACAGCTTCAACCTGCTCTACATCACCGAGTTTAAATTGGCCGTCATTTGATGATTTCATCACCACAATATATTGCCCTTCGATAACCTGATTTTCTATTAAGTCATCTTGGTCAGCAACTTCCGTTACATTTTGACAACCCACAACTGCTAACATAAGAACTAATGCCCCAGCAGTAATCTTCCTAATTATTCTATTATTCATATCTATTTCTATGATTATTTAGTTAGTGTTTTATTTATACCCGAGTGAATGAGTAACTTAGATCATATACCACCTATTCACTTTCCGTTAATTTGAAAAATTATCGGTCAGGAATTTGTGTTACACATGTATATACATTAAACAGTAATAGATTACCACTTTGTTACAAAAAAAATTTCACAACTATTTACAATCTAAGCTAACCTCTTCACTCCCAGGAAGAAAGGCGCAAAGCAAAATGGCCCCCAATCCTGTAAATGGAGTCAATAGCTCCAGAGCTTATGAACCTGCTAATGACGATTTCAGAAATAGCAGCGTCTTAATACCTCTTATTACATGGAAAAAAGAACTGGAAGTAATCCTGACTTTACGAACACAATCCATTAACCACGGAGGACAGCTCAGTTTTCCCGGTGGTGGCAAGGAAGGAGATGAAACTATTGTGGAAACAGCGCTGCGTGAAGCTCAAGAAGAAATTGGCCTTCACACAAGTGGAGTCCAAATTGCAGGACAACTCACACCGCTTTATGTAGGCCATTCCGATAATATGGTAACTCCGGTGGTTGCTTTTTTAGAACAAGAGCAAAGCTTTACACCTAATCCAAATGAAGTGGATGAAATTATTACGGTACCGATTTCCAAACTCATTGAGGAACAACACATGGTAGAGGAAGACTGGGAACTTAGAGGAACCCCTTATCGTGTTCCCTTTTGGAATATTCACCGTGTTCCGCTTTGGGGTGCTACGGCTATGATGATGAGTGAACTCGTGGAATTGTATAAGGAGTTTTTGGAGACAAATTCTCATCCATGATTTCCCAGAAGTTATTATGAATGCCTATCTTCTCATCCTGTTAAATCAAAGGAATATATGTCGCTTTTACTGATTGCAAAAAACCGAGACTTCGACTCACTAAAAAAAGCCCTGCTCGAAAAAGATTCCAATCTGGATGTTGAGATCTGGCCTCGGGTTGAGAATAAGGAACGGGTTACGTTTGCGGTATGCTGGAATCACCCTGAAAAAGTATTAGGTAATTATCCCAACCTTAGGGCAGTATCATCGCTTGGAGCCGGCGTAAATCATCTTTTGGACGATGAAAGTCTGCCTGAAGATATCCCCATCTGCCGGCTCGTCACAGATTCGCTTCAAGAGCAAATGGCTGAATATGTATTGAATGCAATCGTCAACTACCGACTCCATATCGGTGATTATTTTACAAACAAGCAGAAAGGAGTTTGGGAACAAAAAAACACAGTTCCTAAAAAGCATGCCCCGGTCGGCATTATGGGATTGGGTGAAATGGGAAGCAGCGTTGCAACATTACTGGTGCAACAAGGATACACCGTTTCCGGCTGGAGCCGCTCTAAAAAGGATATCGACGGTGTTACTTCTTTTGCCGGGCCGGATAAACTCGATAAATTTCTTTATGAAACCAAGATCCTGGTAAACCTCCTTCCCCTAACCGAAGAGACTGAAGGATTTCTGGATCTCGATCTTTTCAAAAAACTTAAAAAACCCGGATATTTGATAAATGTGGGAAGAGGAGATCACTTGGTTGAGGAAGATCTGATCTACGCCCTCGACATGGGTTACTTGGAAGGCGCTTGTCTGGATGTATTTGAAGAAGAGCCATTGCCAAAAAATCATTCTTTTTGGAACCGCAAACAGATTATGATCACTCCGCATATTGCGGCCATCACTCCCGCCAAAGAAGCTGCTGAAGTAATTATAGAGAATTATAAACGAGCTATGTCGGGGATGGCGCTTTTATTTGAGGTGGATAGAGAGAAGGGGTACTAAGGAAAGCTGTCAGTCTTAGTAAAGAGGATCAAGCTATCAGCACAACTATACACTAGCTAAGCAGCCTTACCAATTGATATCCCATCCAAACAAATGCCAATCCAAAGATTACCTGAATACCCAAATTCAATAAGCTTAGCAGCAATTTACCATTCTCGAAGAGGAGAAAGGATTCGTGGGAGAAAGTTGAGAATGTTGTAAATCCTCCTAAAATTCCCACAAAAATAAAGAGCCGGATTTCAGGGTGTGCCCATGATTTCAACTCAAAAAGCCCGGTCACTAGCCCAATGAGCAAACAGCCCAAAAGATTCACTACCAACGTTCCATAAGGAAAAGCACTTCCTGAAAACTGAGATTGTGTAAATAAGGATAACAAATAGCGGGAAACAGCTCCAATAAAACCACCGGAACCCACCGCTACAACTTTCAGCCAGTCGATATTCATATCAGATGCTTACCGGATGCACCCAACCGAACTTGTCTTCTTTTCGGCCATATTGGATATCCGTTATCTCATCAAAACATTTTTGGGCAAAATCACCGGGTTTTTCCCGATCTAGTTCAAGCGTCTTTCCCTTATGATGAATCAAACCTACCGGTGAAACTACGGCTGCAGTACCGGAACCAAATACTTCCTTCAACTCGCCTTTCTCATAGGCTTCAAAAAGCTCGTCAATGGTAATACGGCGTTCTTCTACATTCAGACCCCACTCTTTGGCAAGGGCTATTACGGACCTTCGGGTTACCCCGGGGAGAATTGACCCAGTCAAAGCCGGGGTTATAAGTGTATCACCGATTAAAAAGTGGATATTCATTGTACCTACTTCTTCAATATACTTATGCTCTTTAGCATCTAACCAAAGTACTTGTGTGTAGCCGTCGGCTTTGGCTTTTTTAGCCGGTAAAAAGCTACCGGCATAATTTCCTGCTGCTTTAGCTTCGCCTGTTCCGCCATTTACCGCACGTACAAATTCGTCAGTAGTTGTTAAAGAAACCGGATTAAAACCTTCTTCATAATAAGCCCCAACCGGTGAAGTAATAATTTGATAGGTAAATTTATCCGATGAACGGGCAGCCAATAAATCATCTGATGCAAAAATAAACGGACGTATGTAAAGTGCAGTCCCTGATTTTTTCGGAATCCACTGCTGATCTAACTTGATAAGTGTTTCAAGTACTTCAATAAAAAGGTCGTAATCGGTTTCAGGAATGCACATCCGCCGGCAGGAGTTATTAAATCGCTCATGGTGTGTTTTTGGGCGGAAAATGTGAACCGTTTTTTCATCCGCGTAATAAGCTTTCATCCCCTCAAAAACAGCCTGACCATAATGAAATACATTCGTAGCCGGGGTCACTTCAAAAGAACCGTATGGTTTAATGACCGGTTCACCCCATTTGCCGTCCACGTGTTTCATTTCGAACATGTGATCAGAGAATTTACGTCCAAACACAAGGTTATTAAAATCAACCTCATGAACTCGGCTTTCATTTACTGGCTTTACGGTAATTTTGGTACTTGTAAGTATCTCGTTCATCATGATTCTAAAATAACACGTTTCGGATTAAATAACAGCAACAACGAAGGAAATTAAATTTCCTGCACCTGATAATATCTGAAGATAATCAACTTAGACCACCTTATAGGGCATATAATAATCAGGGTATATATTGAATTATCGTAACATTTAAAGCAACATCTTCAGGGTAACATTTCTCTTAACAAAAAATACAATCAACCTGTACTCTGCATTGCAGCTGCTATTCCGTTGATGTTCAGAAATAATACTTCCGTCAGTTTTTCTTTCTGATCTTTGGAATCCGCTTTCTTCCAGCGTTTTAACAATTCGGCCTGTATAAAATTCATCGGATAAGTAAAGGGATTCCTAAATAAAATGGAATTCTGTATCACTTTATTGTGATCTAAAATATGATCATTCCCGGTTATGGATGTAATCCATTGTTCCGCCTGCTTAAAATGTTCCACTAACTGGTTATGGAATTTCGTGGGCTTGGTGTTATACAAACCCGAAGTTGGCAAGTGTGTCCGAGCCATTTCACGTTGCGAATTATTCAAAACAGTACGGAAAAAAGTCCATTCCTTATGCCACTTCTGTAGCACTTCAAGTGCATTGTCATTCTTTTCGGCCGCCGCTTCAATTCCTTTTCCAATCCCATACCAACCCGGTGCATTATAGCGAACCTGTGTCCATGCAAATACCCATGGAATGGCCCTAAGTGAATCAAAAGTCATTGAATCTGAAGAACCACGGGATACCGGGCGTGAGGCAATCGGCAATTTACCAATATGTTCGATCGGAGTTATACTGGAATACCAATCCCAGAAATCCGGATCGTCAATCAACTCCCGATATGTTTTCATACTTGTTTCAGCAATATCTTCTATAACCGCCCTTTCCCCTTCTTTATTGGAAAGGTAGCCGGAAGTCTCTGAATATTGAAGCATGGTTACCTTAGCCATGGCATTCACAATTTGTTCTAAATGCCGGTGTGTAATTGACGAAAGCATATATCGAAATGAAATAACTTCTCCCTGTTCTGTAAATCGAATACGACCATTATTGGCCACCGCCGGCATCGCGGTTATGGCTTGGTTCGACTGTCCTCCACCCCGGCCAATTGTACCCCCTCGCCCATGAAATAAGCGGAAATCAACATTATACTTTCTGCAAACAGTCCCCAATTCGTACTGAGCTTTATCCAGTGCCCAGTTAGCCATCCAGTACCCGCCGTCTTTGTTACTGTCGGAATAACCCAGCATAATTTCCTGGAAATTATTTCGGGATTTCAAGTGCCTGGAAAAGAGATCATGCTCATACATTTGTGCCATTAAATCTGCACTATTCTCCAAATCTTCAATGGTCTCAAAAAGAGGCACAATATCGATTAAGCTCTCTGCTTTATCATTCTCATAGCTCCATAAACCTACTTCCTTTGCAATCAGCATTACCTCCAACATATCACTGATACCATGCGTCATGCTAATGATATAACTGCCAAAAATGTCCGGATTCAGAGCCAGTATATCTTTAATTTCCTCAAACACCGTCATCACTTTACTGGCAATTTCTGAGCGTGAACTCTTTACAGTGCTTAATGGCCTTGGGTTAGAAAGCTCTTTCACCAAAACTTCAATTTTATCCGTTTCAGTCAGCTCATTATAATTGTCCAGCACCTTAGCTTGAGACAGAAGCTCTTCCACTGTTTCTTCATGCAGTGCACTGTGTTGACGTATGTCTAATGCACTTAAATGAAAGCCAAAGGTATTTGCGCGAATAATTAAATCTTGCAGTCGCCCCTGCTGCGACAATCCCGAAAGCCCATTTTCAACCAAACTCTTTTTAATGACCTCCAAGTCATAAATAAAATCAGACACATTATACTTTTGGGAAGCGGCTAAAATTTCCGGCTTTTCCTCTCCAAGCGCATCCAGTAAAGACTCAATTTTACGCATGATATGCGTCACCTTCCGGCGATAAATCTCATGCTTATATCGGCGCTTATATCTTTCTGAAATTGGGAATTCTTTCTCATCTTTTTCGACCGATGTTCGCAATGCATCTGAAACCGGAGCTTGCTTATCTGAGACACTTAAATACCTGCGCAGCTCATTAAGTTCATCCAGGTATAAATTCAACACGGTTCTGCGCTGCTCAATTACGGTTTGCCAAGTTACGTTCGATGTCACATTAGGATTCCCGTCCCGATCACTGCCAATCCATGACCGGTATTTCAGTACAATCGGAATCTCAGGACGCTTGCTGTAATAGGTGTCAAAAGCCTGACGAATATCCCGATAGAGAACCGGGATGGAATCCCAAATAGAATGCGTAAAATAGAACAAACCATTTTCCACCTCATCCTCTACTGAAAGCCGTTCTGAACGGACTTCATCCGTAAGTAAAAGTAGGTTAAGTTGATTTAAAATTTCCCGCCGTAAATCTATTTTTTCATCCGGGGTGATATCGCTGTTTCCAAGCCGGGAAATCATGGAAGCCAACTCCTGTTGTTTCAGTAAAACACTGCGGCGGCGAGCTTCCGTCGGGTGTGCGGTAATAGTTGGCTGAATATCCATTTGCCGGAAAATATCCAGGGCTTCCTCATAGGTATATCCCTTTTCCTTCATTCGATAAACTGCTTCAGCTATACTTTCTTTTCGGGGAGATTCAGGAGTTTCGTCAAATTCACGGCTTCGGTTTACGCGACTGATCTCATGTTGCTCCAGGGAATTCACTAAATGAAAGAAAGTGGTGTACATCTGCAACACATCTTTAATCTCATCAAGTGAGAGAAGGTTCATCTCTTTTTGAAGCTTCTTCAATGTTGGTTCATCTTCCTCATCCAATGCTTTAGCACATTCAATTGGAAGCGTACCCAGTTTTTTTACAAACGCCTCACCATGTTTTTCAATGACCAATTCCTCAAGAATTTCTGTGAGTGTAATTACTCTTTTTGTCAGGTTTTGACTTATCCCACTACTTTCAGCAAGGTTACTGACGGTTTCTTTCCAGTACATGAATGTTTAAATTTTGAAATGAGTGTGAGTGATTGAATAGTAAGTTAGAGATAATTAAACTCTTTTATAGTTTCAACAAACTCAACTATCCAACTTAAATACATAAAATGAATAAAAAACGTTGTGGCTGGGTTGAAGGTCAATTTCAGGAATACATTAAATACCACGATGAAGAGTGGGGAGTTCCCGTCCATGATGACAAAACACATTTCGAGTTTTTGATTTTGGAGGGAGCCCAGGCCGGACTCAGCTGGTCTACAATTTTAAAGCGCCGGGAAGGATACCGGAATGCGTTTGCCAATTTTGATCCTGAGAAAGTGGCTCAGTTTAATGAATCTAAAATTCAGGAATTGTTGCAGGATGAAGGTATTATCCGAAACAAACTGAAGGTGAGGTCTGCGGTAACCAATGCTCAGTTATTTTTGGATATTCAAGAGGAATTCGGCAGCTTTGACAACTACATCTGGGAATTTGTCGGGGGTGAACCGATTGTCAGTCACTGGGAAAGCATGAAGGGGTTACCGGCCACCAGTAAAGAGTCCGACACCCTAAGTAAGGACCTGAAAAAACGAGGGTTTAAGTTTGTAGGAAGTACCATCATGTATGCCCATATGCAGGCTTGTGGATTAGTAATGGACCATACCACAGACTGCTTCCGATATGCAGAATTGAACCCCGAACATTGAACAATTAACTTCTGCCTTGGATATTCCTTGTTTAATGTTCGATGTTCTTCTCCAGCCACTCCTCAATCAAATCATCCACGTATTTCACAACAAAATCCTCTCTCTCAAGGAAAGCTGATGCGACAGCAGATCTGGCTCCGGTTCGGCAGGAAACCATTACGGGTTTATCGTTTGGAATATCACCCAGTCTTTCCAACAAGCGGGTATGAGCAATATTTATTGCTCCGGGAATGTGCCCTTCGTCAAATTCCGATTTTTTGCGTACATCCAGTAAATAGGCTTCATTCGCATTCAGGTGTTTTTCCGTTTGAGCAAAATCTATGGTATCTGTAGTAAAAAGCACCCCTCCCTTTTCAGCAAATTCTTTCAATTGACCGGGTGTGGCAAATCCTTTTACAGGATCCAATCCTATCCGGATTAAATCCAGCACTGCTTCTTGTAATTTATCCTCTTCAATAATCAAGAAAATGGATTCGTCCTCTCTTATATAAGAACCCGCTACCGTATTGAAGGCTTTATTAATTGGAGAAAGAAGTGAACCTTCAATATGCCCATTCATAAATTCTCCCCGATTGCGTGTGTCTAAAATCACTGAGTTTGTGATGCGTACCTGTCCAATAATTTGTTCTATAGTTAGGTTTTCCGGTTGTGGGATATTTCCCAGGATTTTAGGCCCTTTTTTATTTTCCCTTTTCATACGGGCAAAATAAATCGGTGGCTCCGGCTGACCATCCAAAATATAATCCACAAACTCTTGTTCGTTAGTTGCTGCACGTATAGAATCATTAAACCGTTGTTCATATCCCACCGTAGATTCAGGAATAGCCCCCAAAGCCTTTCCGCAGGCGCTTCCCGCTCCATGTCCCGGCCACACCTGCCAGTAACCCGGCATTTCTTTAAATTTTTGAAGTGATTGATACAATACTTTAGCTGAACTTTCCATAACCCCTTTCTCACCGGCTGCTGTTTCAAGTAAATCCGGGCGTCCTACATCTCCTACAAAAACAAAATCACCTGAGAGCAACCCCATTGGAACATCAGATTTTGCTCCGTCAGCCACTAAAAAACTCAGGTGTTCGGGGGTATGCCCCGGGGTAAATGCTGCAGTAAACTTGATGTTCCCAACTGAGAATTTATCCCCATCCTTTAACAGCTTATGGTCGTAATTACTTCCAATAACCCATTCGTATTTCCAGTTTTCATCCCCTTCATCCGAAACATATACTTTAACCCCCTGCTCAGCAAATTCACGTAACCCGGAAAGATAGTCGGCATGAATATGTGTCTCCGCGGCAGCAATAATTTTGAGGTTATTTTTTTCGGCAATTTCTTTATATCGGTCAATATCCCGCATGGGGTCAATCACAATGGCTTCGCCCGATGCCTGACAACCAATTAGATATGCATATTGAGCGAGCTTTTCTTCAAATATTTGTTGAAAAAACATGAATGAGGTTAAGTTTTTTTCCGTTTAATTTGCCAGCGGAAAATACTACATCTTGAAGCCATCGAAAACTGTTATGAAAGATTTTTGGAATGAACGTTATTCGGAACAGGAATTTGTATATGGAACCGAACCGAATAATTTTTTTAAAGAACATATTGAGAATTTAGAATCCCGTACAATTATTCTGCCTGCCGAGGGTGAAGGGCGTAATGCCATATATGCTGCAAGCAAAGGCTGGGATGTAACAGCAGTAGATTATAGTGAGCAAGGGAAGAAAAAAGCACTGAAACTGGCAGAACAGAAAGGGGTCAACATCAAATATGATTTGAGTGATTTAGCTGATTATGATTTTGGACAAAACAAATATGATGCTGCAGCTTTCATTTATGTCCATTTGCCACGATCAATCATAAAAGATGTGTATTCTCATGTAATTTCAAGCGTCAAGCCGGGAGGTAAGATTATTGTGGAGGTATATTCAGTCAACCAGCTTGGAAGAAATTCAGGAGGACCAAAAGATAAACGGGTTTTATATACCGAAGAAAAATTACGGGATTTGCTTTCCGGTACCGACATCAAATGGATGGATGAAGTCGAAGTGACTCTCAATGAAGGGATGCATCATGTTGGGAAAGCGATGGTGTTTCGGGCAATTGCTGAAAAAGTATAAATAAGAAATTGAACCGGGAGAACTTAAATGGCAATCCTTTGGAATTTCCAGATATAATCGGTGATTGGAGTTGAGTAAAAATATTAAATAAGGGTAATTCAATAATCACCCTTATTTAAGAATCTGGTTCAAACCTATTTGGTTTCGAAACCTGCATTGGCCAAATCCTGAAACCCACCAACATTGTATACCTTTTCAAAACCATTTTGCTTCATCATGCGAGCTGCCTGTCCACTTCTGTTGCCCGATCGACAGTATAGATAGTACGTCTCATCTTTATTCAAGCTATCAAGTTGCGCAGCAAAATCACCATTCATTAAGTCATATTGGTGATCGGCTTCAACCAAATGTCCTTCTTCATACTCACCTTTGGTACGGACATCAATAATAATACCCGGAGTTTCAGTCTTTATTTCTTTAAACTCTTCTACACTGATGTCGATACGCTGAGTTTCTTTTTCGTCGGTTTTGTTTGAAAATATATTAAACATGATTAGTCCTATAATTAAAATTGTCGCTATTGTTAAAATCGTTTTCCACATAATGTTTTATTTTAGAGATGCACCGGTTTTTTAAGTTTATTCATGCTAATTAACAAAGTAATACCGGATATCATAACAATCACTCCTGTTATGGTGATTGCAAATCCAAGATCGAACAAATCAGCCAAAAATCCTGCAAGAAGTGCTCCGACGGCATAACCGCCATCTCTCCATAATCGAAATACTCCGATACTTTCAGCACGATCTTCAGGATGAACCAAGTCAGCTACAGCTGCTAAAAACGTAGGATATACCATTGCAGTTCCTAATCCTAAAAATGAGGCCGCAATTATAAATTCATAAAAGTGGGACAGTGATGGGAAGATTAACAAACTTGCAGCCTGTACCATCAATCCTGCAAATAACATATTCTTTCGACCGGTATAGTCTGAGATTTTCCCTGTTACTACCTGGAAAATTCCCCAAAACGCCGGATAAATAGCCGTTACAATTCCAATTTGATATAAATTCAGTCCGGCTGCTGACAAATATAGCGGAAATATTCCCCAAGCCATTCCATCTTTTAAATTGGTTGCCAATCCAGATTGTGAAACGGCAAACAGATTACGATCTCCTATCGAAACCTTCCAAAACAGATTCTCTTTACTCCTTTTTTCATTATTTCCTTCAGAACTTTCAGAATGAACCCAGGGAGCAGTGTCTTTCACTAAAAAAATCGACATTAGTAATCCGATACCGGCCAGTCCAATTCCTAAATAGAAAGGGTATGGTCGTAACCCAAACTCTGAAGCAATCCACCCGGTCAGGAAAGCCACAACTGCCACAGCTAAATAACCGGCAAATTCATTCAATCCCATGGCCAGGCCCCGGTCTTTTTTCCCGGCAAGATCAATTTTCATAATCACATTGGCCGACCACGCCAGTCCCTGGTTAATACCTAAAAATACATTGGCAGCGATCACCCAATTCCAGCTGTCTGCCATCATTAAAATGAAAGGAACAGGCAAACCAAACAGCCAGCCCACAATCAGCATTTTCTTGCGTCCGTATTGCTGGGCAAATCTTCCCGCAAAATAATTGGATGCCGCTTTGGTAATTCCAAAAACAATGATGAATGAAAAGATTGCTGAACGAGCTGCGATGCCAAACTCACTTTCGGCAATTTCGGGTAGAATGGTGCGCTCCAGCCCCACCATGCCACCTACAAAAGCATTGATGAACACCAGCAACGAGAATTGCTTCCAATTATGTTTGAGTCCGAGTACTTTCATCTATTCTTCTTTTAAGTGTGAACCTACAATCGTTTGACAGGTCTCGCAGGTTCATCTAAACACTCACAGACCCTAACGTACGATGCGAGGTTGCTACAATATCTTTATTAAGTATTAGTTTGAACCGGTGAATAATTGTGGTCCTTCTTGTGACCTTTTTTGTAGGCTTCCATTGCATCGGCTACATCAAAATAAAAGTTACTGATACTGAGCCCTTCCGTAATTCCGGATACTTTCAGCTTATCTCTAACCGGACCAATGGCGCCGGCAAAATACAATTCAATATCCCGATCTTTCAGGTCTTTTATCAATTCCTGCAGTGCATGTACTCCGGTAGAATCTATATTATTCATAGCAGATGCATCCAGGATCACCAGGTTGAGTTTATCTCCTTTTTCGGCAATGAGAGAATCAATAGTGTCTCTGAAATATTCTACATTGGCGAAATAAAGCTGAGAATCGAAACGGTAAATCAGAATTTCTTCTTCAGTTTTCGCTTCTTTATATCGTTTAACGTTTCGGAAATTTTTGGTTTCTCCTAATCGGCCCAATTCCGTACTGTGCGGTTTGGTACTGCTGTAGATCACCAGTCCTAATGAAATTAATACGCCTACTGCAATACCTTCTTCAATGCCAAGAGAAAGTGTGGCGATAAAGGTGATTACCAACAAAGCCAGGTCTTTTCGGTCTGTTTTCCAAAGATGCCTCATTTCATGGGTATCGAATAGCCCGGCCACGGCCACCATAATAATCGCCGCCAAAACCGCACTAGGCAGATAATAAAACAGTGGGGTTAAAAAGAGTACTGTGAGTGCGATAATTACTGCTGAAACAATAGAAGCCATTCCTGTTCTGGAGCCGGCCTGATCGTTCACTGCAGTTCTTGAAAATCCCCCGGTTGTCGGATATGACTGGAACAAGGCTCCACCAATATTCGCCACCCCCAATCCAATCAATTCCTGGTTTGGGTCAACTTTATATCCATGCTTGTTTGCGATGGCTTTAGCCACGGCAATCGACTCCATATATCCCACCAATGAAATCACAAGAATAGTTGGTAATAACAATTCAATGTCAGCCCAGCTCATAGATGTAAATTTGAAACTTGGAAGACCTCTTGGAATATCTCCCACAATCGCCACTCCGGATTCATTTAACCCAAAGACATACGTTACAAGGGTTCCTAGCCCTACTACAACTAATGCTGAGGGAAAGGTGCGTTTCCATTTTCTAATAAGAATGATGGTTGCAATAGATCCGATCCCAATTGCAGCTGTAAAAGGATCAATCTCATTTATTTTTTGAAAAGCATTAATCAGAATTTCATGCACATAATTAGTTCTAGGAATGTCAATTCCCAATAGGTTTTTAAGCTGACTGCCACCAATGATCAGTGCAGCAGCTGAAGTAAATCCGCTAAGTACAGGGTGCGATAAAAAATTCACCAAAAAACCCATTCTGAATACACCCATCAAAAGTTGGAAAACCCCTACACCCATGGCAGTCATAATCGCCAGCTGTATGAACCGATCACTTCCCACATCTGCAATCTCACCAACACCTGCCAGTACCAACAAAGAAACCATTGCCACAGGCCCTACTGCCAACTGACGAGACGTGCCAAAAACAGCATATAAAATCAGCGGTACAATAGAGGCGTATAAACCGTAAATCGGCGGGAGCCCGGCAAGCATGGCATACGCCATTCCCTGAGGAATAAGCATGATACCCACCGTAATGCCGGCATTTATATCTCCTTTAGCGTCATCCCCGGAATAGGATTTAATCCAATCCAGAATGGGAATATATTTGGTAATGGATGGTTTTGATTTCATGGTTTGATTTATTTTCTCCATCGTAAAGGCGTTTCATGTATTGCCTCCACAATAGAATATTTCAATATTTTTGTTTGATAGAACTCGCCGGACCTTTCACCT
Organism: Gracilimonas sp.; assembly: GCF_014762685.1. Taxonomy (NCBI): domain Bacteria; kingdom Pseudomonadati; phylum Balneolota; class Balneolia; order Balneolales; family Balneolaceae; genus Gracilimonas; species Gracilimonas sp. The sequence goes on from NZ_JABURM010000005.1 coordinate 1,868,670, forward strand.
TCCGACGGGTTGGGTTTTCGGGGTACAAAATTTTGATCCCCCAATGTTGCAGGAATAAATGCGATTCATCCCTGCATTATATCAGTGGATTATTTAAACAGTGGTTGCTGCTTTAGGCTTATAATTTTCGAATTCATCATCGATGAGAACTACTTTATAGCCATTTCGTTTTAGAAATGCCGAAGCTACAGCGGAGCGGCCCCCTGCTTGACAGTGTACCACCAAGGTTTTGTCTTTGGTGATTTCACCTAATCTTGGCAATAATCGTGTATGTGCCAGGTTTTGAGCACCTTCTATATTACCTTCACTGTATTCTGAGGCTTTCCTCACATCCAGGATCTGGTAATTGTCATCATCTACATACTGATTAATATTATCGAATTTTTGCACTGTGATAGCTTCCAGTTCTCCCCCTTGTTCAGCATAATGATCAAGGTCCATTGGAGTCACATAGCCAATTACATTATCCAACCCAATGCGATAGAGATCACGAACGGCTTCTTCCAGTTTATGCTCCTCTACAACCAGGTAAATATCTTCATCTTCTGTGATATAAGAGCCGGCTACCGTATTAAACTGTTTGTTCATAGGCGAGAGCAATGATCCGGGAAGATGTCCTTCTGAGAATTCGTCTCTTTCTCGGGTGTCAAGCACGGCAACCTCCGTGTTGTTCGACAAGCTTCCAAGCTCCTTTAAAGTGAGATGCTTTGGCTGTGGAAGTCCTTTTATGATTTTGGGACCAAGCTTATTGTCTCTTTTCATTCGTGCAAAATACAAAGGTGGCTCCGGCTGACCTTCAAGAATGAAATTCACGAAAGCATCCTCAGAAGTTGCTGATTTGATGGAAGCATTGTAACGCAATTCATATCCAACGGTTGTTTCAGGGATTGCTCCCAATGCTTTTCCGCAAGCACTTCCGGCTCCGTGCCCCGGCCAGATTTGCAGGTACTCGGGAACATTTTTAAAATCTTCAACCGATTTAAAAAGGGTCCGGGCAGAAGGCTCCATTACATTGGCTTGCCCCGCAGCTGATTCCAGGAGATCAGGTCGCCCTACATCTCCTACAAATATAAAGTCGCCGGTGGCAATTCCCATGGGTTCATCCGCTGCTGCACCATCAGTAATAAAGTAACTCAAATGTTCGGGAGTATGTCCCGGTGTGTGCCAGGCTTTAATGGTAATGTTACCTATTTTGAATTCATCACCATCGTTTAAAAACTCATAGTCATAATCGCTGTTTTTCAGCCATTCGTACTTCCAGTCTTTATCACCTTCATCTGAGGCGTACACTTTCACTCCACGCTCGGCAAATTCCCGAAGACCGGAAATATAATCGGCATGGATATGAGTATCAGCTGCACCGACAATGGTTAAATTTTGGCCGGCTGCATGTTCAATGTATTGGTCGATATCACGCATTGGGTCGATCATTACAGCTGTTCCATTAGCCTGGCATCCAACCATATATGCATACTGTGCTAATTTTTCGTCAAAGAATTGTTTGAAATACATGTTGTTTCTCCTGTGTTGTGTTGTTAAATATTCTTGGAAGTCAGAACTCTGAACTCAGTAGTCAGAATTTCTCTACTGAGTTCTGATTCCTGAATTCTGAATTCTTCCATTTCATTAATGAGGTAAAGAATCTCGAAGCATACCATAGACGTAAGTTCCTGCTGCTGCTGATAAAATTGGGATGATCATCACAGTGAGGCCGCTTCCCAGTAGTGCAAACATGGGGCCCGGGCAGGCTCCTAATAAAGCCCAGCCAAGTCCAAATAAGCTGCCGCCAATGATGTAGCGTTTCACTTGAGTAGAATCTTTTGGAGGTATCGTAATTGGATTCCCCTTGGTATCCTTGATGTTGTTTCTTTTAATAATTTGGATGGAAATAATGCCTACCACAATTGCAAGGCCGATAATTCCATACATGTGAATAGAGTCGAAACGGAACATTTCCTGAATTCGAAACCAAGACACGACTTCAGATTTTACAAGTACAAATCCAAAAGCCATTCCAATCAATAAGTATTTGAGATATTCTAAAAATTTCATTGTTATGCTTTTATAGGATTAAAGTATGAGTGGGTAAATGAAGTAAGTCATAATAAGACCGCCAATAAAGAAGCCGATGACAGCAATCAGTGAGGCAAGTTGTAAATCGGATAACCCGGAAATAGCGTGACCGGAAGTACATCCGCCGGCATAACGAGCCCCAAAGCCTACCATAAAGCCACCTAAAACCAATACAATAAGTCCGGTTGGTGTGCCTAATGCCGCCCAGGAAATAAGATCAGCCGGAACCAATCCGGCAAAATCCTGAATTCCAAGGGCCTGTAAATCAGCTATCGTGGATGCTGCAAGATCAATCGGCTCGGGATTAGCGAATACATATCCGCCTAGAAAGCCACCAATAATAGAACCCGCTAAAAAAGTAAGATTCCACCAACCGGCTTCTTTCCAGTCATAATTGAAAAATGCTATGTTTCCGAAATTGCATGCCGCACAAGCGTGCCTCAGATTTGCCGAAACACCGAACATCTTCCCTCCCATAATAAGCAGAAGGGGAACAGTAAGGCCGATGATGGGACCGGCTACATACCAAGGCATAGGTTGAAATAATATGTCCATCAGTTTGAGTATTTATTTAATTATTTATCGTTCTTTTTTTTCTTCGTTCCAATGATACTGGGTTTTTTTGATTTGTAACAACATGTTATAACAAGTATATTGCATTGAGGTTAATTGGCGAGATTTTACCAGTAAGGGCGAATTGCAATGCGCCCTTACTGGTAACCAAGACTTTGATATAAAAATTTGATCTATGGAACAACAATCATCTAAACACGAATACGTTAAACAGCATTTGCAAAAAGAAATCACTGAGGGAAATTATGAAGCCGGAGAGAAACTGCCTTCTGAAAACCGTCTTTGTGATTACTTTAAGGTAAGCCGCGTAACCGTCCGTCACGCGTTGCAAAATTTGGAGAATGACGGGCTGATTTATCGCAAACAAGGTATAGGCGCTTTTGTTAATGATCAGAATATGAAGAGTAACCTTGTCCGGCTGACAGATTTCTCGGAGGATATGCGCCTTGCCGGTTTGGAAAGCAGTTCCCGGCTCATCAGTTTAAAAAAAGTAGATCCCGTTAAAGAGGTAAATGAGATTCTGGAAGTTCGCCCTGATATGAAACTCATCCGTGTGGATCGTATTCGCCTCGGCAGTGGAAAACCCGTAGCGTTTGACATCACATGGCTTCCGCCCGGCTATGGCCAACTTCTATTTGATGAAGACCTAACCACTCAAACCATCTACAATGTGATTGAAGAAAAATATGAGATTCCCATTCTTGCCGGTAGTTATAAAATTACTGCCATCAATGCCGACGACTATATTGCGAATCAACTAAATATTTCCCAAAATGATGCCGTTCTGGAAATTGACCGTTGCTCACGAACCACCGGTGACAAAAAGGTTTATTTTCAAAAGCGATATTACAATCCGGCCCACGTTTCCTATGTAATGGAGCTTTCCCGAAATGATGAATCTGAAACTTCCTCTAAAGATGGGTTACCCCTCAAGGAATTCTCTCCGAAGTTTGCTAAATAACAACATAAACAGCATTTTCCGTCTACTTATAACTGTTCACTAATTGTGGGTCAAATGAAAAAAACACAGAGAATAATGGCAACCTCCATGCTGATGCTAACGTTTGTGTTTTCCTTTTCGGGGATTCAAGCACAGTACCTGGAGGAGTTTGAAGATAAAGTAACCGAGTTTACGCTAGATAATGGATTGCACTTCATTATAATTGAACGGCATGATGCCCCAGTTGCAAGTTTCTACACCCATGTGGATGTAGGCGGAGCTAATGAACCGGTTGGAAATACAGGTATTGCACACATATTTGAACATATGGCATTTAAGGGTACTCATTATATCGGCACCACAAACTGGGAAAAAGAGAAAGTGGTGATCGATCAAATGGATCAGGTGTATCAGGAGTGGCTTCGTGAAAAATATAAAGCCAATCCGGATTCTTCTGTCCTGAATGCAAAATGGACAAAGTTTCAGGAACTTCAGGAGGAATCAAGGCAATTTGTAGTCAATAATGAATTCTCCCAAATTATTGAGCAAAATGGCGGTACAGGCTTAAATGCTTCTACCGGTGCTGATTTTACAAATTATTTTTATAGCCTCCCTTCAAACAGGGCTGAATTATGGTTCAACCTGGAATCAGACCGATTCAAAAACCCAACCTATCGTGAGTTTTATGTTGAGAAAGAGGTGGTTCGCGAAGAACGCAGGATGCGTACTGATTCTAATCCAATCGGACGATTGATTGAGGAATTTTTAGCCGTGGCCTATACTGCTCACCCTTATGGACGCCCTGTAGTAGGCTGGAACTCTGATATTACTGCCACTACCATTGCAGATGCTCGTGATTTTTATGACAAATTCTACGTACCAAGTAATATCACTATTGCTATTGCCGGTGATGTAAAACCTAGCCGAATGAGGGAATTAGCTCAAGAGTATTTCGGTGATCTCAGGGAAGGCGAACCGGCACCTATAGTTACTACTATCGAACCCGAACAACGAGGTGAACGACGCTTCAGTATTGAAGGAAACTCACAGCCTATTATGCTAATCGGATATCATGGTGTTGAAGAGTCTCACCCTGATTTTGAAGCATTGAATTTAGTAGGGAATATTATTTCAAATGGCCGCACATCACGTCTTTATAAAAAATTGGTTGAAGATCGCCAGCTTGCTTTACAAGTTGTTGCTTTTAATGGTTTTCCGGGAAGTAAATATGGTTCTATGTTCCTAACTCTTGCTGTGCCTAACAGAGGGGTGGAACTAGATTCACTTGAGAACTCAATCTATGAGGAAATAGAGTCAGTAAAAAAAGGGGCACTGACCCAGGAAGAATTAGATCGGGCCCGTACTAATATTCGAGCAGGAATTATTCGCGGACTTAATAACAACACCGGACTGGCCAGTAACTTCGCAAGTACACATGCAACCAAAGGTGACTGGAGAGAAGTATTTTTACGATTGGATCGCATCAATGAGGTGACTTTGGAAGACCTGCAGCGTGTTACAAAAAAATACTTAGTCAAAGACACCCGAACCGTAGGTGCTACGGTACAAGCTGATTCCTAATTCAATATTTTAACTGCCTAATGGATTTTATTATGAAACGTTTAACCATTTTTATTTTTGCATTGCTTATCGCATTACCCATTTCTGCGCAAAAGCGATATCATGAGATTGAGTTTCCGGAAATCAATCCTATACAAATGCCGGAAGTAGAAGAATTCAACCTTGATAATGGGATTAACTTCCTCCTGGTTGAAGACAAGGAACTGCCCCTCATAAATGTGCGGGTGACAGTAAAAACCGGTGGTATTTTGGTTTCGGAAGATAAAACAGGGCTTGCCGGCATGACGGGAAGCGTAATGCGTGAAGGAGGTTCTGTTAACTACCCGGCCGACGAACTTAATAAACTGCTGGAAGATAATGCCGCTTACATCTCTACTTTTATCGGAACCGGCTCTGGGGGAGCAAGTTTAAATGTTCTGAAAGAAGATTTTGACGATTTACTCCCTGTTTTTGTGGACGTCTTACAAAATCCTGCTTTCCCTACAGACAAAATTGATCTTGCTAAAACTCAAGCCAAAAGCAGTATTTCTCGCCGTAACGATAACCAAACTCAGATAGGAAGCCGGGAATTTCAAAAATTGATTTATGGGGAGAATTCTGTTTACACCCGCCAAACCGAATACGAAACTATAGATAATATTACCCGTGAAGACATGATTGAACTTCACGAAAATGCTTTTGTCGGTTCAAACCTGACAGTGGGTATAGTTGGTGACTTTGATACTGATGAAATGAAGCAAAAATTGCGTGAAGCCTTTGGGAGTTTTCCAACAGGAAGTCCAACCAATCTCATATATCCGGAAATAAACTATGATTTTCCCTCCACCATAAACTTTATAAACAAATCAGATGTAAACCAGAGTTATGTTTCTATGGGACATATTGGAGGTTTACGAGAAAACCCGGATTATCCTGCCATTCAGGTAATGAATGAAGTGCTGGCCGGTGGATTTTCAAGCCGATTGTTCCAGGAAGTGCGAACCAACCTTGGTTTAGCCTATTCAGTGGGTGGTGGTTATGGAACCAATATCAATTACCCTGGCACCTTTCGGCTTGTTACTATGACAAAAAGCTCCACTACAGCTGAGGCCATTGATGCCATCTTGAATGAAGTAAAAAGACTTCAGCAAGAACCTATCACCAAAGAAGAACTCAACAACACTAAAGATCAATTCTTAAACTCTTTGGTATTTCGATACGACAGTAAGTCCAAAATCCTGAACGAGCGAATCAACAACGAGTATAGCGGACTTTCTCCGGATGCTTTTGATAAGCTTATGGAAGGAATAAAAGCTACGACCATAGAAGATGTACAACGTGTAGCCCGGGAGTATTTGAAACCGGATGAAATGCAGATTTTGGTCGTAGGCAATAAAGATGAAATCGGTGATCAGTTAGAAAAATACGGTAAAGTAAATGAAATCGACATTTCTATTCCTGAGCCACCTTCTGATGAAGAAGAAACTGCCGGAGATGCAGCCCAGGGGCAACAGTGGTTGAACAAGATGTCGGATGCCATCATAGCGTCCGGAACCGAAGCAGAAGCGATTCGTGAAGAAGCAACTATTACTCAAAAAACACCAATGGGTGATATGGAATTACAAAGTTCTTCTGTCACTAATTATAATAATTACTCCTCTGAAAGAACTATGCAAACTCCACAGGGCGAAATGAGTATTAGTTTCGAAAACGGCAGCGGCACCTTAAGCATGATGGGACAACAACGACCGCTTCCTTCGCAGATGGCTCAACCAATATTGAAAGAAATGAAACGCAGCTATCTTGCCATCGCATTTAATAAAGATGTTGCAAAAGCTGAATACCTTGGAGAGGAAACCGTAGAGGGCAAAAATTACGCTGTTCTTCGCGTTAAAAACGATGGGGTACAGGTGACTTATTTACTGAATAAAGAAACAGCTTTACCGGCACGCACCAGGTATTCAGAAATGAACCCGCAAACCGGACAACGTCAACAAGCCGAAACCGTATTTTTTGACTGGAAAGTGGTAGATGGCATTGCATACGCTTACTCCGCAATTACTTATACAGATGGAGAAGTAGCCGCAGAAGTATCAGTTGAAAGTCATGGAACCGAATAAAAATTTAACTTCATCAAACTTACATGTTAAAACCCGTATTTCTTTACTTTAGTACGGGTTTTAAATTCGTATTTAAATACTTGTCCTATATATTTAGGGTAAATCAATTTTAGAGGTAAACATTATGTCAGTTTGGGATAACGAATATCCATCAGATTCAGAATACGCTCATTATTATGCCGAGTATGTAGCCCATGTTCCCAAGAACAATATTATTGAAACACTAAATACCCAGATGCATGAAATGTACACCTTCATTAATGCAATACCGGGGCATAAAGCATTTTTTGCTTACGAAGAGGGGAAATGGACTATAAAGGAAATAATAGGCCACATGATTGAAACCGAGCGTGTATTCTCTTATCGGGCTTTAGCCTTCTCCCGGCGTGACCCAAGTCCCCTTCCTCCGATGGAGCAGGATGAGTACATCAAATATTCGAATTACAATAAACGAACCATTAATAATCTGGCAAATGAATATATGGCTGTACGTATTTCGAGTGTTCACTTATTCCAAAATATGACCAGAGAAATGCTTTTACAGAAAGGAACAGCCAGCGGAGTAGAATTCACGGTCCGCTCTATTCCTTTTATTATTGCCGGCCACGAACTGCATCATATCAACATTATTAAAGAGAAGTATTTGTAGCGATAGATTGATGCCTTTAGAGGACCTATTCGAAGAAGGGTGTGAGTCAATTTACTACTGATTGTTCAAAACTCTTTTGCTTAGACACCTTACCTAAACCCAAATGTATGATCTTCTGAACCAACTCCTCTTCATCCGAAATTTCCGGAAGATTCAAAGCCCGTCCTTCTTCGATCCAATCTGAAAGTGTTTGGCTAAAATACTGATCAACCTGATATACCACTTTTGCGCCTATTTTTTTCAAAGCAGCAGCATTACACAACTGCTCATATTGTTTTTTAATAGGAATAGTGAGTAATTTTTTCCCTAAAAACATGGCTTCAGAGGTCGTTTCAAATCCTGTAGAAGAAACAATCCCCAAGCAATTTTCAATACTCTCCAGAAATGTCTCCTTACCCAGCGGGTTTACTTTTACATTTTCTCTGATGTAAGCCTTTTCACATTCCGGACAAAAAACATGCCATTCCACTTTTCTCACCTGATTAAATATGGTATATAACATTTTATTATTGAATGCTGGCAAATACACGGTAACGTGCCCCCCCGGCTTCGGGTGAAGATCACGAATATGTCTTCTAATAATGGGTGGAGCAATGAAATCATCATACCTCAAATAATGAGATCCCACAGCCGCTGTACTCGGCGCAAAGTGCCTCATCACCTGTTCAGCCATCACAGATCGTTTATCAGGCCTAGGTGAATTTCCCGATAGAAATGATGCCTGATGACTGATAGCCACACAGGGAATTCTAGCACTCTGTGCAGCCCATGCGGTAACCGGCTCAAAGTCATTTACAACAAAATCATACGCTTCAACCGGTAGGGTTTGAATATCTCGGATGAATCTTAATGGATGAAGATTAAGAGCGGTTTCGAGCACATCCACACTACCGTTATTGTCGTAAGCAAAGCTAAGTCCTCTTGCTTTATACTGAACTGGCCCATCGATATTCATTTTGAAATTATACCCACTGATGAGTACATCCACTTCTGCATATTCACGAAGTTTGGGAAGTACTACTCTTGCCCGACTTATATGGCCGTGGCCGGTTCCCTGTACGCCGTACAGAATCCTCATCCGATCATCACCTTATGATTAAAGGTGTGGCTTTTCATCAACATGTTCACCCGTGGATTTTCTTGTAGCAAAACATCCTTACCGTAACGATACAGACTCCACTCGGCTCCATCATACTCCAGGCAAGTTAAATTTTCCACCCAGTCACCGGAATTCAGGTAAATCACTGATCCCTTTTCATTTTCATACCCACGAATTTTGGGTTGATGAATGTGACCACACACCACATAATCGTAGCCCTCCTCAATAGCCAGCTCCATTGCAGTCACTTCAAAATCATCGATGAAATTGACTGCCTGCTTTACGCTATCTTTGATCTTTTTGGAAAGAGAAAATTTTCCATATCCCATTTTTTCAGAAATGTTATTCATCCACCGGTTTAGCAAGATTAACAATTCGTAGCCTTTTCCGCCCATTTTAGCTACCCATTTGCTGTACTTCATGGTGATATCAAAAATATCTCCGTGGAAAAACCATACGCTTTCACCGTTCATCTTCAACACCAGTTTATCCTGAATAAAGAGCGGTCCAAGTTGCAGGTTTGAAATTTTTCGTAAGGTTTCATCATGGTTGCCCGTCAGATAGTAAATATCCACTCCATTAGTCATCATGGTGATGAGCGTTCGGATGACATGCATGTGAGCGTCCGGCCAGTAGTATTTACGGAAATTCCACATATCGATGAAATCACCGTTTAGAATAACTCGCTTCGGATCAATGGAATTCAGATATTGAACCAGTTCCACAGCATGGCAGCCCACAGTACCGAGATGGATATCAGACAGTACAACTGTGTCGAGCGTTCGTTTCATAGCCTTAGATGATTTTTCACCAAATATCTTCTAAGTATATTATGAAGCCTTATCGTAACTGTTATTAATTAATTACCAAGGTGTTAGGAAATTATGAATGAGAATTAATTGATGATATTATTTACGTTCATTCATAATTCAATATTCAATATTCAAATTTTAGCATTCCCATGAATGAGCAAAAAATAGTACACGTACATCTTCCCAAAAATGAATCTTTTAAGACTACCTTAAGCGCCGGAAAACATGAACTCCTCTCAGATGAACCGGAAAGCGTTAAAGGTGGGCAAGATTCCGGTCCCGATCCCTACGACTATCTGTTAATGGGCCTCGGCTCCTGCACTCTAATGACGGTGAAAATGTATGCAAATCGTAAAGGATGGCAACTGGAAGATCTCTATCTTGAACTTCGCCATAATAAACGTCACGACAAAGATTGCGCTAATTGTGAAGATCCTGAAAGCAAAATTGATGTTATCGAAAAAGAATTAATTTTGAAAGGCAACCTCAGCCAAGAACAAACAGAAAAACTGTTGGAAATTTCCAAAAAATGCCCGGTTCACCGTACCCTGGAAGGAGATATAAAAATTGAAAGCTCAGTAAGTACTTAACGATTCTTTTCCTTTCCTTTTACCCGATACATCATGATATTTGCCGGCAAAGGTTAGTTAATTCCCTTTTTAAAGCAGCTTTGGGAGTTTAATAGGTTAGCAATTATGAATTCATCTGCACTGCGCATCCTGAACGATGCAATTTTTGAAGCTAAAACTTGGAAACCGGGGCGTTCCCGAAATACGCTTGAAAATGATTTTTACCAGCTTATGCTAAGCGGTCCGGCACTTGATGAACATCTTGATTTATGGCATGAATTCAGGCGAGCCCTCGCCGAAAATCCTCACCTGGAAGAAAAAGATCTCCGCGAGTTCCTAACCCGTACCGAATACGCCCGCGAAGGGTACTGGTGGTTTGACCCAGAGGAATGGCGTTAGGGAACATTGAACATTCAATGCTGAGTGTTCAATCTTCAATATTCGTTATTCAACCACCTCAATCCCCTCTTCATACGCTTCCATCGGGATGCAAGAACAAACCAAGTTCCGATCTCCATACGCATCATCAACACGAGAGACAGCCGGCCAGAATTTGTCGTACTTGAGTTCTTCCTGCGGAAAGGCTCCTTTTTCGCGCGTATAGCTACGAGTCCATTCATCCACAGCAATTACACGTTGGGTGTGGGGTGCATGCTTCAACACGTTGTCTTCTTTGTCTGCAATGCCATCTTCAATTTCCTGAATTTCTTTGCGGATCGAAATCATAGCCTCACAAAAACGATCAAGTTCTTCCATAGATTCACTTTCAGTCGGTTCAATCATCAGCGTACCCGGAACCGGGAAACTCATGGTTGGGGCATGAAAGCCGTAGTCCATCAATCGTTTGGCTACATCCACTGATTCCACTCCGGCCGATTGTTTGAATGGGCGGAGGTCTACAATAAACTCGTGAGCTGAACGTCCGGTTTTTCCGGTGTAAAGAATTTCATAATGATCCTTCAGGCGGTCTTTCAGATAATTTGCATTCAGAATGGCATATTTTGTGGCATCAGTCAGCCCATTTACCCCCATCATTCGGATGTAGGCATGTGAAATCGTCAAAATACTGGCACTTCCCCATGGGGCTGCTGAAACTGCGTTCACTCCTTTTTCTCCTCCAATTTTGATTATAGAGTGAGAAGGTAAAAACGGCACCAAGTGCTTGGCTACACCAATGGGCCCCATGCCGGGACCGCCACCACCGTGTGGAATACAAAATGTTTTGTGTAGATTCAGGTGGCAAACATCCGCTCCAATTTCGCCGGGACTTGTCAAGCCAACCTGAGCATTCATATTGGCCCCATCCATGTAAACCTGTCCACCATGTTTGTGAATGATTTTACAGAAATCCTTTACCCGGTGTTCAAAAACTCCGTGAGTTGATGGATATGTAATCATCAAAGCAGCCAGCCGGTCACTGTGTTTTTCCGCCTTAGCCTCAAGATCATCGCTGGAAATATTTCCATGATCATCGGTAGCTACAACTACAACCTCCATCCCGGCCATTACCGCACTTGCCGGATTTGTCCCGTGTGCCGAAGAGGGGATCAATGCCACGTTTCGGTGACCCTCCCCCCGGTTTTTGTGATACTCGCGGATGGTCATCAAGCCGGCATACTCTCCTTGAGCACCGGAATTTGGCTGGAGCGACATTCCTTCAAACCCTGTTATTTCGCATAACCAATCGCTCAGTTCATCAAACAGCTGAGTGTATCCCGCTGCTTGCTCACGCGGCACGAAAGGATGAATCTGTCCGAACTCAGGCCAGGTTAAAGGGATCATTTCAGCCGTTGCATTTAATTTCATAGTACAAGAACCGAGAGAAATCATGGAGTGAACCAGAGATAAATCTTTATTCTCCAATCGCTTCATATAACGAAGCATTTCATGCTCAGAATGATATAAATTGAATACCGGATGGTCGAGATAACCCGTAGTTCTTTTCAGGTTCTCCGGATATTCTACTTTTGCAGCTTTGGATTCAGCTTCAACATCAAAATCATTTTTCTTGCCCAGCGCTTCCGCAAAGATGTTTAAAATCAGCTCTGCATCTTCCAGGTTTTTGGCTTCATCAAACGAAATCCCGATTCGATTTTCACCGGTATAGCGAAAGTTAACTTCGTACTTCTCCGCCACTGCCCTAACTTTGGCCACATCAGCTTCAACCGTAATGGTATCAAAGAAAGTCTCAGTTTCAACCTTCACTCCAATTTTATGCAATCCGACTTTAGTCAACTTTGTTAAACCATGAACTTTTGAAGCAATTTTCTTCAAGCCTTCCGGCCCGTGATAAACGGCATACATCCCGGCTATCACCCCCAACAAAACCTGTGCGGTACAAATATTGGACGTTGCTTTTTCTCGACGAATGTGCTGTTCGCGAGTCTGTAAAGCCATTCTATATGCCGGTTTCCCTTCGGCATCCTGGGTTACCCCTATAATTCGTCCGGGTATTTGTCGCTTAAATTTTTCTTCTGTGGCAAAAAAGGCAGCATGCGGCCCGCCATATCCCATCGGGACTCCAAATCGTTGTGAAGAGCCCACCACTACATCCGCTCCCATTTCACCCGGTGCTTTTAACAAAGTCAAACTCAACAAATCAGCAGCCACGACAGCATAAACATTATTTTCATGTGCAGCTGAAATTAAACTCGTATAATCTTCAACAGTGCCATCTGTTGCAGGATATTGAAGTAATATTCCAAACAATTTAGGATCAGTGACATCCAGGTCATTATGACTGCCAATTCTTACTTCAACACCAATGGGTTCAGCACGGGTTTGAAGAACCTCAATAGTTTGCGGATGACATAATCCCGAGACAAAAAATACATCTGCCTCTTTTCGCTTTTTACCTTTTCGTTGCCCGTACAACATACTCATTGCCTCAGCAGCAGCAGTTCCTTCATCCAACAAAGAAGCGTTGGCCAATTCCATCCCCGTAAGGTCACTAACCGTAGTCTGGAAATTTATAAGTGCTTCCAAACGCCCCTGTGCAATTTCTGCTTGATACGGAGTATATGCCGTATACCAACCCGGATTTTCCAAGATATTTCGTTTAATCACATTCGGCATCAGGGTATCATAATATCCCATCCCGATAAACGATTTATAGATTTTGTTCTTCTCAGCCAACTTCCTGAATTCGGTAAGAAAATCAGTTTCACTTAAAGCCTCCGGCAAATCCAGAGGTCTTTGCAAGCGAATGCCTTCGGGAATGGTTTCGTCAATCAGCTTGTCTAACGACTCAGCTTCAATAACCTCCAGCATTTTTTTTGTTGTTTCCTGATTAGGTCCGTTATGTCGGTGAGCAAATACTTCTTTATCGAAATTGATATTCATTTATATAGAAAAATGGGGTGATTTTTTTTGATGAATGAAACACATATTAAAGCCGTTAAATTTCAGCTAAATAATTTAAAAAACAGGATTCTTCAAAATAAGGAAAAATGAGCTCAAAAAAGCAGTTTTTGAATATCACTTTAATTCAGTTTCTCTAAAATTTTTGATTTATTATAGGACTTGTTAAAATCACAAAATTCATTAATTAATTTTACCTGATTATGGGAAAAGCATTAAAACTTTTGGTTACAGTTCTTCTTTTGGGAACTACACATACTTTTGCACAGGAAACCAACTCTTTAAAAATTGTAATTGAACCCGATCCTGTTGTTGTGGAAGTCGGAAGTGAGCTTCACATACAAGCAACTTTAGTAAATGAGAATGGGGAAGCACTACCTGATACCATTCTCTTTTATTCCCGAAATGGACGGGATCTTGAAGTCTCCCGTGATGGCTATGTAAAAGCCAATAAGCCGGGAACATATTCCGCTTTGGCGCTGCGATCAGGGCCCAGAGATCAGCGAGTGACAAAATCTTTTGAAATTGAAGTTCCATATCCGCCAATTGCTAAGGTTGAATTCATTGATGTCCCTAAGAACATCTACTCAAGAACTACCATTGATCTGCGGGTAAATGTAATTGATGAAATGGGGCTTGTTCGTGAAAACCCTGACCTCACTATCACCAGCAATAATAAATCAGTTGCGGTGGTACAGCATGGTAAATTAATGGCTCTAAAAATGGGGAAAGTTCAACTAATAGCCGAATCAGAAGGTAAAAAAGCCACCTTGGTTGTAAACGTCAAAAACAATCCTACTGCTTCGATCGAAATTGAGAATGAAGAAACCAGTATCCGAACCGGAGATGTCATAACTCTAAATGCTGTAGCAAAAGCAAGCAATGGGAAAACCACCGATGCTCCCATTACCTATTCTTTTGTAGCACAACCGGATGATAACTTAGGACAGGGTGCAGAAGGACAGATTTCTCAAGAAGGAAAATTCGTGGCTAATAAGCCTGGTATTTTCACCCTTTCGGCAAGATCCGGAGATGTAGTAACTGATCAAATTATTCGAGTCAGAGATCGAAATGTAGCCCGGGATATTGAATTGGTCGGACATGGAGAAGTTCTCGATGTTCACACCTCAGATCTGTGGATATGGGAAGGTGTTGACGGCCGTGACTATGCCATAACCGGAACATGGGGTGCTAACGGTGATGCATATTTTTGGGATGTCACAGACCCCTCCAATATTACTCCCATTGATACAGTGAGGGTTGATGCCCGCACTGTCAATGATGTGAAAATTTCTGAAGACGGCACCATTGGGGTAATCACCCGTGAAGGTGCTTCCGATCGTAAAAACGGAATGGTAGTACTTGATGTAACCAATCCGAGAGATGTTAAAATACTGGCAGAATATAACGAAGGTTTAACCGGCGGTGTTCATAATGCTTTTATTTATGAGGATCATGTATATGCCGTAAACAATGGACGCCGATACGATATCATTAATATTGAAGATCCAACAAATCCGGTAACGGTTGGAAGGTTTGAACTGGATACTCCCGGCCATTCCATTCACGATGTTTGGATTGAAGACGGAATTGCCTACTCCTCTAACTGGAGGGACGGCGTTGTTGCTGTAGATATTGGCAGCCGGGACAGTGAATTGGCTGACGCCGGCGGATCTCCGGAGAATCCCGTACAACTTGGCAGCTATTCCTATCCAAGTGGATGGAATCATGCAGCATTTCCATTCAAAAGTAAATCCACAGGTGATTTTTATGTGATTGCGGGCGATGAAGCATTTCCGGAAGGATTGCCTTCCCGAAATAATCCGGTAGCCGCGGCTGGCTGGATTCACTTTGTGAAATTTGACGGATGGGAAAAACCCAAAGAAGTAGCTCGTTACCAAGTTCCTGAAGCCGGGACACATAATTTCTGGGTAGTTGATGATCTGTTATTTGTGGCTTACTATAATGCCGGTCTTCGAATCGTAGATATTTCCGGAGAATTGATGGGCAATCTTTACGATCAAGGACGGGAAATAGCCAAGTTCGAACCTACCCACCCGGATGCCCTCGTGCCGAATGCTCCGTTTACATGGGGACCTCAGCCTTATAAAGGACATATTTTCATCTCAGACTGGAACTCGGGATTATGGGCAATTAAATTAGTCGAAGAATCATCACAAGGCACCAATTAAGGATTTTTAAAACCAAAAGCCTTTTTATCAGGCTTTTGGTTTTACTATGAAATGGCAATCTCTACTCAAAATTTTTTAAATAATTTTGATATGCAACCACTAACGAAAGAAAACCTTAAACATTACTACTTCAATAAGTATATAGTATCTCCTTTAAAAAAGGATAAATATCATATTTCTTATTGCTATGATTATAAGACTCTTTGGTTTAGAACGTATAAAGTAGCCAGCCGTACCATTAATTATTGTTTTAAAGAGGAAAGCCCAGATAAAGGCTATGTTTATAGTTCAGAAGTGAGTTATATACCCTCACTTTATTCAAATTTCTTCAAATTTGCCTTTATCAGGAATCCGATTGACCGTTTTATATCTATTTGGAAAGGGATGGTACTGAAAAGGAACTATTTTGAATTTTCTGAAGATGAGTATCCCAAAATGAAAAATTTTGAATCATTTCTTTCATGGGTAGAAAATCAAAATATTGAAAGTGCAGATGTACACTTGCTCCCACAAAATAAGCTTATCGATTTAAATAATATCGATTATCTCGGACGATTTGAAAACTTTAGCAATGATTTCCTGGAAATAGCTAATGAAATCGACCTTTCTATTTCAGAAGAAGATCTGATTTATAAAAATAAATCACCCAAAATTGATTTTACTTTAAATTCAGAAGACAAAAAAAGAATCATAAAAATTTACCATAAAGACGTAAAGTTATTCTATCCCCGTTTAGATAATTAATTTTCCAATATCACCTATATGTATTTCATTAAATCTCTACTCACTCTTGTCCTTTTTTGCGCTTTAGCTTTTACTGACTCTGTTTTTGCCCAAGATTATTATGTGTATGTAGCTGCAGAGTCAGATGATCAAGTTCAACTGATCCATTTTAATGCGGAAACAGGAGAGGCTGCAGTTTCAGAAACCATTGACGTTGGCGTTTGGCCACAAGAAAATGAAGGGCCTCACGGACTAACGATTTCTTCAGATGGTAAATATTGGTTTGTTACCATTGCACATGGCACACCCTACGGCCAACTTTGGAAATATGAAACAGGAACTAACAAGTTTATCGCAAAAGTTGAATTAGGCATGTTCCCGGCAAGTATGGACTACAATCCATTAACCGGACTGGTGTACGTGGTCAACTTTAATCTCCACGGAGATATGAAACCAAGTACACTCTCGGTTGTTGATTCCGAAACAATGATGCGTCTTGCCGATATTCCTGTTGGTATCATGCCTCACGGTACTCGCATAAGTCCTGAAGGTGATGTGGCTTACCATGTCTCAATGATGACGGACGAATTATATGAAATTGATGCATATCAGCTGGAAGTAAAAAGAACACTCAGTCTTGGTCAAGACTCCCCTCAAATGGACCATTTTCAAAAAGAGGCCATGGATCATTCGAATATGAATCACAGTCCTGTAGAAAAACCAACCTGGGCCGACCCACACCCAAGTAAACCTTTCGTTTATATAGCCGGAAATGGCTCCAATGAAATCATCGAAGTGGATACGAAAAAATGGGAAATCACCCGTCGTTTCAATACCGCTAAAGGTCCTTATAACCTGGAAGTAAGTCACAACGGGAAATTGCTAGTCGTATCATACAAAGGTGAAGGTGCAGTTGGAATTTGGGATCTTGAAAAAGGTGAAGAACTGGCCTACATCGAAAACAGCAGGAAAGTTACCCATGGAGTTGCCATAACTCCTGATAATAAATTTGCTTTCATTTCTGTCGAAGGCATCGGGGGTGAACCGGGTTCTGTTGATATCATTGATCTCAAAAAACTGGAGAGAGTAGATGTGGTGGAAACCGGTAAACAGGCCGGCGGTATTGTTTTCTGGAAGCAGAAATAATCCACTACCCTATTCGGCTATCAATGAAATAATATGGCTTACATTATTTCCTTGTTCGCCTTCTTTATAGATGGTGTCTTTGTCCAGGGCTTCAATAGAAAACCCCAGTTTTGCAGCCATCTCAATTAGCAATGGTTCTAAGCGCCCTTTGTCGGTATTGAACTTTACCATCGCCATGCGGGTCCTGATGTCAATTTTTTGGACAGCCCGGCCTATCATGTCGGCACATCTGATAACCTCAGAGCCGTTAAAATGGTCTTTATCAGTTACCGGTGACGGGGAAAAGGTTTTCTTGAACTCACTGAGTGAACGGATCTCTCCGGACTTTTCCTCCTTTTGCAGCCACTCAATCCGGTGTTGTACATCTTTTATGTAATAGGCTAGGTACCGGGGTTTTTTACTTTCTAAATAAAAGTTAAAATCACTTAGCCAAATATCTTTTACTTCCTGCATCGGTATGTCAAACCAAATCCCCTCTTGCTCTAAATTCCATACCAGCTTGCCATCCTTTGATTTTCGTTCATTCAACATCAACGGATAACTCTCCTGAAAAACATCGGTAAGATGTAATGTATTCGTTTCTGGAATCACTTTTACGGCAGGTGTGTCTTCCTTGGGATTCACAAAATCAGGGGCATCATTTTCAACTTCACACTCAATAGAACTTATTCTAAGTAAGATTCGGACTAATCCCTGATCAATAGGTTCCTTAAAAGCTTCAAGTTTATCACTCATAATTACTTCTGAATATTTACGCCTGAAGTTAGGGAAATAATATGTTTGTTGAGTGCATAATTCCAAAACACAAAATTAGCTGTGGCTAAATATTTTTTAAGTCCTCACGAATTGTTATCTTTTCGATCAAAAAAACTATGGAACTTATACCCGATTGGTTTTACGAATTAAATCCCATCTTGCAGGCTTTCAGCGGAGGCCTCTTTACCTGGGCTGTTACAGCTCTTGGTGCAGCTTTAGTCTTTTTCACCAAGGCCGTAAACTATAAATTACTTGATGCTATGATGGGTTTTGCTGCCGGTGTTATGATTGCCGCCAGTGTTTGGTCGCTTATCATCCCTTCTATTGACATGGCCGAAGCTCAAGGCCTTATCTCCTGGATGCCTGCTGCTGTAGGCTTTTTAGCGGGAGGAATTTTTCTGAGAATTTGCGACCAATATCTTCCCCACTTACACATTGGAATGCCCCGTGATGCAGCTGAAGGGATGGAAACCTCATGGAAACGGGCAACTCTTTTAGTACTTGCCATCACCTTACACAACATCCCCGAGGGCTTAGCTATTGGGGTTCTGTTTGGTGCAGCTTCTATTGGCCTGGAAACCGCAGGGGGTGCAACTGTTGCAGCAGCAATTGTTTTAGCTCTTGGCATCGGAATTCAGAATTTCCCTGAAGGAATGGCGGTTTCTATGCCCCTTAGACGCGAGGGTGTTGGTGTTTTCAAAAGCTTTAATTACGGACAAATATCCGGTGTTGTTGAGCCGATCTCTGCCGTCATCGGGGCCGCTGCAGTTATTTTCATACAGCCTATTTTACCTTATGCCTTGGCTTTTGCAGCCGGAGCTATGATTTACGTGGTGATTGAAGAGCTGATTCCGGAAAGTCAACTGCACGGAAATACTGACCTCGCTACTCTTGGAGCCATGGGTGGCTTTGTGTTGATGATGGTTTTGGATGTAGCGTTAGGTTAATAATGGTTTAAAAATGATTTCTTAAAGTCGTTCACCATTTCGTACCTTTAAAGTCTTATCATTTCATTTAAATACGATTGCATTGAGCGACAATAAGATTATTTTTTCGATGGTTGGGGTTAGTAAAACCTATAAACCCAATAAAACGGTTTTAAAAGATATTTACCTCTCCTTCTTTTACGGAGCAAAAATCGGGGTGCTTGGTTTAAACGGTGCAGGTAAATCTACTCTCTTGAGAATTATAGCCGGCGAAGATAAAAACTATCAAGGTGATATTAGCTTTCAAAAAGGTATCAGCTTCGGCTATTTATCTCAAGAACCAAAGTTGGACCCCTCAAAATCGGTTAAAGAAATTGTAGAAGAAGGGGTTCAGGAAACAATGGATTTGCTGAAGGAGTATGAAGATATCAACACAGCATTTAGTGATCCTGATGCCAACTATGAAAAACTCATTGAAAAGCAGTCGAAATTGCAGGAGAAAATTGACCGAATTGATGCCTGGGATATTGACAGTAAACTGGAACAAGCGATGGATGCTCTGCGCTGCCCTCCCGGTGATACATCAGTAGAGATCCTGTCAGGTGGTGAGGCGCGACGTGTAGCCCTATGTCGTCTGCTCCTCAAAAAGCCAGACGTGCTTCTGCTCGATGAGCCAACGAACCACTTAGATGCCGAATCTGTGGGTTGGCTGGAGCAACATTTAGCCCGGTATGAAGGAACTGTTATTGCAGTAACTCACGATCGTTACTTTCTTGATAATGTTGCCGGATGGATTTTAGAATTAGATCGCGGAGAAGGAATCCCGTTTGAAGGAAATTACAGTTCTTGGCTGGAGCAAAAATCAAAACGACTTGAGCAGGAAGAAAAAGAAGAATCCAAGCGGCAAAAAACGTTAAAACAAGAATTAGATTGGATTCGCCAAAACCCAAAAGGCCGGCGTGCTAAGAGTAAAGCCCGCATTAATAAATATGAAGAACTACTTTCCGAGGAAAATGAAAAGCGCCGGGATGATATGGAAATTTTTATCCCAGCCGGTCCCCGGCTTGGAGATAAAGTTATAGTGGCAGAACATGTTAACAAAGGATTTGAAGACCGCTTGTTGATTGAGGACATGAATTTCCGACTCCCTCCCGGGGGTATCGTAGGGGTAATTGGGCCAAACGGCGCCGGTAAAACCACTCTCTTTAAAATGATAACCGGACAGGAAAAACCGGATAGCGGTAAATTAGAGACCGGAGATACTGTTGAATTAGGTTATATTGATCAAAAACGACCATTGGATCCTTCCAAGACCATTTGGGAAGAAATCTCAGGCGGACAGGATACCATCAAACTTGGAAACCGGGAAGTAAACTCGCGAGCTTATGTGGCTCGTTTCAACTTTAGTGGCAGTGACCAACAAAAGAAAGTAACAGAGCTCTCAGGAGGAGAACGAAATCGAGTTCACCTTGCCAAGATGTTGAAAGAGGGTGCTAATGTATTGCTTTTGGATGAGCCAACTAATGATTTGGATGTAAATACCCTTCGTGCATTAGAAGAGGCTTTATTAAACTTCGCCGGTTGCGCAGTGGTTATCTCTCACGACAGATGGTTTCTTGATCGTATTGCAACCCATATTCTGGCCTTCGAAGGTGATAGTCAGGTTTATTGGTTTGAAGGAAACTTTGAAGAATATGAAGAAAATAAAAAACAGCGGTTAGGCATTACTGATGACCAACCACACCGCATTAAATACAAAAAGTTGATGCGCTAAATTAAACTGAAGGTCTTATTATATTTAGCAGATTTGCATTATTGGTAATTGATACTAATCAACCAAATTTATTTAATAGTTGGCATAGGGCAAAAACATCTAAAAAAGAATAAAATATGTATAAAGATCTCAGAAAAGGTCGTTTAGATGTAGACCGAAAACTTTTTAGTGTTGTTGTATTTGGCTTTATTTGCGCCCTTTTACTCATCCTAACAGTTAACTTTTCTATCAATACATCTTCAGGTATCAGGGCATATGTAGCGGGTGAAGCATATTGGGCAAAAGCACAAAAAGAAGCGGCAATTCATCTTAGTAATTATCTGCTTACCGAAAATGAGAGAGACTATCAAAACTTCAAAAGTGTTTTAAAGATAAATGAAGGGGACCGGATTGCGAGAGAGGAACTGCTCAAAGAAGAATATGATTACCAAACGGTCTATGAGGGTTTTATAACAGGGAAAAATCATCCGGACGATATTCCTGATATGATAAACCTTTTTCGCCGATTCAAAAATGTTTCACATGTTAAAGAAGCTGTAGATATTTGGGCGGCCGCTGATAAAAAAATTGAAGAATTAATCACATTTGCCGATTCAATTCGATCAGAAATCCAACGGGGAGATGTTGGCCTTATGCAAAAGGAGGAATGGCTCTTAGCTTTAAGAGACCTTGATCACGAACTTACCGACCTGGAATATCAGTTCTCTTTATCTATGGGAAATATGGCTCGGTTAGTAAATGATATTTTCCGGTGGACTACCATCATTTTGGGGTTACTGCTGATTTCAATAGGAATTTGGATTACACTCCGGTTTTATAAAAGCACAAATATATGGATGAGTGCACTCAAAAAAAGTGAAGAAAAATTCAAAAATGTGCTCGATAACTCCAAAGATGTACTTTATAAAATGGATCTGAAAAGCAGAAAATATGTTTTTGTGAGTCCCGCTTTAGAAAGCATGCTTGGATATGATACTCAAAATTTAATGGAAGGCGGGGTTGAATTTATTCTTTCCATTATGCATCCAGATGACAAGAAGCGCATGAATAAAGTCGTTGAAAAATATAACCATCTCGATGACGGTGATTTTCTTCCTGTCGTGCAATTCCGGCTTCAGGACAGCGAGGGAAACTGGAAATGGGTAAGCAATGTCCGAACCTTGGTTAAGGATGAAAATGGCAAGCCTGATGCTATTGTGGGGGCTGTTCGGGATATATCGACTCAAAAAGCACAGGAAAAGAAAATCACCGAATCACTCCATGAAAAAGAAATTCTTTTAAAAGAAATTCACCACCGGGTTAAAAATAATCTGGCTATAGTTTCAAGTTTATTAGAGCTCCAAAAAGACGGAGTAAGTGAAGAAGTCCAGAAAATGCTTAGTTCCAGCCAGGCGCGAATCAAATCCATTGCCAAAGTTCATGAAAAGCTTTATGAATCAACCACTCTCTCCGATATCCCCCTTGACACCTACATCACTGAAATAACCGAAGAAATTGAAAAAGCGTACAAATCCAAGGAAAAACAAATAGATATAAAAATTGATATCACGCCAATTACCGTAAATATCAATGAAGCGATACCTATCGGGTTAATCCTAAACGAGCTTATTAATAATGCTTTTAAGCATGCTTTTAGTGGGCTCCAAAACGGCATTTTAAAAATTCTTCTTCAAAAAGCTGACCGGGGCATGGAGCTTATCGTAGAGAGTAATGGTAATCAAATGGATGCTGATTTTGATGCGTCGAAAAGCGGTTCACTTGGAATGACGTTGATAAAATTATTAGTTAAACGTATAAATGGGAAGCTGGAAATTGAACAAGATGAATGGACCAGGTTCAAAATTTGGTTTGAATTAGAGAAGACTAGTCCAAGCAATATTACTTAAAAATCATTCCTCAATACCCTGCCCGGCATCTATTTCCTTTAGACTGTCATAATCATTTGTACCAACCACCCAATTATATATATTAAGACAGTCACGATCATTGATATCAGCCAGTTCGAATCCCATTCCTCCTGCACCTGATGCTACCGTTACTCTCAGGTTTTGAATGTTTTTTCTTATCTGAAAAGGGTTTTTTGTAAGGTCAACATTTTGAATTCGATTTCTCTTTACAATAGCTACCGTTCGGGATAAGACCCGGTATCGCATCCGTAAAATACTCTCATCAACAGCCAACGCGGCATCTTTATAACGCAGCCAGCCAAGATATCCTAAAAGCGGTACTAACAACCCAATCAACCAACCGTAATCCAACAAAAGCCATAACAATGGAATAGCAACTAATAGTAAATAATTCGGGCGACGTATATATCGGAATAGTACATTTTTAGGGGGGCTTATTTCAAATGCTGGTTCTCCATATTCGGGCAAAAATTCAGTCAGAAACGCACTCAAGCTTTCAGAAGCCATAAAGGGTGCCATAACAATAGAACGGCCTTTCTGGGTCTGATCAAAGCCCGCACTTTCTACGTAAACCATTCCATAGCCAAACGGCTGACGAATAATTCCCTCCACAAACCGAACCGCCTGGATGCGGTCGTAAGGAACGGTAATATGCTTTCGCTCCAGTAATCCGGTAGTAATGATAAGTTCCTTGGAAGTTTTCTGAAGCCGAAAATCAGAATAATTAAAAATCACTCCTAAAAATGACAATGTCCATGAAACTATAATAATAACGATGACCAAAGTGGCTATTACAGTAACATTACTATAACCGGGAGCAGCTTCATAAATATATTCTATGGTTTCTTCATTAATAACTTGGTCAAGTTGTCCTGAAATAGCTCCCAATATGGATGCGATTAATCCAAAATTACCGGACGTGAAAGCGGCAAAAACCAAATCTTTCGTAGATAATTTCCACGTGCCTAAAACTTCTTCTTCAGGTTCTTCAGTATTTTCGGTTAATGCATCTTCTCCCGGAAAGCTGTTTTTTCTCTTGCGTAATTCCGTCCTCAGAGCTTCTGCTTCCTCCCTCGATATTGCACTTATTGTTGCTGTTTCAGTGCCCCCTCCTGCCGTTTTAACCTCTACTTTTACCAGACCGAACATTCGTTGCAGCAAGCCCTCCGTTATATCAATAACCTGTATACGATCTTTAGAAAGGTATAACTTATTCCTTACAACAATTCCTTTCCGAATCTGTAGTTCATCTTCATATACACGATACTTAAATACCCACCAACCAAATGCACCTCCAAGTAACGCGACTCCTAAACCACCCATCAAAAAGTATAAAAAATATCCTTCTGTATTGGAGGTCCCGATAAAAAGCAGAATTATAATGGTTATAAAATTCTGCCGAATTAAGTCCAAAACCCTCGTTATAGCAGCTACGGGATGCTGTCTTTTAAATTCAGACATCGCCTTTTACCTTTCTTACCAGGGTTGAAATGGTGTTTCGTAATTCATCAGCCGTATCATCATCAAGGGCCGGAATTTCATGCGTGGTAGCCGCGGTTGATATGGTAACGGATGACAGCCCAAACTTACGATAAACAGGTCCCTGACGTGTATCAACATGCTGAACCCGGTTTATAGGCACCAAAGTTCTTTTTTTGATGATAATTCCGCGCAGCATATCTATTTCCTTCTCTGAGACGTCATATTTCCAACGCTGCCAGCGAAGTTTTGGTAACAGAATTCCCGTTAATAAGTAAAAAATTAACGCTATTAGAAAAAAAGATGTGAATAACACCCAATCTATTCCATTGTACCAGGTTTGTGCCATACTTAAATTTTTCCCAACAGCAATACCCATGTAAAATGCAGCGGGACTGAACCATAAAAGTCCAAATAATAAAGCATTAATTGTCCATGCTTTTATAGCATTTTCGTGGATTCGGGTGCCGGGTTCTTGATTCATACTAAGCTAACTTGGCTTTGATTTTGGGTGAAGGT
Source organism: Gracilimonas sp. (assembly GCF_014762685.1). NCBI lineage: Bacteria > Pseudomonadati > Balneolota > Balneolia > Balneolales > Balneolaceae > Gracilimonas > Gracilimonas sp. The sequence continues at coordinate 1,893,847 of NZ_JABURM010000005.1, forward strand.
ATAAACTTCCATTTTCTTTAAAAATTTGTTGAAAATAAAAAAAGCCACACAATGGTGGCTTTTTTTTAGATTTAATAAAAGAAATTACATTGCGTTTTTTCTCGCTTGAATTTCCTGCCGGATTTCGTGAGAAAGATTTTTAAGGGTCATCAAATGCTTACGAGCCCTTGTACCAGCGGCTTTGTTTCCTTTCTCATAAAATTTCTGCATTTCAACTTGTAATTCTTCTACTACATTGTTGATATCGTCCATTCTACTCATATGTTGTACTCCTTTTAATTTTATTTCGGTTAAAGGTATTTCATGGAACTAAAAATACCCGCTTTATAACATACTGTTGTAATTACAGTAATAAAATCTGCGTTAATTTAATAAATAAGTAGGTAAATACATTTTTTTCTTTACTCCTTGGTTATAGGCACTGCTTCACGGGTTGTTCCCTTAATCTCATCTACCCCATACATTAAACCTAAACCAATGATCAAAAGCAATAAAATTGCACTCATTCCCCAACGCTGACTACCCATAAGAAAAGTAATCCATCCTACCATAATCGGTCCTGCAAAAGTAGTAACTTTACCGGATAATGCAAAAAGCCCATACATTTGATTTCGTTTATCTTCGGGGGCAATTCTACCCATAAAAGTTCGGCTTGATGCTTGTACCGGCCCTACGAAAATTCCGAGCATTAACCCCCATATCCAAAACCATTGCTCATTTTCTACAAAGAGTACTGCCACAACCGGTATAATCAGACCTATCAATGCCCATACAATTGTGTTCTTACTTCCACTGATATCATCTAACCAGGCAAAACCGAATGCACCGAGACCGGCGGTCACATTGAGCGCGATTCCGAACATAAATATCTGACCGGTATCGAAGCCAAATGTTCCTGCTGCATAAACCCCTCCCATAGCAAAGATCGTAGCCAGGCCATCATTATAGAACAACCGGGCAAGTAGAAATTTCCAAATATTCGGCTCTTCTTTCAACATAGACAGGCCATTTTTCAGCTCTTTCATCCCATCCGTTATAGCCTGTGAAATGGTCTTATTTTTGGAAGGAGTATCCGGGGTCTTCAAAAACATGGGTAAACTAAACAAAGCATACCACACTCCGGTGAATACAAAAGTAATTCTTACATTTTGCAGAGATTCTTCATCTAAACCAAAAACAACAGATCCATACTCTACAAAACCAAAATAACCTATAATAAGACATAGCAACCCGCCGGCATAACCCATTGCCCACCCCCATCCTGACCACTTTCCTATAGTGAGACTGGTAGTTAAATCAGGCAGCATGGCATTGTAAAAAATAAAAGAAAGCTCAGCCCCCAATGTTGCTATAAATGCCATGGATAAAGCAAACCAAATGAATTCGGAGCTTGGTTCTGCAAACCATAACATGCTGCAACCAATTACACACATAGCGGTGAAAAACACAATCCAGGGTTTTCTCCTTCCACCTTCATCAGCAATAGCCCCTAAGAATGGAGCAGATAGTGCGATAATCAAACCGGCAAGCCCGATCATATTCCCCCAAAGGGTCGTCCCCATGGTTTCATTTTCAGCAATAGATTGAGCAAAATAGGCCGCAAACACAAAGGTTTGGATCATTACGAAGTAGGCGGAGTTGGCCCAGTCGTACATAGCCCACGCAAGTAAGCCTTTGGTTGAATCAGGTTTGGTCATAATCAAGGGTTATGAAAGATGTGCACGAATATCGGTCTTGAGAACGGAAATGCAAAATTAAATAGCTGGAAATGAGAACGCGATAAACTTAGTAGGAGATTAACCGTTTCATTTTACAAGTTGAAATTATAAAAGAACGTCATTCACCAATTCCTTTGCTCCTTTCACACAATCAGGCACGGAAACACCCCAACGATAATTACCTCCAACATAAAGTCCCTGATTTTCTTGTTCGGATTTTGTGATTTCGTTCCTGATTCTCCCATATCCTACCTGGAACTGAGGTATTGCTTTGGTCCATAGTTTGGATTTAATGACTGTCGGATTTGCTGAAATCCCCATCAGCTCTGAAAACTCCTGTACGATCGCTTCTTCAATTTTCTCCACCGGAGATGATAATATCGACCGATCATGGGCTCCGCCGGCCATTAGCGTATAATGTAGCTTTCCTTCCGAAGTCAATTCCGGAAATATACTGGATTTCCATATAGCTCCCAGCAGCCGGATATTTTCTTTACGCGGGACAAGGAAGCCAAATCCGGATTCAGGAAATTCAATATCCTTCTTATTGAAGATAACTTGGGTTGAAAGCATCGGGGCATAATCAATTTTTCCCAGGGTTTGAGATAATTCAGGGTTAAACTCTGACATAATCGAACACAGGGTATAAGCAGGCAAGCAAGTAATCACTGTACTTGCCTGATGAGTACCTGCATCCGTCTTCACCTCAAATCCGCTGCGTATTTTTTTAAGGTTGATTACTTCCTCATTCAAAATATGGGCCGATAGTTTTTCCGTGACAGCATTTGTTAGTTGCTGAATACCTTTTTTGAAAGTCAAAATCATGGGCTTGATTTCGGATTTTTCCCTTTTGGATCGAAACATTCCCATCACTAAAGATCCAAATTTGTTCTCAGTTTCAGCCAATTTTGGAAGAATCTCATACTTACTCATCTTAAAAATATCACCGGCATAAATTCCCGAAAATACCGGATCTACCAAATATTCAACGGCTTCCTTACCAATCCTTCGCTCTAAAAAAGCCCCTACGCTTTCGTCTTCAGTCTCACCTTTGGGAATAAAAGGTTCTGCAAGCATACGCACCTTTGCTTTTACCGAAAGCACTTCAGTTGTGGCCAGTGTTTTTACTGAAGGCGTTAACCTCTGAAGTTCCCGGTTTCTTACAATAAACCGGGTTTTGAAGGCTTCTGATATTTGGATAATGTCATCTTTCAACCCTGCTTCTTCCGCCAGTTCACGGATAAAACCGTCATGGTCACGAAGGGAATTAGGGCCGAAATCAAACACGGTTTCTTTGGCTTTCTGTGATGAAATCACTCCACCGGTTTCTTCCTCTTTTTCAATAAGCTTAAAAGAAATGCCTGCTTTGTGCAAATACCATGCTGTAGCCAGGCCGGAGATACCTCCGCCAAGAATAATTATTTCTTTTTTATTTAAATTACTCAAGTTGTTTTTTCTGCCAATTGCAGTTTCTCAGTACACCACTTTTCCAAAGCATCGATCCAAAGATCATCATCATTAACACATGGAATGAGGATGAGGTCATCCCCCCCGGCCTCAACAAAGTCTTCTTTTCCGCGAATACCGATTTCTTCCAAGGTCTCAATACAATCAGAGATAAAAGCCGGGCAGGTTACTGCTACCTTTTTTACACCTTCTTCAGCCAATCGCACTAATTCCGAATCAGTAGCCGGGCTTAACCAAGGATCAATCCCTAATTTAGACTGAAAAGCAAAGCTGTACGTAAAATCCATACTATCAAGATTTAAATATTCTGCAGCATTTTGAGTGGTTTTCACGTTTTGGTGCCGGTAACAAAAAGTATGAGCCGGTGAATTTACGTTGCAGCAATCCTCACACTTCAGACAATGGTCGCCGGTAATATCTCTTTTCTTTATATGACGCTCGGGTACTCCATGATAAGAAAACATTAAATGATCAATGTCATGCTCCTCAATATATGGACGAATACTTTCTCCTAATGCTTTTATATAAAGCGGGTCGTCATAAAAAGCCTCTTTAGTTTCCATTTCCAGGTGGGGATATTTTTCCAGCCACACTTCTTTGGCTTTCTCGATCACGGTTTCAGTAGTAGCCATGGCATATTGCGGATACAGTGGAATCATAAAAACTTTTTCCAGGTCAGGGTTTTGCTCCATGAGTGCGTCAAAACCGGCTTCAATAGAAGGATTGCCATAGCGCATACCCATGGCAATGGGAACGTGCTCCCCCAACCGGGCTTTCAATTTATCAATAACACGCTGGGTGATCACAATCAGAGGAGAACCTTCATCCCACCAAATCAACTCATAAGCTTCAGCTGATTCTTTTGGACGAAATGGAAGAATCATGGTCTCGACAATTGCCTTACGTATAGGTGAAGGAACATCAATGACTCGTTTATCGGTTAAAAATTCTCTCAAATATACTTTCAGATCAGCGGGTTCATAACTATCCGGTGATCCAAGGTTAACTAATAAAATCCCTGTTTTAGATTGTTCCATGCTTTTTTTTAATCTATGTTCTGCTACAATTGAGCAATAAGTTTATTTAATGTGTAAAAAATATGAATTCCGGGAAAAATAGGCCTGTATTAATCATTGGGTGTGGTTGGTTAGGAAAAAAATTGGCAGCGCGTCTCATTGCAAATAATAAAATTGTTTACGGAACCACGCGCTCCTCTTCTAACTTTTCCGAGTTTAATGCACTTGGAATTAAGCCTGTTAAACTTGAATTACCAGTTACTGCCCTTTCTGATATCCGCTTACCGGATGTAGATTCAGTAATCATTTCTATTTCACCGGGCCGGGGTGAAGATCGAAATGAATATCCAAAAATACTCGGACAACTTTCCCAGGTTTTGGCTGATAGAAACGTACAAACTATTATGTATAGTTCCACTTCCGTGTATGAAGATACGAAGAATATAGTCACAGAATCAGATGCAGATCCGGACGAAACGAGCAGTAACGCAATTACAGCTGCAGAAGGTGCATTGGTTAAGTACTCTCCCAATGCTGTAATCCTGAGATTATCTGGTTTATATGGAGAAGATCGCCACCCTGCTAAATACATGGCCGGACGAAAAAATATTGCTCAAGGTGACTCACCTGTCAATTTAGTGCATCGTGATGACGTGATTCAGGTAACTGAAAAAATAATTGATAAAAAAATAAGCGGTGAGATTTTCAATGTTTGCAGTAGCAGCCACCCTTCCAGGTCTGAAATCTACACTAAAATAGCTGAGCGCCTGGAACTGAAAAAACCAACTTTTGAAGAAGGCGGTGCTGATGGGAAAATTGTTTCATCTGAAAAATTAAAAAAACAGCTTAAAATTAAATTTCTTCATCCTGAACCGGAGGAATTTCTGGCAGATTAGCCGGGATTCAATATTCCTTCACTTTCCAAAAGTTCCAGTGTTTCTGCGGCATGTCGTAAATGCGGGATCACAATACTGCCTCCTACGATCAATGCTACATTCAGTGCGTCAACAATCTCAGCTTTGGTTGAGCCGGTTTTTGCGCATTGTTCCAGGTGATAATCAATGCAGTCGTTACAGCGCAGCACAGCAGAAGCTACGAGCCCCAATAACTCTTTCGTTTGAGTTGGAAGTGCCCCCTCCCGATAGGTATTGGTATCCATATTAAAAAACCGCTTAATCCCAAGATGATCCAAGTCCATCACCTTATCGTTCATCTTACTTCTTTTTTCTCTAAACAATTCCAATCGATTTTTTTCTGACATAATCTTTTATTTTCACTTCCTTTACTCAGTAAATAAGTGGAAAGTGGTTTCATATTTCTTACTTTCTTCAAGCGAAACTTACACTTAATTATCTTTTTCTGCTTTCGTGATTTAGCGGTCATCAAATACTATGTTCTGGAATAAAAAAGAAGCAAAACATAAACTGGTTGTAATTGGAGATAGCCTTTCACAAGGGTTTAATAACGGAGGCATTTACCGTACAGACATGAATTTTCCGGCTCTGCTCCATCGCTGTTTTGAGCCCAAACCAGAATTTGATCAGCCTAAATTTACTGCCCAAGCCGGAATTCCTCTTAATATCGAAGTTTTAGTACGGGGTTTATCTGAGGAGTACGGGGATGAAATTGATTGGACAGAATTTCTTCCTGCTGCCAAATATACAGTTAAAACCTTAAAACGAATTAAAAGATATTGGGAAGGAGGTTTTAAGGATCTTGCTGTTGACCGGGTTCAACCCTATCACAATCAATCTGTTTGGGGATTCAATATCAGCGACTCATGGAAAGTAACCGAAGAAAACAGTCGCCATCATATTATGAACAACCGGGAGCAATTCACGGTGTTTAATATGCTTCCCGAGCATGCCAAATTTACGACTGCACGACTGGTTTTAAACCCTTCTCTTAAACCCGAATATCAAAAGCGTTCCCAAATTGATAATGCTAAAGTATTAGCTGAAGATGGAGGCATCGAGAATTTAATCGTTTGTCTTGGTCATAATAACATGATCGCGACAGTTACCGATCTCAAACTTATTTGGACCGAGGATGACGACCTTGAGGTTTTTCCCGGGCAGCGGGCTCACACTATTTACAGACCGGAACATTTTGAGAAGCAGTATCGAAAAATGGCTGAGAAAGTATCCGGGCTTGGAGCTAAGCGGGTGTTTGTCCCTACTCTGCCTTATGTGACAATTCCACCCGTTATGCGTGGGGTGAATTCAGACCTTTCCAGCAAACGCCTGGGATATTTTGATTACTACACCCGTTTTTGGATCTGGGATGAAGATTTTCATCCCGACAAACACCCGCATCTCACCAAAGATGAAGCCATTCAGCTCGACCTTACCATGGACGACTACAATGCCATCATCAAAAAAGTAGCTAAAGAATATGGATGGTCTGTTGTTCCTATGGCTAAAAATGTAGCCGGTATGGCACGCAGACGTTTAGGCGGTGAGCTGGTTCGGGACTTTCCTAAGGGGCTAGCTGATGCTTTAAAGAGACAAGAAAGCACTGCCCATTTGGTAGATGAAAATGGAGATGTTAATCTGTCTACAGATTTCATCCGCTTAAATGATGAGGGTAAACTCTACAAAGGCGGAATATTTAGCCTGGACGGACTTCATCCCACTACCATTGGTTACGGACTGATGGCCAATGTTTATTTAAAAACGATGGCAAGAGCCGGAGTTAAATTTCAACACTCTATTGATTGGGATGAAGTTGTAACTGAAGACACGTTGGTTAGCAACCCACCAAAACTACTTGCAGAGCTTCGCACAGTACTTCGATTTTTGGCTATGAACCAACAAGAACGTGTTTTTAGTATCGGTAAAAATGTTTTGAGCCAGGTTATGGAATTGGTTTCACCAAGGCACCAACCCTAAACCCTTATCCCAGCTTAAAATCTTCCAAAAAACTAGTATAACTGTTTCTCAAAGACTTAATTTCAGCCTGGACTGACGCTTTTAAGGATTCCCAATTCTCTTGGCTCGCTTCTTTCAAGTCATTAATATCTTTTTTTATTGCATCACGCCGCTCTTTTAAATTATTAAGCTCTTCCTTGGCATCTTCTTCAATTTCACCTGATTCCTCCCTTAATTTATTTTCTGCTTGCTGAATTTTACTGTTTAATTCTTCAAGCTTCTCCTCAGCCTCGGCTGTAAATTCAGCTTTTGTTTGCTCTACATCCTCTTTTGCAGATTCAACTGTACTTTCAATTTGGTCGTCAACCTCACCGGCTTTTCTCTCGGTCTCTCCTGAACAAGCTCCCAGTACCACAATTATGCCTGTAAGTAAAATGGTGAATATATGTCTTAACATGATTCCTCAGTCTTTATTTCTGTTCATTTGTATGTTTTAAATGAACGCGATCGCGGTTTGTTCCCCGGTATTTAACAGAGAAAAATTAATTTAGATTTATTCTACATAAGCTTTGACTTGGTTTAAATCTCTCCTTAACTTAGAATCGATCTAAATAAATAATCATCCCTTAATTTCTCATTCTTACAAAATGAAGCTTAACAAACTATTCGTCCTTACCTTAACCTCCATCGTTATGATCTCATGTGGTTCTAATGATGATCCGCAAATTGACGTCCCTGCCAACTACGAATTTACCCGAAACGGGGAATCAACTGTTTCCTTCACCGGACAAACAACCCGCATTAAAATGACCACCGAACTTGTTGGTGCCATTAATGACTTTGATAATTCTACCAAAGAACTTTTACTGCAAATGTACCGAAACCAAACTGCAGACGGTGGAGATGCGAATCCATATTCAGATGAGGAATTGAATGCTGCAACCAAGAATGTTAAAAGTAAAGTAGCTGCATCCACAGATTACTTCTCTACAAATACTACCGTTAGTGCCGAACTCAAAAATCAGTTTGAAACCTGGCTGATAAACCAAATTGAAGAAGTCTATCCCAATGAGAATACCATGGCAGAGCCCGGTCAACCCGGACAAATTGCCGATGGCTCTTCAACTCGATATGTAAACGGTAAAGGCTTTGAATACAACCAATTGGTTGGTAAAAGCTTGATCGGTGCATTAATGACCGACCAAATACTAAATAATTATATCAGTACTTCTGTACTGGATGCCGGAACAAATCGTGAAGACAACAATAACGGCACCCTTGCTGAAGGCTCAAATTATACCAATATGGAACATAAGTGGGATGAAGCCTATGGATACCTCTATGGCACGGCTACAGACCTTTCTAATCCTGTTCCAACTACTGGCGATGACGATGCCTTCCTTAACAAGTATTTAGGCCGTCTTGAAGCGGATGAAGATTTTGCAGGTATTTCACAAGAAGTATTTGATGCTTTTAAATTAGGCCGTGCTGCTATTGTGGCCGGAGAATATGCTGTTCGTGACAAACAGGCTCAAATCATTCGAGAAAATCTGTCTAAGGCCATTGCTGTTCGAGCGGTATATTACCTTCAATCCGGGAAAAATGCTTTAGATCAAGAAACACCTGACTATGGAGCAGCCTTCCATGATCTGTCAGAAGGATATGGATTTATCTTCAGCCTTCAGTTTACCCGTGTTCCAAATTCAGACAGTCCGTATCTTACTAAAACAGATGTAGATGGATTTCTTGCTCAGCTTACTCAAGGGAATGGACTTTGGGAGGTTACCCCGCAAACGCTGGATAACATCGCACAAGAAATTGCTGGTCAATTCGATTTCACTATCGAAGAAGCTGCTAACTAATTTTAGACTCTCAAATCTGGCTGGCAACCGGGAAACAGTTGCCGGCTTTTTTAATTTTAAACCACTGTCATTATGAAAAAAATTGCGATCATTTTACTTACTCTTTTTGCATTATGGAGTTGCACCAAAGATGGTCCTTCCGGCCCTAATGTAGATGATTTTGACAGGGAGGCTATTCTTGTAAACTGGTCTGATAATATTATTATCCCTTCTTTTACAGCTTTTTCAGGCTCTGCCGACCAGTTACACTCAGATGCGTCAGCTTTTGCTCAAGCACCAACGCTCCAAAATCTTGAAATACTACGCAATTCCTGGAAATCTGCATACCTGGCCTTTCAGCATGTTTCTATGTTTGAAATGGGAAAAGCCATGGAGCTTCGCTTTCGCGATAACCTGAATATCTATCCCACCGACACAACAGAAATTGAGACTAACATCATGGAAGGCAACTATAACCTAGAGCTGTCTTCACTAAACGACAGTCAGGGATTCCCTGCACTCGATTACATGCTAAATGGATTGGGTGCAAATGATACTGAGACCCTGGCTTTCTACACTACCCATGAAAACTCGAACGGATATCTCACCTACCTAACAGATCTCACTGCTCGTATTCAATTTCTTTCAAGTGAGGTCTTGACAGACTGGACTTCCGGATACCGTGATGAATTTGTAAGTAACTCCGGTAATGGCGCGAATTCTTCTCTGGATATGATGGTAAATGATTATATCTACTATTATGAAAAACATCTTCGTGCAGGTAAAATTGGTATTCCTGCAGGTGTATTTTCCGGCTCACCACTCAGCACTCATGTAGAAGCTTATTACAGTGATGCTTTTTCCAAATCCTTATTCAACGAAGCATTAAATGCCTCTCAGAATTTCTTCAACGGTACACATTTTGAAAGTAATACTTCCGGTGAAAGCCTGAAATCATATCTCGATTTCCTAAATACAATGAAAGATGGAACTGATCTTGCAACCCTCATCAACAACCAGTTTGATGCTGCAAGAGAGGAAGCTAAAATCCTGAATGATAATTTTGCGGAGCAGGTGGAGTCTAATAATAACTTAATGCTCTCCACCTACGATCAACTGCAATTGAATGTTGTTTACATGAAAGTGGATATGCTTCAGGCACTGAACATCAACGTGGATTATGTTGATGCTGACGGTGATTAAACAGTGAATACCAATTCGATCCGGTCATATCTCAATACTTCAACCAATGCTGCTCCATTAGCTGTTTTCCGGATTTTTTTCGGAATTTTGATGCTAATCAGCATTGTTCGCTTTGCGGCCAATGGCTGGATCGAAAAGCTGTATATAGAACCGGATTTCTTCTTTTCCTATTATGGCTTTGAGTGGGTTCAGCCATTGGGCGAATGGACTTATCTGATCTTTCTCATTTGCGGACTTTCCTCCGTTTTTATTACCCTTGGATATAAGTACCGCATTTCCATCATCGTTTTTTTCCTCAGTTTCACCTACATCGAGCTGATGGACAAAACCACTTACCTCAATCATTATTACTTCATCAGTATCCTCAGTTTTCTGATGATCTTTCTGCCTGCTCACGCTTATTATTCCCTGGATGCATACAAAGACGAAAATCTTCGGTCTCAACAAGTTCCTAAATGGAGCATTGATTCAATTAAATTCCTGCTTTTTATTGTATATTTCTATGCAGGACTTGCCAAACTCAATTCCGATTGGTTATTCAAGGCCATGCCTCTGCAGATCTGGTTGCCGGCCAAATATTCTATCCCAATTTTAGGAGACCTGCTTCAGCAAACCTGGACACATTACGCCTTTGCATGGGCGGGCGCCCTTTACGACCTTACCATTCCTTTTCTTTTGCTTTATAAAAGGACCCGAATTATTGCTTTTGCGATGGTAGTCGTTTTTCATCTACTCACTCGTGTTTTATTTCCCATCGGGATGTTCCCTTACATCATGATCGCCAGTGCCCTTATCTTTTTTGATGCCGGTTTGCACAACCGAATACTTGAATATACTTCTAAGTGGTTCAAAATCAGTAAATCCTTTTTTGATAACGGGGCTGATTATTCCTTCCCTAAGGCTTGGATCCGAAAAGCTTCAGTTAGTATGGTAGCCGTCTTTTTTATGATTCAGTTGCTTGTTCCCTTTCGATATATGCTGTATCCCGGAGAGCTTTTTTGGACAGAGGAAGGCTACCGATTCTCCTGGCGGGTGATGTTGATGGAAAAAGCCGGATATGCCAATTTTAAAGTGGTAGATCCTGAAAATAGACAACGATTTTATGTAGATAACACAAAATTTCTGACCCGGTTCCAGGAAAAACAAATGTCCAGCCAACCTGATTTCATTTTAGAATATGCCCATTTTCTGGAAGATCATTATCAGCAGCAAGGCATCAAAGATCCCGAAATTTATGTAGACAGTTATGTGGCTTTGAATGGACGACAAAGCCGACGTTATGTTGATCCTGAGGTCGACCTGACCACTATTCAACCTTCACTGAAACACCGAACCTGGTTACTCCCTTTTGACGATGAGATTAAAGGACTTTAGTCTGTTTATTATTTTTTCCCTGCTTTCAATTTCTGCTTTAGCACAACATCAGATCTCAGGATATATCACCGATGCAGAAACCGGAGAGCCTATTGAGGATGTTGACATCTATGACAACAACGCCGGAAAGTCTTTCCAAACTAATGAAAATGGGTACTTCGAAATAAACAACCTCCCCTATGGAAACTATAATCTCTTCTTTTTTAAGCTTGGATATGAAATTGTAAATAAAACTATCATTCTGGATGGTAATAATTCGGATTTTAATTTTGAATTAAAGAAACTATCCGGCGAAATGTCTGATGTGGCTGTCATCGATCAGAGAGATAAAGTTTTTGGATTAACAAGGCTTCGGGAGGTGGAAGGAACTTCTATTTATGCAGGAAAGAAAAACGAAGTTATCTCCATTGAACAAATGGTAGTAAATACTTCCTCAAATAATGCCAGACAGATCTACGGCCAGATATCCGGACTGAACATTTATGAATCCAATGATGCAGGTTTACAGCTAAACATTGGCGGGCGCGGACTTGATCCCAATCGATCTTCCAACTTTAATATCCGCCAAAACGGATATGATATAAGTGCCGATGTTTTGGGATACCCGGAAAGCTATTACACACCTCCGGCCGAAGGGCTTCAGGAAATACAGGTTATTCGCGGAGCGGCTTCCCTGCAATATGGAACTCAGTTTGGCGGATTGGTTAATTTCCGCATGAAGAAACCCGTAAAAGACAAGGCCATTGAAGTTATTTCACGTCAATCTACAGGTTCTGATAAACTCTTTACTACATTCAATAGCGTAAGCGGAACTGTTGGAAAGGTAGGCTACTATGGCTATTACAATTTTAAAAAGGGAGACGGATTTCGGCCCAATTCCAATTTCGAATCGGACAACCTTTATTTCTACACAAATTATCAATTCAGTGAACAAACCAAAATCGGGCTGGACTTCACTTATCTGAATTACCTTGCCCAGCAGCCCGGAGGGTTGACTGATGCCCAGTTCTATAGAGATCCAACCTTTAGTAACCGAACCCGTAACTGGTTTGACGTGAACTGGAAACTGGCTTCTATAAATTTCGAGCATGAGTTTTCCTATAAAACTAAGCTGAGTATTCTTGCTTATGGTCTTGATGCCTCCCGAAAATCAGTTGGATTCCGAACCAACCGCGTGTCTCAAGAAGACGACCCAGAATCACCTCGTGACCTTATCCTGGGGGATTTCAATAACTGGGGAACAGAAGCACGCCTGTTGAACCGATATTCAATCGGAGAAAAAAATGCTGTGTTTCTGATCGGAAGCAAATATTACAATTCCAGAAATACCTCCGTTCAGGGACCCGGTAGCGCGAGTGCTGAAGCTGATTTTACCTTAGCTGACGAGCAATTTTCAAATTATCCCAATCAATCCGATTTTACCTTTCCCAACCAAAACCTCGCAATATTCGGCGAGAACATTTTTTATGTGAAAGAGAATTTTTCTATAACCCCGGGATTTCGATTTGAGTACATCAAAACACAAAGCCGGGGAACTTTCAAGCGTGTTAATTTTGATTTGGCCGGAAATCCTATTCAAAATCAGACTTTTGAAGACAATCGAACGTTTGACCGAAGTTTTTTACTGCTTGGCACGGGACTCAGTTACCTCCCCAATTCAAATACGGAACTTTACGGAAACTTCTCTCAAAACTATCGCTCCGTAACTTTTAATGATATCAGGGTTGTAAATCCCACATTCCAGATTGATCCTGAGATCACTGATGAAAGCGGTTTTACCACTGATTTTGGTATACGCGGAAGCCTTGGAGAAAGTATTTCTTATGATCTCGGTGGCTTTGGATTGCTCTATGACAACCGCATCGGGGAAGTTTTAAGAGCTGAGACACGTATTAATGCAGAAGGAAACAGAGAGGAAACGGGGCGTGTTGTTCGTTACCGAGGAAATATCGGGCGGGCTTTTATGTATGGAATAGAAAGTTTGTTTAAGGTGAATATTTTACCACTTTTGAACAAAGACCAACGAGATATAAAGTTTTCTGTTTTTGCGAATACAGCACTTACCCAATCCGAATATTTCGATTCTGAGATTGCCGGCGTAAAAGGCAATGAGGTTGAATTTATTCCTCTACTCAATATGAAAACAGGACTTACGATCGGTTACAAAAATTTGATTGGCTCATTGCAATACACCTTCGTCTCCAATCAATACACGGATGCTTCAAATGCCGAACAAAATCCGAATGATAACCAAAGCGGCATCCGTGGCGAGATCCCGGCATATGAAATAGTCGATCTTTCCCTGTCTTGGTCTTACAAGAAAATTAAGGTTGAATCAGGCATCAACAATGTCCTGAATTCCTGGTATTTTACCCGACGAGCCACCGGTTATCCGGGCCCGGGCATTATTCCATCCCCACCAAGAACCTTTTATGCCACAGTCCAATTTAGAATTGGGACATGACCGAATATAGCTGATTGATACCAATTCAAACCATCCCCCAACCCCCTTCCGGGTTATCTTAAAAATAGATATAACCAAAAAGCCCGATTGCAGTGAAACAACCGGGCTTTCATTTACTTCATTCTTATCAGTGGTTATTCAAATCCACCAACTCCTGCGCTTTCATTTCCGCTTTTATTGGCACCTTCACTCTTATTATCGCTATAAACTCCCGATACAAAGAAAGCTGCTCCGGACAAGGCCAGGTCTTTTAGCATATTAGACATAGAAGTTTGCATATTCTCTCCACCTCCAATTACACCCGGCAAATGAATAGAGAGGGCAAAAATAAGCAACATTATTCCCAACAATAACGCAACAAGCTTTACTTCTTTCTGAATAATTAATGCTACTGAAGCACCAATTAAAGCAATTCCTGTTAAATAAATCCAGAAAGCTCCACCGGGTATTGGCACCATTCCGGCCATTGCACTTGCATTCATAAAATGAAAAAGTCCGAATATTGCAAAGGGTATTGCATAAACGAATCTTCCAATTTTTCCGATTGTTGTTTCCATAGCTATACTCCGTAATTTAAGGTTGGATGTCCCTTTATTATATACAAACTTGCTTTAATATTAAAACAAAAGTAGTAAGATTTAATCTTTTTAGCCTTGACTAATTATTATTTTAGCCTCATATTTAGTCAAGGCTAAAAATTTATTTACCCATGCATTATTTCATCAAAATCCTGCTTTTTACCGCTATTATCGTTTTACGATCCATTTCACTTTCCGCTCAAGATTCTGGAAGTATTTCTGGAATTATACTTTCTAATAATAAACCAATTCCATCCGCTACAGTTGGTATAGAATCATTAAATAAAGGAACATTTTCAGATGATGACGGGCAATTTCTCCTTCAAAATATTCCTGAGGGTGAATACACCATTTCGGTAAGTGCTGTTGGGTTGCAACCTTTTAAACAAAACATCTTTGTAGAAGCTAATGAACAGCTATTTCTAGAGCTAAAATTACGTATTTCAATAACAGAGTTAGAGCAGGTGATAGTGACCGGGACTTTGAAAGAAACCACCATCAAAGATTCTCCTGTAAAAGTCAGCTGGATATCCGGTCAGGCACTTGAAAAGTCAGCTTCAGAAAACCTGATGGATGCGGTTAAATATATCAACGGTTTATATAACCAGGTTGATTGCGCAGTTTGTGGCACCAACAACATTCGCATTAACGGAATGGCAGGGCCTTATACAGCCGTACTTATTGACGGTATGCCGATAATGGGTGCACTTGCTTCAGTGTATGGGCTGAATGGTATCAACCCAAACATCATTCAGAATCTGGAAATTATTAAGGGCCCAAACTCTACTTTATACGGAAGCCAGGCAATGGGTGGAGTTGTAAATATTATCACCAAAGACCCCGGCTCTTCCCCGATGTTTTCAATTCAGGCCAATACCAGTACTCATCTCGAACATAACTTGAATTTGGCCTATGCCCCTAATTTTGATAAATCGCATGTCTTATTTAGTAGCAGCTTATTTCATTCAAATACATTTATTGATGAAAATAATGATGGGTTTTCAGATTTAACTCAGGATACCCGTTTCACCTTTTTCAACAAGTGGAGTTTTGAACGGCCGGACTTTAAGAAAGCTTCGTTTGGTGCAAAACTGTATCTCGAAGAACGCATGGGCGGGGTTGAAGCATTTGATCATTCTGTAAGGGGGAGCGATGAAATATATGGTGAATCTATTTACACAAATAGGATAGAACTTTTCGGAAGCTATGATTTGCCTTTTAGCCCCGAAAATTTTTGGATAGATGCATCCTATGCCTACCACCACCAAGATAGTTACTACGGAGATTATAACTACAAAGCCAGCCAGCAAACCTTTTTCTCCAATTTAATTTGGGATAAATCTTTTTCAAAAAAAAGTGATTTACTTGCAGGAGCAGCGATTCATTACGATATACTCGACCAGCTTTTTAACCATAATGTTGTTGATGGAGGTTCTGCAGATAAACGATTTGTTCCCGGAGTTTTTCTTCAATACGACCACAGGTGGAATGATACCTTCCGAACACTTGCAGGAATACGAGCCGATCATCATTTAGATCACGGGGTAATTTTCTCTCCCAGGTTTAATGCCAAAATTAAACCCGGCAGCCATACCACTTTTAGGTTAAATGTAGGAACCGGATTCAGAATTGTAAACCTGTTTACTGAAGAACATGAAGCATTGACAGGTTCCAGGGAGGTTATAGTTGCAGAATCTCTAAATCCAGAACGCTCGGTAAATCTGGCTTTGAATTTGAATCAGATTATAGATATCGGCCCTTACTCTATTCTGAATACCGATTTCGATATCTTCTATACCCGGTTTTCAAATCAAATCATACCAGATTATGATACATCCAATCAAATCATTTATACTAATTTAGATGGACACTCGGTCTCAAGAGGAATTTCATTAAGTATGGCCCATAACTTTATAGCACCGCTCACTTATATGGTTGGGGTTACCGTTCAGGATGTGTTCAGTGTTGAAAATGGGGTTAAAGAAGATCTGCTATTTGCACCAAATTACACGGCTGTTTTTAATGCTACTTATACCCTTCAAGAATGGAAGCTGACGCTAGATTATACCGGTCGAATAAATGGAAAAATAAAGCTGCCGGATTATCCTAACCGAAATCAATTCTCTGAAGCTTTTACTGAGCAAAATATCAAATTTAGCAAGCGCTTTAATAGTGGAATCCAAATTTTTGTTTCGGGTAAAAACTTATTCAACTATACCCAGCCGAGCCCAATAATTGCCCCGGATCGCCCTTTTAGTGACGAGTTTGCCACCGATTATGTATTTGGCCCCATTCAGGGAAGGCGATTTTTAGCAGGCATTTCCTTTGACCTGGAATGAATCTATTTCTTAGCCATTTAACTTCAAAATATTTCGCTTCCCCTAATCCCCTTTCGTGCTTCTTTGTGACTTCATGGCCTTCTCTTTTTAGCCACTAAGCTTTAATACGACCATTTTAACCTAAAAAAAAGTACATTTGGAGTTTCGGTGATATTAGCGAAAACTTCACCTTTTAGGAGCTGAGCTAATATCAGAAAATCGAGGTTGTCTCCCAGAGAGCGAGAAATTTGAGGGATCAGAATCAGCATCTTACGATCAAAGCTTCCCAAAATTCCGGCACTGATACTGGTAAGCGGGTTTATTGAGTAAGACGCATTCACAAAATACCCGGTTTTGGCAATAAATAGATCATCAGCTGAAGGTGGCTGCATAAGTTCCCCAACGGGATTCAACGCACGCTTCCACCCGCCGTTATATAAAAGTTCAGTGGAAAGATAGACTGCATTTGAAAACATATAATCTCCCCCAAGCGATGCTGTAATATGCCCGCTTTCCTCAAAAAAATTTTTACGGGGATGGAAGTAAGTAGTTTCTCCTTTAAATCCTGCGTTTTTCAGATAACCGCTCCAGCCCGCACCCAGCGCCAACTGATCAAAATAGTTTCCTCCAATTAGCTGAATATCATACTCACCTAGATTTCCGCGATACATAGCAGCTACAACCGACTCATCAAACGTATCCCCAAAGCGATAGCCCGCTTCAATACTAGAGGCATAACTCCATGAGTATGAAGCATAAAAGGCATCTGTTCCGGGGCGCTCCTCATAATCAAAATCCAGATAGGCATAGGTATTGAATAAATCATTGGGATTCCACACCATTGTCTTCCCCCAGTTGATTCGCTGCCGCCCGGCATGAACTTCCCATGGGCCGTTAATGTATGAAAGATGAAGGCGATCGATGGCGGAATTGAGCACGGTGTGATCAGAATCAATCCACGTGTGACTTAGGTCAAAATAGCCCGGGTCGTTTTCCATGAAATCCCCATAACCGGGAGTATTTTTCACCGTCCAGCCGTTGAACAGGCGATTACGTACATCTCCCCGAAACTCAAAATTTCTCCCAAAACTAAAGCGGCTTTCTATGCGGTGATGAAGAATGTTATCGTAACGGATGGTCCCAAAATCATTGCTTATGCTGGTGCCACCCAGTTCTTTTACATATCCTCGGAAATCTGTTTCGATAGTGTTTTGTGCTTGGATTGTTGTGGGGAAAATCAAGATTATGCATAGAAATAATAATCCTAATCCACCAATCCCTTCTTTTCTTGAGTAATTCGGGACAAGCTGAAATCGGTCCCACTCCAAATAGAGATAAGTTTTTAGCCATATCAAAACTCCGGTATTCAATATTCCTCTAGTCAATGTTCGATATTCAAGTTCCTTGCGTGATGTTGGATATTCTCTCCTCATCCTTTTCAACTTTACCATCTACCAGGGTAACTACACGCCGGGCCCGTTCTACTACTCTTTGATCGTGAGTTGAAAACACAAAGGTAATTTTTTCTTCTTCATTCAGCCGCAACATCATGTCCAATAGGTTTGCAGTTGAAGCGGAATCAAGGTTTGCCGTGGGTTCATCAGCCAATACAAAATCTGGTTTGGATGCAAGCGCACGGGCAACAGCTACTCGCTGTTGCTGTCCGCCGGAAAGTTCGGAAGGACGTTTATTAATTTTATCTTCCAATCCTACCATTTTAAGCAATTGCATACTTCGTTCGTTACACTCTTTTTGAGGCCTCCCCTGCATTTGCAAAATAAAAGCGATGTTTTCTTTAGCGGTCAGCACGGGAATTAAATTATAGGCTTGAAACACAAACCCGATATGATGTAGCCTGAAGTCAATCAGCTCTCGCTCTTTTAACGAAAACATATCGGTGTTATGAATTTGCACCTTACCTTCTGTAGGTTCATCTAATCCGCCAATGATATTCAACAGCGTAGTTTTTCCTGAACCGGAAGGCCCAACAATAGCAGTGAATTCGCCTTCTTCAATATCCAAACTAACTCCGTTCAGAGCATGTACCGGAACCTGATCCTGATTATAAACTTTCTTGACGTTACGTACCTGGATGATGGGCATTGGATTTATGATTTTTTGTTGCTGTATTGTCTATTGATCATTGCTAATTATTTATTTTCTAGACTTTTCTTATGGCTTGAACCGGGTTTAATTTAAGCGCTTTAACTGATGGATAAATGGCGGCTAAAAGCGTTGCTAAAATCATCAAGAGCCCAATATTTACAAAATATCCTTCCGGCAATTCCGGATAAATGGTAGTACTCATTCCGTAATCTTCTAATCCTTGTGCAAAAGCACTTAAGTCAATGCCAACACTTCCTACCCAAAAGATACTCAACCAACTCAAAACCATTCCTATAGGCACTCCTACCAGCGTTAAAAACAAGGTTTCAATCATCACCATAAAAAAAGTGCGGATTTTATTCACTCCAATAGCTCTAAGCATACCCAACTCCTGGGTTCGCTCCAACACAGCCATCAACATGGTATTAATGATACCGAAAGTAAGGGCGATAGCAACAATAGTCATAAAGATGTAGAGCATGAAATCTACATTAGAATCGGTATAACGTAGAGTGGGGGATACATCTCCCCAGCTTTGGATTTCCATTACTGATACCTTCGCCAGCGAATCCCGGTATTGGTCCGCATTCTTAAAATTATCTACCAGCATCACAATTTCATGAACAGTGTTTTCCCGACCCAGCAACCGGTTCATATCTTCACGACTTACAAATACATGAGTTTCGTCAAAATTGGAATTTGGAGTATCAAAAATTCCAACTACCCTAAAAGCCCCAGCCGTAATGTTGCCATCTACATCCTGAAAATTAATAACCATCCGAGAACGAACTTCTACATCTAGCCGCTGTGCTAATTTTGATCCTATCAATGCCGCATTTCTTATTCCCGGCTCAAGATAAGTGCCTTCGTGGATATAGGTATGAAGATCTGAGACAGTAGAATCAGCTTCGGCGCGAATTCCCTTCACTGTTATGCCAAATGTGTTGGTTGCACTTGAAGCCAAACCCTGCACCATATTTCTGGCGGACATCGATTCCACAAACCCATATTCTTCCAGGGCTTTCACCAAAGAATCAGGATTGGGAATAAAGTATTTGGGTAAATTTTCTTCGCTATATTTGGGATGGTGAATTTGAAGATGTGAAACTGAGGTTTCCAGCTCATTTCTGATGTACTGCATGCTCAGCCCGTTCATCAATCCACTAGAAAAAATTCCGGCCCAGGTTCCCAAAACTACCGTTAACATCACCACGGCGCTCCGGGTAGTATTTCGCCACACGTTTTTCCAGCTTAGTTTAATAATCGGCCACAAATTCATATCAGCGCCTCATTGCTTCTACGGGTTTCAGTTTGTGCATGTGCAAGAGCGGGTATAAACTGACGATGAGGGTGATGGTCAAAACTATCATTCCCTGGTTCAGCATAATTGCGGGATCGGTGGAAAATCGAAT
The DNA here is from genome assembly GCF_014762685.1 of Gracilimonas sp. Classification (NCBI taxonomy): domain Bacteria; kingdom Pseudomonadati; phylum Balneolota; class Balneolia; order Balneolales; family Balneolaceae; genus Gracilimonas; species Gracilimonas sp. The sequence goes on from NZ_JABURM010000005.1 coordinate 1,914,214, forward strand.
AAATGGTTCCATCCCATACTCTTCTATAGCCCGTGCCGCTTCTCCGGTGAATTTTAATGGATTTAGGTTGAAGTAATACATAAATGGCAGACTGCTAATCATCCCGAAAAGCGTGCCCATGAATGTGATGAAAATCATTTCCAAGATCAGTATGACGGCCATTCGAACCCGTGCCGTACCAATAGCAATCATCACTCCAAATTCAAATTTACGCTCGGCGGTCATCATAAGTACTGTTCCGAAAATCCCAAAGCCTACGATCATGTATAGAATTAAAAGTAAAATCATACTGCTCCCCCTGTCCGCTTCTATTGCCTGTACCAATTCCGGCATTAGCGTTTGCCAGCCTAGCACGGCATATTCTTCTCCTAATTCCGGCTGTAATTCAGAAACAACCGCCTGAACCCTTTCTGGGTTTTGAAGTAATACTACTGCTGAAGTTAACCGGTCGTAAGTGCCATAAAAATGTTGCGCAATTTCCATCGGCAAATAAACCAAAGAATTGTTCATTTCAGGAATGCCGAATTTCATAACCCCAGTAATGGGGTAGGCACCGGCAGCACTCATGCCTCGAAACCCCTGCCCCAACAATACCAGTGTATCCCCCACTTGCACACTTAAAAAATCGGCCAGCCCCGCCGAAATCAATACCCCGGTATCTTCATTTGTCCTGAAATATTCACCCTCTTCAATTTTTTGATCGGGCTCACTGAGCTGCCGTTCACTTTCCACATCAATACCTACTACCATTGCGGCTTTACTTCGTTCATCCCCGGCAGCCAATGCGTAGGAATAAAGTCGGGGGATTACGGTTTTTACTTCGGGATGATCTTGAATACGGCTTAGTAGCTGTTGATTAACTTCAAAACTGTTATCCAAGGTAGATTCGTTAAAATAATCGGGATGCTGAACCTGAATATGACCGGAAAACGAGCCCACCGTATTATCTATCATTTGATCATACTGTCCCTGCTGCATGGAACTCATCACCGTAGAAAGTAACACCGCCATCACTACAGAAGCCATTGTGATCAGGGTTCGGCGTTTATTCCGCCAGATATTCCGCCACGCCAGTTTTAGGTATAACATATTTTTGACCCTTTAGGTCTCCAATTCAAAATTCAACATTCAAAATCTCGAACTAATTTTGAATGTTGAATTATATCTTAGTTTACTCTTCTCATATTCTGAACCGAGAAAAAACTCTCCGGGATACCTTCATTGAACTCCATAGACTTATATTCCATCACAGTTTTATGGCCTTCTTTATCCTGTGGGATCATTTCCATTTTTGAGGGGATCAACCTCCCGTCAAATTCTTTCACATTCATTCCTTTCATTACGTTTATGAGCTCTCCATATTCATCGTAAAATTCGGAACGTAACTGTATATATTCTTCTTTTGAAATCCAAACATCCACCTGCTCCCATACCACAGGGGCATCCGGTTTGGGGGTCATCTTAATTTTGTAGCATTCATAGCCTTCAATAGTTTCTTCACCGACCAATTCATGCTCATAATCGATTACCACAGATGATTCCCGTACCAGATCGTCATTAGTAAAATCTGATCCCATCCACGATTGCATCATCATTGAAGGTGGCATTTTTATGGTACGTCCCACACTCGGTACCCAGTTCCAAATTTCATTTCCTCTTTTTAGAAAAGCCGTACCTTCATCCCGTGCAGGACCAGTGATTAAAATCAAAGAATACTCTGTTCCCCGACTCCAGCTTTTCATCGAAATAGTACGATCCCAACTAGGACGAACAATGGTCATGGTCAGTTCTGCCTCGAGCGATTCGCCACGCATTTTCTCATCCATCTGCCGTATAATTTCGGTAGCATCTTGGGCAAACAAGGAACCTGATGCAATAAAAAGCCCAACAACAACCGTCAATAATGATTTAAGATGGTACATATTCCTCCATAATTTTGGTTTTCATTTGCTCATAAGGATATTCATCGCCCAAAGTAATACATCCCACTAAAAGCCCATCGAGCAATGCTCCCAAACGGTAGGCTTCCAGTTCCGGTTGTTCGTAACCTAATTCCCTAAATAAACTAACATATTGCTTCATCTGGGTTTCTCGTATTTCCCTGTTTTTGTCTTTCAAGCTGCTGAAAGTATCGGGCTGGAGTGCCAAAGAGATCATTAAATGCATCGTCCCGATATCAGTTTCTATAATCTGAAATGTTTGTTCAAGAACATTCCTGATTTTATCTTTAGGTGTAAAATCCTCCGGAAAGTCCAAGACTTCATCTCCCATTTCTACCAACTTGTTAAATATTCCTTCGAGAATGGCTTCTTTACTGTCGAAATAATGATAAATCAGTCCTTTTGAAATACCCGCTTTTTTAGCAACAGCAGATATACTTGTATGGGTATACCCCTCATTAGCAAATAACTCGAAGGCAGCATCCAGAATTTGCTGCCGGGTTTGCTCTCGAATTTCTTTGTTTTGCTCTTTGGTTCGTGGAGACATTTTATATTGACTAAACGTTCAGTCAAAAATTTAATGGAAATAAATTTTAAAAACAATATTCGTTATTTTTAACCTGAAAACTTACGGGAGAGGAAACGGGGTGAAAACTATTTAGCTCTTCTCAGGCGAATAAACCAAATCCAGAAAATTTTGAAGAATTAAAGATCCTACGCTTCCGGATTTCTCCGGGTGAAACTGTACACCGATGAAATTGTCTTTAGCTACAATTGCGGAAAAATCGTTGATATAATTGCATGTTGCCAAAGTATACTCAGTTACCGGAGCATAAAAGCTATGTACAAAATAAAGATAATTTTTGGCAATCAGGTTTTTAAGAATAGGATGTTCTCCAGAATTTTTTAGCCGGTTCCACCCCATATGCGGAACTTTAGCCTTAGACTCATCAAACTTTTGAAGAGAGCCGGGGATTATACCTAATCCGATTGTATCTCCTTCTGTAGAAGTCTCATATAAAAGCTGCATGCCTACACAAATTCCAAGCACAGGTTTTTTGGTTTTTTTCAGCCATACATCCACACCTTTATTCTCAAGAGATTTCATTGCCGAAGATGCATGGCCTACCCCCGGGAAAATTACCGCTTCCGCGCTTTCTAGTTCTGCAGGGGTTTCTGCAAAAAAATAATGAGCTCCCAATCGGTCCAATGCATTTGCAACTGAAGCTGTATTTCCGGCTTTATACTTGATGATAGCAATCATAAATAATCTACAACGTCCCTTTTGAACTGGGGACAAGATTCTGGATACGCCCGTTTTGTTCTATAGCCATCTTTAAAGCCCGGGCAAAACCCTTAAAGCAAGCTTCTATTTTATGGTGATCATTTTCACCGGAAAAGTTAACATGAATTGTTGCTTTCAAGTTCATTGCAAGACTATAAAAAAAATGCTTTACCATTTCAGTGGGAAAATCACCGACATATTCACGATTAAATTCCCCCTCAAAAACCAAATACGGCCTTCCTGATAAATCCAGGGCCACGGTTGCTTGCGCCTCATCCATGGGGAGTACAAATCCATATCGTTCAATGCCTTTTTTATTTCCAAGTGCATTGGATATAACCTTCCCCAATGCAATAGCTACATCCTCGATAGTATGATGCTCATCTACCTCCAAATCACCCTCACATTTAAGGACGAGATCCACCAAACCGTGACGTGCAATTTGATCCAGCATGTGATCGAAAAAACTTAGTCCTGTAGAAATATCGGCTTTGCCGGTACCATCTAAATTAATTTCAATGCTGATATCTGTTTCGTTGGTTTTCCGGTGAATAGCGGATTTGCGAGCTTCTTTGGTAATAAAATCTACCACCGGCTTCCATCCATCAGCCGATATCAACAGATCTTTTCCTTTCTTTAGAACTATTTTTTCCTGTTCAATATCAATTAATAAATCGGGCTCTCCCTCCTCTGCAAAAGAAATGCCTTCCTGTTTCAGCAATGTTTTTTGTTGGGGTAAAATAGAACCTAATGGAATCAATAAGTCCCTCCCGCCCTTAATAATTTGCTTCAAGGAAGTAACGGTATTTGCTCTAAACAGATATTCCTTGTTGGGATCTTCAAGCGATTTTTTTGTGATGGATATAAGCATAATAAAATTATTTTCTTAACATACTTGTTCTAAAGCCTCAAAAAAGCGATCGTTTTCCGTGGCTGTCCCTATTGTTAATCGCAAACAGTTTTCGCAATGTGGTTCATTTCCACGATAACGTACAATAACACCTTTTTCCGCAAGCTTTTTATACACTTCAAAAGCATTCCCGATTTTAAACAGCACAAAATTAGCATCTGTCGGATATACATATTCCACTTGAGAATACGTAACCAATTTCCCGATTACACGTTCCCGTTCTTTTAAAATCAACCCAATATTTTTAGTAACAGTATCAAGGCTTAAAAATGCATTGAGTGCCATTTTCGAAGTCAACTTATTTACATTGTAGGGAGCTTTTACTTTCATCATATACTCTATGGTTTCAGGGCCAGACAATGCTACCCCCAACCGGATTCCTGCCAATCCAAATGATTTCGACATAGTTTGCAATACCACTAAATTTGGGAATTCATTTATAGCTGATGCCAAACTATGCTCCCGGCTGAAATCTATATAAGCCTCATCCACTACCACAATTCCATTAAAACTTTCCACCACTTTCAGGATATCTGTATTATCCATGCTGTTGGCTGTAGGATTATTTGGAGAGCAAATAAAAATCAATTTGGTTTCCGGTTTAACCGCTTCAAGTATTTTATCAGGTTGAAGTTGAAATCCTTCGGTAAGCAATACCTCATCAACCCCTACATCGTTTATATTGGCTGAGACTTTATACATGCCGTAAGTAGGGGGATTGATAATGATTCGGTCTATATCGGGCCGGCAGAAAATCCGAAATAATAAATCGATCGCTTCATCACTCCCCACCCCCACAAACACATTCTCCTGTTTCACTCCGCGAAAGGCTGCAATTTTATTTCTCAGCTCCTCCTGATATGGCATTGGATAACGATTTAACTCAATGTCATCAGTAAAGGGAGCACCAAAGCTATTCTCGTTGGCATCCAGTAATATCCCCGAATCAAAATCATCCCGTGCACTGCGATAAGGTTTCAGGGTTCGGATATTATCTCTTACCAGAGATTGGATGTTAGTTTTCTTCATTTATCAATGTTTTTAATCTTAAAGTAACAGCATTCTTATGTGCCTGAAGTTCTTCCAGTTCCGCCAATTTTTCTACAACAGGCCCTAAATTCTTCAGCCCCTCTTCACTAATTGACTGCATGGTAATTGATTTCTGGAAAGCAGCTAAATTCACCCCGCTATACATTCTGGCATATCCATAAGTTGGCAAAGTATGATTAGTTCCTGAGGCATAATCCCCCACGCTTTCGGGGGTAAGCTGCCCAAAAAATACAGAACCCGCATTCATAATCTGATCCGCATAGGACTCGGCATCTTTCACATTTACTATTAAATGCTCGGGGGCATACCGATTAGAAAACTCAAAAGCTTCTTTCAAATTTTCTATGATAATGGTAAAACTTAGCTCAAGTGCTTTACCGGCCATTTCTTTTCGTGGCAGTTCTTCAAGTTGTGATTTTAGCTCAACATTCAGTTTAGCCAGGTCAAAATCAGCAGTGGCAGCTAAAACAACCTGACTATCCGCGCCATGTTCAGCCTGTGAAAGTAAATCAGCCGCTACGTAAGCCGGATTTGCATAACCATCAGCAATCACCAAAACCTCCGAAGGGCCGGCCGGCATATCAATACCTATTTGTGCTTCACTGTTTTGCAGGATCATTTTAGCCGCTGTAACGTATTGGTTACCCGGCCCAAAAATCTTATCTACTTTGGGTACCGATTCTGTTCCAAAAGCCATGGCAGCAATAGCCTGAGCCCCGCCTGCCATCAGAATTTTATTGACTCCTGCTTTTTGAGCGATATAAATAATTTCAGGAGCAACCGTGCCGTCCTTTCCCGGAGGAGTAGCTAAAACTTTAGTACCACAATCCGCAATCATTGCTGGTATAGCCAACATCATGGCTGTAGAAGGTAAAATAGCAGTGCCGCCGGGCACATACAGTCCCACCCGCTCAATAGGCCGGGTTACCTTCATGCATCGTACTCCCGGCATAGTCTCCACTTCCAATGGAAACGGAAATTGTGCTTTGTGAAACCGAAAAATATTATCAAATGCGACATCAATGGCTTCCTTCACTTCCTGATCAAAAGAAACTTCTAATCCGGTTGGATCGAAAGCCACTTCATCTGGTTCAATACCATCAAATTCCCGCGTAAATTTTCTAACGGCTTCATCTCCACCACCTTCCACTTCGTCCAAAATAGGCTGAACGGTTTCGAAGATAGAAGTGAAGTCAATCTTAGGCCGCTTTAGAAGCTTGCTGACCTCTTCAGATGACAATGCCGAGTAATTATATGTTTTCATCATGTTCGCTTTTAAGCTTGAGGCGGAGCCTCCGTTTAGCATTCCGCAGCAAAGCAGCGGAATGAGTGGTAATCACTTCAATATTTATTATTCATCTTTCGATATTCTAAAGGATCATACTTTCAATCGGGAGCATCACAATATCTGAAGCTCCCGCTTCCTTCAGTTCTTCCATCACTGTCCAGAATTTTTCAATCGGAATTACCGTATGTATGGCCACCATATCTTTTTCAGCCAAAGGCATCACAGTTGGGCTTTTCATAGAAGGAATAATTTCTTTGATATTCTCTACAGCCGCTGTAGGAGCATTCATCATAATGTATCTGCTTTTAGCCGCTTTTTGATACCCATCCATGCGCACTAAGAATTTTTCAATCAGCTGTTGTTTACCCGGAGACAATTCCTTATTGGTGCGAATGAGTTGAGTCTGTGATTCCAATATTGTATCCAATTCAACCAACCCGTTTGCACGCAAGGTCCCCCCGCTTGAAACCAAATCTACAATAGCGTCAGCCACTTCTAACTGCGGGGCAATTTCCACAGCACCTGATATTTCTATAACCTGAATATTAATCCCTCTTTCTTCAAAAAACTTACGCGTCAGATTTGGATAACTGGTAGCAACTTTCTTGCCTTCAAAATCTTTAGGGCTTTTGATATCTCCATTTTTTGGAGCTGCAAGTGATAAACGGCATTTCCCATACTGCAAATCCCGGATTGGCGTTACATCAGCGCCGGTTTCCTGTGTTTCATTGGCACCTACAAAACCCAGGTCGCATACGCCATCCTGCACATATTCAGGAATGTCATCATCGCGCAACAATAAAAGTTCCACATCAAAATTACGGGTTTTTACAATCAGGTTGCGTTTATAATTATCAAAGTCGATGCCAATGCCTGCAAGTAAATCGATGGTTTTGTCAGTAAGCCGGCCGCTTTTTTGAATAGCAATACGTAATGAGGTAGAAGAATCCTTCGTTCGGTTCATGATATCAATAAATAAGTTTGGTTTAAAAATATAAGTAGAAAAAGAGGATCAAAGGTGTGCTTATTGCACAGAAATATGATGATGTCCGTGGTGGGCATGATGGACACCGTGATGATAAATAATATGTAGGCTGTTTTTTCTCACGACTCAAATATAGGCAGTTCTTTGTTGTTGTGCCAATGATTTATTGTTAAAGGATTGTTAAGAACTTGATTAATTTTTTATGATCAATAATCGTTCAGTTTGAAAATTATTTACTCCTGATTGTTTTTTAATATCCGGCGATATTTAAGCCCTCTTTTAAAATCCCATAAATCATGGTTCAATCACTCTTATTTCATTAACTTTATTCAAAATGAAATCACACCAAAAAAATTTATGAAAATCGACGTTGCCTGGCTTGGTAAAGACTACCATATGGAAGCTGAAAATGAAACCGACGGTAAAATTCGAATTGACGGGGATAATAATATTGGCGGGCTTGAAGGCGGCCTCTCGCCCATGCAATTATTGTTAGCCGGCATTGGCGGATGCAGTGCCATTGACGTCATTTCCATCCTAAAAAAGCAAAAACAAAAGCTCACCGACCTGAAAGTAGAGGTAGACGGCGATCGTCAGAAATTGGATGCCGGGTATTCCGAATATAAAACCATCCATATGCACTTCATTTTATCCGGCGAGCTGGATCCCAAAAAAGTGGAACGGGCATTGAAGCTTTCCATCACCAAGTACTGCTCAGTATCCAAAGCATTGGAAAAGGGCTCCGAAATCAGCTACGACTATAAAATTATGTAACACTTAACATTATAGCATTTATCATTACCGTTGCGCTATCGCTACATAATCATTAAGTTTCATAGATATTAAATTCCAATAAATCAAATAGATACCTATGGCTAAATGTGAGTTATACCAAGACGTTAAGGGCGAATGGAGATGGAGACGTGTTTCTAAAAGTGGAGACATTGAAGCGTTTTCCAGTCAGGGTTTTGAAAAAGAAGAAGATGCTCGAAAAGACGGTAAGGACTGCAAAGAATGCACCAGTTATCTTCGAAAATTTTAATTAGTTAGGCTTACATTTTATCGAATGCTAAAATTGCATTCAGTATAGTTTCGGTAGATTTTTTATAAAACTCTAGCGGGATGGTTGCGAACTCATCAGTATGCTGGTGGTAATGTTCGTGATCTTCCACACCGAAGTAGATAAATTTTTTCCCTTTCGCATGAAACGCGGCATGATCTGAAGCATTAGTCCAATCATCATAACCTTGTTCAGGACGATCATGGCCAAATAACAACTTAACTTCACCGGTTTCTATACCCTCAAGAACCGGTTTAAACTCCGGGTGATGAAACGTCCCGGATGCATACAATTCATTTTGGTCATTATTGCTAATCATATCCAAGTTGATATTCATAACAACTCTTTCCATAAAAACAGAATCTTCTGTAAAAGCTCTCGCTCCCTGTAAGCCCATCTCTTCGGCATCAAAAGCAGCAAAAACAAGAGTATGATTGGGTTTTATGTGGCTAAAGTAATCAATATAAGTAATCAGGGCTGCCGTACCGGAAGCATCATCATCAGCCCCGTTATAAATTAAGCTGTCTCGAATTCCCAGGTGATCGTAATGAGCTGTAATAACAATTACTGAATCGGTTTTACCCGGAATTTCACCTACTACATTAATTCCGGCCAGTGCCTCTTCATTTCTATTCAAAAAATCAAACTCATGGGTAAAAGACCCCTGAAAAGGATTTGCGCCTTCTTCTTCAAACCGCTGAACCAAATATTCCCGGGCCTTGCGATTTCCCTCGGTTCCTGTTCTGCGCCCTTCGGTTTCATCAGACGAAATGAAACGCAGGTCTTCGATCAGTTGATCGGTGTTAAGGGTTGGGCTTGAAGTCTTTTCTTTCGGAGTACAAGAAATGAATAGTCCAACTATTAATAATGGAAGTAATTTATGTAGTGGTTTCATTCTATGTTAGTAGTTGAGTTAATTTAATTTCGCTCCAATACAAAGCGTTTGGAGAGAGACGAAGTACACAGATCTTTTTTTAATTACTTTTTGGGTCAGGGTTCCTTATATACACTCCCAACATACCGTCGGGAACGAGGATAAGGAAATACTTTTCATGTTTAAAATAAAACGGCTCTGCGAGCCATTCTGTGTTTATCCTATGTTTAGTTTTTGAATATATTTTTGGGAATATGCATGGAAACCAGCATATGAGGTACATCTACTACTTCAGCGATTTTCAAATCCCCAGCTAATGAACACAAAGCATATGCATCCTGCCGGTTCATGCCTTTTTCTTCCACCAGGTAATCAATCATAAACCGTGTGGCCTTTTTGGCAGCTTCATCAATAGTTTCAGCAAACGCAGTTACGGCATAATATTCATCGGTTTCATATTGGGGTTCACTGATGGCCCGGCCTTCTTTTATCACTTCTACTTCGTAAATAATATTCATGGGAGCTTCAATGGCTGTTCCGCAAACCTCTCCGTGTCCCTGGGCAGCGTGTGTATCCCCAATCGAGAATAAGGCGCCTTCCACCAACACCGGAAAGTACACTACCGAACCTTCTGTAATATTCGGATCATCCATATTTCCGCCATTTTCTCTGGGGGGAATGGTTGACAGCATTTCTTCGGTATCAGGGGCAACTCCCATCACACCAGGAAATGGTTTTAGAGGAATTTCTATGTCTTCAGAAAATCTGGCGGTTTTTTTATCCTTGCCTAATTCAAAAATTTTTAGCCAGGGTTCGGTAAATTCATCAGAGAGAAAGCCAAAACCCGGTACAATTGCGGTCCAACCCCAATCTCCCATTTCAATTTTGTGAAGCGTAACTTTAAGCACATCTCCGGGCTCAGCATTTTCAACATAAACGGGTCCGGTTAAAGGGTGAATGGGATCGAAACTCAGATTCGCTAAATCTTCCAGTGTTGAATTCAGATCCAGCTGCCGGTCTGATGCTTCTTCAGTTCCAACTTTTATTACTGAACCGGATGGAACCCTCAAAACCGGTTCGATGGTACTGCTCCAGCGGGCGTGGGTTTGATCGGCAGAAAGTTCAAAGTCAACTTCAGGAGCTAACGCCATTTCTCCGGCAGTTTCTCTCTGCTGGCAACCTGGGGCTATTACAAAAACTAGTGCTATTAAAAATGATAATACCCTTTTCATATCTCCTCCGTGTTTTTGGTGTGCAGAAATGTGAGGAGATCGTGGCATTTTTACAAGTAAACAGATATAAAAAAACTCCTGCCTTAATTAAAGACAGGAGTAATAAGTAAGTAAGGATTGCATTGATCCTTACTGTAATTAAGTATAAAGGCTAAATCACACAATCTTTGTGATCAAATCAGCGGTACGCGCAGAATAGCCTGCTTCATTATCGTACCAACCAATGACTTTAACCAATTTACCGTCTACTTTGGTAATCTGACTGTCGAAGATATTTGAATGCGGGTTTCCAATAATGTCAGATGAAACCAGTTCAACATCAGCATATTCAAGGATTCCTTTCATAGGACCATCGGCTGCAGCCTTAAATGCAGCGTTTACTTCTTCAGCAGTAGTTTCTTTTTCTACAACAGCTACTAAATCAGTAAGTGATCCGGTAACGGTTGGCACGCGTACCGCACCACCATCCAGTTTTCCATCTAGGTGAGGAAGTACCAAGCCAACAGCTTTTGCAGCACCGGTAGTCGTAGGTACAATATTTACAGCGGCAGCACGGGCACGACGAAGATCTTTGTGCGGACCATCAACCAAAGCTTGATCTCCGGTATAAGAGTGTATGGTAGTCATGAAACCCTTCACTAATCCAAAACTGTCATCCAATACTTTTGCCATTGGGGCCAGACAATTGGTAGTACAACTTGCGTTAGAATAGATTTCCACATCTTTATTAATTTTCTCATCGTTTACACCCAGTACAATAGTCTGAATGTCATCACCTGATGCCGGAGCCGAAATAATCACTTTCTTGGCACCGGCTTTAAGATGTTTTCCGGCACTGGATGAATCACGGAAAAAACCGGTAGACTCAACAACCACTTCAGCTCCAAGATCACCCCATTTCAAATTGGCAGGATCTCTTTCCGCACTTACGGAAAAGCTCATCCCATCGATAGTAATCTTATCTCCATCCACGGATACGTCTCCGGGATAAGTTCCTTGAGCTGAATCATATTTAAATAGATGAGCCAAAGTTTTAGTGTCGGTAAGATCGTTTACTCCAACAATTTCAATATTGTCTTTGTGATTAGTCAGGATTGAACGAGTTACCATTCGGCCAATACGACCAAACCCGTTAATTCCTACTTTAATTTTTGCCATTTCGAATCCTATTTATGATTGAATTTTAATGCTTTTACTTCAGTATTAAATAAGGTAAAAAGCATCTGTAAAGTTCTTATGAATTATCCAAAGCTACCATTATAACGCCCTATTTTCAATGTTTTACCAATTTGTCGCTTCTCGCGAATACAACTTTTGAATTGGGAGCGCTTTTCTATGTATCTTTAGGGTATCCATTACAGAAATTTTATAAAAAACAACAGATACCATGCCAGACCAGACCTTAGAAAAGTATAAAAATGAGACCTACTTAGATTTTTCTGACCCAACAAATGATAAAGCACAAAAAGATGCGCTGGAAGAAGTCCGATCGAACTTTGGTAAAGAATATGACCTGTATATAAACGGGGAATTTGTAAAAGGAGATGCCGGCACATTTGACAGTAAGAATCCATCCAATCTATCAGAAACCATTGGCACCTTCCAAATGGCCAGTAAAGAACAAGCATTTGATGCTTTGGATAAAGCATGGGATGCTTTTGAAAGCTGGCAGCATGTTTCAGCTCAAAAAAGAGCCGATTACCTTTTTAAAGCAGCTGATGTAATTCGCCGCCGCAGATTGGAAATCAATGCCTGGATGGTTAGCGAAGCAGGTAAAAATTACCTGGAAGCAGATGCTGATACCTGCGAAGCCATAGATTTTATTGATTACTACGCACATGAAGCTTTGCGCATAGATGACGGAATGGATGTACTTGAAGAAACATGGGGCGATCATAACCGCACTATTTACATGCCTATTGGAGCCGGAGTAACTATTTCTCCATGGAATTTTCCGTTTGCAATTTTTGTAGGGATGGCGGTTGCTCCTATTGCTGTTGGAAATACGGTAGTGGCCAAGCCTGCTCCTGATACCCCCAGAATGGGATCATTGTTAGCAGAAATTTTTGATGAAGTGGGATTACCTAAAGGTGTATTTAACTTTGTGACCGGCGGAGATATCGAAGTGGGTGAAAACCTTGCTAAACATCCGAAAACAAGATTCATTTCTTTCACCGGTTCAAAAGACGTAGGCCTTCACTTGAATAAAATTGCCTCCGAAGTTGCTGACGGCCAAAAATTCCTGAAGCGCATGGTATGCGAACTCGGCGGTAAAAATGCCACCGTGGTAGATGAAGATGCAGATCTGGAATCAGCTGCTACAGAAATTGTGAAAGGCGCTTTCGGCTTTCAAGGGCAAAAATGTTCAGCCGGCTCACGCGTAATTGCTCATGAGAAGATATATGATGATTTACTTGACAAGGTAGCATCTAAAACTAAAGCACTGTCGGTTGGCGATTCAAAAGAGAATCACATGGCAGGGCCTGTAATTAACCAAAAAGCTGTAGACAAAATTATGAGCTACATCGAGATTGGCAAAAAAGAAGGCCGTTTGGTTGCCGGCGGAAAACGTGCCGAAACCGAAAACGAAGGCTATTATATAGAACCTACCGTTTTTGCCGATGTAGACGAAAATGCCCGAATTGCCCAAGAAGAAATCTTTGGCCCCGTAACGGCTTTTATTAAAGGCAAAGACACCGATGACCTTTTGCGCATTGCCAATGGAGTTGATTACGGGTTGACAGGAGCCTACTTTTCAAGCGACCCCAAAAAGATTGATAAAGCACTCCGTGAATACCAGGTCGGTAACTTGTATATCAATCGCAAGTGTACCGGAGCATTGGTTGGTGCACAGCCTTTCGGAGGCTTCAAGCTAAGCGGGACTGATGCTAAGGCAGGCGGTCGGGATTACCTTAAATACTTCCTGGAGCCAAAATCTACTACACTCCGTCCAAACAACGGTGTAGAATATGACCTTCAGAAATTTAAGTTTGCTGATAAGTAAAGCTCTCTTTTTATTTTTTAATATGAAAAACCCGCTCACATAACTTATGTGAGCGGGTTTTCTATTGATTACAATTTGATTTACTCATATCAGGTATCAATCATCATCCAGGTCCACATCATCCGGGGCTTCATCATCGTCGGCCACTAATTCATCAACATCGGGCGTATCATCCAGATCATCATCATCGTCTTCATCATCCACCACAGGAGCTACATCTTTTTTGGGCTTAACTTCTGCTTTGGCTCCGGCTCGTCGTAATATTAGGGCGATGTCCTCCTGCTCATTATCCATAGCTATCATCATCGCTGTATCACCATTTTTATCGCGAAGTTTTACATTGGCTCCTTGCTCAATGAGGTATTTTACAACATCGGTATTTCCGGCTTTAGCCGCTAGCATAAGTGCAGTATGCCCCCACCGCTGTTGAGCATCTACATCAGCTCCGGCCTCAATCAATAGTTTTACTGCTTCCAGATTACCATTTCTGGCAGCTGCAATAAGAGCAACATCGCCAATTTTTGCCCCTTCATCTATAAAATATTTCAATAGCTCTATATTGCCATTCTCAGCGGCACGATTCAAAGCCGTTCCACCCATCTTGGTTTCAATATTCAGATCGGCTCCTTCTTCAACCAAAAATTTCACAATATCAGTATGATCTTTTTCCGTTGCCACAATCAAGGCAGATGCACCGCTTTTGTTGGTTTCGTTGATATCCGATCTACCTTTTAAAAGTTTTTTTACTTCCTCAAAATTGCCGGATTTTGCAGCATCAATAATTTCTGGTTGCTCCATAATGCAAAGTGATTTTTTACCGTTGTAATTGGCGTGATGATAAAAAACGGTACGTATATCTCAAACTAATTCTTAAAGAAAATTTATTAAAAGTTTGAGATCATACCGGTTTACCTTTTTTTAGCATATCTCTAATCGTTCTTCACCTTGGATAATTTATATTCCAAACAACAAAAACTACCTCAAGAAACCCTCAACCTTATAGCCGCGGATAAACTCAGCTCCGTTCATCCTTTTAGTTCCGGGAAGCTGCACTTCAAGTAATTCGATCGTACCATCCTTACAGCCAACCAGTAATTTATCATCTCTTGCAACCAGTACGCCCGGCTGAACATTCGCATTCTTTTCTAAATGGGATTTATACATATTAAACTTTTTCCCATTCCAGTCAGCCCAGGCTGTTGGAAAAGGACTCAACCCACGAATTTTATTGTGTACATCTTGTGCAGATTTATTAAAATCAATATGACAATCATCCCGAAATAATTTCGGAGCAGGACTTGCAAGCTCATCATTCTGTTTCGACAGCGTATAGTTACCGGAATCAATTTTTTGGAGAGCCTTCATGAGTAAAGCAGCTCCCATATCCCTTAACCGTCCGTACAATTCACCGGTTGTTTCATTTTTGCCGATATCTGTTTTTTCCTGTAAAACAATTTTGCCGGTATCTACCTTTTCATCCAAAAAAAAGACCGTACATCCGGTCTCCTCCTCTCCATTTATGATGGCCCAATGGATGGGTGCCGCCCCCCGGTATTTTGGTAACAAAGACGCGTGTAAATTAACAGAACCTATTTTAGGTATCTTTAAAACTTGTTTTGGAAGTATTCTAAAAGCAACAACCACAAAAAGATCTGCATCTAATTCCCTAAGCTGTTGTTCAAACACAGAAGACTTCAAATCTTCTACTTCTATTACAGGCAGTCCCAGTTGCAAAGCTTTCGCTTTTACAGGGGTTGGGGAGGTTTCAGAGCCGCGCCCCCGGCGTTTATCTACATTAGTTACAACCGCCTTTATGGTGTGGTCAGATTGGTGAATTTGCTCCAAACTTGGAATTGCAAACTCCGGAGACCCCATAAATACAATGTTCATAATTGACTAATCTTTTTGTTTAGGCACAATCGGATACTTCACCTTTTTGTCTCCGGAATCAATTTCTTCAAGTTCTTTTTTATGCAATCTTTTTTTGAAAGCACTTAAGTAATCCAAGAAAAGCACGCCTTCCAAGTGATCATACTCGTGCTGAATCACTCTTGAAGTCCAGCCGCCTGCTTCGAGCCGGTGTTTATTAAATTCCCTGTCAAAAAACTCTATAATTACAGTTTCGGGGCGAAAAACCTTATCATTTACTTCAGGAATACTAAGGCAGCCTTCCTCCAGAGGAATCTTATTACCTCGTTTCTCCAGGATAAGCGGATTTATAAAAACCATGGGGCCGTAAGGAACTTCACCTTCTTCAATCATGGCATCAGTATCCATCACAAAAAGTTTAATAGAACGACCAATTTGAGGGGCAGCCAATCCAACGCCATCGGCATTGTACATTGTTTCCAACATATTGTCGATAAGAGTCTGCAGTTCCGGGCTATCCTCTTCTATTTCCTCAGCTTTTTTAAGTAAAATAGGGTCATTATAGGTAACAATAGGTAATATGGGCATAGTATATTATGAATTCGAATCTAAATAGTTTTGCAAAATAATAGCGGCTGCAATCCTGTCAACCCTTCCCTTTTCTTTTCTCTTTTTTTTTGGGATGCCTGCTTCAACCATAAGGCTGCGTGCCTGTGTTGAGGTGTAGCGTTCGTCGACCTTAGCTATTTCAATATTTGGGAAAGACAGATGCAGTTTTTTTATAAAATTATCAACCATTTGTGTGGCAGAACCTTCCTCTCCGCTAAGAGACAAAGGCCAGCCAATCACAAATTTTTCTACAGGAGAATTTTCTGTTATTTTTTGAATTTCAGAAAACACCTCTTCCGGGGAGAATGTTCCAACCGGAGTTGCAATGGTCTTAAGGAGATCAGTTTGGGCAATTCCCACTCGTTTTTTTCCAACGTCAATTCCTATCAGGCGAGTATACTCCTGCAAATATTTAACTTTTTTATTTGTTTTTCTTTACGTCTTCCAAAGGCTGACGTAAAAATTTCTTCATTAATTTACTTGGTTTGAAGTGTGTTTTACGATGTGCAGGCACATAGATCACTTCATTTGTTTTAGGGTTACGTGCTTTTGGTTTAGCTTTTGTTTCTTTTACTTCAAACACACCAAAGTCACGGATTTCAATACGGCATTCAGTATCCGCCGACATCATAATCTCCCTTAAAGCTACAATTACAGCATCAACCCAAGGCTCCGCTTGAATCATGGGTTCATCCATGGATTCTGCAACCCGACGTACAACATCTCGTTTTGTATAAGTCATCATAGTTTTAGTGATTTTGTTAGATGCTAATCTCTTCAGTTAGCATTTTTATTTGTCCTTCCTAATTATTCGCAACTTAATCTTACTTAAGCTTTTTCACCTAAAGCGAATAAACTTTCATCATTGTAAAGATAAGTTTGTAAAAAATCTACCTAATCTTAATTAGATTTCTTATTCATAACGTAAAACGTTCTTCACACCTTCAATCTTTTCCAGTTTTTTCATAATTCTGTTTAGATGGCTAATACCATCTACATATAAGGTAATGATACCTTCAAACATACCGCTGTCACTACTTACATTGATACTTTTCATATTTGTTTCCAATGACTTTGACAATACATCTGTGATATCATTAATCATTCCGACACGATCTCCGCCAATAACTTTAATAGCTCCAAGAAACTTAGTATCAATATTCTTGGCCCAATTTACCTCAACAATTCGTTCTGTCTCTGTTTTCAAAAGATGCTGTGCGTTGTTACACATTGCCCGGTGGATTTTAATATCCCCCGTTCTGCTAATAAAACCTATTACATCATCACCGGGAATAGGGTTGCAACAATTGGCATAGGAATATTTAATATTACTTAATTCACCATTAATAAATAATGATTTACCATCTCCCACCGACCGCGCGGAATCCAGGTATTTATTCTGAATTTCCTCATTCGAAAGCTGCTTGGTATCTGCTGAGTCAGTGTCTTCGATTCGGCCGGTACTCTTAAATTTCTTGACTTCTTTAAACAACTCATTTACTTCAAAAGCTCCCGATCCAATATCAAAAAACAACTCCTGGGTAGATTCATAGTTAAATCTTTTGGCAAATTTATTCAGTTCCTGATCTGAAATTTCCACACTGCCCTTTTTGGCTCTTTTCTCCCAAAGCTCCCTGCCTTCTTCAGCAACTTTACGCTGTTTTTGCTTAATATATTGACGGATACGAGACTTCGCTTTATGCGTCACCACATCATCAATCCAATCCGGATTCAGGTTAATCTTGTTACCTGTAATTATTTCAACCTGGTCTCCATTATGCAGCTTTTGCCTCAAAGGAACCATCTTTCCATTTACTTTAGCAGCCATGGCACGTTCACCAATTTCACTGTGAATTTCAAAAGCAAAATCAATAGGTGTGGCTTCTCTTGGTAATGTCTTCAACTCGCCATCAGGCGTAAATACATAGATTTCATCTTTGTATAAATTAAGTTGAAAATCCTTTACAAAATCCGTTGCGGCATCCGGGCGAGGGTTGTCTAATATATCACGTACCCAGCTCACAAATTTGTCCAGCGTCTCGGATCCTTGTTGTGCTCCTTCTTTGTACTTCCAATGAGCTGCCAGTCCTTTTTCTGCAATATCATCCATACGGCGGGTTCGAATCTGTACCTCCACCTTACGCCCCTTATTTGTAATTACCGTGGTATGCAATGATTGATAACCATTTGCTTTAGGCACTGAAATAAAATCACGAAACCGCTCCGGAATGGGTGTGTACCAATCTGTTATAATAGAATAGACTCTCCAGCAATCCTCTTTATTATGTGGATCTTCAAGAATAATCCGAATAGCAAAAAGGTCATAAATTTCTTCAAATGGTTTTTGCTGCCGTTGCATTTTCCTATAAATGGAAAAGATATGTTTTGGCCGGCCCTTGATCTCAAATTTAAATTTCATTTTGCCCAACTCATTTTTGATGGGCTCCATAAACTCATTTATAAACTCTTCCCGGTCCTCTTTCTTTTCCCGCAGCTTTCGCGCCACAAATTTAAATGAGGTGGGGTCTATGGCTTTGAAACAAAGATCTTCCAGCTCATTTTTGATTCTAAATAAACCAAAACGATGAGCAAGAGGAGCATACAGATCCATCGTTTCGGAGGCTATCTGAACCTGCTTCTCCCGTTTTAAGTGCTGAATGGTTCGCATATTGTGCAAGCGATCGGCAAATTTAATCAACACCACTCGAATATCTTCAGCCATAGTCAGCAACAGCTTCATAAAAGCTTCTGCTTGTTTACTGTCACGGCTTTTGAATACACCTGTAATCTTAGTCACGCCATCAATAATTACGGCTACCTCTTCCCCAAACCAATACCGAATATCATCCAGGTTTACATCCGTATCCTCAACAGTATCATGCAACAGCGAGGCGATCACTGAAACATCATCGATATTAATTTCGCTTGCTACAATTTTAGCCACTTCCACCGGATGATAATAATAGGGTTCACCCGAAGCTCTCTTCATATCTTCATGAGAAAGGTAACACAATTTGAAAGCTGAAGTAACCGCTTCTTCATCCACATCCGGAATATGCTCACGACATACCTCGAGCAGCAGCTTCAGATCTTCTCGCTGTGCTTTTTTTAATTTATAACCTTTAAGGTCATATTTATCTATGGAAGCAACTCTGCTCATTTAATAATTTTTTTTACTTCCTGAAAAGTACTTATTAACGTTATTTAAAGCACTTAACTTATATCTATTCGTACAAAAAAAGCGGATGTGAAGTTCACACCCGCTTTTTTCCTGCTTTTTTACACTAAAAACTTATTGATACCCCAAACATGATTCTTCCTGTTTGAGAATTTACATCTTGTAATTCCGGTTTTTCCAATTCATAACTTGAATAACGATACTCCACAAAAGGTTTTAGCATAGGGATGATGGTAACTTTGGCGCCCGCCAACATATTCCAATACAAACTGCTTTCTTCTCCACTTTCAGGAGCAGCATTGCCAGGATCATTTTGTACGTCACTTATTGCTCGTTTGTAGTCCTGGGTTCCGAGGCCTAAACCTACATAAGGTTCAAGCAAGCCAAGCGAGACACCACCAATAGCAGCTATGCCAACATCATAGTTGGTCAGGTCTTCAGAATAAGAAAAATTATTTTCGCTCACATTATTTTCTTCGCTGAAATAACTTCCATGTAATCTCAAGCCAAGGTTTACAATAGGCAGACCTTCAAAAATTCCTTTTTGAATTCGAAGACCAAATCCGTTTTTAGGATCTTCATCACGCAGTTCATAGGATGCTCCAATTTCAAATTGAGCATAAGTACTTACTGAAAATATTGCTACAATTAATAAGGGAAGGGTTATCAGACGTTTCATTGTGTCTCCATTAGGTTATATTTACTGAAAGTTACAAAACCCTTTTTGGGAATCAATAAATTGTTTGAAATCTTTATTGAAGTAGTGAAAGTTAAAGCCGTATATTTGGCGCCTACGGAAAGCCGCTGTGGTGGAATTGGTAGACACGTTGGACTTAAAATCCAATGGGTATTAAAATGCCCGTATCGGTTCGAGTCCGATCAGCGGTACGCTAAACCCTTGTAGCTCAATTGATTAATGAGTTGCAGGGGTTTTTTGTTTTCGAGATATTATGAAGCAGGTCATTCTCTGGGGTAACAGTGGGGTAACAAAATATCAAGTACCCCTAGTATTTTTGAATGCTCCATTTTGCGACTACAGCCCTTCGTAGATGTCTTTTCGATGACCAATTCGTATGACTAAGATGAGTAATTGTTCATCCTTGATTTGATACACGACTCGATAATCATTTACCCGCACTCTCCAAAGGTCTGAAGCTCCCTTTAGCTTAGTACATCCCGGAGGCCGGGCATCCTCAGTAAGTTGCTCGATGGTATCAATGATGTTGGACTTATAGGGATCAGGAATTTTTTTGAGTTCTTTTTGAGCCTTGCGCTCAATCTGTACCTTCCAACTCATTATTTGAATAGTTCTTTTTTAGCCTCTTCCCAGGGAATGAACTCACTCTCCGGGTCGGAGAGGATTCGCTTAGCTTCTGTAACGTCCTTGTGATCTTCCAGTGCTTGAATAGCTTCCAGGTCCTGGATAGGAACCACTGCAGCAACAGCCTTACCTTTTCGGGTTACTACAATTCGCTTGCCTCCAAACCCACTTTCATTAAGCAGATCGGAAAAAGACTTTCGCGCACTTGCGCTATTTACGGTTTTAACATCCATGGTTTTCTTCTTTTGTACGTGTTGTACATAATGTACCAAATAAAACGGAATTTTGATAGTAGTATTGTACCGGCGCCGGGATTGCCTGGTTAGTGAGTGCCTTCTCATCTTATTTGCATGTAAGGAAGAGCTGAATTATAATTGGCAAAATTGGCGTACTTAAAATAATCGGGGTTAATTAGCATGAAAAAGAAAACAAAAAAGGTTGATCACTTTTTGTCGGGGCTTCACGAATATGTAACGACGAACCCTCAATTCAGAAGAAATACAATCAACAAATCTGAGGTGCATATTCAAACCGAACTCAGACCGCTTCTGATCAGGTACCTGGAGAAGTATTTTAAGGATTGCGGGTATAAAGACTATGTAGGAAAGGCAAACAAGTCATTTTATTGGGAGGGTCAGGAAGGCAGGTATGGGCGCGAAAGAAGAACACTCTTCGGGTCAAGAAACTACCCCGACTTTATTATCACAGAGCCTTATTTGGTAGCCGTAGAATATAAACAAAGCCAAAACGGTTCCACGGTTAAGCAAGGCATTGGGCAATCCATTATGCACACGCTGTGCGAAGATTTTGAGTTCGTGTACCTCTTGTTCCATGATCAAAATAAAGACAAGAGAATTGAGTCATCGACAAAAAACGAAATTGAACAGGCTGTTATTGGTAAGATTTGGTCTGACTTTAATGTCGTTATAAAGTTTATATGAACATCAAACCTAAATGATGGAGTGATACAATGGAATTTTTCATAGTCTGGATAATATCTGCAGTTGGGGGACTTTTACTTGACGGGGTGCGTGGATTAGCCTGGGGTTTTTTCTTGGGCCCGATAGGATTGGTTGTTGCCGCCATTTCCAAGCCAAAGAAAGTTGAAGAATTGGAAACCAAAAGAGCAATTCAGAGAGAGGCCGAAACTAAACGATGTCCTTACTGCGATGAGTTGATCCGGGCAAAGGCCATAGTATGCAAGCACTGCAAAAAAGATTTAACAGAAGATCCCGAAACCCTGGACAAGTAACACCCAGCCGGATGCCCTACGCTTACATAACTGTGCGGCTATTATAGTAATTCCGCGCCCTTCCATTCCGGTACAAAGCCATCCTGATGTCAGCAAGGCCTTTCCTCTCCATTTCAGAACCGCGCACGGGTTCCAATAATCCAGTTATGTAAAGTACCGCTTAGCTGGATCACCGGCTTCACCTCCCCGTCACTCTCAAAATCCATCAATTTTGACAAAATTAGTTTTTTAGGCCTGTTTTGTCGTATTCAGAATAGGAAATAAATAACACCGCCCACCCCCTGTTATTTCCCACCAGGTAATCGCACCTCTTTTTTGCCTCAATTTTTACCCAAAACTTCCAAATAGGAAATATTCTGCCCAAAAATGAAGCAATTAATTCACAATAGGTAATTTATTAATTTTACTATACTTATTTGCTTTTAATTTTCAGCTTTTCTAAACTGAAAGCGGTGAAACAAAAAAAAGAAAGCAGGCCAGTTTTTCGAGGACATGACCTGCTTTCGGTAACATAACGAGGTAACAAAATGACTAATTCAGAATCTAATCACAACAAACGATTCAAGTTTGAAGCCCAGCAAATCCGGGTGGAAGAAGAAACGAAAATGAGATCGAAAGCTCTTCGATCAGTCGTCAACCAGACAAACCGAAAGCTTCAGAAAGAACGGTCCGGCAGCAACGGGCATAACTCCTCAAACCTAGCCCCAGCGTAATGAAGTCAGACAAAGTGTCCCACAAGGTAATACAATCATTAAAGCTGCAGGGCAAGTCCTACCCGGTGTACGACATGCACGGCAGTATTGTCGATGAAGTTCGTGGTACCAGGGTAAAAGGCCTTGAGCTGATTGCCGTGAAAGACTGTGAGAGGCTTGGCATTAAAAAAAGCGTGATCAAACACCTGATGAAGGAAGGTAAGCTCCGGCGCTTTCACCCGAACGGAAATGAGAAGACAGATTCACGGCCCACAACGGTCTACTTCGATATCGACGAGTTTTTAGGGTTAGCCGAGTTTTAACCCCACTGCCTAAATTTTCCACACCCTTATTAACAATTAAACCAAAACAATTATGGAAACAGAAAAACCTATCGACATCGACAAAGCCGCCAAAGCGCTCGAGACTCTTGGTGCAGAGCTAAAGAAAGCCATCAAAAAACATGGTTATGATGATGTGGCCGGAGCCTTTAGGCTGCGATACCCTTTCAAGCTTCATCATCTGGAAGAGTTCGAAATCATAGACACCATCTTTGCCATCACAAAGCCAGCTATTGATACACACCGGTTGAATCTTTCCGGCGCGATGTATCACATGAACTCAGAGGCCTTAATTGAATTAATGGAGCTCGGGGAATGTGCGAAGCATCTACAAATAGATCTGCCGAAACAAACCCTTGAAAACGACGCCCTAAGAGC
The DNA here is from genome assembly GCF_014762685.1 of Gracilimonas sp. Classification (NCBI taxonomy): domain Bacteria; kingdom Pseudomonadati; phylum Balneolota; class Balneolia; order Balneolales; family Balneolaceae; genus Gracilimonas; species Gracilimonas sp. Next base: position 1,937,482 of record NZ_JABURM010000005.1, read on the forward strand.
CCTGATCATTGAATGTGAAGGCATTGGCGGCCATGCCAGGGTACAACTATTGGAGTGCATGAGTGAGTATGAATTTGAAATCAAAAAATTAACCCAAACACTAAATACCAGCAATCATGGATAAAATTAAACTAAACCCAGAAATCAAGAAAAAAGCAGATGAGCTATTTGAGCTCATAGAAAAAGAAGTAAATGAAAAGCATGAAGATGATGTAGCTAAAGCAATGGCCCAGGAATGGGGTGACTATCTCAAGACCTCCAAAGGCTTTGATATATTAAAATACGGTGAAGAACTAACCATTACAGAGAGCGAACGCGCCATTTATGGCCTTGAAGATAGCTTTTATCGAATGGATGATGAAACCGCCGCCCTATTGTCAGATGTCGCTCTTCAGGGTTTGAGAGTTACTGAGTATTGGAACAAAATCAGAAAGAACGAGAAGGATCCAGATGATATACACCGTATGGAATCATGGATATACATGTTGAAAGAAACCGCTCAAGAGATCGACAAAGGTATATCTACGCTTTGGAAATTCCGGGCAAAAGGCTATCGAAGGGAAGTTGAAGAGCTTAAAAAAGCTGTTTGACCCAATTCAACCCCGGCGCCGGTATGGTGTCGGGGTTTTCTTTTTCTTCAAGTATTTCTAGTAAACAAAAGGAAAATTCATTCTCAGTCCGGCCGTAACCTTCCTTAAGGTATTATAACCAAGAAATACATTCACAGATTCTGAAAGATTATATCCAACGCTCGCCCCAATTCCTGCAACAAGACTAGCTTGATCAATCATGTGGTAGCCTCCACCATTAAATCTACCATCTAAGTAATTGGTATATTCATTTAATGAACCCAAAGATATTTCACCATTGATAGTTAGTTCACTTATTACGTTATGCCCATAACCAAAGTCTAAGGTCCAAAAATACTCACCTGTACCATCAACTGTTCTTCCATAATTAGACTTTTGCTCGCTAACAAGTTTACCTCTGGTATCCGAAAACTGATAACTAAAACCTAAATGAAAAGAGTTGCTGTTTTCAAGGTAAAATAGATCAACAAACATGGATGAAGAGGTTCCAAAACCTGCCCCAACCCCAAAGCTTTGGGCTTTCACCAAATTATTTGAAGTAACGATGGCAATGCATAGAGATACCCAGAAAATAATTTTATTCATTTTGCACTCCGATTTATTTGCCTCTAAATAACTCATTTCATTCAAATATTCAATAATATTTGACATGCAAACCGGCGCCGGGTTGAGGCTATCCAATCAAATGAGACCAAGTTTACTCAAGACTAGTCAAGATAATCGATCACTAGAATGCTGTGAAGGGCCTTTATTTCTTGAGTAAATGAAGCTTTAAACCTGAGGGTCTATCCAACTGAAAAACTCTTTAACCGCTTCCCAGGCTTTCCGCTTTTTCGTCAAAACTAAGGGGGTGGGGTGTTATAAAGTTCTTCTTTCTGGGCTTTCAGTTCTTCGATCTGCTCGTTGAGTGCTTCAATCTGTTGGTTTATCCTTCTTTCCATGGATCGTATTCTGTTAAAATCCTTTCCCTCCATAAGTCCCCAAAACATTATAGAGGCTACATTTAAAACGGAAAGCACACCTTCAGCATCCATGGTTAATTGCCGAGCGCCTTCAAAATCTCCAATTACCGGGATTTTATTTTCTTTCAGAAAGATATTCTTCAGATTGTGATCGCCTTTCAAGATTCCCTGCCCCCATAAGTATGCAAACCCTTCACAAATTTGTTGATGACATTGATATTTTTCCTCGATAGTCCACTTATCCAAGTCAGCCTCTCTCATGTCTCCACATTCGCAATATTCAGTTATCAGGTAAGGTGTTTCATGTTCCAAGTCATAATCCAGGAGCTTTACTATATTGGGATGATCTAATCCTTTAAGGGTGTGTACTTCATTAAAGAATTGTCTCTCTTTCCAATCCGGCCAATCCGGGCTGCTTTTCTGGAATTTTATGAACCCCACTATATCAGGATCCTCTATATTTTGGACTATCGTATAAGGCCGCCCTTCGACATGCCTCCATCTCCCATACTTCTGTACCATCGGTCTGTGTGTTGGTTAAATGTTCTTAGTTAAAAGTTCTTCTTTTTGGCGGCGCCTTCCATTGCTCCGAAAAACAGAATTTTCAAATAAAGATATTTTCTTCTCTACGAGACTTAATCCTTGTCTCATGTCATCAATGGATTCCATTATCATTGGGCATTCAAAATCTACCAATCGAACCTCTAGTTTTTGGTTTGACAAAAATTGAACGTCGATAGGACAGATTCCTTTACTCAAACAGTGTGTTATACCTTCACAAATATTTAATATTGCATCGGTTATTTCTGAAACATTAAAATTGTGAGGTCGGTAAAGATGCATTTGTAGACTATCTTCGAAAAACTCTGTCACCAAATAAGGCTCTTCTGCTTCTAAATCGTAATCTAAGAGTGTTACAATGTTAGCATGATCGTGAACTAATTTTAATGCCAGAACCTCCTTAGCAATATTTCGTCCTATTTTTATAACCCCTTTCTGATCATCGGATGAGGCTAAATAGCACCTGTCCTCTTTCAGGGTTTCTTCAACTTTCCATTTTCCATACTGTTCTTTCATGTCTTCTCTTTAATAATTAAGGTTTACTACAAACATCGCCCATTGTTGTTTTGAGCGATATCTAAGTCTGATGATCTTTAGGTTTAATATTTAGATTCCATTATTTATTAACAGGTTTTTCTCCTTGTCCATTAAATACATTTGTTTTTCGCTCGACTTTACATAATAAAGAATTATAGGTCACTGAAATGTGGCCTCATTACCTTTAAAATGAGTTAGTCCCGGCCGTTATCCGGAATGAAAAACAGCACCCTTTCATCTCCGGGATCCCTCTCAATAACAGGGCAATTCCCAGGCTGGTAGATGATCACCTGATTAAAGCCTCGCTTTCTGTTTCTTAACTCCTGCTCAGCTTTCGCTTTCAGTGCCAAGTACTGTAAGGGGGTGTTCTCCATCTGAAATCCTCTTTAGTTGGTTGTCTGTGAGTTCGGCCATGTTTATTGATTTAATAAGCCCACTCACATCATGTTCACGCTTATTAGTAAATGCGCCGCCAACTTCTTTGGCAGCTTGTTCCAGGCATTCATTGATGCCCTTGTAATTTTTTATTCGCTCAAAGTTATCCAGATTCTCTTGCAGCTTTTTAAGCCTGTATACTTTCTGGGAAATAGGAATATCTGTTATTTCCTCAAGGAACCGGCGCCGGGTTTCATCGAATAGATCCTTCCATTTTTGAGCTAACTGATCAGAGCCCTGAAGAGATTTGGGGTTATAGTAGGTAAGCTGGGATAGACTCACCTCAACCCCAAATCTTTCTTGAACCACCTCTTGTACTTTTACAGGGGGTTCATAGCAGGCTAAGCTCATTACGATAAATGATTTATGCTTCTCGTTTAGTGTTGCCATTATTCTGGGTTTTGCTCAAGATAATTCAAGATTTTAGGCTTCCTGAAGTTGTTCGCGCTCTTTAGCTACCCGCTCAACCTCGGCTTCTCTTTCAGCAATATTATGAGCACGTATAGCCAGGTCAACAAGGTCAGCCGGTGTCTTTGCATCAATTCCATGCCCGGACCCTGATAGTGTCACTTCCCGGTAGTGATGAGGTGATAAAAATATCTCTGTCCTCGCCGCATCTGTTGATCCCGCCTTTTCATCTATCCTTTGCAGTAATTCGCGCCGGGCCTCTTCATGTTCCGGAGTATCATCCCGGAGTGAAACTGTTCGGAAACTTGGCTCAATCTTAGTAATGGTCTGTATAAACTTCTCTGCTGCCTTCTTCCACTCAACACGCTTCTTTGAAATACTCACCAGCTTATCAAACAGCTCACTATCCAACTCCTTGAGCATCATTAGAAATTCATCCTTGGCCTCCTCTGCCCTGCGAGCCAATGCGACGCATTCTCCTTCATATGAAGACATGGCTTCTTCCTTTTGAGCGGTCTCAAGCTCAATTTGCAGAGCATCCAGTTTTTCGCGCTTCTCCTCAATCACTTCTTTGATGATTTCCCTGGAAGAGGTGAGTTTCTGGATCTTTTCCTGGCCTTCATCGGAGATCAAAGCTTTGTGGTTCTTCTTTATCTCAAAAAGCTCTTGCTCCAATTTGCTGTTTCGCTCTTCCAGTTCTGAAATTTCCTTTTCAGTCCGGGTAATATTCTTTGCTATCTGTTCTGAGTTCATGATTCTTTTGGTTTTGATTGGTTATGATTTCGTTCAATAAGTTCTTGAACCTTGGCTTTGGCTTCAGGCGTGGTTTCATCCTCCTCATGATGGTCCACATCCCGGGCCTCGGCTTCTTCTAATATTCGCTTTCGTAGTTGTGCGTTTTTTTCTTCTGCAGTCATGGTTAGTTTGTTTTTGGATTAAAAAGCCTTCCCCCTGAGTTCTCTTCTAAGTTCATTTCCTATTCTGCGCGTGAGTTCGTCGATGGCCTCATCGGAAACACTTGCACCCGGACTTTCCACCTGCACACCTATGTTAAAGCTTTGATGCGGCCTGTCATCTCCACCGGCAAGGCGGGTTATGCTCACGTTTCCAGATCCGGACGAGCTGCCTTCAGGGTATACCAGGGACATCATTTCGTCCCAGTTTTCAACACGCACTGGAAGAGGGAGTTCTATGTTTAATCCTCCAATGCCGTTAGAGCCCACGCTTCCAAGGTTCATCCGGTCACCTCCCGCCATTTCTACCATCCTCCACACAGCCTCACCGATCCATTCGAGTAGTACAATCACCTCATTGGCCTGAACGTCTGTGATAGTCCGGTTGAACTGAACTGAGCGGGAAAACCCCTGCTCGGCGCCGGATTCGGTTGATGGGTCATGACTTGAAATGGTTTCCAGCCAGGATGTGAAATCGTCGTAGCTCCATCCGCTTGGAATCAGATCCTCCCAATTTTCCCATATCATCTGGATGATTGCCTCACGCTCGGCCTGAGTGGTTTCCGGGTCGTTAAGTTCCTGCATCCATTCGGCTAGTGTTTTACCGCCTACGCTCTGAGAGAGGTCAAGTCCTGCCGCCTCAACCTGCTGAATAAAAAGATCGAACGCCTCTTGGGTGCTTTTGGCCCCGAATTTGATGGCATCCTCATACACTTGCTGGGCGCCCTCTATAGATTCGCCGTACTGCCGGAACGAGTCTTCAATAAGGCTCCAAGCTTCACCAAGTCCTTCTTGCATCAGCTGGGCTACGGCCTGACTATGCGACATACCCTGATCACGGTAGTTTTGGTACATATCCTCAAACTGTCCAAATACTTCAGGGAACAACTCTGCAAGTTCTGCAAGGTTCGTGAGGAAAGTTTCTTCACCAGCGTACCCAAAAGGCTCTCCGCCCCTGTCTTTATCCCCAGTAAAAAACCCTTCAAAAAGAGTCTCACCACGTTCAATTTCCTCTTGTGTCACGTCACCACCGACTACACCCTGATCAAGGTATGCGTTTGTTTGTTTGATGACTGCGCGCCGGAGACTGTTTAATGAAACGCGAAGATCCTGCATTTCTTCCATTTGACGGAGACGCTCTTCGTTATCCTGGCTGTTTTGCCCGATGAATCCCGATAGCATAGTTACAACCCCGGCAGCAACACCAATGGCACCAATAGCCCCGGAAAGGCCGGTTCCTCCTAACCCCATAAAACCCGATCCATCCAGCTTATTGATGGCTTCAAGGTTTCTAAGTAGATCAATCGAGCCACGAAGCACATTCTTTAGGTTTTCGTCAACGTCCCCGAAGGCATCTGCGAGAGAAAGAACGCTATTTAAGGATTCGGCAATGTCCCCCAAACTGGCTTTAGCTTTGTCGCCTTCTTTTTCGGTTTTCTTGAGGTTCTTGATGAGAGCTTCAAAAACTTTCTGTTGCTCCGGCCCAAGCTTTGATTTGAACATCTCATACGTGCTCTGAAGCTGTTGCAGATACTTGGCAGTAGCCTTCTCTACTTCCTGGTTGTATTTCTCCTGGCTGATTTGATTCATAGCCAATTCATTGTCTAAACGCCGGAGAGTTGCTTCATAATTCTCAGCACCATTGATCAAAGCATCGAAATGCGTTTTCATGATAGAACCGGCGCCGATATCTAGGTTTTGCCCCAGCTGCTTCCAGGCTCTCTCGATCTTATTAAACCCAAAGGCCACTTCTCCAAATTTCCGGGCTTGCTCTTCAGCCTCTTCATTCTGTGCTTGCATGGCTGTAGTACTTTGATTTTGGAGCTCAACCAGTGATTTATTCACATTGTTAAGCTGCTCCTGCTTTCCAACAGCCATAGACATGGAGGTGATGGCATCGGCCAGAGTGTTACTCATATTTGAAAGCGCCTCAGCCTCTTCATGAAATCCCATCTCTTCCGCTTTAAGGGCTTGTTCGGATACCGCTCGAAGCTGCTCCTGCATTTCGCTAATCCTTTCGTTGTACTCGTCAATTTTAGCAGGATCAAAGGACTCATTAACAGTTTTAAAATCTTCCTGAAACGATTTCGTAACCTTATTGAACGTATCCATAAAGCCACCATCTTCTCCAAAGAAATCATTGAGAGGATTAGCAAACATCGTTCCTTTCAGGGCGCTCATGGTATCGTTTATGCGATCACTCATGCCCTTTTCGTCAATACCAACAGCTATCTCAAGCTCATCCAGCTCTTTTTTGAGTTCCTTTCGGAGTTCAATGGCTTCATTTATAGCCTGCTGCTTCTTAAGCCGGGCGACGAGCTCCTGATTCCCACCCTGAGCCTCCAGGTTCCGGATCAGGTTCTCCATGCCTGAGCTCATGGATCGATCAATGGTGCTCACTAAGTCTTCTGCAATTCCTAGCGCGTTCTCAAGCCATGTGATGAGCTGTGGCCCGAAACTTTGATTGAGCTTTGAAGAGAGAGTATCGAGGAGCGTTTGAATGTTCGCCATAGATTGGCGGGTCCTGTTCGCTGAACTTGTGGCCGTTCGCTCTAGGTCCCCAACTGCAACCCCCGCTTTCTTTGTAATCAACTCAAGGGTAGCTGTGGCTTTCTCCTGTTGGGTTAAAGCATCAGCCGCATCCTTCCCGGTATTTGCTAATGCGCGCTCCTGGACTTCGGTCTCACGAATTACAATACCAAGGCTTTTCAGTGCTTCACGCTCCCCAGTTAGAGCTGTGGTAATCGCATTGTGAGTACGCTCTATCGGTACATCGTTAAAAGATTGGAGGTCACCGGCAAGCTTCACGATATCGAAACCGAAATCAGCAGCCTCACTGCCTGTGAAATTCATTCCTTGAGCAATAGCGGTAGTTGTTGCTATCATTTCTTGTGCTTCCGTTCTACTGAGCCCCATCAGACGAGCATTCTCCTTTATGAACTCGTTAGCCTTACCAATGGAGGGTCCAAGTACCGTTTCAAACTTAGAGGCGGTCTCCTCGATTTCCTGGGATCGAATCAATGCTTTCCTGAGCGTATAGAACGCAGTAGTTGCGATACTTGCAATCCAAAGCTTTGCAGCGGTACCAATTCGTTTAAACCCGCCTTCCATTTCATTAGTGGTTCTTTTGGCATCTTGCCTCATTTCCCTGGAAGAACGGCCCCAAGCTTGCTCTGTATTCCGGGCGGTTCGTTCGGCTGTGTCTTCAACTTTGTGGAGATCCTGCCGGTACTCTCGGCTATCAATGGTTATTTTTTCTCTAATTGCCATTCGTTCAAATTTTTGTGGTTAAAAAGGTCTTTCTTCTTCAAACTTGGTTGCATGCCCGTTATACCTGGACTCTTGTAGTGTAAATTCAAAAGCGGTCTTAGGGGGTTCATAATCGTCTCGTTCCAAATACTCTTTAAAAGCATAATACTGATCACCCTTTGTCATGGGTTTATTCTTTTTCTCCTTATAGGCAGCCATTAGCTGCTGGTGGAATTTTTTCACATGCTTTTCAAATTTCTCTGGATCACTAATTGATTTCCGGAAGAATTGACAAGGCTCCAAATCCCAGGTAAAGAGCGCTGTTAGCAATTGCTCCAAATGTTCAGCCGGATATCCCTCATCGATTAAGTTCTGAAAGTGAATGGCCGCTTTATCGTCTGGCTTAGTTGGGATCTGAGGATTGGCTTCTGAAAAACATTCCCAAAAAAATGTAACAAGAGAGAGGGCCTCTTCACTCACATTTGATACCGTTGATTCTGGAGAGCTCTCTACTGGTGAGGTATTTGAAGAGTTAACTGAAGAGATAGTGTTAACCTCTTTAACCACCTTACCCTCGTCAGGTTTACCACCTTTGTTATCAGGTTTACCGCCTTCATCATGAGGTTTACCACCTTTACCGCCTACGTGGTTAATCTCCTTAACCACCTTTTCAGGGATCGATGCCGTGTATTCGTGGCGCTTCCATCCCTGGCCAGAGAAGCCATGAACTGACTTTTCGATCCACCCATCCTCTTCAGCCTGGTTCAGATACTTGATCACTGAAGGCTTGGAAAGTGAAGTGCATTCAGATAGCTTTTTGATAGACGGAAAGCAGCTCCCCCCCGCCGAATCCATAAAACAGGAAAGTGTTAAGAGCACATGTCGATAAGTAGGGTTTGCAGGGGCATAGTGAATAATGTATGCTCTCCAGTCCCAGACTTTAGGAGCCGTTTTCATTTAACCTCCTTTGCGTGCTTTTTGCCGTCTGAGAAAGCTTTAAAAGCCCCTCTTTATCAGTCCCGATTTGCAGGATAATCCAGTCATCATGGTTGCCCCGGATATGCCGAAGAAAGTTCGTTTTTAAAGCATCGTATAACTTATTAACCGAGTAGGTGTTACGCTTCGCTGAGTACTCCAGAGCATAAACTGAGTCCTGATCTTCAATTATCTTTTTTGGATCGAAAGTCATACTCTGCACCCCCGATTTGGGAATAGTGATGATTGAGTTTGTGGAGGGAAATCTTCTTCTCGGGCTGAGTAGTATTTCGCTTTATGGCCGGTCACAGAGCAGTTGTCTTCTTTGACTACTGTAACCTTGCCCTGGTCTTCGAGCTTACTTAGGTAGCGAGTACAATTACATCTCAGAACGCCTGTCCGGACGGATAACATCATGCTGGTGGCCGGTTCTTGCTTGAGTTCATCGAGTACTTTCTGGATTTGGATTCTTTTCTTGGAGTTTTTCATCGCCTTGAGATTTTCTTTTAGAAGTGCAATTCTCAAGAGGAACTGTTAGATTACAGTCGCCTTGAGCTCGCCGGATGTCGCCGGCGGGTTTTTTTATGCTGCAACTTCTTCAGGTTCAAGCTCTTCTTGTTCTCCATGAGCCTTTTCCTCTAGGAACTCCCGGATATCTGAGGCCAGCCAACCGGCAGCCCTGTCACTTATCTTAAATCGAGTGGGAAGCTCTCCTCTCTTTTCCATTCTGTGGAGAGTGGTTCTGGATACACCGAGTAGTTCGGTTAACTCATTAGGACGTATAATTTGAAGGTCATTCATGGCTTATGATTTTTTCTTAACGTTTCACTAAGCCAATCTATGTCACTGCAACTGTTTGTTCATCCTACACGGATGGGAATATTGTAGGATTTATCTAGGATTATTTTAATTAGGTTGTTTTCGTGTGCGCTCTATTATGAAATAGAATTAACCAATTCTTTTTTAGCATCATTATAAGCATCAGTCCATCTATAAAATGCAGACCTGTTCAGGTCTGGCGTTTCATCAATGATTAAATCAAAAATTGCGGCCGTACTCCTGCCGGGCTTGTATAGCACATACTTTTCCAGAGCCTCTTTACAAATCTCCCGATTCCGAACTTTTTCAACAACTATTTTAATTGCCATTCTGTCAACTTTAGTAATGGCCTCTCCGAACAACTCCATTTTATTTTTTTCTTCATCACTTAAATCATTCCAATATGTTAATTCATTAGGGTAGGAGGAGCATATTATTGATCTAGAAATAGATGACAAGGCATCTGAGTTGGTTTTTAAAAGAAAAAATTTCTCCATAATGCCAATCATCCTAAAAAAAACATTGACCCACTTTTTTGGAATACCCTGATATCCACCAACCACCCTTACCAGGCTTTCATCCTTTGCTTTTATCTCCTGAAAAAATTTTAGAAATTCATCATTATTCAACTCTTGGAGAGGGATTAAAAAGACTAGCAAGTTTATAGATTCCAAAATCTCATCTATAATTTTTTTTACTGATTCAATGCTTTTTTCTTCCCCGTTTTTAAAAGAATCCCCCTTTAGATGAAAGCTCCCCAGATCAATCTTTTCTATAATTTCATTAAGCGGTTGCTCCAATTTTTCCTGCAATTCATCAATTTCGTCACCCAAAGCAAGCGCCTCAGATTTAACGCCTTGTTTTATCGTTTGTAGGCGTGATAATGCCGTTATTTTATCCTCTGATTTATTATAAAAAGCCACATAATTATCATGGATCTGACTAATCTTTTTTCTGACTTCTGATTTTTTAATGCTGAATGTATTGCTAACTAACTTTTTTAAATCCATATCAACCAATTTTGAATACCTTGGCTTTTTTGCCAGTTATTATTCTTTCGAGTTCGTTACTCCATTTTTGAAGAGCTTCCCGCTTCTCATCCAGATAATCGTAATCAATGTACCTGGATGTAACGATGTATTCTTTAGCCATGCCTTTATGGTTTAGCACCTTCCCGATGTGCATGAAGTCGATCTTCAGCCGCTGCATATTAGTTGCCACAATATGACGGAGATCATGAAGCCGGAAATCATCCAGTTCGGCCACTTCTTCAACCCGATCCATTACCTCCCTGAAATAGGATAGCGGCTGCCCGTCTTTCTTTGGAGAGTTAAATACAAATTCCTTTTCTCCGGTGAGCTGGTGTAAGTTCTCAAGTACCTCAATGGCTTTAGTAGAGAGAGGTACCACATGTACCCTATCCCCTTTCGTTTCTGCTTTGGGAATTATCCACAACGCATTTTCAGTATCGATATTAGCCCATTTCATCCGAGAGGTTTCCCCAAGCCGTTGGCCTGTGATCAGCAGCAGCTTCAAAAGGCTTTGTGTTGGCTCTCTCTCTTGCTCCATAGCCTGCCAGAGATTACGAATATCCTCAGGGTAGTAGTTTGTATTTCGAGTATCTTCTTCTCCAAATTTAGAAAGTCGCTTAAGGGGATGGTTATCTGTGAACTCTTCCTCAAATGCAAAGGAGTACATCTTAGAGAAAATGGCTTGTATTCGATTGGCATTGTAAGGCTGCTTTTCAGCTATCTTTTTCAGGAATCGTTTCACATCACCCCTGGTGACTTCATCCACGGAATACCGGCTAAATTTGTCCCTGATTTTTTTCAATCGGGATTTGTAGGATGATTGAGTGCTCTCTTTCAGCTCACGTTCTATGTACTCCTTCTCGAACAGGTCAGCCAGTTCCCCGATAGTTTTGGGAGCCTCTTTGTTTTTAAGGCGCTGCTTGTCCCCTTGAGGATCTTCTCCTTTGTTTACCTGTACGCGTAACTCATCAGCCCGGTCCCGGGCATCTGCCAATGAAACAGACGGGTAGCTCCCAATAGTGAAGCGTTTGATCTTTCCACCGAATCGGTACCGGTAGAAAAAAGATTTATATCCAGAAGGGTTTACCCTTAAAGCCAGTCCTGATTTTGAGGTATCGAATATCTCAATACGCCTTGGAGAGGTTACGCTTTTGACATACGAATCAGTTAAGCTCTTTTCCATGATCTGCTCTCATTATTTGTTACCCCAGGAATCTCTGGGGTAACAGTGGGGTAACAAAATACCGTTTAATTATGATTCATCCTGAAACATAATCTAACATTTTAGGCATTGATTAGCAATAACTTAGCGGACATTTTCGAACATTAAGATTCATTAAGAAACACACCTGTATTTGGACTTAAAATCCAATGGGTATTAAAATGCCCGTATCGGTTCGAGTCCGATCAGCGGTACAAAAAGCCTCGTAAAACATTGTTTTTGCGAGGCTTTTTTTGTTTTGATCTCATCAAAATCCGGATTTTTCAGAAATTACATTTCCAATTTTTAGTGGTTAAACCCCAATATTCGCTTTTGAACGGTTTGCATAACTCATTTTCATCTTTTATATACCCTAAATTTTTATTGTTATATAATTTCGTTTAATATCAATTCATGTTATTATTAAGGTATTATGCTTTTACGCAATCGAATTAACGGGACATAATGGATAAAAACCAGAAAAAAACGGTAATGATCGTCGAGGACGATTTAATACTGAATCTTCTGTACGAGAGTTACTTAGAAAAATTGGGATATGACGCTGAAGGGGAACTTGTTTATGGTAAAACAGCCATAGAGGTCGCTCAAAAAATCAATCCCGATCTTATTCTAATGGACATCTCTTTGGAAGGTGAAATTGATGGGATCACTGCCATGAACGAGATTCGAAAATTCTCAGATGTACCAGTGATCTATATTACAGGAAATTCTGATCCTCATCACGTACAACGAGCTAAAGAAACAGGTTATCTCGACTATCTGGTCAAACCCATTGAATTTAATGACCTTAAAGAATCTATAGAACGAAATTTTAAGAAAATTAATAAGTAGGTTTATAGGGTTATAAAATCTTATCTAAGTTCCTCTCTCATCTCACGCCATTATAATATAAAGGCTTAATATGGTCTTTCGCAGTTGTGTATTACTATAAATATTGGCTAAAGGTTTTTTTCTTGATTATAATTTTACCAAATTTGAGTTTAATCATGCAGTCTTAATGCTATATTACAGGGTTAATATCTATAAATAATATTGATATGAAAGTATTAAGGAACAGAGCTTTTCGTTGGGTATTGTTGATGAGCGGGCTTGTGGCTATAATTGCACTCGCCGGAATGAATGTGCTCTCATTATATGATCTGCGCGATCGAATGGTGGAAGGAGAGGAAGAACGTCGAATTGATCAGATGGATGAGATAAATGATACCATTCGGAATCAAATTATTGACCCATTAAGAGGTTTAGGTAAAATTGAACTTGAACCTATTGAATCATCGATTCAGCAAACAGGCCAGTTTCCTGATAATATGCAGGAAATACTTATAAAAGCTTCCCAAAGCCCTTTCTTTACCGGTATTTACTTTACTCCGGAAAATACTAACCCCTGCGATGAGAATACTTCGATATATGTATATAATCCCGAACAAAATCAAATCAACCCCACGGATGATTACCCCGGATTAGTTTGTGACGGCGTCGGATTAGCTCGTACCAAAACCAGGATTCAGCTCAATGACTTTAATTACCGCTGGAATAATAATTTTGAATTTGACACACATCGCAGCTTAAACCTGGGTCTTATCAATATCGCCGAACACAGAATGATTGGTGTCCTTACGCTTACCTTAAATGAAAATTATATTATTAACGAGGTTATTCCTCCTTATTTAACCAGTTATTTTGGAAGCAGCAGTGATGAAACTGGAATTGTTGTATGGGTGCGTGATTGGGTAACTGATGAAATTCTTGCAAGCAATGACCCTTCAGTTCCCTTCAACCAAGATTTAGTAGACCACAGAATGAGGTTTTCCGGATCGGGATTCTTTGATAATTGGTTCTTAAATATTGCTTTCCTCGATTCTCCTGTTGCAAGTGCTTATAACTCTACACTGGTTAAAAACCTGGTGGTTTTAGGAGTAGCCATGTTGTTCCTGATGGGGGCCCTGATATTCATGTTTGCAACGGCACAGCGGGAACGACACCTTGCCCAAAGACAAGCCAACTTTTTGGCAAATGTAACTCATGAGTTGAAAACCCCACTTGCTGTTATGCAGGCGGCCGGAGAAAATATATCTGACGGAAGGGTAACCGATCCCAAACGTCTTAAACAGTATGGAGAACACATTTATAATGAATCCATCCGGTTGCGCGGCATGATTGAAAAGTTACTGGATGTAGCCCGAGTTGATTCCGGGAAAGACATGGTTAAAGCTGCCCCCTATCGCCTTCATGATCTTTTAAGTAATTACTTGTCAGAAAACAGAGAATACATCGAGAAGAAAGGATTTGAAGTAAAATTCAAATCACATGATGAAACCGCACTCACAATGATTGACATTGATAATTTTGAAACAATTGTGAACAATCTTACTGAAAATGCTATAAAATATAGCACAGATGAAAAATGTATTGAATATCAGATTTCATCAAACAGTGATGATGTCTTCTTTAGTATCACCGACCATGGAATTGGAATTCCAAAAAGAGATCAAAAAAATATCTTCAATAAATTCTACCGCGTTGAAGATTCTGATTCTAAGAGTACCAAAGTTAAAGGACATGGATTAGGACTCAGCATCGTTAAAAATATGGTAGAAATGAATGGTGGAAATATTATAATTAAAAGTAGCCCGGGGAAGGGTACAACATTTATTGTAAGATTTCCTAAATTGATGAGAGAAGAGGTTTCGGCTGAACAGGTACAATCAACTGCTACGGACTCCTCATCACCAGAAAAAATAAATGAGCAAACAAAATATGTCGGATAAACGGATGAAAGTACTTGTTGTAGAAGATGAGCCAAGCCTGATTTTTACACTGCGAGACACACTGGAAAGCGAAGGCTACGATGTTGTTGTGAGTGAAGAGGGTACACAAGCCGTATCGATGGTAAAAGAACACAAACCGGACATAATGATTTTAGATATTATGCTTCCCGGCAAAAGCGGTTATGATATTTTGGAAGAAATCAGGAAAGAGAAGTTTACTTTTCCGGTAATCATGCTTACAGCTAAAGATCAAGAGCCTGACAAAGTGAAAGGGCTTAATCTGGGAGCTGACGATTATTTAACAAAGCCTTTTGGAGTTAAGGAATTATTGGCACGCATCGAAGCTCGTTTACGGCGAGCAGGTACATATTCCACTTCCGGTGAAGTTGACATTTTACAACTTGGAGATGTTAAAATTGATCTGATGGAATCTGTTGTTAACCGTCCTGATGGGAACGAAATTGAGCTTACATCAAGAGAAGTCGAACTAATACGATATTTACTAAAAAGTGCCAACGAACCTGTTTCAAGGGATGAACTTTTAGAAAAAGTTTGGCGCTATGAATTCAGTACCAACACCCGAACGGTAGATGTGCATATTTCAAAATTGCGAGCAAAAATTGAAGTTCATCCTGACGATCCCCGCTATCTAATTACTTTACACGGTGTTGGATACATGCTACGCAGTAACTGATTTAACCCATATATATCATCACAAAACTTACACACAATCCGGCTGATATAGTTAGCTGTTTATTGTCAACTGATCCATTTCTTTCTGTCGGGCAGATTCCACAAACTTGACAAAGTTTTCAATCTGAGATTCCAGCAGTTTTTGCTTGAAAGAATCCCGAAGCCCTTCTCCATCAATAAATTCATCTTTGACATTTGGAATAAATACTCGCTCCGGAAACTGGAGCGCATTCCGATAATTGGCAATCATCTGAAACTGCTCAACGGATCGCAAACCTCCAAATACTCCGTTTGCTTCCCCAATAAATGCCATAGGCATTTTCTCAAAAGCCTCGGGAAAGGGCAGATAATCTATAAACACCTTTAAAATTCCCGGAAAACTTCCATTGTATTCCGGTATCACAAAAATTAGTCCGTCCGCATTAATAATTGGCTCTCTGAATTTTTCAATAGCAGGTAGCTTTTTTCCATACCTGCCTCCTATTACTTCTTCAAGAGGAAAATCTTCCAAGCTGATGACCTCAACATCAACTCCTTTTTCTCGATAAAGCGATTCCACATACCCTGAAACTCTCAATGCGTTTGAGTTAGGACGATCAGTACTGCTAATTATTTTTAAGTTCATTTATATCTGATATAAATTTATTCTCTTTATGCTCATGAAAATACCATTTAGATGATAAAATCATTCCGTGATTTACCTAAAAACTTATCCAATATAAAATTGTAAGCGATTTTCTATTTGTCATGATACTAATAATGTTTTTTAAAATTTATTCCTAAATTATTTCTTATTTTTAATTATAATACTATATATTTTAAGGTATGATTATATAATGTGGAAAAAGTCTTCAATTTAAGATTTTTTATTCCATCTGATATCCTTCAGAGAGTTCGGTTGGTTAGGCTGCGATTTCTCTCTGATTGATATTAGAACTCCAACAATAACAGGCGAAGGGATGACTTTCTTCGCCTGTTTTATTTTGGCTTTCTCTTTCGTATTTCACACCTTTTTTATGATTCGAAATAAATACCGAAGAGATGCCAATAGTTCATCAAACTAAAATCGAGTGTACAAAAGGAGATATTGCCGACCAACCGGATATAACGGCAATTGTAAATGCAGCTAATGCCCAATTACAAACTGGCGGAGGTGTGGCAGGGGCCATTCACCGTGCAGCCGGTCCCGGTTTGGCTGAAGAATGCAGCTCAATGGCTCCCATTAAACCCGGTGAAGCTGTTATCTCAGGCGGACATAAACTTCCCAACAAGCATGTAATCCATTGTCTTGGGCCAGTGTATGGGCAAGATGAACCGGAGGATAAACTGCTTGCCAATTGTTACAGAAATGTGTTGCAGTTAGCTGAAGAACATGAGATTGATTCCCTCGCTTTTCCGGCTATTTCAACCGGTGCTTTTGGATATCCAATGAAGGATGCTGCTGAAATTGCTTTTACAGTAATAGAGGAAAGCATGCCCGCTTTAGACTCTGTAAAAGAAATCCGTTTCGTTCTTTTTAGTAACCGGGATCTTAAAGTGCATCAACAAACTATGGAAGAAGTATTTTCCTGAGATTAATTATGCCTTAGAATATTCTATTTGTACTCTATTTCAATATGTGGTGCGTATGTGCCTCAGTACATATTCCATCTCATTTTTAACAATAGAAGATGACGTCACATAGTGATTATTCATAAAACTGAATAAAAGCTTTTTACCGGTATTAGTAATTACAAACCCGCTCAAACAGTGGTTATTACTTAGCGTGCCGGTTTTTGCAAAAACATATGGCTCTGTACTATCCGGAGCGGCATACCAATTCTTTATTGTTCCCGATTCCCCTCCGGCCGGCAATAATTCAAACAAGTCCGGATCATATAAAAACTCATTATCAATTTGTTCCAACAGCCAAATAATACTTCTTGGGGTGAACATGTTATATCGGGAAAGGCCTGACCCGTCAACCCATTGCGGCTCATCCGGCATCCCACTTAAATGATTTTTCTTCATGTATTCAATAACGGTTCGGCTGTTCAGCAGCTCTCCCATTTGTGATGCCGTCACCAATAATATTTGCTCAGCTATAAAATTATCGCTGGGTTGAAGCATACGCTTATAAACTGAATCAGCCTGAACACTGTATATGGTTTTATAATCTTCCGTAAATGAAGATGCAATGTAGGTCACCGGTTTACCGAGCGTATCGCTGAGCATTTCAGTAATCAATTCCGGTGTGTAATGAAAGGGTTTATCCGTGGTATAAGTAGTGGTGTCGGATCTAGGGTTGTACCTGAATTGATTATCAAAAAAATCTCTTTCTATGAGAGGCGGATTTTTCTTCGAAACTTTATTTTCAATCTTTGAGCGAAAAAATGCGGGGGAAACTTTTAATCCCGATGAGTCGGAAGCTATTTGCAGTTGCTCAATTTCTTCTACCGTTACCCGCATTACATTTCCAAATACCGGAAAGGGTGATTTTTCGGCAGAATAATAAGAGTTAAAATCACTCCACGACCATCCCGGCCCCAATACTTCATCATCAAAATGCTCATCCGTATAATAAAGCTCATTATCACTCTCTTTTAGAAACTGAAATATAGCCGGATTGCCAAAATCGGGGTGTAGAAAGGAAGGGTCGCCAGTTCCCCGAAAAATTAAAGAATCTCCTTTTATAAAATATTGGATTCCGGGAAGGGAATCCGGAAGCATTTTTAAACCCGTATAAAAAGTAAATAATTTTGTGTTAGAGGCAGGAGTAAAATACCGGTTTTCATTTTGTGCATACAATACACTGTCCTTATCCGGGTCATAAAGCATGAATCCTGTAAAAATACCTGAGAAAACTTCTGAATCTTCAAAAATAGCTTGTAATGTGTTTGCTTCTTTTTCCGGCTCTCCTTTCTGAACTCCCGGTTTTGTTACTTCTTCGGCTGAACGACATCCCCAAAAAATGGCTAAAAAAAGAATCGTAAAAAAAATCGATATTGAATTTGATACTCGCATGTGATCGTTATAAAATATTTTGTTTATTTAGCTTAACATATCTAACAAATTTTTAGCACAAATAAAATATACTAGCCATGTGGAGAAAAAACCTGTTACCGGCTTTACTGCTGCTGATTGCCACTGCCTGTACTCATCAAAATTTTGATACCATTATTCAAAATGGCACTATTTACAACGGAACGGGCGACGCTCCATTTACAGCTGATATTGGAATGAGGGCAGACACCATTGCTGCTATTGGTGACCTGAGCTCCTCGGATGCCCCCGTCATCATTGATGCTGAAGAGCTTGCCGTATCCCCCGGCTTTATCAATATGCTGAGCTGGGCTAATTACTCTCTTTTGAATGACGGAAGGTCTATGAGCGATATCAAACAAGGAGTAACCCTGGAAATCTTTGGTGAAGGATCCTCGATGGGGCCACTGAATGAGGAAATGCACCAAAATAATGAACGCCCCTGGACAACTCTTGGTGAATACCTTGAACATCTTACAAAAGAACAGGGGATTTCGACCAACGTAGCCTCATTTGTAGGAGCAACAACCATTCGCCAACATGTCATTGGTTCTCAAAACGTGTCCCCAACTGCGGCTGAGCTGAGGCAAATGCAACAGCTTGTTCGGGAAGCAATGGAAGAAGGAGCTTTGGGAGTCGGTTCATCTCTTATCTATGCTCCGGCCTTTTTTGCAAGCACAGAAGAACTCATTGCCCTTGCAGAAGCAGCTGCCGAATATGACGGTACTTATATTTCCCATATCCGAAGTGAAGGGGATGACTTGCTAAAAGCAACAGATGAGCTTTTTACCATTGCTACTGAAGCTGGGATTGATGCTCAAATATATCATCTTAAAGCAGCCGGAAAACGAAACTGGGATAAACTCCCTGTGGTATTGACGAAAATTGATTCTCTCCGAAGTTCAGGGCATAATATTTCAGCAAATATGTACACCTACACTGCAGCTTCTACCGGCCTCGATGCTACTATCCCACCAACCGTACAAGAAGGCTCATACCAAGATTTTATCACCCGTCTGAAGCAGCCTGAGATACGTGAGCAAGTACTGGCTTCTATGCGAAGCTCTCAAACAGACTGGGAGAATTTTTATCAATTAGCCGGAGCTCCCGAAAATATTCTGTTGGTCGGATTTAATGAAGACTCACTTAAACACTTTACTGGGAAAAATCTGGCCGAAATAAGTGAAATACGCAATACCGATCCTGCGGAAACCATTATCGACCTCATCATAGAAAACAACGGCGACATCAGTTCAGTCTTCTTTGTAATGTCTGAAGAAAATGTTCGTACAAAAATAAAAGTTCCATATATGAGTTTTGGCTCAGATGCCCGCTCCGTTGCTGCAGAGGGGGAAGTCCTCGAATCAAGTACACACCCTCGTACTTATGGCACTTTTGCCCGTTTGTTGGGAAAATATGTACGGGATGAAAATGTCATCTCTTTAGAAGAAGCCATTTACCGTTTAACGGGTTTACCGGCTAAAAACCTTAAACTTCAAAAACGCGGTTATCTCAGTGAAGGTTATTTTGGTGATATCGTGATTTTTGATCCTGCCACAATTGAAGACAAAGCTACATTCACACAGCCCCATCAATATGCCGTGGGAGTACATCATGTTTTTGTAAACGGTGTGCAGGTATTAAAGGATGGAGAGCATACAGGCGCTATGCCAGGGCAAGTAGTACGCGGGCCGGGTTGGAAATGATTTTCTGCAACCTATTAAATTTGATTGTAATAAGCGGGCGCCGGGATTTCCAGCATAGTCTTGAGTCCGGGATTCATAGTATTAACAGAACGAATCGTATTAACGATGATGGCTGAAGTGGCAACATCACCGTTAATTCCTCCATCAATAACAGACTTGAAACCTGGATTACCGATTATTTCTATAGAATCATAAGAACGGACGAGACCAACTGCTGCTTTAAAATTAAGAGAAATTACCTCTTCATTATCTTTATAGCCTTTAGCAATTTGTTCCACACCCGCAATATTTCCTTTTTCAATCAAGATGTTTTCCATTTTTGTAGTTTCTTCAGCAAAAACGGGGATAAGAGTTTCTTCAACTTTTTGCATTTCCCAGCCAAGTGCTCTGGCCAATAGATAAACCGATTCTTTTAACCCCACATGCCGAATCGAATCCTCTTTTGCTTTAAACTCAGCTTGGGTCAAACCTGCACCAATCTTTTGCTGGAAAGGCAATCGCCTGGAGCCGGCATCCTGATACCTGTCAACCTGAACGTAATCTACTTTCTGGCAAACGGATGATAACACAGCCGGCAAATAATCCATCAGAAAACCGGGATTAACCCCTGTTCCAATACAGGCTATACCTTTTCCCCTGCAGTATTGATCAATTCGTTCAGCAATTTCAGGTTGCAGATCAAATGGACACATCAGCTCCTCACAAGTGGAAACTACATGCAGTTTAAAACTCGCTGCCTCCTTGATCTGTGGTTCTATTTTTTGAAGTGAAGAAACCGTTGATATCACCGCGATGTCTGCCTCAGTTTTTTCCATAACAGAACCAAGATCAGATGAAACCAAAACATCCAGTTTATTTATTCCGGCAAGTTCTCCTATATCCTTTCCTGTTTTATCAGGATCAAGATCCACCCCGCCTACCACTTGTATTCCTTTACGTTCTGTCAGATATCTTGTCAGTTGCTGACCTATAGGGCCAAGACCTATCTGTATTATTTTGATCATAATTAACCGGGATACTTTTTTAAAAAATTAAAACTGTTCCTTTAAGTCTTATTGGACAACAAAATCATAAACCATTTTAGAAATATCAGAAAAAGCAGAAAGTACTTCCTCCCTGTCGGATGCATTTTTTGAAAGCAGAACCAACACATAGCGCTCACCGGTGGGTAAAGTTATTATACCGGCATCATGATTTACCCCGGTAATCCACCCTGTTTTATGAGCCACTTGCACGTCAGCAGGGAGCAAGGCAGGGATCATTTCATTAAACTTTTGCTCCTCTAAAATTCCGATCATTTGCTCTGAAGCTTCTTCACTGACCGCTTCACCGGTGCCGATTTTGCTATAAATCTTCATTTCATCATAAGCCGTTGTACGATTACTCAATCCCTGTTCAAACGCTTTGATATCTTCTACACCCCGCAATACCATAATGCTGTCCGCTCCGTAACTGCGCATTGTTTCCGTTACGTTTTCCGCGTTCACTTTTTCAATTAAGATATTAGTTGCAAGATTACTGCTCATGGTTATCATATCATACATTAAATCCCTGATGGTCCTTTTTTTACCAATCAAATCATACAGTTCGCCCTCACTGTCTTCATTAACCGACATTTGATAGTCACTGCCATCTACAATGCTGCGGAATTCATTTTTTACAAGAATAGAATCATCCAGCGAAAACTCCCCGGCGTCAACTTGCTTATATAATTCAATCATCACAGGAGTTTTCATGGTGCTGGCAGCATGAAACATTTCCCTTTCATTTATCAGAATCGTCTCAGAAGTATCTGACAGGTTCATGAATGCCACGGCAAAATCACCGGACAGGCCATCAAGACGTTCATTTATTTGAGATTCTAAATGCTCAATATTATTGACAGACTGTGTACAACCGATGATCATAAAAATGATTCCTGCGGCTAACCAACAAAGAAACGTTTTGGGCATAGGTACTTTCATTTTAATTAAACGGAATAAAATTTATAATAAAAAAAGAGGCCCTAAGCATTCTTGGGCCTCTTTTTCCTCTTTTATTGGATTCAATTACTGATCCCAGAACAGATTATCAGTCTGGGTTATACTCGGTACATTTTCGCCGTTCCGCTGGGTTTCTGACTCAGGGTAAATAAAGCGCCTGACCCAATCTCCTCCCAGGGCACTGTTAGCCGGTGGAATCATATCATCATAAGAATAATCGTAACGCCGCGCATCCACCCACGACTCTGGATGAAGGAACATTGCCACATACTTTTCTTTCATAATATGATCAATAGTCAGGTTAAGTTCCCCAACATCTACAACCGGATTATTCATATATAACTGCTTATCCGCTTCAGCTACGCCTACTTTATCCATATGAGCTTCAATGCCATCCATATAAGCTTGATAGGCACGTGTTGTTTGAGATGGAGTTGCCCTCAAAGCAGCTTCTGCTTCTATGAATTTTTGCTCAGCATATGAGGCAACAACAACCGGTGCGGTGCGTGCCGAATAAAAACCATCGGTTGTTAACACCGAAAAGGCACCTTGTTCGGGAGCATTACCTCTTCCCTCACCGTTACGAACTCCAACATAATCCCCATTATCATTTGTACTCATAAACATTTCGATACGGGGATCTACCACTCCGTAAATATCACCATTCATATGACCAACTATTTGTTCTGACATCCAGCCACCAAGTATCAATCCAGCATTGGCAATTGCAACAGAAGCCCAAGGATTTACCTGCTCTTCAAAGTAGGTTACTTGTGCATCATCATCATTACTTTGAAAGCCGTCATCCAATGCTGCAAGAACGGCATCAGGATCATATGATGCTTGTTTGCTGTAATGATTCAGGTACCGTGCCTGAAGCATATAAGCTAACCGTTCCCACCTGGTAATATCGCCGCCATAAATGAAATCTTCATTTCCGGCAACAATTGTAGAATTACCTGCCTGAAGCTGAGTCAATCCATCCTCCAATAAAGTAAAAACTTCATCATAGAGATTTTGCTGACTGTCATACTCCGGGTTCAGTGTTTCAGCAAAAAATGCTTGTGAATAGGGAGCGTCTCCCCAGACATCAACTAAGGTAGCCAGATTTAATGCTTTAAGAATTTTGGCTATTCCTACATACTGAGTAGCACCTTGTTCCTCTGCCAAGTTCTCTAAATCAGTAAGATCAGTCATGACATCATACAATCGAAACCACTGATTTCCATAGCTTACGGCTTCATGCACATCTGTTGCACTTGCTTGATTAGGAGAAGCCAGGTACTGTACATAATAGGAAGTTATACTCCCCATGCGATACATGTTTTGGGCAGTCTCATAGGTTACATTTGTCATCAGCCCCTGTGGCGGAGCTTCTGTAGGGTTATTTGGATCATCATTAATATCGAGAAATCCCTCACATCCGGTCAAAAAGAATACCGTTGTGATACAAAAAATCAGAATTTGTTTGGAAAATATCTTCATTGGTTTATCCTGTTTTGTGTTTATAGAGAAAGGTTAACCGAGAAAAAGAAGCTGGCCACACCGGGGTAGTCCAATGCAGTAAAGCCTTGTGCATTAGATGAGGCTCCTCCGGCACGTGACTCGGGGTCAAACCCGCTAAAAGGAGTATAAAGTATAATATTAGTGGCCGTAGTAGACAGCGTAACTCTACGAAGCCCTAAATCAGTGACCAGATCCTGTGGCAAAGAATAAGCCAACCGAATATTTCGCAACTTGATATAAGAAGCATCAAGAACAAATTCTTCGGTTGATCTTCGCTTCACATTTCGATGATACCCTGCTCCATAATTTCTTACTGAACCAGTATTGGGATCAATCCGGCCTTCAGGGTCTTCACCTTGGCCTAGCCATACCTCCTGAGTATTTGGCTGACCATCGGCTGTAACACCTTCAAAAACATGGTAATCTTCTCGATTCAGAGTATTTTTTGTAATACCGAAGGCTGTAAAGAAGTTGTCATACTGACTATAAACATCTTGTCCCCACTTGGCATCAATCAAAAAGGAAAGATTGAAATTTTTGTAGGAAAAATCGTTTCTAAGACTTCCAATCCAATCTGGCTGTGTATTTCCTAATACTTTTTGATCAGTATTAATTAAAGGGAAACCATCATCGCCAATAACGATTGGGCGATCCTTATCAAGATAAATATTGTCTTCCGGCTCACCTGTTTCATAATATCGCTCATAGCTTCGGCCATATATATTACCAAATGGATCCCCTTCCGTCAGTTGAATTGAAGCAGAACTTCCGGCATAACCAAATGAGGAACCCAACAATATCTGATTAATCCCATCTGCTATTTCAACCACTTCACTTCTGTTTCGACTGTAGTTAACCGCCACATCCCAAACAAAATCACGTGTCTGTACAGGGCGACCTTCTATCTGTAACTCTATTCCTTTGTTCTCAATTTCACCGGCATTTGTAATGATTCGGGTATATCCGGTTGCATTAGAAATTGGAACATCGAATATCTGATCCCTACTGTTCGACTTATACCAGGTAAAATCAAACCTCAGCCTATTATCCAGAAACCTCAAATCAGTACCAAATTCCAAAGTCGTTGTTTGTTCCGGCTTAAGATCAGCACTACCCCGAACATTTGAACGGGTAAAGCCCACCTGACCACCTAAAGGAAACTGGCCGGGGGTATTATAAGTATTGCTGGTAGCATAAACGGGTGCATCTTTACCTACTACAGAATAAGAGGCTCTCAATTTTCCGTAAGTAACATAATCCGGGAGATCCGTTATATCACTGAATGTAAACCCAATATTTGCAGATGGGTAGAAAAAGGATCGGTTATCTTCAGGCAAAGTTGATGACCAATCATTACGGCCAGTCAAGTTTAAATAAAGGAAATTGTCATAATCAATCATCAAATCACCATAAGCACCTACAAGACGGCGCTGACGAATCGTTTGACTTAAAGATATATCCCGAACATTACTCAAATGATAGAAAAGCGGGGTTACAAAGTCCCTCCCGGTAGAAACCACATTGTTAAAGCTTCTATCAAATATGTCGTTTCCAACACGAAGCCTGGTACTCACTTTTTCAGTCACATCCCTTTCAAAGGTAAGGTTCAATGTTGAATTGATGTCACGGCTGTTTATGCGGGTTTCTTCTATTGCACCTGTACTGCTTACCACATTTTCATTCTCCACACCTCTGGGGCCGGGAATAATCTCGGTACGCTGATCACTGTAATAATCTGATCCAAGCGTATACAGGATATTAAACCAATCGGTAGGGCTGTAGTTTAAAGTTACATTCCCCACCATACGGTTTACATCATCTTCATAGGTCCAGTATTTAGCTTGATAAATCGCGTTATTTCCGGACCCTTCATTATTGTAATAACCGCGCATGGTACCATCTTCTTTTTCAAAATCGGTAATATCCTTAGTTGGAGCCCAGTACATCATAGATTCCATAAACCGATCTCCTAAAACACGGTTTCCGCCGGAATTTATATAATTTGCTGATGCTTGAACCGTGAAATTTTCCCGGGGAGAAATGTCGCCGGATAATCTTACTGATGTCCTGTCCCAATTTCCATAAGGAAGTACACCTTCATGCTGAAGGTTTGAAACTGATGCATAGTAGGTTGCATTTTCATTGCCGCCGGAAACATTTATTGAGTTATCTACCTGTACTCCTGTTTGAGCCGCATCACGCCATATATCATAATACTGCCAGTCAGGATTTATGTTTTCACGTACATCTTCAATTTTTGCGCCCCAGTTAGGCCAAAAACTTTCCGGTTGATGCTGGAATGAAAAACCCTGCCCGTAAACTTCCTGAAATTCAGGATAGGCATTGATTCGATCGAACCCTATGCTGCTGTTTAAATCAATCTGCGTATCACCGGATTGTCCTCTCTTTGTAGTGATAATTACCGCACCATTCGCAGCCCTTACTCCGTAAAGTGCTGTAGCGGCTGATCCTTTAAGCACGTTTACTGATTTTATATCATTTGGGTTAAGGTCTGCAGCACGATTACTCATTCCACGAGGCGTTCCTGAAGACTCAATGGTAGAGTTATCAATCGGCACACCATCAACAACAAATAATGGTTGGTTATCTGCACCGGGATCCAGGGAGTTTACCCCACGTATTACAATACGAGAACTCCGACCGGGTGCCCCTCCTGTATTTGTAACCTCTACACCTGAAACTTTTCCGCTCAGAGCATTTACCATATTAGATTGATTGCCGACCGTTAAGTTTTCGCTGTCGATCTGCTGGGTAGAATACCCCAGTTCTTTTCGCTCTTGTTCAATTCCAAAAGATGTAACAACCACATCAGTCAATGCCTGAATCGTGGGCCGCAGTGTTACATTTATTTCAGAACGGTTGCCAATAAATACTGCTAAGCGCTGAAAGCCGACAAATGAAAAAATCAAAGAGTCAGCATCTGCAGGCACCCTTGAAAGAGAATACTCACCATTCTCGTTTGTTGAAGTACCTATATTTGTATCATTGACAAATACGTTAACACCGGGAAGAGGCTCATTGGTCTCTACTTCCGTTACCGTACCTGTAATAGTACGTTGTTGTGCCTGGGCTGATCCCAAGATTGTGAAAAGAAATGTTCCAAGAACACATACAAATAGTAATAATCGTTGCATATATACCTCTCCATTTATTTATTTGTTTGTTTAGATAATAGACCTCTATTGTAAACGACAAACTGTACTGACTTTTACAATAAATATTAATTTTTAAATAAACCTTTTTTTTCAACAAATAAAAGAAAACTCACTTTCTAACATAACAATGGATACACTTTAAGCTTAAATGCACTTTTAATGTGTTTTATTGAGTTTTATGCACTTAATAAACCATGTTCATTCCACCGCATTTTATAAGTTAATGCACTAATTGTTTTATCTTTATTGTGCTTTTCTCTCAAAATTGACGCAATTATTTACTGCTGTCGGTATCATTTTTCTTAATTTCCTGCCATTTTTTCCATAGCAATGCTTCCCTGCCTTGATTTCCTGCTTTGTACCATTTTTTGTTTTTTAAAGCATCCGGAAGGTATTGTTGATTTACCCAGTTATGCGGATAGTCGTGCGGATACTTGTATTCATCGGAAGCATTTTCAACACCAAGATGTTTGGCTCCCAATTTGTTTGCGGTTTTATCTTTTAGATAAGGCGGTATATCCTTCACACCCTTTTCACTGATTTCTCGTTTTACCCCAAAAATAGCTCCAGTACTGTTGCTTTTTGGAGCCATACTCAAATACAAACAGGCATGCGATAAAAAGTACATTCCCTCCGGCATTCCACATTTCATAAAAGCTTCCTGACAGGAATTTACAATCGTGATGGCGTTGGGTTCAGCCAATCCTATATCTTCACTTGCAAAAATGAACATGCGCCGGAAAATAAAATTCGGATCATCTCCCCCTTCCAGCATCGCGTTCATCCAGTATAAAGCCGCATCCGGATCAGAACCACGCATGGATTTAATGAAAGCTGAAGCGTAGTGATAGTGCTCGTCCCCGGTCCGGTCATAGCGAACATTGCGTCGCTGAATACTTTCTTTGGCAATATCCAGGGTAATATTGACTTGCCCGCTTTCATCCGGTGTACTGGAAAGTACAGCTACTTCCAGGGCATTTAAGGCGTTTCGGATATCCCCTCCGGCCATCTCGGCCAGGTGATTAAAAGCGTCGTCCGTAACCATAATCTCTTTTTTACCTAAGCCTCGTTCTTCATCGTCAAGTGCTCTGTTTAACATCAGCTTTACTTCGTCCATAGTCAGGGGATAAAGCTCAAAAAGCTGGCACCTGGAAAGCAACGGATTCACCAGCGAATAAAAAGGATTTTCTGTAGTTGCCCCAACCAGGGTAATGATACCTGATTCCAAATGAGGGAGCAGTGCATCCTGTTGTGCTTTATTCCAGCGATGGATCTCATCCACAAAAAGGATGGTCTTTCGTCCATTCAGTTTCCTAAGTTTTTCTGCTTTATCTACCACATTCCGCAGTTCCTTGATACCATCCAGCACTGCATTGATGACTTCAAACTGAGCTTTAATCTCTCTCGATATCACATGAGCCAGCGTGGTCTTTCCGGAACTTGGCGGGCCATAAAATATAAGTGATCCAATAATCCCGCTCTCGATCATCCTTCGAAGCATCTTCCCTTCTCCCACCAAATGTTCCTGCCCGGCGAACTCGTCCAGTGATTGCGGACGCATTCGGGTTGCTAAAGGCTCGCTGTACTGCGGATTTTCTTTCTGTGAAGAAGATTGTGAAGCGCCGGATTTTTTTTCTTCGAAGAGATCCATGGATGAATTTCGAGGTGGTTGAAAAGTATATGTAAGATATGTGTTTTGAGGGAAAGAAGTATTCAGAATTCAGGAGTCAGAACTCAGGACTCAAAATGCTGAGTCCTGAGTTCTGATTCCTTTCTCACAACAACGACTTCTGATTTCCATACTTATCCAGATACTGCTTGAGCTTCAGTTTTTTCCGGGTTGAGTCACTCGTCATATAGCGCAGCTTTCCATAGATGGGCCGTTCCTGCCAGGCGCGATCGAATCTTCCAAAGCACCAGAAAATACCGGAATAGCTGTTGGGGTCGCGTCCATCCAGGGCATAGCGATTATTGAGTTCGATCATATAATCCAGGGCGGTCTGATAATCTTTAGTCCATTCTATGATCTTCTTCCCCCATAACATCCGCAGGTAGTTTTGCATAACTCCCGTCTCCCGAAGCTGGGTTTGGGCCGCGTTCCAGATCTCATCATGGGTTTTAGATTGTGCAAATTCCTCCAGATCATACACCCATTCCCGCTCATCATCCTGATGGTCACTTAATGTCTCTAAGACCCAATCCGGCAGGCTTTCAAACTGATCATAATCCGGTCGGTGATGTGCAAAATGAAAGCCTACTTCCCTCCAGGTGATCACTTCATCCAGGAAACTTTCCACATTCTGGTCTCCATTGAAAAATCCTGATCTCTTTCCATTGTTTGGAGTAATGTCATCCAGATCCCAATCTTCCGGCTGATGATCAAGCACCGCTTTCACGATCTCATACTCACTGATCAAACCAAAATGCAGCCACGGACTCAATCCACTTGCCGCATCCGCATCGGGATCGTTACGCTCCTCATCATACCGATGCAAACCGTGCGCAATGAAATCTCCCAGTTTACCCAGTGCAGCTTGCCGGGTTCCTTTCTTTCCAGTGATTCCAATATCATGGTTGATATCTAGTGTAGAAATGAATTTTGGGATGTCTTCCAACACCTTATCAGCCCTGGGATATTTATCTTCAAAACCATCAGGAAACCGGATCGGATTCAGGTTTTCCAGATCATCCAGCGGATCTTTTTTAGGGGGATGAGTATATGCTTCCAGAAAGTGTTCCTGCATCACCTTTCGAAACAAGTAAGCCGAATAGGGGTCTGTATCGGTAATACCCAATGGAATGATACCATTTGAATCGATGGTGATGTATGGAACTTCAATTTCACCCGCCATTCTTTCGTTGTTTTCACGAATGATATAAACGGGAAATTCATCTGCTACCACCGCTACAGAATTCTTAGCAAGAGTTTGAAATGAGCCTTCAGCGTCACCGGCATTTCGCTCTGTATAGCAATAGTGGTTGATCTTGGTATCACTTAGTTCATCCAGATGTTCTTTCATCCCTTCCAGCAAAAAAGCATGAAACCGGTCACACACCCAGGGGTAATTGGCAACCACGCTTTCGTAGATCAGAAGTGGCTTCTCATATTTATTGGCGAGGGCTACAGCATATTCTAATGCGTAGTTATATTGAAGGCGCCGGTTGATCTGCATCCAATACAGAACATAACCCCCGTCAGGATTTACCTCTTTATCATTCCGCTTAAACTTTCGGTAACTGTTGATGTTTTTCATAGTGGTCTGCATTCTGTTCGAGCAAACCAATTTGAACAGTAACTAATTCCTCAACCGAAGTATCCTTTGGCTGTAAGGCCTCACTTCCATCCTGTGACCTAAATCAGGATACTCCGGATTTGACACTGAGATCATCACCAGAGTATCAGACTGTACATTTTCAACAGAGTGTTCATATTTCAGGTCTTCTAAATTAAGATCTTCAATTGTGAACGACTCATTCACTCCATCTTCGAGTATCTCGTGTTGAGCCGTAGCAAATCCAACTTCAGCAAGTTCGGCACGCATAAGGTCCTTGGTACGGCTTTTATCTGCAGCCTCCTTAGTGTTCTCAAACACATTCATGCGGGTTATTTCAGCAGGGACTATAAATAACATCCCTATGCAGATCGCTCCACCAATGTACCAGTACCAGGGTTTTGCTCTATTGTCATTCGTCTGAGCTTTCTTGTATCCTTTAAATAATAAGTATGGACCAATCATTAAGTATATAACCACATTCAAATATATGGAAACTGTTTCCCATGTAATGGAATAACCGGATGCTGCATTGCCACGAAATATTTCAATAGCATCCTGCGTATTGATTCCAATAATGGTTGTTGAAGGGCGCATATTAAAAATGTAATGTAGATTATCCGGCAAGAAGTACATATCACCACGAATAAATGAAAATGTTGCCGTCACCAAAACGAGTAATAAAAAAACGATCAGCCACTCATTGAATCTTCTAGTTGAGAACTTCATAATGTACCCCCTCTTTATTCAGCGTAAATATCATTTCGAATTGACCTTTTTGTCCGTCATAATTTTCATACTCCGGATCTTCCCCTAGGGAAACTTCCCCGACTACAAACACTCTGATCTCATCTTCCTCTTCGTCTATTTCGTAGAAGTGATTTCTGTTATCGTCTTCCTTTTTCTGGTCATCAGCATATTCAGCTGTTCTCAGGTCATGGTCTGATACAAAAACACCATCATCTCCCAGCTGCTCCGGCATCAGCTCCCGAAAAGTAGCCACAATGGATTCCCGATCATTTTGATGATATTGACTCAATACATAAACGAGTTTCTCCTGAACATCAGCTTTTGTCACCCCTTCATCAATGACTTTACGTATTTCAAGAAGCAGGTCTTTCTGAAAATCCCTGTTTCCATAATCGTTGGCAAAGGCAATGGCATTAAATAACACAACCAAAATGACCAGTCCATAAACCACCCGATAGGTAGTTTTAGATTCAAACTCATCCTTGCTCAGACTTACTAATCTGCCCAGAAATATGATCCCGGTCAGTAATGCAATAAATAAAGCTATCCAGATCTTCCCGAAATAGAGCGGTACGAAAAAGCCGATACCGGCTATAACTATTCCCCCGATTAACAGTTTTGTTTCTCTTTCCATAAAACAATTTTTAGTTCTGTTTTACAGAATAAGCGTAAATTCTTTAATTAAAGCAAACAATCACATACGGTACAAAGGCTTGATAAACTTCTACGAACTTTCCATTATTAACTTTTGATCATCTATTAAGTTTACATATAACTTCCGGATAATCGTATAAAATGAGTAAAAACAACCTCCATATAGATGAGAGCACTCACCAGCGGGAGCCTAATCCCATGGAACGGTTGAAACACGCTTTCGTGGCACTGCTTCTGGGATTCTTACTCATTAACATTATCGGGTTTTGGATGTTTCCCGGGCCCGGAATCTTCGGACTGTACATGGTGTCTTCAGCTCACCATTCTGTAGCGTTTTTAGGGAGTATAACAAATATCGTTGCCGTTTCTATACCTATAATCTGCGGGATCATTGGCTGGTTCAATGGAAAATATTTCACAGACCGACTCGAAGGTTATATACAATGGTGGAAATTTTGGTGATTCTAAACTCAGTACACTTTCAATTATAACAGCATATGGATCATAAACGAATTATTGGCATTATGGGCCCCGGGGAAGGGGCCGCAACCTCCGACAAGGAAGTGGCCTTTGAGCTTGGAAAATCATTAGCCGGGATGAATTGCTATATTTTGACCGGAGGAAGAGCCACCGGAGTCATGGAGGCGGCAATGAAAGGAGCAAAATCCGCCGGAGGAACTACGATTGGTATTTTGCCCACCGAAGATGGAAGCCATCAATCTGAATACGTTGACATCCCCATTAAAACCGGGATGGGCAGTGCACGAAATAATATCAATGTGCTTACTGCCGATGTAGTGGTAGGAATAGGAATTGGGCCGGGAACAACTTCAGAAATTGTACTGGCTATGAAAGCAAAGAAGCCAATCATACTTCTTAATCAAACCAATGAAACATTAAGATTCTTTCTCAACTTTAACTACCAATCACTATATCAGACTAATTCTGTAAAGGAAACTATCGAGACAATCCGACAAATTATTTAAAAATTTTCTTGATTTTTCCCCTAATACTATTATATTAGTATCAACTAATTCAACGACAGCTTTATGAGAAAATCACTGACACCCCTTGGAGAATCGGAAATGGAAATCCTGCATCACGTGTGGGAACTGGGAGAAGCCACGGTGGCCCAGGTTAAAGAACGTATTCTTAAAGAACGTAAAGTAGCCTATACCACAGTTATGACTATTATGAAAAACC
Source organism: Gracilimonas sp. (assembly GCF_014762685.1). NCBI lineage: Bacteria > Pseudomonadati > Balneolota > Balneolia > Balneolales > Balneolaceae > Gracilimonas > Gracilimonas sp. The sequence goes on from NZ_JABURM010000005.1 coordinate 1,969,955, forward strand.
TCAATGACAAAGGCTACCTGAAATACCGGAAAGACGGGGCAACCTATGTTTACAGTGCCCGCAAAAAGCCGGAAGATGTACAATCCAGCCTGGTTTCCGGATTGGTTGATAAAGTATTTAAAGGCTCAACAACGGCTTTGGTACAAACGTTGGTAAAGGGTGAAAACCTGAGTGAAGACGAATTAAAGGAACTCCGGAACATGATTGACGATATGGAGGATAAGTAATGTATGAACTGATCTACTACCTTAAAGAATTTGGCAACAACAGCCTAGACTACATTTGGTTTCCCTTGGTGATATGGACCCTCTGCTGCGGACTTGCATTCATTGTCTTAAAAAACCGAAAGAAACTGAATCCCCTATTTCATTATCACTTGAGAACTGCTGCGTTATTGTCGCTGCCGTTCGGAATTGGTATATCTGCCTTAATGAGCAAGATCCCTCAGTGGTTTGCAGCATCAAATATTGAGACCGCTTTTTTTGTGGTTTACAATCCTATTGAGATAGTACCCTCAGGCGGTAATTCAGGAGCTGAAACTGCAGCTATTAACTGGATGGAACCGTCTCTTTTAATCGGGATCGGAACGGTATTCATTGCTTTGGGTTCACTGTTTATGCTAGGCAGGCTGATCAGCAGTTATGTGGCTTTGAAAACCTTATACAAGAATTTAAATGTGACCGAACTTCAGGAAGTAACCACATCCGGGTTATCCCAAAGAAATTCTATAAAACTGGCTTTTCATGACCATCCCCTGGTACCCTTTACCTTTGGATGGAAACAGCCGGTGATTGTGCTGCCCAAAATCTTGCAGCATGAACCGGAAAAATTTGAGATGGCCCTGCAGCACGAACTCATCCATATAAAACGGGGCGATTACCTGTTGCAGCTGGCTTTGTCCATGATTGAGTCCCTGTTTTGGTTCCACCCGCTTATCCACTACGGAAATAAAGAAATTGATGCCTATCGTGAAATTTCCTGTGACCAGGAAGTGCTTTCCAAATCCGACTTCTCCATAAAATCCTACGCCAACCTCTTATATGAATTAGTTCCGCTCAGCAGTGGCGCAGAAAGGTTGTCAGTGAGCATGGCGGTCAAAAACTCAACCTTAAAAAAACGGATTAAAACCATGAAGTATCACAAACTACACAAAGCATCCTTCCGGCAAAGCATCGCCTTTTTGATGCTGATGATCGTTGGAATTACCCTTCCCATTGCCTGCTCAGATCTGAGAGGGCCTCAAAGCCTATCCGAAGAAGAATTAGAGAATACGAGATTTCAAGTTTCAGGACTTGAGTTAGAAATTAATGGTGAAAATGTTATTGAATCTGAACCCGGAGTTGGATTTACAACAACTGGAATTGCAGCCTTCATCCTCAATGCAAAAGACTATGGTGTTTTTAAAATTTCACCTGTTCAATTCAAAGAAGGCATGAAGGCAGGTAAAATAGATGGAGACAATATTTCATTTACAATTAATGAATTAAATGTAGTCGTTAAATCGACAGAAGATGTGCTTCCTGAGATAAACAGTCAGGTTGATGTTTGGGTAGAACACTATCCTGCAGCCATAAAAGGATTCTCTCATGGCGTTGCCAGTCCTTTCAAATCACTTGACGATTATGTTTCTGAATACATTTCGTCAGTTGATCAAACAAAAGAGGATTATTTCGTAGTAGTGGAAGAAATGCCGGTTCTTATTGGTGGTATGAAATCCCTACAAAGTAAAGTAGAATATACTGATTTGGCCCGAAGAGCAGGAATTGAAGGTCGCGTAACGGTACAGTTTATCGTAAATGAAAACGGCGACGTAGAGAACCCACAGGTAGTTCGCGGTATTGGCGGCGGACTTGATGAATCAGCCCTTGCAGCCGTCCGTGAAGCTAAATTCGAACCGGGCATACAAAGAGGTAAACCGGTACGTGTTCAATATGCTGTATCTATTAATTTTCGTTTAGAGGATTCAGATTTTTCTACCTCCGAAAACGCTATCCAGCGAGAACAAGGCACCGGATTAAACCGATAATACCCTTTTACTTCAATTTGCCAAATATTAAATAGCTTATTTGTCCTCACAAAAAAGCGGGTTTGAACACCCGCTTTTTTTATTAAACTTTTTTTGCAACATCTGTTTTTAAGTGGCGTATCAACTTGGTAGATTACAATTAAACAAATTTATCATGCCAGCTAAACTCAGAAAATCACGTACCGATAAAATGCTTGCAGGCGTTTGCGGAGGCTTTGCGGAATATCTTGGATGGGATGCAACTCTTGTACGTATCATCTTTGCCCTTATATTGGTTTCCAGTTTTGGAACGGCCGTACTCGCTTATTTCATCCTGGCCATCGTAATGCCTGATTAACGGCAGCTATTTAGCTTCCTCTTGTAAAAGTCGTACCGGCTTAGCATCTTGACCTCCAACAAATCATGGAACCTTTATGAAAGTTGGAATAGTAGGAGATGCAAAGCGTGTGGTAGCTTGGGAAAAGCATTTACGTCCTCATCAAATTGTTCGGGAAGTCGAACTGTGCCCTCATATTACTGAAGTTGGCAAAGTGGACGCTTGTCTTTTAGTCGACGAATCAGATCAAAACCTTGACATTCTCTTGCAGGGCATTCAGCTTGGGCTGAATTGCTTTCTCATCTCCCGACAACCTACCAATACCCAAAAACTCGAAAAAATATACCGGGCTACGAAAGAAGCCGGGGTTCATGTCCAATTTTCACACTGGCCTACTTTAGCTCCTGCCACCCAATGGATGATGGACCGTATGGATCGTCCTTCTTTTTTAAGCATCACCCGGGAAATTGGTTATTCGCAGTTTCTTAATACTGAAGACGAATTTCGCCATTTCTGGATTGATGAACTTGGCTTATGCATGAAATGGATAGACAGCGGCATCCATCATATAGAAGCCAAACAAATACATCTCGAAGACAAACAACCGGTCGCTATTCATATCTTTTTGCGTTTTGATAATGGGTCTACGGCTGATATCAATATCTACACCGGCGCTTCCGAAAGTAAGCACCTCCGCATTGTTTCATCCCGTCAGGAACTTTTGGAGTGCAATGTACCTACACAAACCGTCCGGGCAGGGAGGTTAAACTCTGCCAACAAACTTTATTTTGACCGACAAACTTTCGATCCTGCAAAATCTGCAGAAAAAGCAGCATTGATGTTTTTAAAATCCATTCAAATGAATCAGGAAACGCCCTACACCTCCTACGATGCTTACCAGCTTTCCAATCAAATAGAACGTATCGAGAAGCGCCTTAAACAGTTCATTTAATATTATTTTAACATTTAAGTAACATTGTGTTTACTTTAAGTTAACAATTCCTTAACATTGGAACAGATTCAATAACGAATTTATATCAATTACAGTAACATTATTGTTTAGCACCAAAGATACAGAGGAGGTGCCACTATGAGAGCAAAATTATTTGAAAAATACTACAAATTAGGATTTGACCACTACATCTTTAAGAACATATTCGGACTGCATAAGCCCGATAAAAACATTAAACGGTTTTACTATGCCATTATAGCTACCGCTTTAATGGTAGGTTTTTTAATTTCTTAAAGTAATTTTTACGGCTTCATAGCCTTAAATAACTTTTTCAGTTTACTTCGCGACATCAGTCCGTCTATAAAGTTAAACTGACCTGCCTGAAGCCGTTCACCACCGTCAATGACCACACATTCTCCGGTCATATAAGACGAAAGGTCAGACATTAGAAAAATTGCAAGATTGGCGAGCTCCTCATGCTCGCCATATCTTTTTAAGGGAATTTTATCCCTGAATTTCTTTTCCAATACCTTTTTTGGGACTAAGCGCGACCATGCCCCTTCCGTAGGAAATGGCCCCGGGGCAATAGCATTTAACCGAATTCCATAGGTAGCCCATTCAAAAGCCAGGGATCTTGTCATTGCTAAAACCCCTGCTTTACTGCAAGCCGAAGGAAGCACAAATGCACAGCCGGTACCTTCGGCGTAGGTAGTTACCATGTTTAAAATGGTGCCTTCCTTTTTGTTGTCGATCAGGTAATTCCCAAAGGTATGGGTACAATTGAAGCTGCCATGAAGTACAATATCCACAATTGCCTTGAATCCCCCGGGTGTTAAATCTTCCGAAGCCGACAGGAAATTTCCCGCTGCATTATTCACCAGCCCTTCTAAAGAGCCAAAATCGTCGATTATTTGTTCAAACATTGATGTTACCCCATCAAAATCCCTGACATCGCATTGATAATACCTGGCTACTGCTCCCTCCCGCTGTTCTTCTATGTCTTTAACTGCTTTTTGGAGCTTCTTTTCTGTTCTTCCACAAATGGCGATATCGGCACCGGTTTTAGCAAACCCTTTGGCCATAGCCAACCCAAGACCGCTGCCCCCGCCGGTTATTAAAATGGTTTTTCCCGATAACGTGTCTTCTTTAAACATAAAACTTATCCTGATTGATCTTTTATTTCATTCCATTTTCGAATTACCGAATCATTACCCATCATTTCTGAAATTTCATTAATGCTATGATCTATTTTTTTTAGATCAATTTTTGTCTCATTCAACTGCAGTACATTTTTTGCATCTTCTAAATCTTTAGGCCTGCCCGCTAATAATTTATAAATTATTAAATCTTCAGCCTTTACAATTCTTACTTCGTTCCCTTCAATTTTCACTATTTCTGCATTACGAATAGCCTCTCTTTCAAACTCAATGAATGAAAAAATCAGATCTACTTTTATACCTGAGTCAGTTTCTCTTAGGGGTAAAACATTGGTCTGGTTTACAAACTTTTCAGGATTCTTTGTCCTTACTTGAAAATCACCTGAAACTATGTTCAGAATTCGGCTTAAATCATCATTATCAACCCCTAAGATAATATCAATGTCTTCCGTAAATCGTGCTTCCCCGTGATACAAAACTGCATAACCACAATAACCATATATGGAATTTGATGGACTTGAAGAATAGAACATATCTTTAGTAGTGTATTGTTAAGCACTTATTTCAATTAAGCATTGAGTTTATCTTTTTTCTCACCTCAACGAGCATTTCAAGGTGTTTTTCAGATTTTGAGTTTTGCAGTTCAGGATTTAATGAAAGAGCCGTTTTATAAAGTTGATCTGCCTTTTTGTACCAATTCTTATTTACAGAAGCTGCCTTCGACTGTTTTCTTTCTTTCTTTTCAAAAGCTTCTAATATGTGAGGATTCTTAACCATAAAAGCATTATTGAATAATAAACCCTAATTGTCAACTTAAATTCTCAAAAATACCGGCAGCGCCCATTCCGCCGCCAATACACATGGTCACTAACCCATATTTAGATTTACGGGCTTTCATTTCATACAAGATCTGTGTGGTAAGTTTAGCGCCGGTGCACCCCAATGGATGTCCCATGGCGATAGCCCCACCGTTTACATTGGTGATATCTTCATCCAGCCCAAGTTCTCTAATAACGGCCAATGATTGGGAAGCAAAAGCCTCATTTAATTCGATTAGATCAATATCAGATAATTTCAATCCGGTTTTATTGAGTACTTTGGGAACCGCCTCGATTGGACCAATGCCCATAATTTCCGGGGCAACACCGGCTGCCTGAAATCCTACATATCGAGCCATCGGTTCCAGTCCGAGTTTCTTCACCATCTCTCCGCTCATAACTACCAGACCGGCTGCAGCATCATTCATTTGAGATGAATTTCCCGCCGTTACACTTCCGCCGTTCTTAAATACCGGGCGCAATCCTGATAAAGCTTCAACCGAAGTATCTTTACGAGGGCCTTCATCTTTCTTGAATGTGAAAGAATCTTCGACCACCTCACCATCTGCTGTCACTTTCTTTTCTTTCACTTTAACCGGGGTAATCTGTTCATCAAACTTTCCATCTTCCCAGGCCTTGATCGCCCGCTGGTGACTTCGGTACCCAAATTCATCCTGATCTTCACGGCTGACTTTGTATTTATCTGCTACATTTTCTGCAGTGATTCCCATACTCACATACACACCGGGTTTATTATCCACTAACTCAGGGTTGGGTTGAACCGACATACCTCCCATCGGAACCAAACTCATAGATTCAACCCCGCCGGCAATAATCACATCTGCCGCTCCGGCCATAATACGTTCAGCAGCCATGGCTATGGTTTGCAATCCGGATGAACAAAAACGGTTTACGGTCACGCCGGGAACTGAATCAGGCAATCCCCCCAACAAAGCAATCTGGCGTGCTACATTCAATCCCTGGGATGCCTCAGGGAATGCACATCCCATAATCACATCTTCAACCTGTTCCGCTTCCAAGCCTTTGGTTCGCTTCAGAAGATCTTTCACAACCTCCCCTCCCATAGAATCGGGCCGGGTAAACCGGAGTGAACCTTTATTGGCTTTCCCACAAGGCGTTCGTGCTGCTGCAACTATATAAGCTTCTCTGTCTGACATAATTTTAAATTTCTCAATTTTAAATTTTTAATTTCTTAAAGGTTTTCCCTTCTTCAGCATGTGCTCCATCCGGGCCAATGTCCGGTCATCCTGAAGGCATTCAAGAATGGCATCCCTTTCCAATTTCAGTAAATAAGATTCCGGGACTTCCTGCTCTTCACTCAAATCTCCACCGGCCAATACATAAGCAACACGCTCAGCTACGACTTTGTCATAATCTGTAATGAACTTCCCTTCATGCATTACATGGAGCATCAATTTCATGGCAGCAAGGGCTGTTTTACCCAGTACTTTGACCGGCGTATCCGCAGGTGATCGGTATCCGGCCTGAAGCAGATTCAATGCTTCTTGTTTCGCGGTTTTGATCAGCAGGTCACGATTCATAACGATAGTGTCAGAGTCTCTCAGATAGCCCAAATCCTTTGCTAAATGTGCACTTTCAGAAATCTTCGCCATTCCGATTGTTTTAAATACTTCCCGAATGAACGGCAACGGGTCGGCTTCTCCTTCCAGCTTATCCATTGCCCGCCGAAGCAGTTCTGTGGTTCCGCCCCCTGCCGGAATCAACCCAACTCCCACTTCAACCAACCCCATATATAACTCATGATGGGCGATTACTTTGTCGGAATACAAACAAAACTCAACGCCTCCGCCCAAAGTTTTTCCAAACGGAGCGGAAACTACCGGAAACGGAGCATATCGCAGGGCAACTGCCGTTTCCTGGAAACTATTTACCGCTTCAACCACGCTCTCCCAATCCCCCTTTTGTTTGGCGGTCAAAGCTTCTTTCAAATTGGCTCCAAAGGCAAAATTATCGCCATCATGACTGATTACCAATGCCTCAAAATCCTGTTTCACTAAATCCAATGATTTATACAGAGACTGTACCAGCTCAGCACCCAGCGTAGCATTCCTGGTTTTAAATTCAAAGAGTGCCACTCCATCTCCCATATCATGCAGTGCCGCACTGTCATTTTCCATGACCGGAGCTTTTGATTTCCGAAGCTGCTGTACTTTTATTTCACCCTGAGCTTCCGGCGGTATCTCTGCCATTGATTGGGTTTGAGGATCATAAACTTTTCCATCCTTATAGAAGGAGGTAAAGCCGGCATCCAGCAATTCCGTGATAAGCGGTGGAATGTCCCGGTTTTCTTTTTTGAGCCGGTCCACTACATCTTGTATTCCCAAGGCATCCCATCGCTGGAATGGGCCCAACTGCCAGTTGAACCCCCATTGCATGGCGCGGTCTATGGAGAGGGGGGAATCGGTTATTTCGGGGATACGATTCGCGGCATAAAGCAATAGATCACGGTGAACATTCCACAGGAAATCGCCAATTTTATCCTCCGAGTTCACCAGGAACTTCAGTCGTTCTGCTGTATCCTTAATTCGATTTGCTTCTTCCAGCACCGGATCTTCCAGCTCCTGCTGCGATTCATACTCCAGCGTTTCAGGGTTTATGACCAGATATTCGCCTTTTTGTTTGGAGTAAAACCCTTTACCGGCCTTATTACCGATCTTCCCTTCATCTACCATTTTCTGAAATTTTTCCGGGAGCTTAAAAGTACCCCTCATCTCATCATCAGGAATAGAAGGGTATAAGTTCTTGGCTACATGATTCGTTACATCCAGCCCGGCCATATCTGCGGTGCGAAAGGTAGCAGCTTTGGAATAGCCCGTAAGCGTTCCGGTGAGCAGGTCGATCTCCTCAGCCCTAAAATCTTTATTGAAAAAGTAGGGCATAATATTAGCGATGGAAAAAATCCCAACGCGGTTAGCAATGAAGTTCGGAGTGTCTTTACAAATCACAACTCCCTTACCAAGTATTTTTTCACAAAAACGATGCATGTATTCGGTTACATCATCTGAAGTATGGCCGGTTGGAATCACCTCAAGCAATTTCATGTACCTGGGCGGATTAAAGAAATGCGTTCCCAAAAAATGAGCTTTAAAATCTTCGGTGCAATCTTCGCTGATTTCCCCAATCGGTAACCCGGAAGTGTTGGAACTGACGATAGTTTCCGGCTTCCGAATCTCTTCAATACGCGACATCATCTCTTTTTTGATGTCCATTTTTTCGATGATCACTTCGCAAATCCAGTCGGCCTCTTTAAGCTTGTCGAAATCATCCTCGAAGTTTCCGGTTTCTACACGTTTGGCAAATTCGGGCAATCCAAAAGGAGCCGGTTTCATCCTGGAAGCTTTTTGAAGGCTCTCTTCTGCCGTTTTATTGGGACGGTTGGGGTCATCGCTTTTCAAATCCAACATGACCACATCCAGCCCGGCATTTATACAATGGGCCGCAATCTGACTTCCCATCACTCCCGAACCTAAAACTGCAACTTTCCTGATCGAATATTTTTTCATAATAATGATCTCTTTTAAAAATTCCTCTTCACTTATTTATTCTTTGCGCACTTAATGTCCCTGTAGTTTATTTTTTAACTGCAAAGAGTTACCTATGATTCCTCATCCGCATATATCCCATCAATCTGTTCTTTGTATTTCTCGTTGATGACATTGCGTTTCACTTTGAGGGTTGGAGTGATTTCTCCGGCATCAATCGTAAATAGGTCTTCAAGAAGTTTGAATTTTTTCACCTTTTCCCACTTGGAAAGATTTTCATTCACCTTATCCACTTCTTTCTGAATTCGTTTTATCACATATTCATTTTCGGTGAAGTTTTCTTCCGGAAATTTATGGCCCTTGGTTTCAAACCGTTTCTTCATGTTTTCCCAATTAGGCACAATCAGCGCTCCGCAGAATTTATGTTCACTTCCAACCACTACCGCCTGTTCAATAAATCCGCTGTTTACCAGTGCATTCTCGATGGGTTGAGGGGCTACATATTTCCCGGTGGAAAGCTTAAACAGTGACTTTTTCCGGTCAGTCACGAACAACCATCCATCTTCATCCAAATGACCGATATCCCCGGTATAAAACCATCCGTCGTCATCGATCGCCTCTTCCGTTTTCTCCGGCATTTTGTAATATCCCTTCATGATGTTTGGGCCCCGGGCCAAAATCTCACCATCTTCAGCAATCTTAATTTCCACATCCACCAGTGGTTTTCCGGAAGAACCGATCCTCAATTCTCCTTTTGGGGGCCCGGTCAGTACCGGGGAAGTTTCGGTCAGCCCATAACCCAATCCGCAATAAATTCCGATGCCATTTATAAACCGGGCAATGTTAGGCGACAGGGCGGCTCCCCCCACATTAAATCCTACCATCCGTCCGCCAAATAATTCCCGGATTTTGGCATATACCAGCTTATCCGCAATTTTCCATTTCCACTTTGCCGGGGGATTCTCGGGGTCATATTCTTCGGCTAAATTCACCGCCCAATAATAAAGCTGCTTCTTCAGCCCGCTCATTTCCTGTCCCTTCACTTTGATACCGGTCACAATCTTTTCCAACAACCTCGGCACCGTTACCATATAAATGGGCTTAACAGTTGCAAAGTCGTCCCGAATCTCATCTACTTCTTCTATGTAATACGGAGGCACCCCCGCATAAGCATAGATATATGAAGCGGTTCGTTCAAACATGTGCGCCAGCGGCAGGTAGGAAATTACTTTAGGTTCATCAAAATCTTTCGGGTCAAAAGGAAATATTTCATGGGATGCCAGGGCATTTCCGGCAATGTTATTATGCGTCAGCATCACCCCTTTAGGTACTCCGGTTGTCCCTGAGGTATAAATCAGCGTAGCGAGGTCATCCGGGGCTACCTCGCTTCTCAATTTTTCAAAGAGATTCGGTTCTTCCTCATTGCGCTTGTGCCCCATTTCCAGGATGTCATCAAAATCGTATAATTTTTTATGGTCTGTACCGAGAATGGAAATCACCGCCTTTACATTTTCCACGCCTTTAATGAGTGGTTTGGTTTCAGCAAACACCTCATCATCAGAGACAAAGTGCACCTTGGACTCCGAATTTTCCAGGATATACTTAATCTGCTCGCCGGGCTGGGTTGTATAAATCGGCACCACCACGGCTCCCAGAGAAAGCACCGCCTGATCAATCACCAGCCACTCGGTGGAGTTTTCGGCATGCAGTGATACCTTATCTCCTCTTCTCACGCCCAACTCATAAAGCCCCAGGGCCAGGTCATGTACCATTTGCTCAAAATCTTCTATGGTAGTTTCAATCCATTCTCCATTTCTTTTGACCGCAGAAAAAATCCCGGTTTTATTTTTTTCCCGGCCTTTAGCAACAATCGATAAAATAGTGGTTGGTTCGTATTTCATGATCTGTTTATTGGTTAAGGGTTATTAGTTAATGGTTATCGGGTACTTATAGCTGAACGCTAATAACCATTAACTAATAACAAATTCCCCGTATATTTAAAAGCGATTCCACACCTTTATTTTAATAACTTAACGCCGTTAATCAAATTCAAGTTTTATGTTTATAGAAGACTCCCTCAAACAAAAAGCCGAAATCTTCTTCAATTTCGAGCATAAACATATGGGACATGCTCTTGGTATCGAATTTAACCACGTTGGTTCCGACAAACTGGTGGCCTCCATGCCGGTTAATGAAAACACGGTACAGCCTTTTGGCGTTCTGCACGGCGGGGCGTCGGTCGCTTTGGCGGAGACCTTATGTTCCGTGGGCGGCTGGTTTCAGCTGGATGAAACGGATAAAACGGTGGTGGGCGTTGAAATTAATGCCAATCATATCCGAGCGGTACGGATGGGCGGAGAGGTGACGGGAACGGCCAAACCGGTGCACGTGGGCCGGAAGATACAGGTTTGGGAGTGTGAGCTCCGCGATGAACAGGATAAACTGGTTTGCACTTCAAGGTGCACGCTGGCGGTGGTGGGAAGGTGATTTTGGAAATTGGGAATTGGAAATGTTGAATTTTGAATGTTAAATGGCTTTTTCATTTGGCATTTAACATTCTGAACCGGGATTTGCTGGAGTGGGGGTGTCCGCGGTTCTTAGTGAGACTTCATTCGCAAATCAGTCTATCGGGCCATCCTTATTCGTAATTCTGTATGAACTGATTTGCGACAGATCGATGGACCGATCTGCGATGGATGATTTTTTTGTTTGCCCTAAATGGGAGATGCTTCACTTCGCCTCCCTGTCGGTTGTCTCCGTTCAGCATGACAAACAGGACGCGTAAACAATCTTAAGCCGCCAGCGGCGGCTTATTCGTTGTTAACAACCGGCACGGTCATCCTGACGAGAGAGCGAAGTGCATACGAAGCGAATGAGGAAGGATCTCCATTTCATGGCTGCCGGCTAAATTCATCCTCCTTAGGCAGCATTCTCCGGTGCGAGCATGACGTGCATGAGATGAAGTGAAGGATTAATAACTCAGGTTACTCATTATTCCTTTCTTATCCTTTGGCTCAAATATAATAAGGTATAACGTATGGCCGTCTTCAGATGCTACCTTGAGGTTGGCTTTCAATTGAGCTAAAAGCACCTCGATTAATTGCCTGCCCACGCCTTGATTCTTCTGAAGATTATCAACTTCAGAATTAACTTTAATTTCCGTAGTGATGGAATTCTCGTTTTCATATACCCGAACTTGTATCTCCCTCCTTAGCTTAAAACCAAACTTAAAAATACTGTTCATACATTCATTAAGCAGCAATCCATAAGTTAGTGCCTGGTTTACATTGATAAGAATGGGATTGATTTCCTGATTTATTTCAATATCGAGCTCGCTAAAATCTTTTTTACTGAGGTTCAGGATGCCCGGGATAAAATCATGTATCCATACCCGTCTCATATCATCAGACTTGTATAAAACTTCCTGAACCGTAGCCATAGATTTTATCCTTCGCTGGGTTTGCGTAAGCACCTGTTTCACGGATGGATCATTACTCTCCATATTTTCAAGTTCAATCAATGCGCCCATTACTGCCAGATTATTTTTCACCCGGTGATGTACTTCTGCAAACAATCGTTCTTTTTGACCGGTAATGAGATTGTTTTTCTCATTAAGCTCTTGACTAAGGTTTCTTAATTTATTGTTACTAAAAACAAGCAGGGAAGAAAGAAAAAGGATTACAAAAAAACCGGCAATCACGGCATTATTAGTCCTGTCAATTTCTTGCAAAAAATCGCTCTCGGGTATCAGTACCGCAATCAGAAATTCTTTATTTGGAGTAATAGAATAGGTTTTTACGATCCCCCACCATTTTTGGTTTTGGGCTTTAAAAGAAACGATTTCATCATTAGGATAATTAAGCAATTCAACCAATGCAGGGCTTCCGAATTCTTTCGGAGTTGATAATATCTTCCCTGCTAATTCTTTAGAAGACACATTTTTATAATTTCCGGGCAGGCCGATGATTTTTTTGCTTTGTTTTGTTATGATGAAAAGCTGATTATTCTCAGTCAGGCTTAAATTCTGCGAGAATTTTGAAATATCTTCAAGGGTCAAATCCAGTGCCAATATGTGCTGAAGTGTATCATTTTGAGATGATTTCCATGTTACGGAGGCAGTAAGGCCAAGTTCACCGGTCATATAAGTATAGGGGTCTGTCCAGTGGATAAATTCTCCATTCTCCCTCAATGCCCCGGTAAACCACTCACGATTCCTGGGGTCCGTTTTCAAATCTTGAGTCCATGATTCAACGGGGATAAGCGCCTCATCAAAGGCCAACCGCCTCCATCTTTCAGTCATCCCCCATTCATCTACATATACTTCCCTGTTTAGCCAGCTTCCCGCAATTGAATCCGGTAATATATTTAATTCCTTACCCCGGCTGTCAGCAATCCCTATGGAAGAAATTTGCGGGTGCTGATTGATAACCGGAATAAAATAACGGTTGAGTGAAGCGGAAGTGGGGTTTTGCAAGAGCTGCATTTCTTGCTGCTGCTTCAACGTATTTATAATGTTTTTAACAGGTAGGAAAAATTGATCCAGTTCGCTTTCAACACGCTTTGAAGATTGTTCAATTAACTGATTGGCAAAATACTGTTTGGTTCCCCCAAGCTCATAAAGAATAAACCCCATAACAAGTGCGGAAATTACCACAACTCCTAAGGTCAGGTACCTGGTGATCCGGTTTATTCCAAAAGCCATGAATTTTTATTTATAATTAAAGCCAATTAAGCTTAAGAGAACTCAGGCGTTAATATGTTACACTATATTTATGTTAAAGAAAGTAATCTTTAACAGAATTATTTTTTAACAATAGAATGTTAAATGAGTAAGCCACTTAACGCTCCCAATCAATATTCATTGCACTTTGGGAATTGGATTTGGAACAAGCATAAGTTATTCACGCAATGATTCCCATTGCTTTTCACCGTTTTGAATGAGTTTAAGCAAGTCCATGGTTACCAAAAGGTTTACTCGTTTGATGCTATTGTGGTACAACGCACCCAGCTGAAAATTATTCCAGCTAAGCATTCCGCCATACCCGTTCCCGAATTGATTGCTAAAGCTGACCGCCCCGGAAATTCCTAAACTGCTTGTATAATTATTAAAACCCCAGGCAACGCCCAATACCTCGACGTTAAAGACCTGATATGACTTAAGGGCATCCAAGTCCCCGGTGTCCAGCTCAAATGAAATATTTGGGTGCAGTAAAACAAGTTGTGATTTGGGCGGTTCGGTGAGTGCCCCCTTTTCCCTAAGCAGCCAGCTGTTGACTAAAAACTCCCACGGATACTGTGATTTGCCTTTAAAATGAAAATTATCCCACTGTTCGTTCAGTTCATTCAGTGTGCGCTCTGCTTCTATACGGTCATCATTGGTCATTCGATCCGCAATTCTTTGGATGGCATGAATGCGATACCGTAAATCAATAACGTGCAGGGAATCCAGGCTGTCGGGGGTGATGGTGATTTTTAATTCCGGGTCCGATGAAAAATAACTCAGGGGAGTACCAAAGAAAGCATCATACTGTTCTATGTCCGCAAAATTATTATCAATTTGATCAGCATCGATGCCCCCTTTCTTAACTTTTTTATAAGTATTGATAAATGCTGTGACAGCTGTAATGAACTTCCTCTTTTCGTCCAGCACTTTATCCTCAGCCCACAGGCTGTCCTGATCTAAAAAATCCAGTAACAAGGATTCCAGGATTAATTCATACTCTCCTTCTACAAAATAATTATGATACCGGTCCTCCACCTGTTCAAAATGGCGGGAGTCCTTTTCGTCAAAATCATAATTGTTTTCATATGGATCATTTTGTGCATGGATACCGGGTTGGAGCCCCGACACGAACATGATAAAAAGCAGTGAAAGCAGTTTTAACCGTATTCTTTTATGCATTACAACCCTCCGAGATTTCTTTAATTTTTTCATAGATAGAATAGCTTTCCATCAGTACCGGAATGCAATCCAACAAGCCGGATTGCTCATCAATACCCTGTACCAACGGTATTAATTCATTTTCAATGACTTCTTTTGCTTCCCCGATGCATTTTAACTTCCCTCCGAACTGTGTGGTGCTATCGTAGCTTGAATACGCTTCCTGTATCTCGGCATCTGAAATACAATCGCTTGATATGATGCTTCTAAATAAAGGGATATGCACTTTGGGATGATCCAGGTAATGTTCAAAAGAATGAATATTCCACTCGTGGAAATGATTGAGTTCCAATGAAGCATATTTATTTCCCCAGTTTGTGGGAGCAAAAGGAAAAGGCATAAGAAACGGGTCGAACTTATGCCTTACGTTGACAAATGATTTAAAATAGGCCGGGCTCCCTGCGCTGGCAGGACGTATAATGGAACTATATGGATCGAAATCAGACTTCATGACCCGGCTGACATTTGCCAGGGTTAAAATTCGCTGAAAGGTCCAGTCTGCGGGTTCAAATACCGCATCCGTATAAAGGTTGCTCCCTAACATGTGGAGAGCATCATGGGTGACAATAGTCCCCAGGCTGTGTGCAATCACCGTACTTGACTGATGATCCGGATTGTTGTCTTTAATCCAGTTGATCTTTGAGATAAACTGCTCGGTTACATGCGTGCGGATACTTGCCCGATAGGTTACAAAGAAGCGGTAAATTAATACGTCGGCGATATGCGTCCAGAAGAATTTCTTTTTATTCTCATCTGCATTCTCAAATACATTCAGTATTTCAGGTATGCTAAGCCCGGGATCAAGTTCTTGGCTTTCAAGAAAGGCACTCATGTCGGAAGCATGTTCTTTCCAGAGCTGCAGGAGTTCATTTAGCTTTTGGTCGTAACTGATGGGCAGGAAATTGATGCGTTCCTCAAGGTCAAGGCCTTCAAAGAACGCGTACCTGCCGGCTACTTCTTTAATTTTATTTTTGACATCGTCAGCCCATGAATCTGTCTCATGAACCCCCATTCCATGCACTAAGAATAGATTGTGTTTCATTTTTCCCCGATTTATTTTTTGATCATTGCTTCACTTGTATAGGTAAGAGTGATTTCAAAGCAATTCCTTACAAAAAAAATTAATTTTTTTGCCACGAAAGCTCGAAAACACGAAAAGCAATGGAACGTGGATGAGGTGGATTGGAGGCTGTTTCTGCAATCACCGGTTCTGAACCACGATTTTCAGGTTTGGGATTTCCTTGATTATGAAACGATCCCGGGGGTTGGGCAAGGGAACATCCAACACCCAACACGGAACATCCAATGAAGAAGTTTTCACGTAGATATTCTGTGTTGGTTATGCATTATTGGGTGATATGGACTTAGTTTGAGGCAGAGCCTCTATGGGGCATCACGGAGCGGAGCCCCGTGACGAGGGTCGGGTAGCGTTAGGGTAACCGCTATTCCTCTGTCCGGGAGCGTTTCAGATGCGCTTTTCTTCCCTCTCGCACCACGGTCTCAATGATTTCAGCAATATCCTTTTCAGATGTTCTGAAATTCACAATGCAGGCCCTCAAACAATAATTTCCCTTCACCACGGCGTTCGACAGAAAAACTTTTCCCCCGGCCTGCAGTTCATTCAAAAGTTCATTGTTCAGTTGATTCAGATAATCGTCGTTTTTGGGGTGATCCAATGGGACATACCGGAAGGCCGTAATGCTTAAATTTTGGGAAACGGCTTCTAATTCGGGATGTTTTTCCGCAAGGGCGAATAGCATTTCAGAGAGTTCAATGTCTTCACTGATGAGTTGTTCATACCCGCTTCGGCCGACTTGCTGTAATGAGAGCCAAACTTTTAACGCCCGGAAACCGCGGGAGTTTTGCAGTCCGTATTCATAAAAATTTTGGGCAAACTCGTTTGCATGGGTGCTGAAGTTATAATATTCGGGATGTGAACTATAGGTGTCGAGTAAATGCTGAGGGTTTTTGATTAAGGTGCATCCGGCTTCCAGCGGGGCATATAGCCATTTATGCGGGTCCAGGGCAATAGAATCTGCTTCTTTAATTCCTTCAAACACGGGCCTGAGTTTTGGGATAATGGCTGCAGGCATCCCATAAGCCCCGTCAATGTGGAACCACAAATCATATTTTTTGCAAATCGCTGCGATTGTACTCAGATCATCCACCACGCCCGTGCTCACATCACCGGCCGTGCCGATGACCATTAGCGGGATACATTTATTATCCAGGTCTTTTTTAATGGCCGCTTCCAGAGCCTGGTTATCCATCTTGTTGGAGTCGTCAGTTGGTATCCATCGTATAGAATCCGTACCCAGACCAAATAATATTGCGGCTTTTTCAATCCAGGTATGGGTGGTTTGAGAACAGTAAACCGTTAATTGATGGGGGGAATTTTGAATCCCTTCTTCCTTAATACTCTTTGGCGCCTTTGCCGTTCTTGCTGCCAGGAATGCCGTGAAATTGGCCATGTTCCCTCCGCTGACCAATATGCCGCCATAGTCGGATGAGACCCCGATAAATTCGCAAAGCCATCTGACGGTCTGTTTTTCAATTTCAGTGGCAATGGGACTTAAGATATGGGCTCCCACATTTGGGTTGACTGAAGCGGCCAGTAAATCTGCTAATGCTCCAATGGGGGCCGCCGAAGAAGTAATGTATCCCAAAAACTTAGGATGTCCGTTAAGCAAAGAATGGTCGATCAATAAATCAGTGGCAGTAGAAATTAATTCCGCTGCGGGCTTTCCGGTTTCAGGCAGTTCGAAGTTTCCTAAAATATCTTGTAACTGACCCGGACTTTCATTCGGAGTAACCGGCTTCTGATCAATTGAATGAATGAACTCAGAAATATCATCGATGAGCTGATGTCCGATTTTTCGGAATTCTTCCTTATCCATTTCAATGGATGACTTTCTGATCTTTGACATGGTTTTATCCTTTTATGAATGTGTTACAACGGTCGGCAGCTTTTGTCTTGCGTTGCTTTTACCTATTTATCTTTATCACTGATTTCTTCTGCCAGTCCAATCAGAAGCCCCTCAACTCCCCTGATATAGCACAGTCGATATGCGTTCTCATACTGAACGATTTCTCCAACGAGTTGTGCACCCTTCCCGGTCAGCCTGGATACCATCTCGTCAATGTCTTCAACGGTGAACATGGCACGCAGATAACCGAGTGCATTTACAGGTGCAGTCCGATGGTCTGATTTGACCGGGGGAGTGATGAATTTTGAAAGTTCGATCCGGCTGTGTCCATCCGGAGTAACCATCATGGCAACCTCCACACACTGAGAACCGAGTCCGGTAACCCGGCCGGCCCATTCTCCTTCTATGGTTCCCCGGCCTTCCAGCTTTAAGCCAATCTCCGAGAAAAACGAAATAGCATCATCCAGGGATTCTACGACGATGCCGACATTGTCCATTCTCAGTAATCTGTTTTTTGTCATTGTTTTATTCTTTATCAGGTTATTTTCAATTGAATTTCGGGTCCGGCATTCCCGGAATGAAGAGGATAAAATGAAGAAATAGGGATTAATATCAAAGCACGGACCTCGTGCTACTCCGACAAACCAGGGGGGTAATCCCGGAGATAAATATCTTAGTCTGCAACAAGACCAAAAGCGGAAGGTTTTTTCTTACACCCAAAAGCGGAAATGACGGACATAATAAAGCCTCTCTTTTCATTACTGTTTTTAAAAACAGATTAAGTTCATTTCTGTTTGTAGCATTAACCTAAAACAAACCATCATGTCTTTAGCTAAAGTTATTGAAGTGATTGCTGAGGGAAATACCATGGAAAAAGCCGTGGAAAATGCCGTAAGTCAAGCTTCTAAAACCGTTCAAAATATCAGAAGTATAAACTGTGAAAATATACAGGCCATCGTAGAAGATAATCGCATTAAGAAATACAGAGTCAATGCAAAAGTGACTTTTGTGGTGAATGACTGATCTTAATACGCAATCGGATTGCCATTCGTAATCGGGATTGGGTTCATCTGAGTACCAGGGGAATGACATTGGCATATATTGAGTCAGGCAGTGATGCATTATTGCGCCGGAAGTAATTGGGAAGAGGGTTTTGAGGGTGGTTTGGGCAATGGAGCTCACCCCGCCAGCGGACCCTTCCTTGTTCCTTCCCTAACGCGCAGGCGCGCCAAGGAAGTAGACGCTAATAAAAGCTCGGTGATTAATTTTAGCTTCCATTCCGAAAAGACTCCCTCTAAAGCTCAAATACCATTCATAGCCACCACTGCCCCAAGGCGTCCTCTTTCCCTTGACGCATACCGGCTGATATGTAACGGTTTCTTAAA
Organism: Gracilimonas sp.; assembly: GCF_014762685.1. Lineage (NCBI taxonomy): Bacteria > Pseudomonadati > Balneolota > Balneolia > Balneolales > Balneolaceae > Gracilimonas > Gracilimonas sp. The sequence continues at coordinate 1,989,001 of NZ_JABURM010000005.1, forward strand.
AAGCCGAGATAGCTTAAACAATTACCAATCTCACAACAAAGTGCGTTAGGGAAAGAGACATTGATAGGGTCAGAGTAATTTAAAATTAATCATTTCCTGAATTGAACTTCTTTCCACTCCTCAAACAAGTGCGCCACCTTCAGCCGCTGGTATTTCCCCGTTGAGGTTACCGGCAGCTGATCTCCAAATACCACCACTTTCGGGGCTTTGGAAAACGGGAGATGTTGCCGGCAATAATCCAGAATGGCTTGTTCGTCTTTACCGGCTCCTTCTTTGAGCTGAACATACGCCCCCACCTCTTCCCCATACCAATCGTTTTCGAAACCCACGGCTATCCCGGCTTTCACGCCCGGGGCTTTGTTGATCACTTCATCTATTTCCAGGGGCGCCAGGTTTATTCCCCCGCGGATAATGAGCTCTTTCAGCCTTCCCGTAATGAAGAAGTATGGGTTTCCGTCCCTGTCTTTTTGGATAAAACCTTCGTCGCCGCTACGGAACCACCCGTTTTTGAATGCGGATTCATTGGCTTCACGGTTGTTGAAGTAGCCCTTCATCACATTCACCCCGCGGATCACAATTTCGCCCCGTTCTCCCTCCGGAACCGAATGTCCTTCTTCATCCTGTATATCCATTTCGTTGGCCGGAACCGGGATACCGATGCTTGGGTATCCAAAATCACGCATCCATTTGTTGTGCTCTTCTTTGGGTTGATCCACCGGAATAAAGCAGGAATAACAGGTGGTTTCGGAAAGTCCGTATCCGTGAATGATGGGGATATCAAATTTCTCCTCGAAGTTCTGAGCTACTTTTACCGTCAGCGGCCCAGCCCCACAAATGATATGCCTGAATTGAGCGGATTTGGGAGCTTCTTTGCCTTCATAATAATTCGTCAGATATTGCAGTAATGTCGGGACTACGCTTACAATGTGAACCTGCTCTTCTTCGATAGCGCTAAAAAAGTGTCCGGGACTGAATTTTTGATTTAAAACCGTAGATCCCCCCGCGAAGAATGGGGTGATCATCGTTACCACAGTACCGTTAACGTGGTGAATTGGCAATACACACATCATTCTTGTTTGACCATCAATGTTATGCCATTGACTGATGGTTCGAGCATCCTCCAGCAAATTCCGCTGCGTTAATACCACCCCTTTGGGCTTCCCGGTAGTACCCGAGGTAAACACAATCAACGCTTCCGATTCAATGTTGATTTTAGCTTCCTTCAGTTCTCCCTCTTTGTTTGAAAAAGCTTCCACGGAATCGCCACAAACCACGAGTTCTATCTCAGCCAACGAGTCTTCCTTTTTGATGATGGTCTTCACCCGTTCGGCATAATCTTCGCGAACCAAGGCCAGCTTCACTTCTGCATTTTCCAGGATGTAGGCAATGCGGTTGTCATCTTCCCCCAAATTAACCGGCACCACCACCAGTCCGCAAAACCAAGCCGCAAAATACTGTATCACGGTATGCCAGTGGTTGTGAGATATAGTGGCAACTTTATCCCCGTGCTGAAGTCCTTTGGACTGAAAAAAGCGGGCGGTATTCAATACCCGTTCATAAAACTCCCTATAGGAAATCTCCGTACGCTGCTGATTTTCATCCCGATACACCAGGTACGTTTTATCACTTCCTATGCCCCGCTTAAGCAAGCTGACAAAATCATCCCTCAAATCCGGCAGTGGATGTGTAATACTCCGGGCATGGGCAATTTTATCGTCTAAGGTATGTAATTCCATTGCACTCCATTTTTCGTTTGTGCAAATGGTAGCAGATGAAAGTTAAAAAGGCAAGAGCAGCCTTTGGGTTAACATGATTGATTAGCGATTAACCGATAGACCGAACTGCGATGGACGAATTCTCTCCTGCTCGTAATGACGGGTTTTAATAGCGTTACCTCAGAGTGAAGTCCTCCCTTGAGGGAGGTGCCGACCGAATGGGAGGCGGAGGGCGTTGGTGCCAGGGGCGGGATAGCTTTTTTGCTGCATCAAATCAATAGGTGCGGAGACAGAATTCAACTACGGGGACCCGGAGGTCCCGGCGGGCGTTCCCAATGGGGACGTTGGGAACGAGTGAATCAGGAAAAGACCGATAAGTTAATAAATCATTGTTTGGCAGGAGTACGGGGAATGGTCATAATCTCTCGTTGTCTTCCATCGATGTACCACACGCCTGTGCTGTCAAAAAAGGCATCTTCTTCCAGCATAATGCGAATTTCCTTGCCCCATTCTTCAATATGAGTTGCAGCATTAAGCTCAATGGAATAGGCGGTATTCAAGTGCAGGGGATAGTCACCGTCTCCCGGCACGCCTTCCTGTGCATCCCACATCCCCAATGTAGTTCCTGCCGCATGGCCATGATAACCTATCGGATGGGTATAGATGCTTGGCTTGAGGCCTTCATCAATGGCTTGTTGCCGCGACATTTTCAGCACCTCATTCCCGGTTCTGCCCTCCTTGAAATTATTGGTAAAGATATCCTGAAGCCGATTTCCATTTCGAAAGGCTTGTTTCAGGTATTCAGGAACTTCGGTTTCTCCGGGGCGAAGCACGTAGGCATGCTGTTGAGTGTCTGTATTCAGGCGCAAATACTTAATACCGAAATCCACATGAAGTAAATCCCCGGGCTGAATTACGTTTTCCCCGGGCCGGCTGTCAAAGGTTCTCAGGTGATCAAAAGATTCCGGATCAGCCCGCTGAATGGATACGCTGGGATGAAACCATGTAATCAATTTTAAATCACGGATCTTTTCCCTGTACCACCAAACTACATCCTCGGTAGTCGTTACTCCGGGTTGAATCACCCGATCGGAAAATCCTTCTGCGATAATTTCATGGGCAATGCGGACAATTTGTGGGTAGATCTGCATTTCTTTTTCAGTACGGGTTTCAAGCCAGCCCACAGCCAGTTTTTCAGCCGATACTAAACGATTACTGTACTTTGTTCCGAGCGCTGCTTTCATTTCTTCATGATCGGTAACCACCAAACCGTCTGCATGTCCCCATATCGAAGAGATATTGATCCCAATTTTTTCCGGATCCCGTTCTTCAACTATTTCCGCTAATCTTTTCCATTGATCCGGTTCTTCCTCCGGCTCCCATGCACGCTTGAACATTTCACCCACATCATAGCGAGCCACGGCCAGTGTTTCCACATTCCCGTTTCCAAGATGATGCATTACCAAGATCGTGCGCCTGCGAGCAGTATGCCATGTTGCAGGCAGCAAGGTCTCTATGACCGGGTCTTCATTATACTCCCGGGAAACCACAACCCACATATCGATCCCGGTGCGCTCCATTAGATCAGGGAGTACATTCTCAATCTTGTCTTTGAGAAGATCATCAATCACTGCTGCACGTTCTTTCAAGGGAAGAATATGCGGATAACTTTGCCCAAAACTCTGGGTATGTGCTAATAAAAGTAATAGAGGGAGAAGTATAAATTTTTTCATGCGAACTGAGTATGTATTCAAATTTTGGTCATGAATATGATTAGGAATCTTCAGAGGTGCAAGAGCTTATGGATAAAGCATAGACAAAAAAAATCCTGCCCCGAATAACCGGGCAGGATTTAAATTAGATCAGATTGTTCGAATACTTTTACATGGATGCCAGATCTCTCAGCGTTTGAGCCAAGGTACGGACTTTCTCCGATTGTGAAGAAGAACCGGCTTTAGCTTCAATCGTTCCGGCTAGTTCATTCAACACATTCGTATTGCCATCCTCAGCATCACTGATACCTGCGCGCAAAGAAGCAAGGTCGGCATCACTTAATCCATCATTCCTGTCGAGCTGATCTACATATGCTTTTGCCAGAGCAAAAGTGGTAGGCCATTCGAACATTGGCTGTCCCTGAGCATTCAAGTAATCCAGCTTGACAGTATTGGCTGCATCAATTTCATTTTGGGTGATATACGGGTTCGGCTCCAATTTAAAAATATCCATACCGCGGGCAATTTCTGAATTCACAATTACGCCATTGTACCAATACACCGACCAGCTTCCGCCACTCGCCATACGAGTTGAATCAACAGGGCCACGATCATGGTATGCAATCTCAACGGGATTGGCAGCATCAGTCCAGTCAAACACGGAAATTCCGCCCTGATACCAGGACTGAACCATAATTTCACGTCCCGGAACAGGAATCAAAGAACCATTATGCGCCACACAGTTTTCTTCGGTTGTCTGCGGGGCAGGCATTTTGTAATAACTCTCAAATTCCATCTTTTTATTCTCATTGATAGTAAACAAAGCATTCGCACCCCATTCGTAAGGATCGGTTTCGCGACACTTAGGCTGTCCGCCACCGCCCCACTCATCCGTAAACAACACCTTCTTTCCATCATTACTGAAAGTAGCAGAGTGCCAGTAGGAGAAGTTAGAATCAGCTACCGCATCAACACGTTTAGGATTTACAGGATCAGAGATGTCCAATAGCAATCCATAACCCTCGCAAGCACCGCCGGCAAGGCCTATTTCAGGGTATAAGGTAATATCGTGGCATTGGGTTGGCCCGCGCTGTTCTCCATCATCGTTACCGCCAAACATCTGGGCAATCATGTCCGGAAGTTGTTCCCTTAAAGCGGCACTGTCTGCTGCGGTAGGCTCTCCGGTATCATTTCCGCGTTGTTCCATTACGTTACCCATTAATTGAGATACGAACCGATCAGGAAGTATGCGGGGAGTGCCTCCAATTTCTACCACAAATGCACCTTGCTCTTCAGCTTCACGAACGCGGGCTAAGTCAGCAGGAGCTAATCCGTGGGTTGGAGGGGCGGTTAGGTCTTCAAAAATACGCGGTGAATTCACAATAGCCGCTTCCTGCGGATTATCCAGGGGCACTTTTATGACCTCAATCCGGAATAAAGCAGAATTCGGGTCTTCTTCCGGCAAGGCGTTCACACACCCCGGAAGCTCCTCTTCAGGACGTACAGGCGCAGATCCTGATACATATATATACACGTTTTCATCATCTTTCGGGTCTTTCAAAACAGAATGCGTGTGCGAACCGCGGCAAGTTTGAACATTAGATACATACTTTGGCTCTTCAACATTAGTGATGTCAAAAATTCGAATCCCTCGAAGACGTTCCTGACTTACTGCTGTTTGAACTCCCTCCGTTCCGCAATCAAGTCGGCCTCCAAATCCTTCACCGGATACGAACAGGAGATTTCCATAGACCGATACATCACTTTGTGAAGCCGGACATAAATAATCAACAACCAGCTCAGGAGCCTGTGGATTAGAAATATCCCAAACTATTACCCCGTTGTAGTTTCCTTGAAAAACATAATTATCCTTAAAGGCAAGGTCAGAGTTTGTTACCCCTACAAAATCCTCCGGAGGAGGTGTTTGGGAAATCATGGTTAAATTCCATGCAGCTTCTTCTGCATCAAACAATCCGGCTTTCAATCCTACACGAGGATCCGGGCTTGGCGGGTTTACCGCCGTCATAGGTTTAGGTTCTATTTCAGGGGTGGTTGGGGCGGAAGAATTATCCATCATAGAAGATGATGAACATCCGTAAGCACCAATTACCACCGCTAGAACCAGCATAAATATCACTTTGAATGAGCCCATCATTTTTGACGGACTGTTTATAGTATCTGATTTTATCATACGATTTCTTAGTCTGTGTTTTTGTTAGCGAAAAATATTTATTCGAGAATAAATGAGTTTTGTTAGTAACTTTATTTGGAAGCTGTTATTTCATCCAGCATCAGCTGCATGCGGGCAATTTCAGTTTTTTGGTCAACCTGAATATCTGTAGCCAGCCTGAATGCCCCTTCATCTTGAGCGGCTCCATCCGTTTTAAAAAGCTTATCCACCATCGTTACCGCTCCTTTATGATGACCTATCATATACTTCAGAAAAAGCCGGTCAAAGTCTTCCCCTTTGGCTTCCGATAATTCTTTGAGCTGAGCCGGCGATAACATCCCCGCCATATTGGTATGATCCATTTTCATGTGATCATCCCCCAAACCGTGAATCATCAACTTAAGCCCTTCAATATGTACTTCCGGAACGGGTTGTCCCCGATCTTTCAGCCACGTTTGCATAGATTTAATTTCGTCTTTCTGAGCATTAATAATCCGTGCAGCCAAAGTTTGAATTTGTGGGCTTGCTCCATTTTCAGGGGCCAAACGTGACATGATCAGTGCCTGAGCATGATGAGCAATCATTCCGGTCATAAATTCGGTATCCGCTTCGGTGAAGTTCATACGGGCACTATCCTGTCGAGCCCAATATAATTCTTCCAACTCCTCATCAGATCTTGCATTATCACCGGCAGCCGTTTGACCGGAAACCGATTCCGAAGATTTGCAAGCAGACAGCCCCGAAACTAAAACTATTATGCACGTAATTTTAAAAACAGACGATAACCAATTACTTCCGAAATTTACTGTATCCATAACTTTTTATTATTTGTAGAGTCTCTCCTTTTAAAAAAGGCAGCCTTATAATAAGATCATTAAAAGTGAAATACCATTCTCAAATTTAACGGAGAAATCTATAAAAAATTGACTGCCAATTTTAGCGAAGCCTACAAGGGTACCAAAACATTCGGATATTGCCTCTTATGGAAAGCTTAAAAATATTATTGGGTTGTTTTTAACCAACCTGACCTTCTCTCCCTTACTTTTCTGTTGATCTTTTCAGCCAACTCCGTTTTGTAACTTTTATCCTCTTCCAAAGTAACGGTTGCTGTTTTTCTTTCGCCCCACCGCTTATAAACAATTTCAATTTCATCTCCCGGTTCATAATCCGCCAAAACTTTATTCATATCATACACCCCGTTTAAAGATGTCCCCGCTACGGAAATAATTTCATCCGTCCCGCTAATTCCGGCTTCATAAATTGGAGAACCTTTTATGGCATTTGATCTCAAAATTCCAACTCCATCCTCAATCCTGATGTTGGTTCCCAAGCTTGCTTTGCCGGGATTGGCTTTTCCGAAATTCACTCCAACACTTGCCATCAGCGACTCATAATCCGGCATTTGGCTGTCATAAATGTATTTTGTGAAAAAGTTTGAAGAAAATTCATCGCCTGCATATTCAGCAAGTGCGGCTTGAATATCACGGACGGTATAGGGGATTTCGGGCTTACCAAAATTTTGCCAGACAAGCTTCATGAAATCATCCAGGTTTTTGCCATCATCCATATTTCGAAGAGAAAGGTCGAGGGCTAAGCCCAACACACTGCCGTAAGTGTAATAGGAAATAAAAGTGTTTTCACGGTTTACGGGATCAACAGAACGGGCGGCATCGACAAATGGAGCCTGATAGCTCATTTCAATCGGATTAAAAAATTGACGCCCGGGATGGTTAAATACATAATTGATTCCCCCGGCTAACCCTTCCACATATTCTTTCTCGGTTTGAATGCCTGCCCGGGCTAAAATCAGACCGGTATAATAGCTGGTGAAGCCTTCAGCAAACCATAGCTCCCCGCTCATATTGGCTTCCTCAAAATTGAAGGGCTCCAGGCTGGCCGGGCGGATACGCTCCACATTCCAGGTATGCACAAACTCATGCGAAATGGTTCCAATACTGGTTTCACCTAATGGCTCGTCCAGTGGTTTCGAATTCGTAACGATGGTTGAGTTTCGATGTTCCATCCCATCTCCGCTGGCATTGGGCATAAAACAGTTTAGGAATACGTATTCGCCATAATCCAACTTGGGTAGTTCCCCAAAAACATTCACCTGTGCATTTACAATAGCCAACACTTTTCCAAAGTACTCATCTACTTCTTCATCAGTCGCCGGTTTATGGAGCGCCATTTTAATGAGCTGTCCGTCAATGGCTTCCTGCCGCTCATGGAAATCAGCGATTTCTACAGGACTGTCTAAAAAGTAGTACAGATCAGGAGCATAATAAGTTGTTCCCTCCAGCGGCTTGAGCTGTGTGGCGACTTTCCAGTTCAGGTCTTCGCGTACATTAAAAGTGATCTCAATCGGACGATGACCGTAATTTCGGGCCCAGGCAAAAGTGGCCGGCATATTGAGATGGGCATGGGTTTCATCCACCTGTGAATAAGTCCCATCTCCGCGATTGGCAAACAAGGTGTACTCAAATTTCACGGTTCCGTCATGTCCGCTGATGTTCCACTGGTGTGGATTCGGACGGGTAACCTCCAACTCATTCCCCTGACTATCGGTCGCTTTCACCCCATATACATTCTTGGCAAATTCATGCAGGGCATATCTGCCGGGAGAAGTCCGGCTCATTCGAACTTCAAGTACCTTATCATCCAAATTGGTGTAAGTCACCGATATTTCAGCTTCGTGATGAACGGCGTTTTCGAAAGAGATTTCGTAGGTAGTTGTAGTCTGCGCAGAAAGTGATAAAGTGAGGAGTGATAGAGTGAATGTTATTAGGACTTGTCTCATGACGAAATTTTGAGATTAGAATTGAATGGCGGGAATATGGAGAGGAATGAAATAAGGTTCAAGATTTTAGGTATAAGGCGCAAGTTTAAATGGAAGCCAAACTTGCGCCTTGAGCCTTGCTTCTTACACCTAATCTTCCAGCCATGAATAAGGATAACTCGGATCATCCAACCGCATGGCTTCTTCGGTGACGTACATGGGGTGGAAGGTATCGATCATGACCGCATATTCATCGGTTTCTTCTGCTCCAATGCTGGCTTCGGCTTTGCCGGGTTGCGGTCCGTGGGGGATGCCGCCGGGGTGCAGGGTGATATCGGCATAATCAATTCCCTCACGACTCATAAAATCCCCTTCCACATAATAGATCATCTCATCGGAATCTACGTTGGAGTGGTTGTACGGCGCCGGGATGGATTCGGGGTGATAATCGAATTTACGCGGACAGAAACTGCACACCACATAATTATGTCCCCGGAAAGTTTGATGTACCGGCGGCGGCTGATGGATGCGGCCGGTGATCGGTTCAAAATCTCTGATGTTGAAAATCCATGGATAAAGGTACCCATCCCATCCGACTACATCACAAGGATGGTGATCAAAACTATAATGATGGAACCGCCCTCCTTTTTTAATGCGTACTTCGAATTCACCTTCTTCCGGGAAAAACAGTTGTTCGGAAGGCAACCTGAAATCCCTTTCACAAAACGGCGAATTCTCCATGAACTGACCCATGTCGGATAAATACCGTTTGGGGAAGTCGATGGGGCCGGTGGATTCGGCCAGCAAAAAGCGGTTCTCATCCGTCTCAAAATTCATTTGATAAGTGGTGCCCCGGGGCAGGAATATATAATCACCCCAGCCAAAATCCAGTCGCCCGAACACGGATTGAATATGTCCTTCACCTTCGTGAATAAAGATCAATTCGTCATGTTCGCCGTTTCTGTAGAAATAATCCATGTTATCGGTTGGCCGGGCCACACCAATTTGGATGTCATTATTGAACATTAGCACTTTGCGCCCCGTGACGGGATCGCCTCCGGCCGGAACGTCCTTGGTTTTCAACAGCCGGTGTCGCAACATTTTTTCATCCGCTTTTTTGAGGGAAATTTCTGCTCCCTCTTCTACCTTCACAACGCGCGTTGGCATATGATGGTGATAAAGCAGCGAACTGTTGCCATGAAACCCCTCCGCTCCGAATAGCTCTTCGGTATATAATTCTCCATCTTCACGACGAAATACGGTATGACGTTTATGCGGGATCTTCCCTAATGCGTGGTAATACATGGCTACATTTTTGATTTATGATTGATGAATGTTTATTGCTCTCAATTCAACATTCATCAACTCCAATTTATAATTACAAATTACCTCTAAGATCTTGTTCGCGCTCGATGGCTTCAAACAGGGCTTTGAAATTTCCTTTACCGAAACCACGGGCGCCTTTGCGCTGAATAATCTCAAAAAACAGGGTCGGCCGGTCAACTACAGGCTTTGTGAAAATCTGCAATAAATAGCCTTCATCGTCGCGATCCACCAAAATTCCGAGTTCTTCTAATTTATCAATAGGTTCATCGATTTTGCCTACCCGGCCTTCCAGTTCTTCATAATACACCGTTGGCACTTTCAGGAAATCAACGCCCCGGTCCCGGAGTTTGGTTACCGTATCAATGATATCCCCGGTTAACAGCGCTACATGCTGTACGCCCGGGCCTTCAAAGAAATCGAGGTATTCTTCGATCTGGGATTTCTTCTTGCCTTCAGCGGGTTCGTTGATCGGGAACTTGATCATTCCGCGGCCGCCGGCCATCACCCGGCTCATCAGGGCCGAATATTCGGTGGAAATATCTTTGTCGTCAAAGATGATGTATTGGGTGAAACCGAGGACATCCCGGTAGAAATCCACCCAATCGTTCATCCTGCCCAATTCCACATTGCCCACACAATGATCCACAAACTCAACGCCCACCGGCTCAGATTTTACCAAACTTTCTTTCGGCTGAAATCCCGGCATAAACACCCCATCGTACTCAGAGCGATCGATAAAGGAATGAATGACATCTCCGTAGGTTTTGATAGCTGCCTTGCGGATGGTACCGTGCTCATCCTTTAAATCATGAGGTTCAAGAACAGACTCGGCTCCCCTTTTCACCGATTCATGATAGGCCCGGTCTACATCTTCCACGTGCATGGCAATATCTTTTACACCATCTCCATGCTTATGTACAAATTTGGCTATGGGGGAATCACTGTTCAGCGGTGCGGAAAGCACAAAACGGATATTTCCCTGTTCCAGGTAATAAGAAGCCCGGTCGCGCACTCCTGTTTCCAATCCGGAATAGGCCTTCATCTGAAAACCGAAGGTCGTCATATAGAAATGAGCCGCTTGCTTGGCGTTACTCACATAGTGCTCCACATAATCCACATCCTGCAAGCCAAGATGATCATCAAATTTTTCTTCTACGGGTCGCTCGAGGGTGTTTTCTAATTCAGCCATTATGCACACTTTTTTATTAGCTTTTTCTTTTCACTCTTGAAAATACAAAATAAAAAAGCGCTTCCATAGAGTAAACCCCGGTATCCCAACACATTTCAAAAAATACAGCCGACAGCGCATTTGAGTTTTTCCCCGGAACCGGAGATGGGGTTGATCGTTTGTGGGATTTTACGGGGGGCTATTTGTTTGGCAAAGTGGCTATCCCTTTGCTGCTCACTCGGGCTGGGTGGTCCGGCGGGGCATTCCTAACGGGGGCGTTGGGAACGAAGGTAAGTTTAAATTCATTAGGAAATTTAACGATTAACTTATATGTTAATTATTGAAGTTATCAACATTATTGTTAACTTACCCACATGAGTGAAAAGGGTCTGAAATTTACAAATAACGGATTATTGCCACCGGGAGACTATGAGTTAACCTTCAGGCAATTACGCAAATCAATATTAGTTTCAGGCCCAGCGAAACCGGAAATTCCAAATTGGGATAAATCATGGAGATCTTGGTTAGTTAACCAAGCTGAAATGTTAGTCAAACAATTATGGCAAATTGGTATTACTGACATTTATTTAGATGGTTCATTTGTAGAAGCAAAACCCCGACCCAATGATATTGACGGGTATTTTGAATGTGATTTGTCAGAATTTGCCAGTGGCCATATTCAAAGACAGCTAAACCTTATAGATCCCCATAAGATATGGACGTGGAACTCAAAAGACCGTAAAAGCTATAGTGGATTTACTAAAAAACAATTACCCATGTGGCATAAGTACCGGATAGAACTATATCCTCACTTTGGACAACCCAGCGGTATAACTGACAAACATGGTAACCAGCAAGTATTTCCGGCAGCTTTCAGGAAACACCGGGCTTCCGGCAAACAAAAAGGTATCATAAAAGTAATACAATAATGTTAATCAGATATTAAGAGTTAATTAATCACTCAGGGCAGGGTCAGCCCTAAAAAACGGACATCTTATGATTAGAACAGATAAAGAATACAAAAAAGCGATTGAGAAGTTAGAAGAAGAGGAAAAGATCCTGAATGTCCAGCGGGAGCACTTTATAGAACTGGGGCATACGGGCGAGGAATTGGACCGGCTTATGCAACCTCTTATATCTTTTCATGAACAGCTTAAGGAAGAGGTGGAAACCTATGAGCAAATGAAACGTGGGAATTTGGGTGTGCTGATGGATTTTAACAACATCGGGCGCTGGTTGATTGGCATTCGGATTGCGGCAGGACTATCACAAAAGGAATTCGCAAAAAAAACAGGTGTTTCCGAAGCCCAGGTTTCCCGGGATGAAAATAATGAATATCACGGTATCACAGTAGAGAAAGCCCAGCGACTTCTGGAGCTGTTAGGGGTGCGGTTTAAAGCTGAAATTGAAGAACCTCCTTCGTTTTTAAATCAGAAAAATGATGATTTTGCATACGCGTGAATTTCATCTCGCCCGGCCAGGGGGAGCGGGCAAGTCCGTTGGGATTTAGAATTAGGCTTGGGATGCCAAACCGGACGCAGCCCGGGGGCTACGAAACCACCCCTCCTGGAAACCGGTGGGCGTTGGTAGTTGCCAGAGGTTGAGCTAATGGGCGTATGAATTTAGTTTGAGGCAGGGCCTCTGTGGGCATTACGGAGCGGAGCGCTGTGACGAGGACAAATTTTTTTTGTAAGGAATGGCTCTGAAACTGCTCTTACCAGATACACCTTAACAAAAAACCAAAGCTATGTCAGAACCTATTCTTGTTATAGAACTTGTCAACAATAAAAAAGGTGAAACAAGCCACGACCAGCCTACTTATTTGGAAAACAGGGAATTTCACCATCTGGAGATCAATGAAGTCGCAGAAATTTTTTCAAGAAGCTTGCCCATTAGTTTTGAGAAGGCACATAAAATTTTAACGACTCTCAGGGAATACCTTCTAACTACACTTACATTGGAAGAAGGTTTGGAGGTTGAGGGCATCGGTTTCTTTCAATTGATTGCCGTTCCAAAAACAGAAGAGGATAAAGAAAAATTATATAAAGGAGAGACGGATGGGGTGCAAATAGAGATACTATTTCGCCCATACCAAAACTTTGAAAAGAAATTAAGTTTTTTGAGTGAGAACTAAGCAGCCGTCTTGCCAGATTGAAACCATCGGCAGGGCTCTGTTGGTTGCTGAAGGTTGGTCAAGATGGTTGATATGGGTTTAGTTTTAGGTGGGGTATTTCAGAGCAGAGCACAGTGATGGTCACATTTTTTTTGCTGTCATTACCTTTCTAGATTATATTCTTGAAGTAATTAGTCATAGAGGAATAATACAAACATTAAATTTTTAAATAGTTATGGCAAAAAAGCATAATAGGGATACAAACAAATCAGCAGGGTCGGCAAATAAAAGAAGTGTTAAAGGGGCTACTGATAAAAAGATTAACAAAAAGACAGATAGTACTGGACCAAGAATTACCAATAATCCACTCAAGAGTGACAACAAGAAACGTTAATGAAAATAAAAGATGCCAGAGAATCTTATTATTATTATTCGGGTAAAACCAGTGATATTTCAAGACAGTTATCATTTGTTGGCTTAGGAATAATTTGGATATTCAGAATCAGCGAAGAATCTAAAATTGCTATTCCTGATGAATTGATTTTTCCAATGATAGCATTTGTACTTTCATTAACTTGTGATCTGTTACAGTATATTACTGCTACTCTAATTTGGGGGAGTTTTCATAGACACCATGAAGCTAAATTTGAACTTCTCAAAGAAGAGAGAATTTCAGAGAAAGAAGTTAATGCAAGTAAGTACTTAAATTGGCCTGCATTATTTTTCTTTTCAATAAAAGTTACAGTTCTTTTGGTGGGCTATTTTGCTCTTTTAAAATACTTTGTTCATATACTTAGACTTTAATGCGAATATGATCACAAGCATTCCTCCCTGTCACATAGGCTACGCTGTGACAGGATGAAACGAGATATATTTACTTCTTCTTTTTCTTAGGAGCAACTTGTGATAATGCACTGCCAGCAGCTTTTTTGGAATCTTTACCTGTTCTTTTATCTCTCAGAACTTTCGATGCAGATTTTGCTGCTGCTTTGCTTGTTTTTCTTTGTTTGGCCATGGTGGTTTTTTATTTGATTTTAATGGTTCCCTTAGTGTTTACAGACACCCGGGCATTTCCCAGCCGGAGAGAAAACGCTCAAAAACTCTCGATAAAACCTCTTACAATAATGAAGCCAAATAGAGTAATAGGACAAATTGTCAATTACGTTTATAGCACTACATATGAGGCCACATCAGATAGATTTCTTCACAAGCGGCTTCAATGTCTTTTCTTCTTTTAATGAATGACCGAGGTGGTGTAAAGATTTTACCACTGAAAACATCATAGACTAACGTCATGTGATGCGGCGCATTTAATTCTGTACTAACTAGATTCTTTTCAACCCACTGATGAGTTGCAGTTGAGATATAATTTCCAGTTTCTTCATCAAGAGGGCTGTTCTTGCTAAAATAAAGCTTTATGACTCCTACATCATTATTATCGTCATCATTTTTGGTTGTAAGAATTAGTTCCGGTCTGATACTAATGTTTACACCACCTACTTTAAGTTTAGGTACTTTTTGACTACCTCTCTTTATTGAATATTGGCTTAAATCTGACAGACCTTGGTAGGCATTCTTAAAAGAAGTAATGGCTTCAATATTTGATCTATTCTTAGACCTTTGATAGCCTTTACTTGGCCTGAAGCTTTGCAACTCATTAATAGAGTTATCGAGTGAAGAAATATTTTTATTAATTGAACTTAAAAAGCTTACAATCGCTAACTCTGCAAATTGATAATAAGCACTCTTAAAAACCGGAGGCTTTTTTTGTTCAGTTATTATCGTTTTTCTGTTAAAAGGTGTGCCTGTCATATATTCGCCAAGTTTGTTAATAGATATTCTTGGCTTTTTTCTTTCTTTTGTGGTACTCATAATTCTCAGATTTATATTGGTGGTGAAATACATGTTCAATCAATGTACAAAATGAATGGGTTCGAGTTAGGATTCTTTTGAACATTTTATGAACAGAGTTGTCCACAATTAAACGGCAGTTTTAACGAGGTTGTCGATAATGAGACTAAAATGGCAAGTCATCATCCAAGTCCTCTATTTCTTTTTTATTAAAATCAGAAATGCTAATTGCAGACAAATTAAACTGCTTAAGAAATGAATTAAATTCAGTTAAAATCTTAACAGATTCCAAGTTTTGATTTTCTAAAATGCCCGAATGTAATGATATAGCTTTCTCTTCTGGGAAATCTTTTATCATTTTAATTGTCTTGATTCTATTAAGTCCTTCCTCTGGATTGTTTGAAACCAAAAATAAATCTGTAAGCTTGTTTATATAATTCGACCTTGTTTTAGGATTGGAACTAATAATTTGAAAAATACCCTCTGCAACTTCACCAATGGATTTATTATTTGCTTGAAATCCTTGAAATTTGCCAATGAAACCATAAGGGTCTAAATCTTTTCTTACCGGAATTACTAAAATACCCCGCCCAATAGCTACGCCAACCTCTTGATCAGTCCAATTACTTTCTTTAAAACCAGGCATGAGGATTGCGCATAAAGCATCCATTGAAAATAATCCTTTTTCAATTTCTTTTTCCCATAATTTTGTTGGCTCTATGTCTTCGTGTGCAACAAAGCTGCTTATCCCAAATTTCTCGAGTGATCCCTTAAGTCTTCCCACTGTTACTTTATGAATTGAAAGATGACTTAGAAATAAACGGAAGTAACCCGGTTTCCAAAAAGTAGCTTCCTCATCTTTAACGACAGGAGTTCTTGAAACTAAAGGATGGTCGATCTCTAATTCCCGTGCAATTTCAAATATTACTTCATCATCAACCCCAGCTAATACTTCTTTAACGTAAACCCATTTGCTGTTTGCGCTTGGTGTATGATCAGTCGGTATTCCATATTCGGTGAAATAGGCATCAATTTCGCGAAAACCCATTCTGCTTTGTAGTTCTCGTCCTATGATATCAACTAAATCAATTTTTTGAAGCTTTTTCATGATTATCGTAAAACTATACTGGCTTTGTACCGAGAGTGTAATGGATTAGGCTTTGGGAACTAGTCGAACTGAGTTAAAATTATTTACTCCTCTTCATTATCATCATCGTCTATATCAGCCTCTTCTGAATCTGAGTCGTTAGTTATTCCTTTATTTCCAAGTTTTAAATTCCCAATGTTAGTTGATTCAAATAACTCTTTTAAAGCTTGTGACTGAGAATCTCTAAGAAGTTGCATTGATTCTTGAAATTCTGTTGAAACTTGAAACGCTAATGCATTTGCCAAATCAGAATTAATCTGAAATTTAATATTTTCAAAAACAGTTGAAATATTTTTCATTGCTTCAGATATACTACGCGCTGGTAATTTTGGTTTAGCATTACCAAGAACATCAAGTAACTTTGTTCTATGTTTTTTCAATTCTTTTACTTCATAGATCCGTAACATTCTGTGATGCATAACTTTATTTCGAATTGGTATAACTCGATTAGTTAATTCATCTTCGAGTTCAATCCATGTTATTTGATCATCAAAATATTTAGAAAATACATCATCCCATATCGACACTGTTTTACTTTTTTCTGCCAGATCAATTCTAAGTTCATCCATTGAATTTTTTTCAAGAAGTAATTCTTCTAAATCAGAAACAGTTAATGATTTATTTTTTGGCCACTGAGTAAACTTTCCTGTTACAATTTCAATAAGTCCACTGAACATTGTGAATTCAATAGGATGGTGGAGTTCTTCCTCTTTCTTATTTGAACTCTTTGCGATTTCTTCTGCTCGTTCTTTTAATTTATTTGGAATTCGATCCCACCAATTAAAGCCTAGAACCTCAATCATAGCTTTACTGATAAAATTTCTCAGTTCAGTTTCAATGTCAGATAAAATATTGTAAGCTTCCTTCCTTAATTCATCCCCAAGCTCGTCTCTTGCTCGAAAGGCCCCTTCTTTGTAAACATTAAATCTTTCATAGCAGGCATTAACATCATTCTTACCTCCTTTTATTGTTAACACATAGAACTTGTTACTCTGATCAACTTCATATTCTACATCAAATCGTTGTAATTTTCTTGCTACATCTTTTTCCAATTCTTCTTTTTCATGAATTCGCAAATCGAGCCAGTATTCAAGAAGATATTTCCTATTTGAACCCATTAACTCCCCTCCACAACTTCTATTTCTTCTTTAGTCAACCCATACAACTCATAAACCATCCCATCAATCTCGGAATCGGTTTGGGCGATTTGGTTTTTTAGCTCGTTGGCTTTGGCTTTTTGTTGGTTGAAGTACTCCATCCATTCGGCTTCTTTGTCGAGGGTGAGTTCCACCTTTTTCTTTTTCAGCTCTTTCAGGAATTGCTTGAAGGTGAGCTCGTGCCAGCTTTGGAGTTTCTTGGATAGCTTGTCTATGTCAAATTTGGATAGCAAAAGCTCTGAGAAATTATTTTCAACTTTCTGGAAATCCTTATTTAGTTCCAGCATTGAATCTACTTTTTCAATGAAAGGCTTCTTGTTTTTTGGCTCTTCAGGAAGTGGAAACGGGTAGAGATATTTTGTTTTGAACCGGAAATACCCACCTCTTAACACCGTTCCGGTATTTGTTAAATAAAACCACATCAAATTTGAATTCAGAATGCTTAAATAGTATTTGTAGTCTTCATTGCTTGGCTCGTTAAGAATAAAGGAATAGACCGTTGTTGCATGGTACATATTCTCATTATCAAAGGTCATATTTGTACCCTTAGATATTTCTTGAGACACAATCTTTGGTTGTTCAAATTCAGTTAAGCTTTTCGGATAGATATATAAAAACCAACCTTCCTTATCCATTTTCCCACTTTCACGTCCTCGTAAATCCTTTTCATTCTCCTTTAAATATTCATATCCCTTTGGAAAATGCTTTTTTATATAATCTTCTGTCATTGGCTCAGAAGTACCATCACCTTTTAAGATATATGGAAATATAACGTAATAGATGTTTTTCAGATGGCAATACTTAGATACATCCTGTCCCTTTAATTGCGGCTTCATTAAACCTTTTTCAATCTGAACTTCCCGATCTAATGATTTTGAATAACCGACCACATAATCACCTTTAATATCGCCTTCAATCAAATAAATCTTATCAGCACTGGTTTGAAGGCCAACAAATATTTTTTCAAAAATATCCTCAGCAGTATATGGCTGGTCTGCAAGTTTCTGGAATAAGTTGGCTTTGATCTTCCCCATCAGGTTCCACTTTTTCCCTGACAGATTTTTCTGGCTCATTTCCTCAAACACAAAAGGATTTATGATCTCCTGAGGTTCGACGTAGGCAAATTTCAAATCCTTATGCTTTTTCTTATCAAAATTAATGATGCAGGTGTAAGTGGTAACTTCAAATACCAAGTGTTCTTCAAAATGAA
The DNA here is from genome assembly GCF_014762685.1 of Gracilimonas sp. Classification (NCBI taxonomy): domain Bacteria; kingdom Pseudomonadati; phylum Balneolota; class Balneolia; order Balneolales; family Balneolaceae; genus Gracilimonas; species Gracilimonas sp. The sequence goes on from NZ_JABURM010000005.1 coordinate 2,007,346, forward strand.
GTAAAGAAGAAACCGCATTCTGTTCAGCCAAAAACTCTCGAATTCCTTCACCAAACTCGGAGATTAAAAATTTGTGGGGCAAAATAAATGAAACCTGTCCGTTCTTATTGATCAATCCATAAGAACGCTCCATAAACATTACGTAAATATCATAATTACCCGTAGCAGACTGGAAGTTTTTTTCATAATAAGGCGGTAATTTAGGATAGGCATCTTTGATTCCCTGAATTCTTAAATAAGGCGGATTCCCAATCACTACATCAAAACCGCCATTAGCGAAAACGTCCGGGAATTCTTTTTCCCAGTTAAAAGCTTTGTCGCCGGCTACTTCGGGATCGTCGATCAGCGAGTTTCCGCATTTTATATGGTTGTTCAGCGAGGTGAGCTTGCGGCCTTTTTGGGCAGTGCGCAGCCACAGGGAAAGCTTGGCGATCTCTACCGACTCCTCGTTTATATCTACACCAAACAGGTTCTTTTCCAGAATTTGATTCTCAATATCAGAAAGCACCAACGCCTCACCGTGGTATTTGGCCTGTAACTCATCAATGTATTTGTGCTCCGCAATCAAAAATTCCAGAGCTTGGTTCAAAAATGCCCCGCTTCCGCAGGCTGGGTCACAAATAGTTATGTTCAGCAGCCATTCACGGTATTTTTTTAAATCATTAATGCCTTTTTTTGTTCTGCGCTTGGCTTCTGTAAAGCGTTCATCATCAATTTCTAGATCAGCTTTTTTTTCCTCGCAGAGTTTTCCAACCGTGTTCTCTACAATATACTTGGTAATGTACTTGGGCGTATAAAACACCCCGTCTTTTTTGCGGCGGGTATTGGAAGTATCCACCTCTTCGCCTTTCAACTCGGCATTGATTTCTTCAATCTCATTCAGTGAATGCTCAAAAATATGCCCGAGAATATTGACGTCCACCTCGGTTTCAAAATCGTATTTGCTTAGTCGGTCGGTATGCTCATAAAGTAACTCATCGGAAATATTGAGGCCATCCAGTAGGGTATCTTCCAAAAATAAACCTCCGTTGTAAGCAAACACTTCATAATCTTTCCCGTCATAGCCCTCATTCAAATACTTGAAATTCTTTTTGAATCGCTGATACAATGTTATTTCCACATCATAATCATCACGAAGCTCAGTCCATCTGCGGATGATATTCCGAATGAGATTTGGAGGAACCAAGTTTCTGTCTTCTGCAAAAAAGATGAATAGAAAGCGATCCAGCAGTTTCTGAGTTTTCTTAAACAGAAGAACTTTGTCATGTTCAGGATTCCGTTCTACAATATCTTCAAACAGGGCTTGCTTAAAGTTTGAATAATCCTTGTACAGCTTCTTAGTGATGCTTTCTTCTTCAGTGAGAGATGCATCTTTAATTTTCTTAGGCAGACCCTTGGAAAAGTTAGGATAGCCAAGACATAACCAAAGCACCTTGAAGTCTTTTTTGCTGAGTGTAAACAGGTTGAACTCAAGGAAGTCCACGGCGTTATCAATATAAAATCGAAGTTTCTCAAAATTAGAGATGATGACGTAGTGGGCATCACGTTGATTGTTTTTATATCCAAATGCCTGATCTTGCACTTTGGAAAGATCGGTGGTTTCGGTGCCCTTCAGCTCAATCACACCGCGGACTTTATCGCCGTCCAGCAGCGCCCCGTCTGCTTTTTTAGAATCCGTGAGATTCTTTTTTTCTGCTACCAGATTATAATCTGGGGCCGGTTTCATGGTATATCCAAGTACATTAACAAATAAATGCTCTAGAAATCCTCCTTGGTATTCCTCTTCTTTGGAATTACGAATGTTCTCCTGTATCTCGGCATTGTGGAAGTGTGCCGTAAATTTCCCCCAGGCTTCCTCCACCTTTTGTTCATCAACCCCGGAAAGATATTTATTCAGTACCGCGTTTTGGAATAATGGCATAAACGAAAAACCTACTTCTTATCTAAATCAATTTAATATCAACGGATTATAGGGAAAGCGAGTGTGATGTGAAAGAAAAGTGTTTAGAAAGTCTTTTTAAAGACATGCGCATCAATCGTTCAATTCATGAGCATCATTCCACTGATCGATGCGCATCGGTTGGGCAAAACATGAGCATCAGTTTTGCGGGTGTTATTTATATAAAATAGAAACGTACCGGCAATTAGCCGGTACGTTTTAATGTTTAGGCGGATGCTTTTTCGTAACTCAAGTTTTTCAGCATCTCATCAAACTTATTACCCGGCCTAAACAGGATCCTCGCATCTGTGATATGGCTGCTGTCTACTTCTTCAGCCGTAACACTTCCTTCACTGCTGATACTAACCCGAAAACTGCCCAAATCGCCGATATTTACGATGTTTCCATCGCTCAGCATTTCGGGAACAATATCGATAATGGCATACAGTACCGCACGGATATCTGCTCCGCTTACCGTACTGATTTTCTCGATTCGATCGGTCAATTCTTCAATCCCTTTCGAACCTTTACTTATTGCGGAAGCATAAAACTTCCTGTTTCCGCCGCCCTCTACGCCGGGCTCCGCTCGTTCTATTACATTAAAATTAACAGGCATGTTGTTTCTGTTTTGTTAATGTTTATAAGTCATATTTATAATGACTTAAACAGTTAGAGCGATTTAAAAGGGATTCCTTACAAACTTTTTTAAAAAAATCACGAAAACTCTCATCACGGGGGCAAGTTTTCCTTACAAAAACGAAATTTTTTTGTAAGGATTTGGTTTCAAACTGCTCTTACAGGTATACCTACTAACAAAAACAGGGGAATTATGGGGTTTAAATTTGGGAATACCAGTAAAACAAAACTAGAAACCTGCCACGAAGATCTACAGAAAGTACTTCAGTTGGCCATATCACGTTCGCGTATTGATTTCGGTGTATCAGAGGGACATCGCAGTCTGGAACGACAGAAGCAGTTATTTAACGAAGGCCGCTCCAAAATTGACGGCATCCAGAAAAAAGGTAAACACAATTACAATCCTTCAATGGCAGCAGATATTTATATCTATCATCCTGACCCGGACACACGCAGTAAACTGGCGTATGACAAGCCTTCACTTTGTTATATAGCAGGATTGGTTATTTCATGTGCCGGCGAACTCCTGGAGCAAGGGGAAATCACCCACAACATCCGGTGGGGCGGCAACTGGGATAAAGACGGAGTAATACTGCAAGATCAGGGTTTTGACGATTTACCGCATTTTGAGTTGGTTGAAGCTGAGCCGATTGCCTAAAAAAATTGCTTCTCCTTCCCTGACTGCGTTGCGAAGATGGATTTTCTTAACGAGGGTAAATGTTGTTTATAGAAAAGCTATTTACTACAGGCAACTGCTCAAAAAGAAGAGAGTAAAAAACGGAAGAAAGACTACATCTCCAATCTTTCTTCCATTTATGATAAATAAATCAATAATCTACGGGATCACTTATTGAGTTCCCTCCCCAAACTATATAAAGAGAATCATCGGGATTGGATTTAAAGGTAGAATCGATTGCGAAGCTTTTGTAGCCCAAGCAACCTAAACACCCTTCGGTTGGGTCACCCGATACTATTTGAAAAATAACGCGGTATCGCCAGTCTTTTTTAAGAGGTAGCGATAATTCTCCGAATGACCGTGGAAGTTTGTCCTTCAACAATATTATTTCAACATCCAGTGATCCTGATTGGACTGTCTCAAAAGGACCGGCACTTAATTGGCTATTATCTTGAGAAAATTGACTACGATGCAGCAGAGTAGAACCATTATCATTAAACACAACATCAAAATCAGGTGTATCTGCTGTCGAATTGTTGAATACGAATTCTACTTCTGAACTTTTTTCTTTCCCATTATTACTTAATTCACTACAGCCACTTAGTAATAAGATAGATAGTGCAAATATCATTATTGAGCTCTTCATAACTAATTGGGTTTTAAAATTATGATTATTAAATGAAGATTATTCAGTTATTATAAATCTTCTGCGTATAAGTTTCTTCTCCAAAGTCTAAGTATTTCAGTTGCATTCCAACCGGAGGGTTCAGTAACGCTTTCACGAAAATTTGTTGGTAATGTTGTTCTAGTTGTAAAATAATTAGAATAATCGGGAATTACCTGTTCAAAACAAGCAACTAGGTGGTCAACCCCATCTCCTCTTCTCCAACCGGAGGCATATATCTCACAGGTTTCAATAATATCCGATATGTAACTTCCCGGTAAATTTAAGCTATCAAATGATTCATTGGCAGGATCTGTTATATCAATCATAAATGAAGCAACTGCGCCTTCAACAATTGAGCCATCAGATGTACCACCATAACTGTAATCTGAATTTTCAAAATCAAAATAGTTGAAACTTAGAATTTCTGCATGGTAATTAGCAAAACCTTCTGAATAAGCACATTGTAAATTATATTCTCCATCTACGTAATGTGGACTTGGACAATTACCACCGGCTTCATTTCCCCCTAATCCCTTTTCATGAAAAGCATGGCCATATTCGTGAGCAAGCACAAAATCACCAAATGAACTACCATCGGCGTGAGACTCTAAAATCACAATTCGATCAGAGGACGGACTATAATAACTACCGGCATCGGCATCAATATTTAAAGTTACTTTGCCTCTGCTGTGAGAAAAATATGATCTGGAGTTATTGATTATTTCTGGCATTTCGTACCAAACATACACTTGACTGCCTGTAGCTCTGCTTTCAAATGTGTATCCACAGGCAGCGAGTGAAGTAGACTCGGTAGCAGCAATGGTTGATCCTTCGTAGGAAACATCAACAGTGCTGTGCGTGGTATGCAAATCGGCCTGAATAGATTCATAACCTGTTTCGTCGCAAGTTTTATGTATTTTTCCTTCACTATCGGTTTGATCCCAGCTTTCACTAATTACTCTGTTCTCAAACTCATCTGTAATAGTAACATATACGGGAGCAGTTACAACAGGCTGAAGCACGTCTGTTTTAGGATCCATATAGGTAAAAGCGATAGTTACATCGTGAGAAGAAGTAATTTGAGCAGAATTACCATTAGCTCTATTTTTTAAGCCACTATCAGGGTAAACAAGACGAATTCTAGGGGGTTCACTTACAGGTGTGAGTGGCCCAGGTATCTTATGATAACCTTCAGGAAACAAATTGGCGTCAAATATATCAGTAATTTGGCCCCCATTTTCGTCTATCCACAGCCAAAATTCTCGTCGGATGGTTTTATCAATTGCCTTTCCATTTTTGGTCAAATTTTGTTCCGATTGTGATCTGGCAACCGCAACAACCATATAATAACCTGGTTCTTTGATCTTCAGAGTTATTGATTTATTTAAAGATTCTCCTTTTACAAAACTTTTTATCACAGAATATTCTGGTGGGATAGGAACTCCCAATGCTAATGGTATTAGCTGTCGATCACCTAATTGTTGTTCTGCCTTTCTCAAAGCTGCAATTTCCGGTAGTATTATTTTTACTTCTGCTATTTCGGTATTGACATTACTCAATAAATCAAACTCAATATTTAACGGTTGTCTGGGTTTAAGTGTACCAATAGTTTTTACATTCATATCAAAACTTTTTACCTCTCCGAACTCGGAAGTAGTTATAATTGATTTATCCTTTACATTTGATACACTTTTTTCTGAACTAAAATAATTAGTTAACATTGAGGAATCGTTACAGCTGGTGATTAAAATTGAAAAAATGATTGGTATAAAAAGAAGATTTAACTTTTTCATCATATTCTCCATTTACTTAGGATTTCATCTTCGTAATTGCCAAACAATTACACTCCTAATTAATATTCCCTCGAAGATTTACACAAACCTTTTCTGTCCTTTTCTGTATCCATTTTGAACTTTCTGTACCCATTCTGAAAATTATCTACCCATTTCAGAATCAGTACCTTTCTTCCACAAAAGGTTAAATCGTAATTTTGTATAGTTAATCTCAAAATTACGAGTTAAAAATTTATACAACTCTCGCTCGTTTTTTAGTCCGCTTTCTATAGCTACTGCAGTACACCCAAAATCAGGATGTTCTCGTATCATCTTTTTAATTTTTTTGAATCGTATTGTTTTCATCTTGCTCTTTGCAGATACATTAAATTCTGCTTTAACCAAATGATTCAGTGTTGTCTTCGAACACCCCACAAACAAAGCCCAATCTTTAACGTACCGAATCTTAGCTATCTCTTGCTCAAGTAAACTTACTGCCTGTTGCGCTTTCAGTGAGTCACGTTTTTTCTTTATCTCTTTGTTATTCATTTGTACACCCATTTTAGTACAGCTGTACATAAGAGTAATGATGCTTAAATCTGTTACTAACATTAATTATTCTTAATGATTTAAAACGTAACGTTTATATTAATACTACTTCTGAAACTTGTATTTCACTTCCCGAACTACTCTTTTTAAATTCCTGTTATTAAGACTGAAAAGCGCTTCCAAAAAAACTGTATATTCTCATCATGGAAAACCAAGAAAAATTAGACGAATTTCAAGCCCGCATTGATGCGGGCGAAAAGATCGAACCCAAGGACTGGATGCCTGAGCGGTATCGGCAGCAATTGATCAGGATGATGAGTCAGCACGCTCACTCCGAAATTGTGGGTATGCTTCCGGAAGGAAACTGGATCGAACGGGCTCCATCCCTGAAAAGAAAACTGGTGCTCCTGGCCAAGGTGCAGGATGAGGCCGGCCACGGACTCTATCTCTACAGTGCTACCGAAACACTGGGCATTGACCGGAGTGAACTTGTTGATCAATATCTGTACGGAAGTGCTAAATACTCCAGCATTTTCAACTACCCGACTATGACCTACGCCGACATCTGTGCGATCGGCTGGCTGGTGGATGGAGCGGCTATTGTAAATCAAACCATGCTGGCGCGTTCTTCTTACGGGCCTTACTCACGAGCAAACGTTCGTATTTGTAAGGAAGAAAGTTTCCACAAGAAGCAGGGATATGAGATGCTCGCCAAAATGGCTTCCGGAACCCCTGAGCAGCAAAAAATGGCCCAGGATTCTGTCAACCGCTGGTGGTGGCCAAGTTTAATGATGTTCGGCCCGCACGATTCTGATTCTCCAAACAGTGCCGAGCTCATCAAATGGCAAGTGAAATTAAAAACCAATGACGAACTCCGTCAGCATTTTGTGGATCGTATGGTGATGGAAGCTGAAGCAATCGGCGTTACCCTCCCCGATCCGGACCTGGAATACAATGAAGAAACCGGCCATTGGGACTTTGGTGACATCCCCTGGGATGAATTCTGGAACGTGGTGAAAGGCAACGGCATCATGAATCGCGAGCGAATTAAAGCCCGACGAAAAGCCCATGAAGAGGGCGAATGGGTTCGGGAAGCGGCTAATGCCTACGCCCGGAAGAAGAAACTACAGCAAGAAAAAGCATCGTAAAAGAGAATTCAGGACGCAGGAGTCAGAACTCAGAATGTTCTGGCTCCTGAATTCTGAGTTCTGACTTCTCTCTTTAATCTGAAACCAAGAATTTTAATGTCAGACAATAATTCTAATAAAGACAACTGGCCTCTCTGGGAGGTTTTCACACAGCCTAAATCAGGAAAGCCACACGAACATGCCGGAAGCCTTCATGCAGCCGACAAAGAAATGGCTCTCCAAAATGCGAGAGATACCTATGCCCGCAGAAATGAAGGGGTGAGTATTTGGGTGGTGGAATCAAAACATATCACGGCTTCAACGCCGGAAGATATGGGTCCATTTTTTGATCCGGCTAATGACAAGCCGTACCGGCATCCGCAATTTTACAGTGTACCAAGAGCAGTTAAGAAGAGGTCTTAGTTAATGGTTATTTGTTAATGGGGGCATCCCAATTAACCATTACACCAATAACTATTAACCAATAGAAATTGATTCGAAATGATGACTACTGAAACCAAAGAATTAACAAAACAAGAAGCGTTCCTAATCTACCTGCTGCGGCTGGCAGATGACCGTCTTATACTTGGTCAACGAATGTCAGAATGGTGTGGGCACGGACCTCAGCTTGAAGAAGATCTGGCTATGGCCAATATGGCCCTGGATCTGATCGGTCATGCTACGGCACTGTATGAATATGCAGCAGAGATCGAAGATGAAGGTCATGATGAAGATTATTTTGCCTACTTCCGGGATGACCGAGAGTTTACGAATTTGCAGTTATGTGAGCTCCCAAAGGGTGATTTTGGATTTACCATGGCTCGTCAATTCCTGTTCAGTGCATTCAGTTATTTCCAGTATGACCGATTGAAAGATGCCAAAGATGAGCAATTCAGCGGGATGATCAGCAAACACCTGAAAGAAATTAAATATCACCTGCGTCACTCGCGCGAATGGGTATTACGATTGGGCGATGGAACCGAAGAAAGCCATGAACGCATTCAGGAAGCTTTTGATGAACTTTGGATGTACCTGGATGAGCTTTTTTATATGGATGATGTGGACGAGCTGATGATTAAAGAAGGTCTTGGTGTTGATTCATCCGAATTCAAAAAAGAATGGAAGAAATTGGTTGAAGAAACGTTAACAGAAGCAACACTTACCGTTCCTGACTGGGATCAATTTATGATGAGCGGGAGCCGAAAAGGAATTCATACTGAGCATTTAGGTCACATGCTGGCTCAGATGCAGTTTTTGCGGCGTTCATATCCTGATGCGGAGTGGAAATAGAATAGTATTGAGTAGTGAGTATTGAGATTTGAGTTCTCAATACTCACTACTCACTACTCAATACTAACACATGCCAGCCATCCAGCTACATACCGAAGAGCAGATTTGGGACTTCCTGAAGGAAGTGACCGATCCTGAGATCCCGGTGCTCAACATCGTGGAGATGGGAATTGCACGGAAAGTCGATGTTGGTGAAGAAGGCAAAGTATTAGTTAAAATCACTCCTACCTATTCCGGTTGTCCGGCAATGAATGCTATCGAAAAATTGGTTCATGAAAAACTGTCTGAACGAGGAGTTGAAGATTTTGAAGTGAAGCTGGATTTCGCCGAAACCTGGACGACGGACTGGATGACGGAAGAAGCCAAGACCAAGCTTAAAAACTATGGCATTGCTCCACCGGAAGAAACTGAAGCAGAAGATGATTTCCTAAAAAGCCTATCCAGCACAAAGGTTGTCCCCTGCCCTTTTTGTGATTCTTTTGAAACCAAACTGGTCAGCCAATTTGGTTCCACCGCCTGTAAATCTCAGTACTTCTGCAATAACTGTGATCAGCCTTTTGAGCATTTTAAGTGTATCTAGGATTACAGATTATTTTGATTACGCAGATTTCACAGATTTTTTAGTTTCCAAGATCATCTCTTTTTATTTAAACAACACTTTTTGTGAAAAGGCTGTCATTATATAAATTCTACCGAAATACAATCTGTGCAATCCTCAAATCCCTTAATCTGTGATCACTACTGAACTTACCAATGGCATCTTTACCATCACCCTAAATCGGCCTGACAAACTAAACAGTTTCAATTTCGAGATGGGTACTCAATTGAAAGAAGCATTGATGGAAGCCGAATCAAACGATGAAATTCGATGTGTGCTGCTTACCGGAGAAGGACGTGCTTTTTGTGCCGGACAAGATCTCGCCGAAGCTACTGAGGTCTCCGAAGATCCTGAACGTGATTTAAGTGAGATAGTACATCACACCTACATTCCTATCATAAAAGGAATTCGACAACTGGAGAAACCGGTGATTTGTGCGGTAAATGGAACCGCAGCCGGTGCAGGAGCCAATATCGCCCTTGCCTGTGATATTGTGATAGCCAGCGAGGACGCCAAGTTCATTCAATCCTTCTCACAAATTGGATTGATTCCGGACAGTGGCGGAACATATATTTTGCCCAGGTTAATTGGATTGGCGCGAGCCACAGCACTCACTTTTTTGGGTGAAAAAGTCTCTGCCCGGGAAGCCGTAGAAATGGGGATGATCTGGAAATCCTATCCTGCTGATGAGTTCATGGAACAAGCTCAATCTATTGCAGAGAAACTGACTAAAATGCCGACTCGCGGTTTTGGCCTCACCAAACGAGGCTTCAATGCCGGATTCTCCAATGATCTGGAATCTCAAATGAAACTGGAGGCTAAACTCCAGGCCGAGGCAGGTGAAACCCATGATTATAATGAAGGGGTTCATGCATTTCTGGAGAAGCGAAAGCCAAACTTCAAAGGTCAATAGGATCACAGATTACAAATCTAAAAAGCCTGTACCACTATGAATATTGAACTCACAAAAAATATCAAAATCCTCCTCGTTCTTGAAGAATTGCTGCTTTTTATGGGATCGGTCATTTTATTTGGAATGGCGACCTCTTATGGATGGTGGATGTTTGCTCTTTTATTCTTTCTCCCGGATGCATCCTTTGCCGGATATCTCATCAGCACAAAAGTCGGTTCCTGGTTCTACAACATCCTTCACCACAAAGGAATTATGATCGGGCTGATTTTAGCAGGATATTTTGCTGAAATTGACCTTCTATTGGCTGTTGGAATTGTATTTTTAGGACATTCGGCTTTTGATCGCGTTTTCGGCTACGGGCTTAAATTCTCCGATGATTTTAAGCATACACACCTTGGAAGGATTGGTAATTAATCTGTTTTTAACGGATTTTCAATATGTTTCGATAGAATAGTATTCGATAGGCCACGTACTAATCGGTTATCTGCTGTCCACATTTTTGTTTGATTATCCATAGCCAAAGCGAGGTATAACGCATCATACATCGTAACAGGCAGTGAAATAGATATATCAAAAGCCAGTTTTGCCAAGGTTTGGTGATAAACAACATCCGCTGCTATACGTTGCACCTGATCTCGTTTACGGTGAGCATCCGAAGCCTCCAACTCTCTTCTTTGTACTTTTTTACCAATGAGGGAATCCATCTCTATATAAAAAAGATCAGGAACAAGAAATCCTGAATGATCTTTCAGTAGTTGTTCAGCTTTATCTGAATCCTCTTCTAAAAAAATCCATTTTGCAGCAATAGATGCATCGAGAACAATACTCATCGATCCCGGATTTCCCGCAGATCTTCTACACTATCCGAAAACATACGACCTTCTGCACGATATTTAGCAAGTTCTTCCCGAACCATATTTCGGGTTTCTTCAATATCCACTTTTCCCAAAGCATCAATCATCTCTTTCAACTCTGCTTGTAAAGATCGATTGTTTCGCTCTGCTCTCTTTTTCCAATTATTAAGTGTTTTCTCATCGATATTTCTTACTAATACATCAGGCATAACTTCTCTTGGTTTGTTATTTGATATCATTATGATATCTTTTTTCCCTTTAACTTTCAAGTTCAAAAATTTAGGTCAATTTACAACGCATTCCACTTCAGATTCCTTATCTTGGAATCGATTTTTCAGATGCTAAACAAATATTTTCTATGATACCTAAAGATACCAAGATCGGCGTGGTCGGCGCCGGAACCATGGGAACAGGAATTGCCCAAGTCGCTGCTACCCAAGGACACCAAGTCTATTTATATGATGCTTATCCACAACAATTGGAAAAGGCCAAGACAGGCTTGGAAAGTATTCTGGCCCGGCAGGTTGAGAAAGAACGAATGACCCAAAAAGAAATTGATGGGATTTTAGATCGTATCCAGTTTGTAGACAGCATTACCATGTTTGGGGACTGTGGCTTTGTAATTGAAGCTATTGTCGAAGACCTGGATATCAAAAAAGACACGTTTGCCCGTTTGGAAGGTATTGTCTCAAAAGATTGTGTGCTCGCTTCTAATACCTCTTCCCTATCCATTGCCGCCATTTCATCTGCATTAAAGAAACCTGAGCGATTTTTAGGTGTACATTTTTTCAATCCGGCTCCACTGATGAAATTAGTGGAAATTATTCCGGGCATTGCTACGGGTGAGAATGTATTTCAATCCACTAAAACATTTGTCAAAGAATGGGATAAAATTACTGTTTCCGGAAAAGATACCCCCGGATTTATCGTGAATCGTGTAGCGAGGCCTTTTTACGGGGAGGCACTGAGAATTTATGAAGAAGGCATTGCTGATGCCGCCACTATCGACTGGGCCATGAAAGAAATCGGTGGGTTCCGCATGGGGCCTTTTGAGTTGATGGACCTCATTGGTCACGATGTGAATTATGAAGTAACCTGTTCTGTATTTGAAGCATTTTATTATGACCCCCGGTTCAAACCCTCCTTTGCCCAAAAACGCATGGTAGAAGCCGGCTGGTTAGGAAGAAAAACAGGGCGTGGATTTTATGATTACCGGGAAGGCGCCAAGAACCCTGAACCTGATAAAGACAAAGAATTGGGTACAAAGATTTTTGATCGCATTTTAACAATGCTGATTAATGAAGCCTGTGATGCTGTTTTTATGAATATTGCATCTATTGAAGATGTCGATCTTGCAATGCAAAACGGAGTAAACTATCCCAAAGGCTTACTGAAATGGGGAGATGAGATCGGATTGAAAAATATTCTTGACCGAATGACCGCTCTTCAAGTAAAGTACCGGGAAGATCGATATCGGCCAAATCCATTGCTAAAGAAAATGGTGGCAGAGCAGATAAGTTTTTATAAATAAAGTAGTCAGAACCCTGAATTCAGAACTCAGGGGGAGGAAAATTCTGGGTTTTGACTCCTTATTTCTAAGTTCCCAAATATTAATCCATGAATAAAGAATCACATTCCATAATAAACCACATGCTCTCCAATGATGCCTTCTCCCGGTGGATGGGGATTGAGGTTCTGGAGTCGGAACCGGGTTACTGTAAGCTGTCCATGACTATTCGAAAAGAAATGACCAATGGATTTGGGGTTTGCCATGGTGGAATCACATTCTCCTTTGCAGACAGTGCCCTTGCTTTTGCATCAAATTCCAGAGGCCCCATTTCACTTGCCCTGGAGAATAATATAAACTTTACAAAGAAAGTCAGTGTTGGAGATATACTCACGGCTGAAACCGAGGAACTTCAAAATGGCCGAACTATTGGCGTTTATAAAGTCAGCATCTCCAATCAAAATGACGAGCTGGTAGCTGAGTTCCGAGGCACGGTCTATCGAACGGGAAAAAGTCATAGTATTGAGTAGTTAGATAATAGTATTTAGTATTTAGAAATTATGCATCAGTTTAAAGAACTAACCGTTTGGCAAAAAGCAGTAGATCTTGCTACTGATGCCTATCGGTACACTAAAAATTTTCCAGCCGAGGAAAAATTCGGCCTTACTTCACAAATAAGGAGAAGTGTAGTATCTATCAGCTCAAATATTGCTGAAGGAGCTGGAAGAAAATCGAAAAAAGAATTCAAACATTTTTTACATATAGCTTATGGATCAGCCTCAGAACTAGAAAATGAACATTATAAAATGCTATCAGAAAAGATCACCGAAATTCAAAAGATGATTTATTCACTTTCAAAGTCATTGAAATAAATTCTCAATACTAAATACTATTATCTAAATACTATGGATGCATACATCATTGACGGAATCAGAACCCCAATCGGAAAACTAAAGGGCTCGCTTTCTCCTATTCGGGCTGACGATCTTGCTGCTATCCCTATTAAGGAACTCATTAAGCGTAATCCAAAAATCGATTTGGAAACGATTGAGGACGTGATACTCGGTTGTGCCAATCAAGCCGGAGAGGATAACCGGAATGTGGCCCGAATGGCTTCATTGTTAGCCGGAATTCCAACTTCAGTACCGGGTGAAACAGTAAACCGATTATGTGCTTCCGGAATGAGCGCGACGGTAAAAGCTTATCACGCCATCAAAGCCGGTGAAGGGGATTTGTTTGTTACCGGCGGCGTGGAACACATGACCCGCGGCCCCATTGTTCTCGGGAAGGGATCATCTCCATACTCAGGAACTACCGAAATGCATGACTCTACTTTTGGATGGAGATTCATCAACCCAAAAATGGAAGAAATGTACGGAACTGACGGGATGGGAATGACGGCTGAGAATGTTGTTGAAATGCACAACATCAGCCGCGAAGATCAGGATAAGTTCGCGGCCTGGAGTCAGCAGAAAGCTGGTGCTGCCCGCGACTCAGGGCGTCTTGCTAAAGAAATTGTACCGGTAGAGATTCCTCGCAGAAAACAGAATCCATACCTGTTTGAGCATGATGAATTCATGCGTCCCGATACCACGGCTGAAGTACTTGCCAAGCTTCGTCCGGCCTTTAAGAAAGACGGAACCGTAACGGCTGGAAACGCATCCGGACTAAATGACGGTGCCGGAGCCTTATTGATTGCTTCTGATCAAGCCGTGAAAGATTTTGGATTGAAACCCAAAGCCCGAATTGTGGCTCATGCCGTTTCAGGAATTGAACCGCGAATTATGGGACTGGGCCCGGTTGAAGCAGCTCAAAAAGTATTGAAACGAGCTGGAATGAAATTAGACGATATGGATGTCATTGAATTGAACGAAGCTTTTGCAGGGCAATCTCTCGGCGTAACCCGAATGTTGGAAATGGATGACGACGATGACCGGCTCAATCCTAACGGCGGAGCAATTGCACTTGGGCATCCCCTGGGAATGACCGGACAACGATTACTGCAAACAGCTACCATAGAACTTCACGAGAAAGATTCTCATAAGTATGCATTGTGTATGTTGTGTGTTGGTGTTGGCCAAGGGATGGCAGTTATTCTCGAAAAAACTTAGTAATTAACCGCAAAGGACGTTAAGTATTTTCTCTGCAAACTTTGTGTAATCTTAGTGCTGTCTGAGTTTCAATAAATAATCGATTATGGCAATTTATGAGTTTAACGGATATAAGCCAGTTGTTCACGAAACAGCTTTTGTACATCCGCAAGCGGCAGTTACGGGAAATGTAATCATTGGTAAGGATGTGTACATCGGTCCCGGAGCCGCTATTCGTGGCGATTGGGGGAAGATCGTAATCAAGGATGGATGTAATGTGCAGGAAAATTGCACCCTCCATATGTTTCCGGGAGTGACGGTGATTTTGGAAGAGGGTGCTCATGTAGGACACGGAGCTATTATTCATGGAGCCGAACTCGGTGAAAATTGTCTTATCGGGATGAATGCGGTTGTCATGGATAACGTAAAAGTGGGCAAGGAATCGATAATCGGTGCTTTGGCTTTTGTCTCGGAAGGGATGGAAATTCCCGATCGAAAAGTAGTGGCTGGAAATCCGGCAAAGATCGTGAAAGATGTAACCGATGAAATGGCCATTTGGAAAACCAAAGGCACGGAACTCTATCAACAACTTCCCAAAGAATTGCACGAAACTTTAAAGGAATGTGAGCCGTTGCGTAAGGTTCCGAAAGATCGTGAAGATCAGAAAATGGGATATGAGACGTGGGGAGAAAAGAAATCAGAACTCAGGAGTCAGAACTCAGAATAGACTCAAACTGAGTTCTGGATTCTGATTTCTGAGTTCCAATATATTAAAGCTAAAATCAATGATTAAAGTACACAGCTATATACAAGGCAAATGGTTAACCGAAGGTGAAGAAAGTGAATTGATCAGTGCAGTCACTAATGAGCCGATTGCTCAGATAGTGGAAGCGGATATAGATTATAAGTCTGCTCTGGAATATGCGCGAACCGTGGGCGGCTCCAAACTCCGGGAAATGAGCATCCACGAAAGAGCCTTCAAAATCAAGTTCCTTGGGAAATACCTGATGGACCGAAAAGAGAAATACTATGAGATATCCACCAATACCGGAGCTACCCGGATGGACTCCTGGATCGATATTGAGGGCGGATTACTTACCGCTTTCGGAATTTCCAGTAAATCACGGCGGGAGCTATCAGACCTACCCTGGCATGTAGAAGGAGAGGTAGAGCGACTTTCCCGCAAAGGTTCTTTCATGGGGCAACATATTTGTGTTCCAAGGCGGGGTGTGGGCGTACATATTAACGCTTTTAACTTCCCGGTATGGGGAATGCTGGAAAAACTTGCTCCTGCTATTATTGCCGGAATGCCCGTGATTGTTAAACCATCTCCAACAAGTTCCTACCTTGCCTGGGCTGTTTTTAGAGACATCGTGGAATCCGGCATCCTCCCCGAGGGAACCGTGCAATACATAGCCGCCGACAAACCCGGCGACCTCCTGGATCACCTCAACAGTCAGGATATGGTGGCGTTCACCGGTTCGGCATCTACAGGAAAAAAACTAAAAGCTCATCCAAATATCATTGCCAACAGCGTACCTTTTAATTTGGAGGCTGATTCCCTGAACTGTTCTATTTTGGGAGAAGATGTTACGCCCGGAATGGAGGAATTTGATCTCTTTATCAAAGAAGTTGCCAACGAAATGACCGTCAAAACCGGACAAAAATGTACGGCTATTCGCAGGACAATTGTACCGGAAAATAGAATAGATGAAGTCATTGAAGCCCTGAAAACCCGGCTGGACAAAACCGTTATAGGCGATCCGGCTCAGAACGACACCCGGATGGGGCCGCTTGCAAGCACCCTTCAAGCCGAACGATTTGAAGAACAACTTCAGCAATTATCCGAAATTACAGAAACCGTTTATACTGCCAGCGGGGAACAAAACGGGGCTTTTACAAATCCAAGAGTACTGGTTTGTCATAAGCCAATGCAGGTAGATAATGTTCACCAGCTGGAAGCCTTTGGCCCTATGACCACTGTGATGCCTTACAAGAATACCCAAGAGGCCATTAACCTGGCCAACAAAGCCAATGGCTCGTTAGTCGGATCGCTTTTTACCGCCGATGATGAAATTGCTCATGAAATCACAATGGGTTGTGCTCCTTATCACGGCCGTTTCATGGTCATCAACAAAAACTCGGCTGGAGAATCTACCGGCCATGGCTCCCCCATTGCCTCCCTGGTTCACGGTGGCCCTGGTCATGCCGGAGGTGGAGAGGAACTGGGTGGAGCAAGAGCCGTTCTTCACAACATGCAGCGCATTGCCTTGCAGGGTTCACCGACTACACTTCGAAATATCGTTAAGCAGCATATTAAAGGAGCGGAAACACATGAATCTGACAAACACCCGTTTCAAAAATATTTTGAGGAGCTGGAAGTTGGAGAAGCATTAACTACAAAAAAGCGCACGGTCACTGACCAGGATGTGGAAGATTTCGCAGAACTAAGCGGTGATCATTTTTATGCGCACACTGATCCTGAAGCAGCTTCAAGATCCCTTTTTGGTAAAATTGTTGCTCATGGTTATTTCATTTTATCCGCCACAGCAGGATTATTTGTCCATCCTGATGAAGGGCCGGTCATGCTGAATTATGGTTTAGAAAACCTCCGGTTTATAGCTCCTGTGGCTCCCGGTGACACCATTCAGGCTAAGTTGATATTAAAACGGAAGAATGTCCGCCAGCAGAAAAAGGATGATAAATTTCCTTTCGGAGTGGTTTATTGGGATGTGGAAGTGACCAATCAGGATGACGTGTTGGTTGCCGAGTATACCATACTGACATTGATAAAGAGAAAACATAAGTTGGATATTGATGAGGTCTAAGAAATTTTAAATTTTGTAAGGTTTTCCTATTTCATTGCTCTTACTGTATAGAATTCAGAAGTCAGGATTCAGAAATCAGAATTAAACAGGTAAGTACAATGAGACAACCAGCTAAGACCTTTCGCGATTTAATTGTGTGGCAGAAAGCTCATCAATTTGTTTTAAAAACCTACAGATACACTATGAATTTTCCAAAGCATGAGCTTTATGGATTGACTTCACAATTTAGACGAGCTGCTATATCCATCCCTGCAAATATTGCAGAAGGATTTAAAAAACGAGGCCCAAAAGATACCATGCGATTCTTAAATATCTCACACGGCTCTTTAGAAGAATGCAGATACTACATTATTCTTGCCAAAGATTTAAAATATGGAGATTCAGATCATTTAAATAATTTATTGGAAGAAGTGAGTCGATTGCTAGATGGCTATTATAAGGCCATTCTGAATTCAGAATCCTGACTTCTGAATTCTCATTTTTAAAGAAAATATTTAATTAAACATCAGAGTAAATAATGAGTGAGCAAAACGGAGCTGTAAATCTAACCATTGAAAACGGTATTGGAACTATTGAATTTTATCATCCAAAAGGTAATTCGCTGCCGGGAGCTGTTCTTCGGAAATTGGCAGAAACCATTACCTCAACGGGAGAAAATAATGATATAAGAGTTGTCGTAATCAAAAGTCGCGGAGAAGGTGCTTTTTGTGCAGGGGCTTCTTTTGATGAATTGATAGCGATTGAAGATTATCCAGCAGGAAAAAAATTCTTTATGGGATTTGCACTCGTCCTCAATGCCATGCGAACATGTTCTAAGCTGATCATAGTACGGGTTCATGGAAAAACCGTAGGCGGGGGAGTTGGGATTGCTGCTGCAGGAGATTATACCTTTGCTAAAAAAGATGCTTCCATAAAACTTAGTGAACTGGCTTTGGGAATCGGACCGTTTGTTGTAGGTCCTGCGGTAGAGCGAAAAATCGGAAAAAGTGCTTTTTCTGCTTTATCCATTGATGCTGCTAATTGGTACAATTCAAAATGGGCACTTGACAATGGGCTTTTCAACAAAGTTTTTGATGAAACTGAAGAGCTGGATCAGGCTGTGCTTGAATTAGCAAACCAGCTTTCAAAAAGCAGCCCCGAAGCTATGCGTGATTTGAAAGCCGTTCTTTGGAAAGGTTCTGAAGATTGGGATTTACTTTTGGAACAACGAGCTGAAATAAGCGGACGACTGGTGTTGTCAGATTTCACCAAAGACTTTATCAAAAAGTTTAAAACTAAATCTTAGTTTTAAATTTCTCCTTTTCTTTTCAAAACCTGGTTTAACGTATTTAACTTCAATAATTATTATACTCGTCTAAATTCAAAATACTTTACCGCCATGAAAATTTACCTTACGTTTTTTACTCTGCTTTTTGCTTTCACATTTTCTTATGCTCAAGATGATTGGGACGTGACAAATCCCGATTTGGGAGACTCAACTGAATTGAACTTCACAACGGATGAGGGAACCTGGATGAATTTGGATGTAAGCCCTGACGGGAATCAGATTGTATTCGACTTGTTGGGAGACATTTATATCATGCCAATCACAGGTGGCCAGGCAACTTTATTGCGTGGCGGGAATGCATATGAGATACAGCCTCGTTTCAGCCCTGATGGCAGTAAAATTCTATTTACCAGCGATGCCGGAGGCGGTGATAATATTTGGATGATGGATGCTGATGGCCAAAATGCTACACAAATAACCGAAGAAAATTTCAGATTATTAAACAATGCCGTTTGGACCCCTGATGGAGAATACATCATTGCTAAAAAACATTTTTCATCAACCCGCTCCTTGGGTGCCGGTGAAATATGGATGTATCACAAAAGTGGGGGAAGTGGAATTCAATTAGTTGAAAAGGCCAATGAACAACAGGATATAGGCGAGCCATGGGTTTCTCCTGATGGACGTTACATATATTATAGTCAGGATGTATATCCGGGCGGATATTTTCAGTATAACAAAGACCCAAACAGCCAAATTTATGCCATAAAACGATACGATCGTGAGGAAGGAGATATTGAAACCGTAACCGGCGGAAATGGTGGGGCCGTTCGCTCCCAGATTTCTCCTAATGGTGAAACACTAGCTTTTGTCCGTCGGGTTCGCACCAAATCTGTTTTATTTTTGAGGGATCTGCATACCGGACGAGAATGGCCTGTTTATGAAAATATGAGCAAAGACCAGCAGGAAGCATGGGCCATTTTTGGAGTATATCCCAACTTTAACTGGCTGCCTGACAATCGGCACATTATCGCCTGGGCTAACGGTAAAATCAACAAAATTGATACACAGACCGGTGAGTCTGAAATCATTCCATTTGAAGCTGAGTCTTCACATAACATTGTAGAAGCTGTTCGTTTTCAACAGGATATTGCACCGGAAGAGTTTCGTGTAAAGGCTGTTCGTCAACTTAGAACTTCAGCCGATGGTCGAACTTTGGTATGGAGTGCAGCAGGGCATCTTTGGAGTAAAATGCTACCCGATGGCACCCCGAAACGAGTTACCAACTCCGATAATTTTGAATTTGAGCCCTCTTTCTCTCCGGATGGAGAATCAGTGGTTTATGTTTCCTGGAATGATGAAGATATGGGGGCTATAAACATAGTAGAATTGAATGAAGGGCCACAGCCTGCAACCCCAAGAAAAATAACTTCCGATAAAGGTATTTACCGGGAACCTTCTTTTTCTCCGGATGGCAACACTATTGTCTTCCGGAAAGAAAGCGGAAATGGCCAACAGGGATTTGTTCACACCCTAAACCCCGGAATTTATACCATTCCAACCAGCGGCGGTTCTGCAACTATGGTCACTGATGAAGGAGCCTTGCCCCAGTTCAACCCTGAAGGCGATCGTATTTATTACCAATCAGGCGGATATATTTTTGGAGCCATCAATAAATCATACAAAAGTGTGAACCTGCAGGGAGAAGATGAACGCACCCACTTCACCTCCAGTTACGGACATGAATTTGCGCCAAGTCCTGATGGAAACTGGATGGCTTTTTCCAACCTCCACAAAGTATATTTAGCACCTATCCCTAAAACCGGAAAAACAATAGAACTGAATCCTAACACCAAATCTATCCCGGTAAAACAGGTGTCTTCAGAAGCCGGATATCATATGCATTGGTCTTCCGACAGCGAAAAAATTCACTGGACCCTCGGTGAAGAATATTTTACCGTAGATTTAAAAGATACTTTTGAATTTGTTGAAGGGGCACCGGATTCATTGCCGGAACCTCCCACCCAAGGACAAAAGCTGGAACTGGATTTAGAAAGTTACGTCCCTGAAGGAATCATCGCTTTCACCAACGCCAGGATTATCACCATGAAAGGCGATACTGTAATTGAAAGCGGCTCAATTGTGGTTGACGGAAATCGAATTTCTGCAATTGGAACCGATGTTGAAGTCCCCGCCAATGCTAAAGTAATTGATGCCTCCGGAAAAACTATTATGCCGGGTATTGTTGATGTTCATGCCCATGTTGGAAATTTTCGATTGGGTGTCAGCCCGCAGCAACAGTGGGAGTATTTTGCAAACCTGGCTTACGGCGTTACCACCGTTCATGACCCTTCTTCCAATTCTGAAATGATTTTCTCTCATTCCGAAGCCATCAAGGCAGGGAATATGGTTGGGCCTCGCGTTTTTTCTACCGGAGTGATTTTATACGGAGCTGATGGATCCATCAAAACCGAGATTAACAGTTATGAAGATGCCCTGTTTGCATTAAAACGAACGAAAGCATGGGGAGCTTTTTCTGTGAAAAGCTATAACCAACCAAGACGTGAACAACGTCAACAAGTTATTAAAGCCGCCAAAGAGCTGGAGATGCTGGTAGTTCCCGAAGGAGGTTCCACATTCACTCATAACATGAGTATGATTTTGGATGGCCATACCGGAATTGAGCACAATGTCCCTGTTGTTCCGCTTTACAAAGATGTGCAAGAACTTTGGGGCGCCAGTGAAACCGGTTATACACCTACACATGTTGTCAATTACGGAAGTATGAGTGGAGAGTATTATTGGTATCAAAAAACCAATGTCTGGGAAAATGAGCGACTCCTCACATTTACTCCGCGAAGTGTAATAGATCCCCGTTCACGCCATCGCACCATGATTCCTGATGAGGAATACGAAAACGGACATATTCTCACCGCCGAATCTGATAAACTACTTGCCGATGCCGGTGTTAAAGTAAACCTTGGTGCTCACGGTCAGCTTCAAGGACTTGGCGCTCATTGGGAACTCTGGATGTTTGAACAAGGTGGAATGACCAATATGGAGGCTTTAAGAGTAGCTACATTAAATGGAGCACACTACCTTGGAATGGATCACGAAATTGGTTCTCTTGAGGTTGGCAAGCTTGCTGACTTGGTTGTACTTGATGAAAATCCGCTGGAAGATATTCGCAATACTAACTCTGTGACTCATACCATGGTGAATGGCCGGTTATTTGATGCCGCCACTATGAATGAAGTGGGCAATCAAGAACGCGAACGACTGCCTTTCTGGTGGGAACGTGACGGTTATGATGAGCGCTTCGACTGGCATGCCAATTCCATAGCTCCGGCCGGATTGCAGTGTACTTGCTTTGGTGCTCACTAATTGGTTAGTCAAGTTTTAAGTAACGTAAACTGGTTCAAGCATCCACTTGGACCAGTTTTTTTATGGCTGATGGCTGACTATTCTCCCCGGAAGTAATGAGCAAGTTCATTCTTCCTGTCCCTCCAAAGGGACATAGGTTCTTAGCCTTAGCAGCCAAGTGGAAGGAGGCTAAACACTTTGATCTGCCAAGACCCTGTCTCTCTTCGGAGAGAAATCGGATTCAGCTTGGTGGAATCCAGAGAGAGGGCTGTCTTTGATGACCATTAAATCTGAATTTCAATAAGAGGCTACTACAAATTCCCGAACCTGTTCATAAGTCCCCTTGTGCTAGTTCCGACTTAATAGCGATTTTCTAAAACCGCATAGTAAACGTAGACCCCTTCCCTTTTTCAGAGTTTAAAATCAAACTTCCGCCATGCAGTCTCATGATTTGACGAGAAAGGCTTAATCCAATTCCGGATCCTCTGGATTTCCCATTCCCTCCCACCGTATAAAAGGGAATGAAAACCTTTTCCGACATGGCTTTTTTAATCCCCGGGCCATTGTCCTGAATTTGAATGATGACCTTTCCGGATTCTTCTATTTTTCCCCTCATCCAAATTATGCCATCCTTCTGTTCTGATAAAACCCGAATAGCATTCTTCACTAAATTTATGAGTACCTGTTCCACCAAATGCGGATCAGCCGTAAGCTCAAGGCTTTCCGGTTCAACCTCGATATTAATTTGAACTCCTTCTTCTTTCGCCTGCATTTCCATAAGACTGGCTGTCCGATTCAGTACTTCCCTCACCTTAAAAAAATCGAACTGGGGTTCAGGAATTTGAGTAAAATCTCTATAAGAATTCACAAAACGCATCAGGCCCTGGCTTCGATTGCTGATGGTATTCAAAGCATCGGTAACATCTTCAATCATTTCTGTATTTAGCTCAACAGACTCTTTTTCAGTGCTTAAGCGCTCTTCCAGCAACATCTTCACGGTACTTGAAAGTGATGAAATGGGAGTAATGGAGTTCATAATTTCATGTGCCAAAACCTGAGTCAGATTTTGCCATGCTTCCATCTCTTTTTCTTCCAACTCAGTATGAATATTTTGAAATGAAACCAATTTATAAGCCTCATCCCGCATACGGAATTCTGTAGCATACATTGCCAATTGCAATGTCTCATTTTGGATGGAAAGACGAGTCAGACTCCGATTTCCTCCCTTTAATTTTTGAACCGCAGTGTAGAGCGTTTCCGAAATTTCTAACAATGACTCAGTCTTTCTAAGTGTAGCCACTTTAAATAATCGTTTGGCGGCAGTATTCAACAAAACTACCTCTCCTTTTCCGTTAAAACATACCAGCCCTATTCCAATGTGCTGAACTACCGTTTCCAAATAACGAATGCTCTCTTCTTTTTCACTTCTTTCTTCTTTAAATCGCTCAATCACTCTGCTGAAAGATTCATTCAGCTCATCGAAATTACTCCCTAAATTATGATTCCTGAATGAACCGGTGAAATCAGAATACTGAATAGCTTCCAGAAAACGAGTCAACAATACATTTGTACGCTCCAGGTATTTGATAAGCGTCACAATCTGTCCACCTACCACAACTGTAAGAATTGCTATGCTCACATAATACTGGGTTTCCAGGATCAGGTACATCAGCAGCAGCAAGGTTGTTGCCAACAGTAAAATCCGGACGATGACTCCGATTCTGAAATTCTTATAAAAGCTCATATTTTTTCATTCTTTAGCTGAACGCTTTTAAATGCCATATTTTTCCAGTCTCCGGTACAGTGAAGCCCGTGTCAAGCCCAACTCATCGGCAGCATGAGAGATATTTCCTTCATGTTTATCGAGTGCTTTTCGAATCACTGTTTTTTCAACTTCCTCCAGATTCAACCCCGCTACCGGAAGGTGGCGGTCATTCCCTGAAACAGAGGTTAGCAGGAAATCTCCTTTTTGGAGATGCTTCTCATCGGTCATAATGATTGCCCGCTCAACAGCGTGTTCCAATTCCCGAATATTCCCCGGCCAGTGATGTTCCTTCAAATGATCCATCGCCTGATTCGTAACACCCATAATTTCCTTTTTATATTTGGTTCGATATTTTTTCAGGAAATATTCGGCCAATAAAGGAATATCTTCGGTACGTTCTCGCAATGGCGGAAGTTTAATCTCAATGGTGTTAATCCGATAGAGTAAATCCTGTCGGAATTCCTTCTTTTCCACCATTTCAGCAAGTGCTACGTTCGTTGCACAAATCAGCCTTATATCGATTTTGATCATCTTATTAGACCCTATTCTTCTAATTTCATGCGTCTGAAGCGCTGAAAGTAATTTAGGCTGTAGCTGAATGGGTAAATTCCCGATTTCATCCAGGAAAAGTGTACCGCCTGTAGCAATTTCAAACCTTCCGGCCCGGGATTCTTTGGCATCAGTGAAAGCTCCTTTTTCATGGCCAAACAATTCACTTTCAAATAAACTTTCGGAAAGTGCTCCCATATCTACCGTTATAAAGGCATTATCATTTCGGTTTGAGCGCCGGTGTAAAGCCCGTGCCACCAATTCCTTTCCAGTTCCGTTTTCTCCGGTTATGAGCACGTTAGCGTCCGTCTTCGCTACTTTTTCAATAGTCTGAAAAACCTGCTCCATCGCCCTGCTTTTACCTATAATATTTTGATAGGGCTGCTCCATATCTGCTTTCAAAGCTGCATTTTGAGTACGGAGCCTTTGAGAATCCCGTTTTGAGCGACTAAGATTCATCGCAGAAGTCACAGTTGTAAGCAATTTTTCATTTTGCCAGGGCTTCAATACAAAATCGGAAGCTCCTTTTTTAACTGCTTGTACTGCTTTTTCCACATCTCCATAGGCGGTAATTAAAACCACCGCCATTTCCGGATCGTCTTCCAGTATTTTCTCAAGCCAGTAAAACCCTTCCTCACCGCTGCTTACATCTTCATGGAAATTCATATCCAGGAGAATAACATCATAATCATATTCTTTCATCAGTGCGGGGATAAGCTTTGGATTGCTCTCCACATCTACTTTTTCGACATGTTGTTTGAGATAAAGACGAGCTGCATTCAGTACATCCGTATCATCGTCAACAACTAAAATTCGTCCGGTTTTTTTCATGGTTTTCGCCATGCGCTAAGCGCTCTGCACATGGTTCCTATAAAGTTTTCTGAAAGTTGGTTATTTTTCTGCTTAAATGATCTAATCGGTCTAAAAGTTATTCTTCTTTTTCTTTCTTAATGATTCCCCTTCTTTGAAGTACGATGGTGATGTTCGCATTTTCAAAAGTCGAACTCCTCGCAATATCTAAATAGCGAAAAAAGGTTTTCTTATATCCTGAACCGGACCCTTCTGATATATTGTTTAACATACTCAATCCTGGACCTCTGAGTTGGTCTGCAAATCTATAAAGCTTCATTCTTTCCAATTTATCTACTATCTCAAATAATTCTTTAGCAATTTCAATTGCCATACCTCTAAATCTTGAAATCTAAATTTTGCCATATTTGTACCTCGAAGAGTTAGTTAATATTAAAACGCCTTGCGCATTACCCTCTGTGCTAATCTCTATGCGAATTTCGTACCAGTTGTAACATTTGGCCTTTAAATTAGTCTTATCAGTGTGTTGGCATAATTAAACTGTTCAATATCGAACACCTGCTGTTGGAATGTGAACATTATTTTATTAATTATCACACCTATTTCACTTTTATGAGGGGTTAGCTTAGTTTGGCACGTTAATTGAAATAGTTCGTATCAAAAACCTCATTTAATCGTATGATCAAAAGATTGTAGCTTTTAAATCAGCGGCAACGAACTCAAAATATACATTACTTATATAAATAAAGGCTTTTTACCACATGGGAATGGATCGAAAAATTGAGAAGAAGACCTGGACGCTAAAACGCATCCTGATGATATCCGGCATAATTGCTTTCGTAAGTTTGAGCATTTATGCTTTTTGGTTTATGGATATACGCTCTACCCTGAATGTTGAACGGGATAAGATTACCATATCAGAAGTCCGGGAAGACACCTTTCAGGAATTCATACAAGTAACCGGGGCGGTTCAACCTATACAGACCATTTACCTGGATGCTATTGAGGGTGGAGTGGTTCAGGAAGTATTCCTCGAATCCGGAACGATAGTGGAAGAAGGCGATACTATTTTAACGCTTACCAATTCCAGCCTGCAATTACAGGTGATGCAACAAACTTCCGGGCTGTATGATCAAATAAATAACGTCCGGAATTCACGGCTCAATCTGGAGCAAAATACATTACGACTTCAAGAGCAGTTGGCCAATGCAAAATCTCAAATGGAGATCCTTAAAGCTCAGTATGAACGACAACAAAAATTGATTGAGCGCGATTTAATCTCAGAAGAAGAATTTCTAACCACTAAAGAAAATTACGAATATCAGAAACGCCGATATGAATTAACCTATGAGTCATTTAAAAAGGACTCGGTTCAAACCATTACCCAAATGCGTCAGCTTAACAACTCGGAGCAGCGCATGTTTCAAAACCTGGAAGCAGTGCAGCAAATTCTGAACAATTTAGCTGTTACGGCACCCATATCCGGCCAGTTAAGTACTATTGAACTAAACCAAGGGCAGTCCATATCATCCGGTGAGCGCATCGGACAAGTCGATATCCTGGACAGTTATAAAGTGCGAGTAGCCATTGATGAATATCATCTCTCCCGAATTGTACAGGGCCTAAACGGATCGTTTACCTTTGACGGACAAACCCATGAACTGGTGATTACCAAAATTTATCCCGTCATTAATAATGGACAGTTTGAAGTGGATATGGAATTTGTGGGGGAAGCTCCGCAAAACTTACGCCGCGGACAAACATTGAGAATACGCCTGGAATTGGGTGAATCGGCCAGTGCGATACAGATTCCCAGAGGCGGATTTTATCAAACCACCGGAGGAAACTGGGTATTTGTAGTTAAAGAAGATGAGAGGAAAGCGTACCGAAGAGATATTAGATTAGGTCGGCAGAATCCTGAGTACTTTGAAGTGCAGTTTGGGCTGGAGCCGGGTGAGAAAGTAATTACATCGAGTTACGACACTTTTGGAGATAATGAAGTTTTAGTGCTGGAGTAGCTGTCAGCTATCAGACTTCAGCTTTCAGTATTTCCTAAACATACAAATGCTGAGAGCTGAAGTCTGATCGCTTAGTCACTGCTTACTTTCTGGTGAAGTGAGGTCAACATTCGTTTTACCTCGGTCACCTGCATAGTGTGTTCTTTGAAAATTTGGTCGTTTATAAATCCCAAGTCTTTGGATAGTATCAACTGATATTCTAATTCTGATGCTGATCCCATTCCAATATTCAAGAAATGAGCCAATTGCGATTGAGTGTTTCTACCGCACCCTTCTGCAATGTTTGACGGAACAGATGAAGCAGATCTACGCATCTGATTGGTCAACCCATACATTTCTTCTTTTGGATAAAAAACTGTGGATTTATAAATCGCCAATGTTAACTGATGGCTCTTTTTCCAAACCGAAAGTTTTCGAAAATCTCTCATATGATTGATATTTAAATTTTGAATTAAAAATAGCTGATAGCTGAAGTCTGAAAGCTTTATAGTTAGAGCATTGAAAACTAAATTCCTTACAAAAATTTTTAAAAGACCAACAACTAAAAGCCAAAAACCATGATTAAAACCAAGAACCTTAAAAAAGTTTACACTACTGAAGAGGTAGAAACCACAGCCTTGAGCAACGTAAACCTCGAAATAAATGAAGGGGAATTTGTAGCTATTATGGGTCCTTCGGGATGCGGGAAATCTACCCTGCTGAATATTATGGGGCTGCTGGATAATCCCACTGATGGAGAATATCATTTTCTGGATCACGAAATCTCAACTCATTCAGAACGGGAACGAGCCCAGCTTCGTAAAGGAAATATCGGTTTCATTTTCCAGAGCTTTAACCTGATTGACGAACTCACGGTATTTGAAAATGTGGAACTTCCGCTGCTGTATCTGGGTGTTGATTCTGCTGAACGAAAAGAAAAAGTGGAAACGGCATTAGAAAGAATGGGCATGATGCATCGCCGTAATCACTTTCCCCAACAGCTTTCGGGTGGACAGCAACAGCGCGTTGCCATTGCTCGTGCCGTGGTAGCCAATGCCAAACTCATTCTCGCTGATGAGCCGACCGGTAACCTGGATTCTGACCACGGTGATGAAGTCATGAAGCTCCTCGCAGAACTCAATGAAGCCGGAACTACCATTGTGATGGTAACCCACTCCCCCCACGACGCCGACTACGCCCGACGCGTAATCCACTTATTCGATGGCCACGTAGTGACCGAGAATATGCAGGAAGGGTTTCATGTTTAGGAGCTCTCAGCCGTCAGCGATCAGCTTTCAGTTTTTTCAAGATCGATAAAACTGAGAGCTGATGGCTGAGAGCCTAAAAAAACACTGTAACGTTTTTTCAAATCTAACGTCTAACTCTCATAACAATTAATCGGGTTAGACTATGTTTAAAAATTATTTAAAAACCGCCTTTCGCAGCTTTAAGCGACACAAAAGCTCATTTCTTATCAATGTTATCGGCCTCTCTATTGGGATGGCATGCAGTATCCTCATTTTGCTTTGGGTGCTGGATGAATTGAATTACGATCGTTTCCACGCCGACAGTGATCAGATCTATCAGGTCATGGAGCATCAGGTTTATTCGGATAATATGTTCACCACGCAATCCACACCCGGTATTTTGTCTCCGGCTCTAAAAGATGAAGTACCTGAATTCCAGTATGTATCTACCTATACCTGGAACATGGAATACCTGTTCACCAATGAAGAAAAATCATTTAAGGAAAACGGGATATATGCCCGGCCTGACTTCTTCCATATCCTGGATTTTAAAATTCTGCATGGTAATAAAGATGAACTGATTACAAGCCCAAAGTCTGTCGTAATCTCAAAAGAATTGGCAATAAAATATTTCGGGGATGAAAATGCCCTCGGAAATTCCATCATCATTAATGGAGATGAGGCACATACCGTAACCGGAGTGTTTGAGAAATTCCCGGAAAACTCCACCTTTCGATTTGATTATGTACTCCCTTTTGAAGATTGGCTGGAGAATAATTCATGGGCAACAGATTGGGGAAATAACGGCCCAAGAACTATCGCCAAATTGTACCCCGGGGTAGATGTATCCGCTTTAAATACCAAAATCAATGATTTCATCAAGGAGCGAAACGAGAATTCAAATGTAGATCTCTTTGTCTATCCTTTTGCTGATCAATATTTGTATGGCCAATTTGAACAGGGAGAAGTTGTTGGCGGAAGAATTGAATATGTAAGGCTTTTTACTGTTGTGGCCATTTTCATACTGCTGATCGCCTGCATCAACTTCATGAATTTAAGTACAGCAAAAGCTACAAAGCGGGCTAAAGAAGTAGGCATCCGAAAATCTATCGGAGCTACCAAGGGCTCATTGATTGGGCAGTTTATTGGAGAATCAATGATTATTACATTTTTCTCGCTGCTGGTTTCGGTCTTCCTGGTTGAACTGAGCTTACCCGTTTTCAATGCATTGACGGATAAAGTCATTGAAGTAAATTATCTCGAACCTTCACTATTGATGATGTTCATAGGGACCGCCCTGTTCACCGGCTTGGTTGCCGGAAGTTATCCCGCTTTCTATCTCTCCTCTTTTGAAGCGGTAAAAACGCTGAAAGGCACCCTTAAACTTTCAGGCGGTGAGATTTTTGCCCGAAAAGGACTGGTAGTTTTCCAGTTTACGCTGTCAGTGATCCTGATTATTTCTACTATCATCGTCTATCAGCAGATTCAGTATACCCAAAGCAAAAACCTGGGTTACCAAAAAGAAAATCTAATTACGTTTACCGTTGAAGGAGATATAGATAACCAGTGGGATACGTTTCAAAGTCAACTTCTTGACATTCCGGGGGTTACCGCAGCTTCGCGGGCAAGTGCTTCTTTCATGGGGCGAAATTCCAATACCTCCGGGCTTTCCTGGCCGGGCATGGACCCGGATACACGGGTCTTATTTGAAAATGTAAGTACCGACTATGGGTTGATTGAAACAATGGGATTTGAATTAATCGCCGGACGAACGCATTCTGAAGAATTCGGAGCCGATACCGCTCGTATCGTAATTAATGAAACAGCAGCAGCTATCATAGGCATGGAGAATCCGGTAGGAGAATATATTACCCTATGGGGAGATGAGACGGAAATTATCGGGTTGGTAAGAGATTTTCATTTTCAAAACTTGCGACACGAAGTCGAGCCCTTATTCTTCCGCTTGGCACCTGAAAACACTTGGAAAGCGTACGCTCGGGTTCAATCTGACAACATTCAAAATACCTTGGCAGAAATGGAACAAGTGTATAAACAATTCAATCCGGATTACCCCTTTGGATACGAATTCATGGATGAACAGTATGCGGCTCTTTACCGCAGTGAACAGCGTATTGGAGATCTTGCTAAATATTTCTCCATCTTCGCTATTATTATTTCCTGCCTTGGATTATTCGGGTTATCTGCATTTACGGCCGAACAACGAGCCAAAGAAATCGGTGTGCGAAAAGTGCTGGGGGCTTCCGTTCAAAATCTTGTAATGCTCCTTACTAAAGATTTTACCAAACTGGTTATTATTGCAATTACAATTGCCATCCCTACCTCGTGGTACCTTATGAATGGATGGCTTGCTGATTTTGCCTACAGCTCAGGAATGCAGTGGTGGGTTTTTGCAGCTTCCGGGGTTTTAGCGGTCATCATTGCCTGGCTGACAGTTAGCTGGCAATCGATTAAAGCCGCACTGGTGAATCCTGTCCAGAGTTTGAAGAGTGAGTGATAACTAAACTTTAAATCTTCGGCATGGAACTTGAGCTTAATCAAAAGTTAAAGACTGTTCATAACCGTACACCGAGTGTTTAAAAGCGAACAGATTTTCTACTGAAAATAGTCTTTAACGTTATTTTAGGTGTTCTTCTCTAGTTTGGTATGATTGTTGGAATAGTGTTATGAGTAAAAGTGATCAGCTATTAAAGCTTTATTGATCATCATTTGCCGTTCACTTACACCAAAAGAAATCATGCTCAAAAACTACCTCAAAATAGCCTTTCGTAATCTGAATAGGAGCAAAGGTTTTACTGCTATCAATGTATGGGGATTGGCTATTGGTTTGGCTTGTTGCCTGCTCATTTTTGTGTATATACAAAATGAACTGAGCTATGACCGCTTTCACAAAAACGCCGATCACCTCTACCGCGTGACTTTTAGTACGAATGAAGAAGGAACACCCACCAATGCCAATGGGAGTTTTGCTGTGGGCCCAGCTTTAAAAAAGGATTTTCCTGAAGTAAGGGAGTTTTCACGCTTAAGAAAAACCGGAACCCAAAGCCTGGTTCGGTACAATCAGAAAAGCTTTTATGAGGAACGGTTTTTCTTTGCAGATTCTACTGTATTCGATTTGTTTACTTTCCCTTTTCTCCGTGGAGATACCGGCACAGCTCTCTCTCGTCCAAATACCGTTGTTATCACCGAACAAACCGCCCAAAAATATTTCCCGAATGAAGACCCTATGGGCAAAACGCTATCAGTTGACGCTTTCGGGGAAGGAAAGGTAATGGAGTTCGAAATTACCGGGGTGATGCGTAACCTGCCTCAAAATTCCCACATCCAATTCGATTTTTTAGCCTCTTTATACAGCACTGATGATAATCTGGATCAATTTGCCGGTTTTCAGCAGGTTTATACCTATATACTAATTCAGGAGAATGCCTTCACAGAAATACTGAAATCCGGTCTGCTCGACTTTATTCACCGTAACTGGACAGCCGACCCGTGGTACACTATAGGTCTTCAACCCATGACAGATATTCATTTGCATTCACGACTCCGATCTGAGATTCAGCCTAACGGTAATATCCGCTACGTTCAAATTTTTTCTGTCATCGCTATTCTGGTACTTGTTATTGCCTGTATAAATTTCATGAATCTTATGACCGCCAGGTCTATCAAACGTGCCAAAGAAGTAGGAGTACGGAAAGCTGCAGGAGCTCAACGGAGACAGCTTATATACCAGTTTTTAACTGAATCTATAGTACTCAGTTTCATCTCTGGCATACTTTGTGTGGTAATGGTTGACTTATTTACCCCAATATTTAACAACATTACGGGCAAAGAAATCAATGCGCTTTCTTTTTTCGAACCAGTTTCCCTTTCCATTTTGATCGGTTTAATTATAGCTGTAGGGCTATTGGCCGGTTCTTATCCCGCCTTTATACTTTCCGGCTTTAAACCTTCCACTACTTTAAAAGGTAAGTTGGTTGAAAACGGTTCAGGATCTTTCTTTCGAAAAGGGTTAGTGGTGTTCCAATTTGCCATCTCAATGGCATTGATTGCGGCTACCGGTATTGTTTACAACCAGTTGAATTATATCCAAACCAAAGATCTCGGCTACGCCGAAGATCAAATTATGATACTTTCGCTAAATAATGATCTAAGGAGCCAATACTCTGCATTCAGAAACGAATTGATACAACACTCCTCTGTAATTAATACCACTACCTCATCATTGGTTCCTACTATGGGCACCAGTCATAACGGCTATACTGTGGAGGGATTAGATCAAACTTTTAATTTTTCCACCTATTTCATTGACGAACATTTTGCAGATGCTTACGGACTGAAGCTGCTGAGCGGAGAAAATGCCCGTCGGGATGTACTTGGAGATGAAGGCGGGGACTTTCTGTTTAGCGAAGAGGCTGTAAAGGAGCTGGGTTGGGATAACCTTGAAGAAATACTGGGACGAAGCGTGAGCTATCAAAATGATGCAACAGGACGGGTCACGGGAGTAGTTAACGATATACACACTTATTCACTCCGCGATAATATATATGCTTCAGCTTACTTTGTAACTCCAATCCAATATCATAAATATCTCTCTGTACGACTCAATCCGAACAACATTTCAGCTGGCATTCAGCATATCGAAACAGTTTGGAATGAAGTACTGCCCGGCTATCCTTTCGACTACTTTTTCCTGGACGATAGCTTTGAACAAATGCACCGTTCCGACACTCGTCTCGCTGAAACAATTAGCTGGTTCGCACTACTTGCGATATTCGTGGCCTGTCTGGGTTTATTCGGGCTAAGTGCGTATGCGGCTGAACAAAGAATTAAAGAAATCGGAATACGAAAAGTACTGGGGGCAACCGTAGGAAGTATCATTACACTGTTTTCCAAAGACTTTATAAAGCTGATAATTCTGGGGGCTATTATTGCCATACCTGCTGCTTGGTACTTTACGAATAACTGGCTGACAGGATTTGCATACCGAATTGAAATAGAGGCAACGCCTTTTGTTTTGGCTGCCATCGTTTTATTGATTATTGCTTTGGCCACAATCAGTTATAACTCAATCAGGGCAGCAGTCAGAAACCCAGTAGAAAGTTTACGAAATGAATAAATAACAGCTGTCAGAATTTTCAACTGATTGCTCAATACTTAAAACCATGCTAAAAAATTACTTCAAAATAGCCTTTCGTAATCTGTTCAAGAACAAGCTGTATTCCGCCATTAATGTATTAGGACTTGCCCTCGGTATTGCATTTTCATTACTGGTGCTAATGTTCATTCATGATGAATTAACATATGATCAATTCCATACCAATGGTGAAGATATTTACCGGCTCTATCGGCAACCGCTGATGCAGGGCTCTTCCTACGACCCTGATGTATATATGCCCATGCCCACGGCGCAAGCAATGGAAAATGATTTTCCTGAAGTTGAAGAGACCATTCGCTTTATCCCCTTTGGGGCTAATGTAATTCGCAAAGATGGAACCGTATTTGAACAGCCGGGTTTTGTGTTTACTGATCCTTCCATTTTCGAGGTATTCACATTTCCATTACTTTTGGGCGACCCAAACACTGCTCTTCAGAATCCTGGTTCTGTGGTAATCACTGAAGAAATTGCTGCCAAGTATTTTGGGAATAAAAACCCGGTAGGAGAAACCCTTTCGATAAGACTGAACGGGGAATTCAGTGATTTTGAAATAACCGGAGTCGCCAAAAATATCCCTTCCAATTCTACGATCACTTTTAGTGTATTGCTTCCTATTCAGGATGTACTGAGCCGTTTTGACAACTATTCAAGAGTTGAAAACAGCTGGAATTCGACCCGAAATATCACATATATAAAATTGAAAAACGGGACTGATGCTGAATCGGTTCGTGCAAAAATGCCGGACTTTATGACCACCCATATGGGTTCTATTTTTAATGAGATGCGGGAAGAAGGCCGGTTCTCATTCGATGGGCCTCCCATGATCTACCAACTTCAGCCTTTATCTGATATTCATCTTAACCCTGAGGTTCCGGGTGGTTTTACTGAACCCAGCAATCCTACCTATTCTTACATTCTTGGAGCAATTGCATTAGCTGTTCTCCTAATCGCATGCTTTAACTTTATGATCCTTTCCATAGGCAGGTCTGCAAAAAGAGCAAAAGAAGTTGGATTGAGAAAAGTTGTAGGGGCTTTCCGAGGACAGCTGATGGCTCAGTTTTGGGCAGAAGCACTCACTGTTACATTTATCGCTCTTTTAACCGGACTTCTGTTTGTGGAATTTCTGCTGCCCGTCTTCAACGAACTTTCAGGAAAAGAGCTCTCTTTTTCATTTTTATTGGAAAGCAGCTGGGCAATAGCCGTTTTTGGAATGCTCTTTGTACTTACCGGATTAATTGCCGGCAGTTATCCCGCCCTGATACTTTCAAGGTTCAAACCCATCGAATCACTGAAAGAAAAACTTAGTTTTGGAGGTGCTAATACCTTTTCAAAATCGTTGATCATGATTCAATTTGTGATTTCCATTTTCCTGGTGGCAGCTACATTGGGGATGTCGAATCAACTTCAGTTCCTGCAAAACAAAAATCTTGGGTTCTCTGGAGAGCAAGTTGTTGTTATCCCGGTTAATGGATTGGATGGGCAACGTGCTTTAGGCCTTTTCCAGGATGCTCTCTCGCAAGAAACAGGCATCGCGGACATTACTGGAGCCAATGTTTCTTTTGCGACCGGGTTATGGCGCCGGGGTTATCAATATAAAGGTGAAATAAAACAATCAGCTGTCTTCAGAGTTGAGTCAAATTACATAAACACTCTTAAAATGAACTTGGTAGCGGGGCGAAATTTCAATCCTGAATTGGCTTCTGATTCTACCCAAAGCATCATTGTGAATGAAACCTTCTTAGCCGAACATGGACTTGATCTTTCAGCCGTTGGAGAAAGCTTCCCCATTGATTGGGGATGGATGGTAAACCCTATTATTATCGGTGTGGTTGAGGATTTCAACTATCAATCGCTGGAGAACACCATTCAACCGGCCATCATGTATATGAATCCCCGGGACCCCATCTTAAACCTGTTGGTACGTATCCAACCTGATAACATGCCTCAAACCATCGCTAAACTTAGAGAAACATGGGATAACACTATCACCAATGAAATTCCTTTCACTTACAGTTTTCTGGATGAGGATATGAACGAATTATATCGGGCTGAAGAGCGCTGGGCCACGATCATTACTTATAGTTCATTTTTCGCCATTTTTGTGGCTTGTCTGGGGTTGTTTGGATTGGCCAGTATCACTTCCATTCAACGCCAAAAAGAGATTGGTATTCGAAAAGTATTGGGTGCCAGTATACAAGGGATTGTTTTCCTGCTATCGAAAGATTTCGCCAAACTTGTTGCTATATCCATATTGATTGCAACACCTGTTGCCTGGTATGCCCTTACTGAATGGCTGCAAAACTTTGCGTATCGCACCGAAATTGGAATAGGCATTTTCCTGGTAGCCGGAGGTTTTACCTTGGCTGTGGCTTTGCTAACCGTAAGCTGGCAATCTGTAAAAGCGGCCCTGACGAACCCTGTAAAAAGTTTAAGAAGTGAATAGCGCGAAGTGCTTGGAGCAAATCGCATAAAACCATACAAATCATGATTAAAAACTACTTCAAAATCGCGTTCCGAAACCTGTTCAAGAACAAGGTGTATTCTTTTATTAACATCTTTGGGCTTGCGGTGGGTATTGCCTGTTGTTTACTCATTGGATTGTATGTTCATAATGAATGGAGCTATGATGAATTTCATTCTAAGTCTGACCGACTGCACCGGGCTTGGGTACATGAAGATTATGGCAATGACGAGATCTATTTCAATTCGGTAACGCCGTTAATTTTAGCTTCTACCCTCGAGAATAATATCCCTGAAATAGAGGAAACTACTCGATTTTCCAGCTTTTCTAATCCGGTGAAACGACCTGATCAATCGGAATCCGTTTCAGAAACTATCTCCATGGCAGACCCGGTATTTTTTGAAATGTTTGATTTTGAAGTGATACGTGGAGATGTGACTCCTTTCAAAGATAATCCCGGTACCGTTATAATAAGCGAACAAACGGCAAAACAATTCTTTGGAGAAGAAGACCCAATTCAAAAACCCCTAAGCATTCAAATTGGGGATGCATTTACTGATTTTACAGTAGTCGCTGTGACAGAAGATCCTCCCCTTAATTCCAGTATTCAATTTGAGATTCTTATTCCATTTTCAAACGACACCAAAATTTATAGTCAGGGTGCGTTAACAAGCTGGTTCAGCGTTTCTGCAGAAACCTATGTCCTGCTAAGAGAAAACAGTCAAATGGATGAAATTGACGGCAAGATGCAATCCATGATGGTTACTGAACTAGGAAATCGCTACGGTAATGAATTCAATGAAAACGATCTGACCTATACCGTAGGTTTACAACCCATAACCGATATTCATCTGAATACAGAAATCCCAGAGGGAATAGCCTCTGTAAACGACCCCATTTACTCCTACATCCTTGGAGCCATTGCTTTTCTGATCCTGCTCATTGCCTGTGTGAATTTCATGACGCTTGCCATCAGTCGTTCAACCTCCCGGGCCAAAGAAGTAGGGATTCGAAAAACTATTGGAGCAGTACGCCAACACCTGATGTTTCAATTTTGGGGTGAAGCACTTTTAATGACTTTATTTTCATTAGTAGCAGGAATTCTACTCGCAGAACTTCTCCTGCCCCATTTCAACGTGCTATCCGGAACTGAATTGCAGCTCACTTTTAATGTAAACATCCTCATCATGTTTTTAATAGGGGCTGTCTTTATCAGTTTGATCGCCGGGATTTACCCTGCACTTATATTATCCGGGTTTAAACCTGTTGAAGTTCTTAAAGGCAGGGTGAAATTATCCGGGGATAAGAACTTGTTTCGGCAGATCATGGTGGTATTTCAATTTACACTGTCCATCGCTTTGATCGCCGGTACTCTGATCATTTCAAAACAGCTTGATTATATGAGATCTGTCGATCTTGGCTATCAAAAAGAGCAGGTAGTAGTCCTTTCTACAGATTTTAATGCGGGCCCCGGCACTCCGATATCGAAAACTATCGAAGATGCTAACAACCTTAAAGAACGGCTTGAATCAGAACTCGCCGGCGAACCCGGTATAGCTTCTTTCAGTTTATCGGCATTTACTCCGGTACAGTCCGGCGGATGGATATCTGCCGATTACCGGGATCAAAGTGACCGAAAGAGATACTTTCATTTTAATATCGTAGATCATGCGTTTTTAGATACGTACGGAATCAGTGTTTTATCAGGCCGGGATTTTTCTGTCAACAATCCATCTGATAAACGGCGAGCTATCCTTGTAAATCAGGCACTTGTAGATGATTATGGATGGGAAAACCCGATCGGACAACGCCTGCCAGGCCCTAACTTTGAAGACCATGAGATCATTGGCGTGGTTGAGAACTTCCACTATGAATCTTTGCACACAGAAGTTGAGCCGCTCGCATTAACCATCAATCCATCTATATTATTCAGTGGCATTGAAAATATTGGCTTCAGTACATCGCCGACTCCCCGTATTTCCATACAATTCAAAACCCAGGACCTCCCTGCTCTCATGAGTAAATTTGAAGAGACTTGGGCATCGACGGCAGAAGGAGCTCCGTTTAATTATACCTTTGTTGATCAAGCCGTTGACAATCAATACCGGCAGGAAGAACGGTTAAGTCAGATTGTGTTTTTTGGCTCTACCCTTGCTATCATCATTGCTTGCCTTGGATTATTTGGACTAGCCTCCCTGATGATCATTCGCCGAACCAAAGAAATTGGAGTCCGAAAAGTATTGGGTGCAAGTTCAAAAAGTATTGTGCTGTTGGTAAATAAGGAATTCACCAAGCTGGTCGCTATCGCCTTTGTGATCGCTGCTCCAATTGCCTGGTATGGAATGAGTAATTGGCTGCAAGATTTTGCGTACCGTATTGAAATGGGAATCGGAGTCTTTTTACTGGCCGGTATCACCGTCTTGGCAGTAGCCTGGCTGACGGTGAGTTATCAATCTGTGAAAGCAACTTTGATTAATCCTGTTGACAGTTTAAGAAGTGAATAGCGCGAAGCGCTTGGAGCATAGCGCATAGCACGTTGTAGAATTCAACGGCCATGCGCTATGCCCTTTGCGCTCCACATAAAAACAAAAAAGTCATGTTCAAAAACTACCTCAAAATAACCTTCCGAAATCTTAAAAAAGACAAGAGCTACACTTTCATCAACCTAACCGGATTGAGTGTTGGGCTAGCTGTTTGTCTCATTATTGCGCTCTTTATCCAATTCCATTTGGGTTTTGATCGGTTTCATGAAGAATCAGATCGTATCTACAGAATAGCAAAGGAAGATGGCCGACCCGGCGAGCTACAACGGAGTGGAAATATGCAGGGTCCTTTGGCGAGCACGCTAGCTGAAGAGATCCCTGAAGTTGAACAAGCCGTCAGATTGCAAGGGGTCGGTAAGACTTTGATAACCGTTGATAGTGAGTCTTTTTATGATGAAGATATCATAAGGACTGACCCATCCTTCTTCAAAATCTTTGACATTATCCAACTACAAAAAAACACTGAAAATCTGCTAAGTGACAAAAACAGTATAGTTCTTACCAAAGAAATTGCCGAAAAATATTTTGGGAGAGAAGATCCCCTCGGAAAAACGATCACTTTGAATGAGTCTGACAATTATATTGTAACCGGTATTGTTCAAAACCTTCCGGCTCAGTCACATTTTCATTTTTCTATGCTGATCAATATTCCCGATGAGATGTATGGAATAAACATCATGGACTGGAACCGATTTAGTGCTTTCTATACCTATCTATTGCTCGATCAAAACGTAAATCCTGAACAAGTTCTGGAAAAAGTACCTCGGGTGCTGGAAGGTAAAATTCTGGAAGAAACCCTTGCTAATACCTCTTATTTCTTACAGCCGCTTAAGGATATCCATTTGAGATCTGACCTTAGTTTTGAGTTGAGTTCTGACCGCATCATGAGCATCAATTACATCTACTTATTTGCAACCATTGGATTCTTCATTCTATTGATTGCCAGCCTGAACTACATCAACCTTTCTACAGCACGCGCTACTACAAGGCTTAAAGAAGTAGGCGTACGAAAAACAGCAGGTGCAGGAAGAAATAATTTGTTTTGGCAATTTACCGGAGAAATTTTAATTCTCACATTCATTGCAGCTCTGCTTTCTCTGGGAGTGGCTGAACTACTGCTAAATCAGGTTAATGCCTTAATGAATTTAGAACTCAGTACGGCGGCTTTATGGTCACCTCAGTTTTTGAGCGGTTTCTTGCTCGTCGTTTTTCTGACCGGTTTTCTATCGGGAATTTATCCCTCCCTAATGCTATCCTCTTTCAAACCATCTGATGTTCTGAAAGGCAGCCAAAAGGTATTCAGTGGCGGTAGTCTGCGAAAAGGTCTGATCGTGTTTCAGTTTACGGTAAGCATGGTTCTGGTAATTGGCACACTTATTATAGACCGACAGATGTCCTACATCCAGAATAAAAATCTGGGGTTGAATCCTGATCAGGTTTTAAATATTGCGCTTGAAACCAATAGTTCACAAGCTAGTGCTCAATCCTTGATTGATGAACTAAATCAAATCCCTGGAATTGTATCTCACACAGCATCTGCAGGAATACCTGCCAAAGATCACATTCGCCTGTTTCTGTTTTTTAATGAAGATGATGAAGAACCTACTCCCGTATATTTTAATCAAATTGACCGCAACTACATTGAGACAATGGGAATGGAATTAGCATCCGGGCGGAACTTCACTCTCTCCGATTTTGAAAAGGAAAGATCCAAAGCGCTGGTAAACAGATCTCTTATCGATCAACAAGACTGGACAGCTGAAGAAGCTATTGGTCAAAAAATTCAATCGTATGAAATCATTGGAGTACTTCAGAATTATCACTTTCAATCCCTCGAAAATGAAATTGAACCGGCATTAATTACCACTCTGAATGGAAATCCGAGATTTATCTCAGCCCGACTGAATTCTGAAAATATATCATCCACTATGGCACAGATCGAAAATATTTGGCAACAGATCAGCCCCTCTGCCCCCATGCAGTACAGTTTTCTGGATGACACTTTTAACAGCCTGTATCGATCTGAAGAACAATTGGGGATCCTCTTTTCAGGTTTTGCACTGATCACAATAATTATAGCCTGTATGGGATTATTTGGGTTGATGGCTTTCATGGCATCAAAACGGACTAAAGAAATTGGAATTCGGAAAGTACTGGGCGCCTCCATAGCAAATATCGTAGCCCTGCTCTCCACAGATTTTGTAAAACTGGTGATATTGGGATTTGTAATCGCCATCCCCATCGCCTGGTACGCCATGAACCAATGGCTGGCGGATTTTGCGTATAGAATTGAAATTGGCCCCGGCATCTTTGCCCTGGCAGGTGGCGTATCTTTGGTGATTGCTTTACTTACCGTTAGCTGGCAATCCATCAAAGCAGCTCTGGCTAACCCCGTAGAAAGTTTAAGAAGTGAATAAATAATAGCAGTCAGCTCTCAGCTTTCAGCCGTCAGATTAGGCGGACTGAAAGCTGACGGCTGATCGCTGAAAGCTTAAAATCATGCTAAAAAACTACCTCAAAATTGCATTCCGTCATTTGACGAAAAATAAATCCTACACGATCATCAATACACTTGGTTTGGGAGTTGGACTTGCTGCCTGTATTATTATTGGCCTGTGGGTGAATTATGAACTGAGCTATGACGACTATCATAAAAATTCCGAACGGATCTACAGGGTATTGAACGGTGATGTCGCTGCAATTCCTCCTACCCTTGCTCCTGTTTTCAAAAGTGACTACCCAGATCTGGCCAAAGAAGTTGTAAGGTTCTGGCCCATCAAATCGCCTTCTGATATCGTATATGAAGACAAACGTTTTGCCGAACGGAATATCACATTCACTGATCCCGGAATTTTCAACATCTTCACACACCCGATGATCATGGGGGATAAAGAAACAGCTCTTTCTTCCTCCCATCGAATTGTGATCAGTGAATCGATGTCAGAAAAATACTTTGGGGAGGAAACGCCGCTTGGCAAAACCATCAACATGTGGGGTCAGGATCTGGAAGTGACCGGTGTTTTTGAGGATGTCCCTCACAACTCTCACCATCGATATGATTTTCTTGTTCCTATTGAGTTGCTGCATACCTTCATGGGTAATATGATGGAAAACTGGACATGGGCCGGTTTCTATACCTATATGCTTTTGCCTGAAAACATCCAACCCTCACAGGTTGAAACAGCTATCGCCTCAACATTCGATAAATATACCGAAGAAGAATTCCATGCCTCTCAGCTTCAGCCATTGAACGATATCTATTTTCAACCGGCTGAGAAGGATATCGCCGTAACCGGGAATTTCAATTATGTTTTCATTTTGGCAAGCATTGCGATCGTTGTTCTTGTTGTGGCCTGCGTGAATTTCATGAACTTGTCTACGGCCTATTCAACAATCAGGAAAAAAGAAGTTGGGATGCGAAAAACGTTAGGGGCTCAACGCAATCAACTTATCGGGCAGTTTTTGGGTGAGGCTATTCTGCTCAGTTTAATGGGATTGTCTCTAGCACTCATTTTGGTAGAAATCAGCCTCCCCTTCTTTAGCAATTTCACCGGAAACCCATTAGCTATCCCTTTTGAAAATGGTTGGGGTGCT
Organism: Gracilimonas sp.; assembly: GCF_014762685.1. NCBI lineage: Bacteria > Pseudomonadati > Balneolota > Balneolia > Balneolales > Balneolaceae > Gracilimonas > Gracilimonas sp. The sequence goes on from NZ_JABURM010000005.1 coordinate 2,049,561, forward strand.
ATTTTAGGTTTTATTGGTCTGGCACTTTTTGTAGGTACTTTATCCGGAAGCTATCCGGCTTTTTTCTTATCGCGATTTCGGCCAATTCATGCATTAAAAGATAATTCAAGATCATCTTCATCAGGTGGAGGGCTGCGAAAAGGTCTGGTTGTTTTCCAGTTTGTGATCTCAACCTTCCTCATCGTCGCCGCATTAACTGTGTATTCTCAACTAAATTTCATGCAGGAAAAGGACCTTGGTTTTAGTGACGATCAAGTCATTATTACCGGTGCTGAAAACTATCAGGCCTTTAAAGGAGAACTCGAAAAAACACCCGGTGTACAAAAAGTTTCTGCTGCACAAAGTGTCCCCGGACAACGGTTCCCATATTACCCCATTCGTACTTCAGATATGGCTCCAGACTCTCTGCCCACCATGCGAACATTGCGTGTTAACCCCGGTTTCATTGAGACCCTCGGAATGGAAATGGCTATGGGCAGAAGCTTTGATGAGCAAATCCCAACAGACGCAACCCAGGCATTTGTGATCAATCAAGCTGCTGTAAATTATTTAGGATGGGATGCCCCCATTGGAAAAGAACTCTTTTGGTATGATTTTAGTGAAGATGGATCTTCATTTGAGGCCGCCAAACAAGGGGAAGTAATAGGTGTGGTCGATGATTTCAATTATGCTTCACTGCACAACCCCGTTGAACCTCTTATTATGCATGTTAGCCGTGATATAAATATGACGGTAATAAAATTACATACTGAGAATACCGGTGAGACTATCGCTGCGATCAAGGAGACCTGGAATAGTGTATCACCCGGAAGTTATTTTTGGCACTATTTCCTCGATGATGAACTGGACAGTCAATATGGAGCCGAACAGAAACTGGGGCAAGTATTTGGCGGACTAACTCTGCTTGCACTGTTCATAGCTTGTCTTGGTTTGTTTGGGCTAACCGCCTTTTCCACTCAACAGAGAACCAAAGAAATTGGAATCCGCAAGGTGATGGGTGCCGGCATACAGCAGATCATTCTTCTGCTAAATACCGAGGTTGTCAAAATGGTTACTTTATCGTTGATCATTGCCATCCCGATCGCCTGGTATGCCATGAATCAATGGCTGGCGGATTTCGCATATAGAATTGAAATTGGACCCGGCATCTTTGCCCTGGCAGGTGGCGTTGCATTGGTGATTGCTTTATTTACCGTTAGCTGGCAATCCGTTAAAGCAGCAGTAGCGAATCCTGTAGACAGTTTAAGAAGTGAATAATAATAGCAGTCAGCTCTCAGCTTTCAGCCGTCAGATTAGGCGGACTGAAAGCTGACGGCCGATCGCTGAAAGCTTAAAATTATGATTAAAAACTACATCAAAATAGCTCTTCGAAATCTGAGAAAGAATAAAATCGACTCTGCCATAAGTATTGGGGGATTAGCCGTGGGATTGGCCTGCTGTATCCTGCTGGTTTTTTATGTTCGGTTTGAATGGTCGCACGATAATTTCCATGAGAATGCAGATCAGGTTTATAGGATTACAGATCAAACTACCGTTCCGAGTACAGGTAAAGTACAAAAAAGCCTTACCACCCCTTACCCGTTACCCGCTGCGCTCGATTCTGCATTTCCTGAAATCGATCGCGTATTACACATTGCAGAAAGAGAAGTAAAACTTGAACGGGATGGAAAATTTCGCTCTCAGCCAGTCACCTATACGGACGAAGACTTTTTTGAAGTGTTTACTTTTCCCTTGCTTCACGGAAGTCCTGAATCTGCTTTAGGCAGCCCCGAAAAAGTTGTAATTACCGAGGATATTGCCCAAAGGGTTTTTGGGCAGAAAAATGTTGTTGGAGAAACGCTGACCTTCAAAATGAACGAGCAAAATTATCCCCTTACAGTTTCTGCTGTAGCTCAATCCATTCCAGCTAACTCAAGCATCAAGTTTGAAGTGATTCTTCCCTTTGAAAACTACTTTCGAAATTATGATCCAGAGCAAGCAAAAATGTATCGCGAAAACTGGCATATCGGTTTTGCTGAAACTTGGCTAACCTTAAATGAGTCTTCCGATCCCAAATCTCTGGAGGCTAAATTCCCTGAATTTCTCAAAACCAAATATGGAGATTTCGCAGAGTTCCTTAAAATGGAGATGGGCCTACAAGTATTTGAAGGGGCTTATTTTAACCAAGAATACACCTCTTATATTACCGGAAATAGCAATCCGCTTTATTCAAATATCTTAGGTGGCATTGCATTGATCATTTTAGCCATCGCGGGAATGAACTTCATGAGCCTGACCCTAAGCAGGGCTTACCGACGAAGCCACGAAATGGGCATCAGGAAAGCAGCCGGTGCACAATCCCGGCAAATTCACTTTCAAATCTTTGGTGAGATTCTCCTCACCTGTAGCTTAGCTTTTGTTTTTGGAATGATGCTGGCTGAAATTTCCTCCCCATTTTTCCAACAGTTAACAGGAAAGACTTTTGAAGTTCAGGTTATAAATGATCCCATTCTATGGGGAGTGCTTGCTCTGATGATTCTGCTGGTAACCATTATCACAGGCCTTTATCCCGCTTTAAAGATGTCTCGAAAGAAAGCCTCACTCCTGTTTTCCTCTCAACGATCCGCTGAGCGTATTCCGGTTTTTGTAAAGGGCTTGATCTGTACGCAATTTGCACTCGCCATCGCATTTCTGATCGCCACTTTTACCATGAACCATCAACTCAACTACTTGCTCAACAAAGATCTTGGATTTTCTACATCAAATATAATTACCGTTGAATTAGATATAGAAAGTGAAAAAGGGAAACAAGTTGCGGAACTCTTGAGTAGTGAAGTTCGTCGCTTGCCCGGTATACAACACGTATCGACTATTGGAGGGCATTATCGCTCTGGTAAAGCAGGATTTGGAATGGGAAGGATGATGACATCAACAACACTAGAGGGTTTTGATACTGCCATTACTTTAGAGATTGTGGATGAGTATTACCTTGCAACAATGAATATCGAACTTTTGTCGGGCCGTAATTTTTCTCCCGAACGACCTTCTGATATCCAAAATGGAATTCTTGTAAACCAAACCTTTGTGGAAACAATGGGATGGGAAAACCCGGTGGGCCAAATTATTAGTGACAAAAATGAACGCTGGAGCTCCACAATGGATGGCAAAGAAGTCATTGGAGTGGTCAGTGATTTTCATTTCAAGCCCCTTTACGAACAATTACAGCCCATTGCACTTCAACACATTAACAGTCGCGATTATGGCCCTCCAGGGACTATTTTGGTAAAAACTTCTTCCGGTAATTTAAGTGCAACTATTTCTAGTCTCTCAGAACTCTGGGAAAGCATAGCCCCTGAAGAAATTTTCAACTATAATTTCCTCGATGAAATGGTAGCCCTCCAATACATGGAAGAACAGCGCTGGCGAAATATTATCCAGTTTGCCTCTTTTATGGCTATTGCACTCGCCTGTTTTGGGCTATTTGGTCTTGCTGCCTTGTCCGCCCAACGGAGAACCAAAGAGATCGGCATCCGAAAAGTGATGGGGGCAACATTAACGAATATTGTTACATTACTCTCAAAGGATTTTGTGAAGCTTGTGATTGCAGGCTTTATCATCGCTATACCTATTGCATGGTACGCAATCAATCAATGGCTTAGCGAGTTTGCATACAGAATTGAAGTCGGCCCGGGCATTTTTATATTTGCCGGTGTCATCGCATTGACCATTGCCTTGCTGACGGTAAGCTGGCAATCCATCAAAGCCGCATTGGCGAACCCCGTAGAAAGTTTAAGAAGTGAATAAATAATAGCAGTCAAACTTCAGTTTTCAGCCATCAGATTGAACAGGCTAAAAGCTGAAATTCTTCAACTGTAACGAATCCTAAAACTATTCGTGTAATGAGTATTTGAACCAATCCTTCCATGCCATGCTAAAGAATTATGTAAAGATCGCCTTACGAAATATCCGTAAGAATCCCGGGTATTCGTTTATCAATATCCTTGGACTGGCTGTGGGGATCGCCGCCTGTGTATTGATTTTCCGATACATCTCGTTTGAACTTTCTTATGATAAATATCACAGTAAAGCAGATAGGTTATACCGGGTTACCCTGCAAACTCCTCAACAACAGATTGCATTAACTCCTTCCATTGTATCCCCTGTTTTACAGAGGGAATTCCCGGAAGTAGAGTCAGCTGTTCGCATATATGCATATGGTAACTACAGGCCTGTTGTTGTTCAGTACGAAGACCGGGTATTTGAAGAAAGCAGCTTTGCGGCAGCCGATTCAAGCCTTTTCGATTTATTCGACTTCGAATTATTGGCCGGAAATGCCCGCTCGGCTCTAAAACGACCCGGCACTATCGTAGTGAGTAATAGTATGGCTCGAAAATATTTTGGAGATACCAATCCCATTGGCAAAACCCTGACCATCACTACAACCGGCACCGTTGAATATGAAGTAACCGGTGTGATGAAAGACATTCCGAATAATAGTCACTTCCGTTTTGACATCATTGCATCACTTGAAACCTATCGAAGCTGGGGTCAATTATCCGATACAGAATTACAAGGGTCTCAATTTTACACTTATATCGCACTTCAGGACGGTGTCGATCCAACGGCTGTTGAGAGTAAAATTAACACTTTTGTACAACAGAGCCTTGCTGAGTCCCGTCCTTTTGAGCTTCCCCTGCAGCCGGTAACCAATATTCACCTTCACTCAAATATTGATCATGAAATACAACCACAAGGCGATTTCCGTTATGTGCTTGCCGCCGGTATCACCGCTCTGTTAATATTGATTATTGCCTGTATCAACTATATGAATCTTGCTACGGCACGCTCTGTTCGTCGGTCAAGGGAAGTCGGTATCCGAAAAGTTATGGGATCGGGCCGGAAAGAATTGATGGGGCAGTTTTTTGGCGAATCTGCTTTCCTGACTTTCATCTCTCTGTTAGTATCTCTCTTTTTAGTAGAATTATTTGCTCCCGGATTCTTCCGGTTAACCGGACAAACGTTGCCCATTAATTTCACCGATCCTCTCCTTCTATTATTATTGGCGGGTATTGGCATTTTGGTGACATTATTAGCCGGAAGTTACCCCGCATTGGTGCTTTCATCGTTTCAGCCTTCAGCGGTATTAATGGGTGGCAGAACCACTACTGCAGGTAATACATCTCTCAGAAAAGCACTGGTAGTGTTTCAATTTGGGATTTCCGTATTTCTGATCATCGGCACCCTGGTTGTTCACAATCAAGTAGACTATATCCAAACGAAAGAGCTCGGCTTCAATAAAGAGAATGTGGTTGCTCTTACATCTTATGGCGAAGTTGAAAACAGATTTGAAGCTTTCCGATCAGAATTAAGTCAGATTCCGGGCATTGGACAAATAACCATGGCTTCACACTCTCCGGTAGAAATTGGCTCCGGATACAAAATTGATGTCGATGGAATTAACGAAGACCCTGATTTTGTCATCAACGGACTTCGGGCCCGACCAGAATTCACGGATATGTTTAACATAGAAATCATCGCCGGTGATCCTATATCTGAAAATAACTTCTCAGCAACCAACCGGGAAGAAAATCCGGAATACGCTTTCCTTGTTAACGAAAAAACAGCGCAGGTCTTTGGGGTGGAACCCGAAGAACTGATCGGAAGAAGAACCGAAGTGCACGACCGCATTGGTACTATTGTAGGAGTCGTAGATAACTTTCACTTTTCAAGCCTCCACAATGAAATTGAACCTCTCATGATCTTCCCTCAGGATGGATTCAATAAATTATTGGTAAAACTAACTTCCTCTGATATTGAAAATGCCCTGCACTCACTCGAGGCTTCATGGGAGAGCTTTTTCCCAACCATTCCGTTCGAATACCAATTTGTGGACCAGCAGTTTGATGCCCTGTACCGCTCTGAAACCCAGATTGGATATATATTTACCGGCTTTTCGCTGCTGGCTATTTTTGTAGCCTGCCTGGGACTTTTTGGATTATCTTCCTACATGGTAGAACAGCGCACACGGGAAATTGGTGTTCGCAAAGTGCTCGGTGCTTCCTTATTCAATATTCTTGGACTATTTTCAATGGATTTCCTGAAATTGGTCATTACCGGATTTTTGCTGGCCGTGCCGGTAGCTTGGTTTGTAATGAGTGACTGGCTTCAAAACTTTGCATACCGTATCGACATCAGTTACAATATTATGTTAATTGCCGGAGGTCTCACTTTATTGATCACCGTTATGACCGTTAGTTACCAAGCCGTGAAAGCAGCTTTACTAAACCCCGTAGAAAGTTTAAGAAGTGAATAGTCCGAATCGCTCGGAGCAGAGCGCATGGCTCGTTGCAAAATCCAACGGCCATGCACTTTGCCCTCTGCGCTCGGCATAAAAACACCTCAACTGTAACGATTCTTAAAAGTACCCGTGTAATGTTCTGAACCAAATTTCTGAGATCATGCTAAAGAACTATATAAAGATCGCCTTAAGAAATATCCGCAAGAACCCCGGATATTCATTCATTAACATATTCGGACTCGCCTTGGGTATGGGAGTTTGTATCCTCATTCTGCTGTATGTAAAGTACGAACTGAGTTATGACAAATATCATGATAATTCAGACCGTATTGTACGGGTAAGCCGCGCCTGGTTCAATCAAGATGGAGAAACCAGTTTACATCTTGGTCACGCCGCCCCTCCATTCGGACCCATGCTGGAAAATGATTTTGAGGGAACCGTAGAAGAAATGGTGCGTTTTTTCGAGGTTAATCCACTCCTTCGGTATGAGGATAAATCCTTTGTAGAAAACCGGTTCTTTTTTGCTGACCCCGAGGTTTTCAACATGTTTTCCTGGGAGATGATTGAAGGCGACCCGGCTACGGCCCTTACTTACCCCGATGGCATCGTGCTCACCGAGAGCATGGCCCGAAAATATTTTGCAGAAGAAGATCCAATGGGCAAATCTATTCAGTTTGAGGCACAGGGGGTTACCCTTCCTTTACAAGTGAGAGGCATTGTTGAAGACGTACCTGAGAACTCACACTTTCAGTTTGATTTTCTTGCCTCTATGGAACCGGTAGTACAGTTCTATGGGGGGCAGGCAGCCATGATGCAGAATTTTGGGAGCAACAATTTCGCCACCTACCTCCTGCTTCCTGAGGATTATGATTATCACCGACTCCAGGATCAAATTGCTGCCTTCATGGATCGGAATTTAGGACAGGAAGGTCATGACCGGCCTGCCTCTGAAGGAACCATGCTTTTCCTCCAACCCCTCACTGATATCCATCTTCATTCTAATCTGGATTCTGAAATTGAGGCCAACAGCCGCATTGAGTATATCTATATCTACACGGCGATTGCTCTTTTTATCCTGATCATTGCTTGCATCAACTTCATGAACCTGAGCACCGCCCGATCAGTAAAACGCGCCGTTGAAGTCGGCTTGAGAAAAGTGATTGGTGCAGACCGGGCTTCCCTAATCCGCCAGTTTATAGGGGAATCTATGGTGATGGCACTGCTGTCTCTATTCCTTGCCATCTTTTTGGTGGAATTGATTCTCCCCTATGCCAATGATTTCATCGACAAAAACCTGAGCTTAAATTTATTGCAAAACTATACACAGCTGATTGGGTTGATCGGAATTGTGGGTTTCGTTGGTTTGGTAGCCGGAAGTTACCCTGCTTTTTTCTTGTCAGGATTTGAGCCGGCAAGCGTACTCAAAGGAACTTTTAAAGCCGGAAAGATTCATGAACGATTCCGGTCTGTACTGGTAGTTACCCAATTTGCCATTTCCATTGCATTGATTACCTGCATGCTGGTAGTGTACACGCAGCTTGACTTCATGAGAAATAAAGACCTGGGTTTTGACAAAGAAAATATTGCCGTACTGCCGGTCAGTCAACAAATTACTTCTAATTATGAAAATATCCGCCAGAGGTTATTATCACATCCCGGGATTCTCAATGTTTCTATGGCAAGCCGGGTTCCCTCGGGACGCCTTCTCGATTCCCAAGGTACCTCAGCAGAAGTAAATGGGGAGCTTAGAGAAATTGATTTTAGGATTGCAGATATCCATGTTGCCCATAATTACATCGAAACCTTTGATATTGATTTGGTGGCAGGGCGAAACTTTGATATTAATCTCGCCAGTGATTCAACTGAATCATTTATTTTGAACGAATCAGCCGTTCGCACCATTGGTTGGTCTTCTCCTCAAGAAGCCATTGATAAAGAATTCCATTACGGAAGCCGGCGGGGACGAATTATCGGCGTTGTCCAGGATTTTAACTTCGAATCGCTGCATCAACCTATCGCCCCTATCGTATTCTTGATTCCTGATGACCGAATTAGCAGCGTGGCCGTAAAAATCCGCGATAATGAACGGGAAGCTGCCCTTGATTTCCTGGAAGAACAATGGGCTACTCTCCGTCCCGGATATCCATTTTCATACTACTTTGTTCAGGATAATTTTGACGAGCAGTATGAAGCCGAAGAACGACTGGGAACCTTATTCGGATTTTTTGCCATCCTCGCGATCATCATTGCTGCACTTGGATTATACGGTATGGCATCCTTTTCCACACAACAACGAATAAAAGAAATCGGTGTTCGAAAGGTACTGGGGGCCACCGTTTCACAGATCGTTTTACGGCTTTCAACCAAATTTACCGCCTTGGTGTTAATAGCCATAGGTATCGCCATCCCGGTTGCCTGGTTTACAATGAAACAATGGCTCTCAAATTTTGCCTACCAGATTGATATTCCCATTTGGACTTTTACGCTGGCGGGTATAACTGCGCTTTTAATTGCATTAGCTACCATCAGCTGGCAATCCATTAAAGCAGCAATGACGAACCCCGTAGAAAGCTTAAGAAGTGAATAGCGCGAAGCTCTCGGAGCAAAGCCAATAACAAATAAAAAATATGATCCAACTAAGAGACATCGACAAATACATCGACAAACGGTTCCAGCGAACCTTCATCCTGAAGGGCATTAACCTGGATATCAAGGAAGGGGAATTCGTAACTATTATGGGTCCAAGTGGCGCCGGGAAATCTACCCTGTTAAATATTTTAGGCTTCTTGGACGATGCTTCTGAGGGCGAATATAAATTTTTGGGAGAACATGTTCATAACCTCAGCGAAAAACAGAAATCCAAGTATCACAAATCTTATATCGGATTTGTGTTTCAGGCTTATCATTTAATTGATGAACTCACCGTTTATGAAAATATCGAGATGCCTCTTCTCTACCGAAATGTTAATGGGAAGCAGCGAAAGGCAATGGTAGCTGATATCCTGGATCGATTTAACATTGTTGCCAAAAAGGATTTATTCCCACCACAACTTTCCGGGGGGCAGCAGCAGATAGTAGGTGTAGCTCGCGCCATTATTGGGAATCCAAAATTGATACTTGCTGACGAGCCAACCGGAAATCTTCACTCCGAACAAAGCGAACAGATCATGGAAATGTTCAAAAAACTGAATGACGAAGGAGTCACCATCATACAAGTTACTCACTCCGAGAAAATGGCAGGTTATGGAAACCGGATCATCAACCTGAAAGACGGGGCTTTGATACAAGAAAACCCGTACGAATCTTAACCGGCTCACCTGTTCCTAAATTATATGTAATCTGAAATCAAAATTAACCCTCAATCAAGAACAACGCAGCAAATCGGGCATTTTCTTTGATATCACAACCGGTTTCCGGAACCGTAAAATTCAAAGAAAGGGTACCTACAGCTTCACCGGAGGCTATTAAATACGTATTGCTAATTAATCCAGCTTCCTGTGTATGAATATGAGGAGAAACAATGGCTGTATAATTTTGGCCTTCATTGATGGATTCGTTAAAAAAAGCCCGGTATGTTCCTTTTTTTAATTGCCACCATCCATATTTATCATCGGAATTTTTTTTCTCTGCAGAAACAGGTACCGATTGAGCAGCCTTGAATTCGCTTCCTCCAAAATCCAGGGAACCGGAACCTGTTAACAGATGTATCTCCGAAACCGTCAAATCAATGTGGCGTTCATGCTGTTGTGTATCCTTATGTACTATATTTGAAAGGTACTTTAATACTTCGTCCGATTGTAACAGCGACATTTTTAGCACTCCATTTTTTATTGTTTTCACTTATGTTCATAACAACCATATCGCAATATTTCATTCATTGATTTATCATCGTTAAATCGTTTTTTTCATGTTTAGTCTTTTAAAAAATTCTTTAAAGGAAATTCTTCATTAGAAGAAAGCATTCCCGAACCGGATTACCATGCATTAATTAACACAATCAAAGAGTAAGATATAATATGGGGCACTGACAAGTTTTAACAAGCAGGAACTTGATTATGAACCTCCTTTCCCGTTAAATACTTGCAGAATAAAATTCACTTAACCTCTTCCTCCCATGAAAAAAGCTCTCTCTACTGCCCTCCTGATTATGTCAATGTTTATCCTTAACAGTGCTGTATTAGCACAAGACAAAGTGCTGACAATTGACGATTATGACCGCTGGTCTCGCATTGTTGGAGCTGAAATTTCTAATAACGGGGATTGGATGGCTTACGGCCTGCGTCCTAACGGCGGTGACGACACTCTGCATGTCATTTCATTGAGTAATAACTCCGAATTCAGCATTCCCCTTGCTCAAAATGTCAGCTTTTCAGATGATAGTAAATGGGTCACTTATACCATTACTGTCGACAAAGATACACGCAAGAAAATGACTGAGAGCAAAGAAAAAATTTATAATCAAGCTGAGTTACTAAATCTTGAAACAGGAGAAAAATATACGGTTGACCGCTCAGCCGGTATGGAATTCTCCATGAATGGAAAATTTTGGACTGTCCACCGCGAAAAGCCCGAGTCAGATAAAAGCAAGCATAAAGGCAGTGATTTGATAGTACGCGACCTCCGGGATGGCACCGTAATTAATATTGGAAACGTATCGGAATTTGCATTCAACAAGAAAAGCACCATGCTAGCCTATCTTATAGACGCCAGTGAAAAGGAAGGGAACGGGTTATATCTCAAGAACCTGGATACCGGCATTCTTACTACCCTCGATTCTGACACGGTTTCTTACACAAATTTAAGCTGGGATGATGAAAATGCACAGCGTTCCGAATGGAATCAAAAAGGAAACGGGCTTGCTGTATTAAAAGGAATAACCATTGACAGCTTAGCTCATCCTAAAAATAAATTATTGATAGCTCGCAACCTGGATTCCGGGTTAACTAAAACGTTATTAGATCCTGATGCTCAACCTAATTTTCCTGACAATATGGTAATAAGCGGAAATAGAGATCTTTCCTGGAGCACCAGCAGTGAATTGGTTTTCCTGGGGTTTCGCGAACAGGAACATAAATTAAAAATGGACAAAGATACCGTTGCCAATGTAGATGTTTTCCATTGGAAGGACGACCGCATCCAAACGGTACAGGAACGACAGGCAACAAGAGACCTCCGATTTACTTATATAGCTTCTTTTAACCCCGAAAAATCCACTTTTACACGTCTAACCGATGAAAGCATGCGTGATTTAAATATCTCGGATCATAATCGGTTTGGGATCGGCCGCGATGAAAAACCTTATACTGATGATTTAAACTGGGGCGTCTCGCCAGCAGATTTGTACCGGATTAACCTTCAAAACGGTGAGCGTACACTTTTTTCCGAAAATGTTAAACGTACTAATGGAGTTTCTCCGGACGGGCGTTATTTCCTGTATCAAAAAATAGCAGCGCAAGACACCATGTTATATGTATATGATGTGGAACAAAACACCAATACCAATTTATCTGAAGCTGCACCTGTACAGTTTACGAATACCGATCACCCCTATCCGCACGAAAGTCCGACTTTTGGCGTAGCCGGATGGACCAAAGACGGCGAGCATGTAATCTTGAATCACAAATACGATCTCTGGATGCTGAAGCTGAATGGCTCAAAGGCTGAGAATATTACCGGTGGTTTAGGCGAACAGGAGAAAATAATTTTCAGGTATGAAAAGCTGGACGATAACGAAGAATACATCGATACCTCCGGTAAATTATTGCTTTCGGCCTTTGGCGAGTGGACCAAGAAAAACGGATTTTACGAACTAAACATAGGTGATACGCCCGAACCTCTTTTGTATGAAGACGCGAATTTTGGAAACCCGGAAAAAGCCCGCGATGCGAACCGAGTAATACTTACCCGCCAGACTTTTGTAGACTTCCCGGATTATTATCAAACCGATTCAAAGTTTAATAACCTCGTAAAAATCACGGATGCCAACCCTCAGCAAAAAGAATATGCCTGGGGAGAAAGAGTGCTGGTTGACTACAAAAATAGCCGCGGAATTAAACTCCAGGGTACGCTTACATTGCCTGCTAATTATGAACCCGGCAAGAAATACCCGATGATTGTGTATTTCTACGAAAAAATGTCTGACCGCCATCATCAATATTCCATGCCCGTTTATGATGACCGCCCGCACATGTCAACCTATGCCAGCAACGGGTACCTGGTATTTATGCCAGACAATGTTTTTCAGTTTGGAAGACCCGGAACAAGCTCTCTCGATTGCATCACATCTGCTACTCAAAAAGTAATTGACCTTGGCTATGCTGATCCAGAGCAAATAGGGTTGCAAGGTCATAGCTGGGGAGGTTATCAATCGTCGTTTATTCTTACACAAACCGACATGTTTGCAACCGTGGTAACAGGGGCTCCGCCTACAAATCTAACCAGTTTCTATAATAATATCTATGGAAGCACAGGTACAAATCATCATGGAATTATGGAAATAGGACAAGTACGTATGGGGCGTGATGTCACCCCCTGGAGCCACCTCGAAGACTATCAGCGGGAAAACCCCATGTTCCATGCCCCCGATATTGAAACACCATTTATGATTCTGCACGGAACGGATGACGGGGCGGTAGACTGGATGCAAGGGCTGGAATTCTATAACGCTGCCCGCCGTCTCGATAAAGAAGTTGTGCTTCTATCCTATCCAGGGGAGGGACACCATTTAGGGAGAGAGGCCAACCAAATTGATTTCCAAATCAGAATGAAGCAATGGTTTGACCATTATGTAAGAAACGCACCTGCGGCTGATTGGATATCGAATGGTATCCCCTACATTGACAAAAAGTATAATAAGGCAGAATAGATCTTGATAAACCATCTCTTGCTATTGCAACAGTTAAAAAAAGCTTTGATGGCAACACCACATCAGGGTAATACGACCGGATGGGTTCTATGATGGGTTTTTTTTTCGTAAACCTGTACAATTGACATTAACCTGTGATCTTCAAACATTTTACCTAAAAATTGTAAGCCAGCAGGTAAATTTCCCGGGAGGTAACCCATAGGTACTGTGATGGCAGGCTGCCCCGTATGTGGAGCAATAATGTGGTTATTATCTCCTGTTATTGCTTGCACAGTTCCAGCCTTAGCAGGGGATCTGTTCCATGACGGGTATATGATTGTACTCACTCTGTAGATACTCATTGCTCTTTCAATAGCCTGCCTGAATTCAATACGCCTTACATCTGTGAACACGTCAGTACAAACATTTTCACCCTTTAAATTATTGTATCTCTGATAGTTAAGAAGGTCATTCTTTATGTAGGGGGAATATTTACCCGACGCAATTATTTCATCTAAACTTCTGACAGGTACATCGTCTTCCAAACTCGAAAGAAATAGGTTAAGATCTTCCTGAAAGGTTGGGCACCACTGATTATGTCTCAAAGAATCAAATCCTGCTACTTCAAACGGATCTACGATCTCAGCACCCTGCTTCCTAAGGTCTGATATGGCTTTTTCAAACAATTTACTCACTTCCGGGCTTGCATACATACTGATCCTTCTGAACACACCGATTCTAACACCCTTCAGATCTGTCTTATTCATACGGTCTATATAGCTTTCAGGAACCATATTTAACCCATATTCTGTTAACTGATCTTTTTCATCGTAACCGTTTATGATCTCTAAAACACGGGCTGCATCTTCCATTGATCGTGTCATAGGGCCGGGCATGTCATTTCTTAAATTTAAAGGTACAATGCCATTTCTACTCGTAAGCCCCATGGAAGGTCTGACACCAATTAACGCATTGTGCGAAGCCGGTCCTCTAATTGAACTTCCGGTATCTGTCCCCAATCCGATAATCCCAAAATTTAAAGCAATAGCTGCAGCTGTTCCGCCACTTGACCCCGCAGTTGTATATTTTAGGTTATATGGATTTAATGTCTCACCGGCAGTTGAACTAATAGAGACGTTGGCATTGATTCCCCACTCAGCCATATTGGATTTCGCCAGAATTATTGCACCTGCTGCTTTAAGTCTTTTTATGATTGTGGCATCTTTTTTTGGTATATACCCCTTAAGAGCCAATGAGCCCGCAGTCGTTTCAATTCCACTTGTACTGATGTTATCCTTAACTATGACCGGAATGCCATGAAGTGGTCGTAATTTTCCGATTTCTTTAAACTCTTTATCCAATAACCGGGCTTCTTCAATTGCCTTCGGATTAGTGACAGTTATTGCGTTAATACCGGCAGCCTTGTCAATTTTGTCAATCCGACTGATGTAACATGATATGAGTTCTTCAGCCGTCAAACTTTTATCTAAAAAAGCTTCATGAACACTTCTGATATCTGCATCTTTCAGGTCAAAAGATCCACATTTATCTAACTGACCTCCCACTGAAGACAAGTTTTGATGACCCAAAGCATGAATTGAAGTGGACCATAAAAGTAATCCCAGAGAAAGCGCTATTATTTTCATTATTTCCGATCTATCTACTCGCTATACTAAAGTAATTTACCTTTTTATTTTACCTTTCATTCCTTTTAATTATGACAGAATAAGATTTTACAAATCCTTTAATAAGTTTTGATGAAGAAGCCCTATCACAAAGCGTTATTACTGAAATAATAACTAATACAAAACCGATTCCCGGTAATTTGACAGTTCATAATATCAGATCATCATAATCATTAAAAACATCCCCATGTACAAAGTTACCTGTTTACTCATCTCTTTTATTATTTTTACACCGCTATCTTCCCTGGCTCAAAATCAGGCTGTTCAAGCTGTTCAGGACTACCGGAATGAACATGCCCACCGGATTTTATCGGATTATATGGAACTGCTTCGCATTCCCAATGTTGCTTCTGATATTGAGAACATCAAAAAGAACTCAGATTTTCTTACAGCCGCTTTTGAAAAGAGGGGTGCCTCCATGGAACTGCTTACTTTACCTGATAAGCCTGATGTTCCGCCGGTTATTTACGGAGAAATTGATACACCCGGTGCCGAACGTACTTTGATTTTCTATGTTCATTATGATGGCCAGCCGGCCGATCCTAAAAACTGGACACATAATCCCTGGGAACCTACCCTATACTCCGGCTCGATGGAACAAGATGGAAAACCAATCGCATTCCCTGAACCAAGCGAATATATAAACCCGGAATGGAGAATCTACAGCCGCTCTGCCTCTGACGATAAAGTCCCTTTTCCTGCAATCCTTGCAACACTGGAAGCACTGAATGAATCTGAAATCTCCCTCACCTCTAACATTAAATTCTTTTTCGATGGCGAAGAAGAGGCTGGCTCACCCAACGTCAGGGAATACCTGGAGCGATACAAAGACAAGTTTGAAGGAGACCTTTGGGTTTTCCTCGATGGCCCAAAACACCAAAGCGGTCGGCCACAAGTTGTTTTTGGAGTGAGAGGAGTTACCGGAATGGAAATCACCGTTTATGGCCCTTCCCGCCCTTTGCATAGCGGCCATTACGGGGGATGGTCTCCCGTGCCGGGACAAATGCTTGCGAACTTATTAGCAAGCATGAAAAATGAAACCGGAGAAATCCTGATTGAAGGCTTTAATGATTCAACTGCTCCCATCACTGAAGCCGACCGGAAGGCCTTTGCCACACTGCCTGATTATGATGCTCAAATCCAAAAAGAACTTGGCCTCAGCTGGACTGAATTTGAAAACCGATCCCTGATCGAAAGTTTTATGTATCCCACTTTGACCATACGGGGACTCAGCAGCGGTAATACCGGAGAACTGGCGCGAAACGTAATTCCTACCACAGCTACCGCTTCACTGGGGATTCGCCTGGCTAAAGGGAATGACCCGCAAGACATGCAAGATAAAGTAGAAGCACATATCCAAAAGCAAGGATACCACATTGTCCGGGATACCCCTGGTACAGAAACCCGTCTCAAACATCGTAAAATTGCCAAAGTAACCCGCGGAGGCGGATACCCGGCCATGCGGACTTCTATCGATAATCCCATGGCCCAACAGATTGTTGAGGCTATTGAGCAGGCAGCCAATGAAGAAGTCATTCTCTATCCATCTTACGGAGGCACCCTTCCGATCTTTCATTTCGAAGAAGTGATGCAAACGCCCATTGTAATTGTTCCCATTGCCAATCACGACAACAATCAGCATGCTCCGGATGAAAATATCCGAATTGGCAACATTTGGTATGGAATGGACATCTACTCTTCCATTTTTACAATGGAATAAAACTTTATGGCCCTAAGATGTACAGTTTCGAACATTTGCTGTTTACAAATGAACACTTCCAGCCTACAAAAACAGCATGAGGCTGGTTTTAGAAGCAAGATATTAATTGGCACATTTCTTGAATAAAGAAATCTGTTGACTGCTAATTCTAAACTGTAAAACCATGCATAATGTCCGTGTACAATTCACCGTCCCAAATGTAGAAAAAGTCGTAAACCTTGATGTTCACGTAAATGGCGAGAAACGAAATATGAAATTCAGAGTAGAAACCTTTGAATGGCATGCTGAAAATGGTAGCTCAGAAGACTTAATAACCATATTAAGAGATCGAATCATGAACTATGATGCAGAATGGGAACTTTATCACATCGGTACTCCGTTTGAGGATAAAATTCCGGTAACTTTTCGATTCAAAAGCAAAGCATGATTTCTTTTTTCACAAGAGTGATTGTCTCTTTTTTTGTTGCTTCTACTTCAATTCTGGTAGCCCAACCGGCTTCTAATGAAGGCTCTTTAGAAGAAATTCTCACTCAAGCCGAAACTATCACTTCTCTTCGAAGTGTCCTCGTTCAGCAGAATGGAAAGCTTTTGGGTGAAGATTATTTCCGAAATGCTTCTCCGGATCATCCATATAACATTAAATCGGCTTCCAAAAGTATTATTTCCCTACTTACCGGCATTGCAGCTGACCGGGGCGACCTTTCCATTGATGAAACCTTAAGTGATTATTTTCCGGAATATTTTGAAGCTAACCCGGATTCCGTAAAAGCGAATATCACCATCCGAAATCTCCTGTCTATGCAAGCGGGACTGGAAACTACCAGTTTTTATAATTACGGGCGTTGGGTGATAAGTGATAACTGGGTAAAATTCCAGCTCGACCAGCCCCTTGAAGAAGAACCCGGCGGGAAAATGGTCTACAGTACCGGTACCTCCCATTTACTATCCGTAATTATTACCAAGGCTACCGGAATGAGTACCCGGACTTTCGCAAACCGATATTTATTTGAGCCAATGGACATACAGGTTGGTGGATGGGATCGGGATCCACAAGGATACTATATGGGGGGCAATAATATCGCAATGACTCCAGAAGACCTTCTTAAAATTGGACAAATGCTGTTAAATGGCGGCACTTATGAAGACAACAGAATTGTCTCTCAAAAATGGGTGCGGGATTCTTTCCAAACCTACACACGCAGCAATTTTAATCCTTACGATTATGGATACATGTGGTGGAACCGACCGGTGGGAAATTATAAGGTGTTCTTTGCCTGGGGGTTTGGCGGTCAATATCTCTTTATGATCCCGGAGTTAAATGCAGTAGTAGTTATTACTTCATTCCTGGAGAATGCCACCCAGCGTCGCACTTATAAAGAACCCGTTTTTGAATTACTTGAAGACCAAATTATACCTTACCTGAAAGAGCATCATTCCTGAAAAAATCTTTCAGGAAAAAGTTTGTAACAAATAGCCTGCCCAATACTCTCTTTATCATAAAGTTTTTTAACAGGGTATTACAAATTGTTTGGTTCGTTGGTTTTAAGAGGTATCGCTAATGTTTAAAAATTACATTAAGATTGCGATAAGAAATCTCCTTAAAAATAAGGTGTATTCTCTTATCAATATTTCTGGGTTGGCTATTGGATTAGCTACCTGTTTGTTAATCATTCTCTATGTTGTACATGAATGGAGTTACGATAACTTCCACTCGCAGTCAGAGCGTATTTACCGGGTAGTCCAAACTACAACTTCATCCGAACGAGTAGAAGAGCAGGCATCCACTCCTTTTCGCCTGGGACCGGTTCTGGATGCGGAATTTCCCGAATTGATTGAGAAGTCCGTACGCTTCTTTGATATGCAAGAACCTTCCCACACCTTCCTTAACAGGGAAGACCAAATTTCTTTCCGCGAAAACAATTTCTATTTCGTGGATTCTACTTTTTTTGATGTTTTCTCTGCTGAATTAATACGTGGAAATCCCTCCGAAGCTCTTAAAAATCCTCTTTCTCTGGTTATCAGTGAAGAATTGGCAGAAAAATACTTTGGAGATGAAAACCCGATTGGGCAATCTTTAAGTTATAAAGGCATTCGGGAAATGACCGTTACAGGGGTAATGAAAACCTGGCCTGACGAATCTCATATAGATATTGATTTGGTTGCATCTTTTACCAGCTTAAATGAAATCTATGCAAGAAGCCCCAACTATGATCAGAGCTGGTTTTGGAATCCTGTTTGGACATACATTTTGCTAAATGAGTCTGCAAACCCCCAACAACTCGAATCACAGTTGAATACCATAGCCGATAACTATTACTATGCTTATACCGGATGGCCAACTGATGAAACCCTATCATTAAACCTGCAACCCATTACTGATATTCATCTATATTCTGATCGAGATCAGGAAATGAACCCCAACAGTTCTTATTTATATATCTATATATTAATTGCAGTAGCCGGTTTTATAGTCATAATAGCCTGTATCAATTTTATGAACCTTTCAACGGCACGTTCATTGGAACGAAGCCGGGAAGTCGGACTCCGGAAAGTGATGGGAGGATATCGCCAACAACTTTTCTACCAATTTATAGGAGAATCCTTTTTCGTTTCATTCATTGCCATTCTATTCGGATACCTTTTGGTGCATATCGGCCTTCCCTTTTTTAATGAACTCACAGGGAAAGAACTGGAGTTTAGCTTGTTCCAAAACATGTACACTATCCCTTTACTTTTACTGTTGACACTATTTGTCGCTTTCCTCTCAGGTTCCTATCCGGCTATATTTTTATCCTCCTTTAAACCAACTGAAGTATTAAAAGGAAAAATTTCTAACAGCAATACCGGAACTCTTTTCCGTAAAGGCTTGGTTACTTTTCAATTTACTCTCTCCGTTATCTTGCTGATTGGTACTGCAGTTATTTTTATGCAGCTCAAATTTATACAAGAGAAGGATCTGGGTTTCGATAAAAACAATGTGCTTTTACTGCCTACCAAACAAAACCTGATTTCCTGGGAATTTGATACTTTCATAGAACAGGGATTAACTCATGCTCAAATTCAATCCATTACCGGGCTCGGAAAAATCCCGGGATCCGAAAAACAAGAATATTATCGTTATGTGCCAGCCGGTACAGGCGAGGGTGAAGATGCCTCAAACTTAGTGCTGCATGTCACACACAATTTCATTGAAACTTTTGATTTACAGGTTTTATCCGGCCGGAATTTTTCAAAAGACTTTCCCAGTGATCCCCAGCAAAGCCTGCTTATTAACAGGGAAATGCTCAATCAGCTTGAAGCGGATAGTCCCGAAGAAGCCCTGGGTGAGATATTTTACTATTTCCCACCACAAGGTGAACGGCAGACATTCACGGTTATCGGGGTAGTTGAAAACTTTAACTACTCTTCTCTGAAAAAAGAAATAGAGCCGCTGGTCATTAAATTAGTGGAGGGAACCAATGCCATTCTCAGGTCTGTGGAGCATACCGCTATTGAAATCGCGCCCGGCAACCCTACACCCGCTATAGAACATCTGGAAAGTATTTGGAAGGAACTCAATCCCATAGATCCTTTTGAGTATCGCTTTTTAGATGAACGCCTTAATGAAATATATGAAGCTGAACTCACTATGAGTTCCCTGGCTTCTGCCTTTTCAATTTTATGTATCATCATTGCCTGCCTGGGACTTTTGGGATTAGCTTCCTATTCAGCGCAGCTCAAGAAAAAAGAAATCGGGATCAGGAAAAGCCTCGGGGCCTCCATGGGCAACATTATTTCCCTGTTATCAAAAGAGTTTTTGTTGCTGGTTGGTATTGCCAATCTCATTGCATGGCCCCTCACTTATTATGCGGCTGCTCGCTGGCTCGAAAATTTCCCTTATCGCTTTGATTTAGCGTCAAACCTACCCGGCATCTTTTTAGGAGCTGCAGCTGTAATTTTAATCATAGCTCTGGCTACGGTCAGTTACCATTCTATAAAAGCCGCAATGATTAACCCCGTTGAGGCAATTCGCAATGAATAACTCTTTCTTAAAAATTAAACCGCTTTTTCTTTAAAAATTCACATCCTTTGCTTACACTCATGGAACCTTTCAAAACAGGCATTCATTGAGTTAGTATGAAATGGATAACACACCTTTTATTAGTTTTCGTGTGGACGCTGGGTTCAACCTACCCGGCTTCGGCAGAAACCGTTCAGCCTGATACTACTGTGGAAACCTTCGTCACAGTAATTACTATTAAAGGAACCATTGGCCCTACCACCACCAATTATATTTCGCGCGGCCTTGAAAATGCTATTGCCGACAATTCCCAAGCCCTGATTATAGAAATGGATACCCCGGGCGGTTTATTAACTTCAACTCAGGATATCGTTCAATTAATGCTGGCTTCCGAAATACCGATTGTTGTTTATGTAACACCTTCGGGCGGTAATGCAGGAAGCGCCGGCACCTTTATCACTCTTGCAGCCCATATTGCTGTAATGGCGCCGACTACCACTATCGGGGCAGCTTCACCGGTTTCGATGGGCGGCGGGCAACAGGATACGGTGATGCAAAAAAAGATTTTTAACTATTCTGAAAGTTTTATTGAAAGTATCGCAAAGGAACGGGATCGCAATGCCGAATGGGCCAAATCGGCTGTACGGGATGGCGAAGCCATCACAGAAACGGAAGCCCTTGAACTCAATGTAATCGACTTGATTGCCGGTGATTTAAATGAACTTTTGACCCAAATTGACGGCAAAGAAGTTGAAGGAAAAACGCTGCAAACGGCTCAAGCTACGATTAAACAACTGGATGAAAATTTTGCTGAAAAATTCTTCAGCTTCATCATGCGCCCTGAGATTATGCTCATTTTAACTATGGTGGCTATTTACGGCATTGTAGGGGAAGTTACCAATCCCGGGGCTATCGTTCCGGGGGTTGCAGGAGTAATTGCCCTGATTTTATTACTTTATGGCTCGGCAGCCATGCCAATAAATGTTGCAGGCTTTATTTTAATTGGGTTGGCTATTGTACTTTTTGTAACTGAAGCATTTACACCAACTTTTGGAATTCTCATGACCGGAGGTGCTGTTTCATTCTTTTTAGGAGCTTTAATGCTATTCCAGGATTTCCCTCAGGAAATGCAGTTAGACTGGTACTGGTTGGTTCCGGCCACTATCTTAATGGTAATCTTCTTTGGGTGGATTGCCACTTCAGGAATTAAAGCTCAGTTTACCGGCCACCGAACCGGACTGGAATCAATGATTGGTAAAAAAGCCAAAGTCATTGACAAAGTGACTGAAACCGGAGGGCGCGTGCTTATTGCCGGCGAATATTGGAATGCCGTTACTGAAGCAGAAGAAATTAAATCTAACGAATGGTGCGAGATCGTCCGCTTTGAAGGACTGACCGTAACCGTTAAACCGTACACACCAAAAAAGGAGATTGACCATGGAGTCAACTGAGATTTTTTCCGGATACATTACATGGGTAATAACGCTGGTTGTATTTTTTGTACTGCTGGCACCCCAGGTATTTAAAATCCTGCGTGAATATGAACGAGCTGTTGTATTCAGGCTTGGTAAATTTCAAAGCGTTAAAGGCCCCGGCTTGATCGTGCTTATTCCATTCATTGATAGGGTGGAAAGAGTTGACCTTCGAGTACTGACTATCAATGTTGACAAACAGGAAGTTATTACCAAAGATAACGTGACCGTCAATGTGGATGCCATCACTTTTTTCCGCGTTGTAGATGCTGAAGCCGCTGTCATACAGGTTGAACGATACATTCATGCTACCTCTATGCTGGCTCAAACTACTTTGCGAAGCATTGTCGGACAGGTTGAATTAGATGAGTTACTTGCTAATCGCGAAAAAGTAAATAAAAATATACAGGAAATTATTGACCGCCAGACTGACCCATGGGGAATAAAAGTTGTTTCAGTGGAAGTTCGCGATGTGGTGCTGCCTGAGAATATGAAAAGAGCCATGGCCCGTCAGGCTGAGACCGAGCGTGACCGTAGAGCTAAAGTCATTAATGCTGAAGGTGAATTCCAAGCTGCAGAGCGACTGGTAGATGCAGCCAAGATGATCGAAACAGCACCGGCCGCGTTACAGCTTCGCTTCCTGCAAACCATGAATGAGATCAGTGAAGAGAATGCCACCTTTGCCTTCTTGCCGCTGCCGATGGATTTTCTCGAAGCCTTCAAAACCATGGCTGAAAGAGGTAAGTCGAAAGACTAATAACCTGTAATACTTCAAATTTTATACTTAACCGGCTTCGGTGCTCTGCATCGAAGCCTTTTTTATATGAACTTCCTATCCCAATAATACCCCTTTAGTTTTTGATATTCTTTTCATCTCCCATCCTAACATTTCTTAAATTTAGCCCTCTCAATCATATCAATTCAATAAATTTGAATATTCATGGGGCGCACTAAATCAGTTTTTCTCGTTTTCTCGATGTTTATTTTTTCTTCGGGATCATTGTTTGGATTCCAGAATCAACCACAACCCCGGGATGCCAATCTGCTGGCCAATCCCCAGCGAACTGTACACACTTTTCTCCATTGGCAGCAATCCGGGCATCAAAATCCGGATTATGTTATCAAAACCATGAAGCTTTCGGATGGAAGTGAACAGGAGAAAAAAGAACTAGCCAGCCAATTGTTAAAGATTTTAGACGCTCGCGGTTTACTGATTGACTACGACCAAATCCCTTCTAATCCAAATTATGCTGACAGCCTTTCCGGACTTCAGCAGTATATTTTATTTCAATCCCTGCCGGAAGTCTACCTTACCAAAACGGCTCAAGACGAATGGGTATTTTCGGAAGCCACCATCGAGCATATTCCCGAACTATATCAGGCTACATTCTCAGGATGGGTTACTTTTATCGTGGATAATCTGCCGGAATGGACACATCAGGAATGGCTGGGCAATAAAATCTGGCAGTACATCGGCATTTTTCTTTGGCTGCTGACCGGACTCATCTTGATGAAAATATTTACTTTTTTTCTGGACAACTACGTTCGAAAGGTTGCCCAAAAAACGAAAATCACCTGGGACGATGACCTCATTGACAGTGTTGAAAAACCATCCGGCTATATCTTCCTGGTTGCCTTTTACTTTCTCACCTACTCCAATCTTCAGTTTTCGGTGAGCATCAGCCATTTTCTGTCGGTTACTTTAGAAATTGTCTTGTCCTTTACCGTGGTTTGGCTGTTTTACAACCTCGCGGATGTCTTCTCCAAATACCTCGGCGTGCTCACCTCCAAAACCGAAACCAAGCTTGACGACCAGTTGATCCCGCTTATCCGTAAAACCCTGCGCTTTTTTGTGGTTGTGATGGGCATTATAGCTATCCTGCAAAACAACGGCTACAATGTGGCCTCCCTCATAGCCGGACTGGGGATCGGGGGATTGGCTGTAGCCCTTGCTGCCCGCGAAACATTAGCTAATTTCTTTGGCTCCATCACCATTTTTCTGGATCGTCCGTTTAAAATAGGCGACTGGATCAAGACCGGCGAGGTTGAGGGCACCGTGGAAGAAGTCGGTTTTCGTTCAACCCGTATTCGAACTTTTTATAATTCGCTCGTCAGTGTTCCCAATTCCAATATCGCCAACACGGATATCGACAATCTTGGATTGAGACAATACCGCCGGCTTAAAACAGAATTGAATCTCACATATTCAACCACGCCTGAACAGATGGAAGCTTTCGTGGAAGGCATCAAGGCCATTGTGAAAGCCAACAAGCATTTTCGGCAAGACATGTATGAGGTGCATTTTAATGCTTTTGGAGCCCATTCATTAGATGTACTCGTCTATGTATTTTTTGATGTCCCCGACTGGAGCACAGAACTGCAACAGCGCCACAACTTCTTCCTGGAAGTTCTGAGATTAGCCAAAGATGTAGGTGTTGAGTTTGCCTTCCCAACCCAAACCCTACACATGGATAGTTTCTATAAAGATGAACCCCGTAAGGTTGGAGAAGAACGAAGCGAAGAAGAATTAGCCGCGGCCGTTCATGAATTTGGTCCTGATGGGAAAAAGGGAAAACCGGACGGCATTCGAATTTTCAAAGATGGAGAAGAAGTGGATTTTGGGGCAAATAAGTGACCAAATTTCCGTCAGAACTCACACTTTCGGGTTGAAAGTAAGTAATCAACAGCTTTCTTGAGCTTATCCTCTGAGATGGGTTTTCTAAGAAATTTAGTATTCTCAATCTTCTTTGCTTTTTCCAGGTGAACCATATCTGAATTCCCGGTTATAAAAACAATGGGGGTTTTAGAAAATTTTCTGATTTCTTCAGCCGCCTGGATTCCATCCATTTCGCCTTCCAGCATAATGTCCATAATTACAATATCCGGCGCATATTTTTGCACCAATTCCACCGCTTTCTCACCGCTACTGATTTCACCTACCGTTTTAAAAACCATTTCCTTAACGTAATTCTCATACAGAAGAGAAAGAATCAGGTTGTCTTCAACAATGATTGCTTTTTTTGAAATATTCATTTTTTAACCCGCTGCCAACGTAATTCGCTGCCGGAATGTAATATTTCAAAATCAAAAAGCCTATTTTTGGGCTATAGGCAATAGATGAATAAAAAATACGGCACAAAAAAAGCCGTCTCAATGAGACGGCTTTTCATTTCCAATTACTTCTATCAGTAGATGCTACTCTTTTTCAGCTTTTTCTTGTTCTTCTTTCCCAAAAGCTTCGAATACCATTTTCAGATCGGTAGCTACTTCATCCTTTGTACGGCCTTCAATGCGATGGCGGGGAATCATAGCTTTGATTTCTCCATCCACAAAATACGCAAATGCCGGTGAGGAAGGTGGATATTCGCTGAAATATGCACGTGCATGGGCCGTGGCTTCTTTATCCTGTCCGGCAAATACCGTAACCATATGATCTGGTTTAACTTCAGACTGCTCCAAAGCAATTCCAAGTCCCGGACGGGCATTTCCTGCCGCGCATCCACATACCGAGTTGATTGCCAAAAGCATCGTACCTTTGTACTCTTTCATGGCACGATCTACATCGTCTGTAGTTTTTAATTCTTCCACTCCGAATTGCGTCAGTTCTTCTCTCATCCAAGACGTGTCAGGTCCCATTCCAAATCCAAATTGCATAATAGTCTCTTTTAATTCTTGAAATTAATTACTCTTAAAATAAGAAATATTTCATTCAAAATAAGTCATGAGTAGAATGATCATACTCAAATATAAAAATGACGGTGAACAAAGAGCCCACCGTCATAAGTCGTTCGTCAATCGTCAGCTTTACTTGGCTGCTTTATAATTTTTAGCAACCTGATCCCAATTCACAACATTCCAAAAAGAAGAAATGTAATCGGGACGACGGTTTTGATAATTCAGATAGTAAGCATGCTCCCAAACATCCAGTCCGAGAATAGGAGTATATCCTTCCATCAGCGGACTATCCTGATTTGGAGTGGAATGAACTACTAAATTGCCCCTTCCATCCACAGAAAGCCACGCCCAGCCTGAACCAAACCGGCTGCCGGCTGTATTTGAAAATTCTTCTTTAAACTTATCAAAACTGCCGAATGTTTTTTTAATGGCATCTGCAAGTTCGCCATCAGGATTACCTCCACCGTTTGGTGACAAAATAGTCCAAAATAGCTTGTGGTTGGCATATCCGCCGCCGTTGTTAATCACAGCCTGTTTTTTATCTGCGGGCACTTCATCAATTCTGCGAAGGACTTCTTCGATATCCAACTCAGCAAATTCATGCCCTTCTAATGCTGCGTTTACTTTGTTCGTATATCCTTGATGATGCTTAGTATGATGGATCTCCATCGTTCGGGCATCTATATGCGGTTCAAGTGCGTCATAATCATAAGGTAAATCGGGAAGTGAATAAGCCATTTTTTGTCTCCAAATTAGGTTTAAGTTTATTGACGCTTAAAGATTGTGCGCCTTTCATTTATCGTTCTTAAACATAAGCATTACAGGGCTAAAATTCGTTCCGGCAATCCATCTAAAGAATCTATCCTTTAGATTTGTTTATACTATCAGTGAATGTACCTCTGAATTACTCTTAAAATTGAAGTATCTTTGTAGGCACACTCTCACTCAATTTATTTATGAAGTACGATTACGACGTTATCATTATTGGAAGCGGCCCGGCCGGGTTTTCCTGCGCAATGCAGAGTTCTAAATTCGACAAAAAAGCATTGGTTGTTGAAGCCAATGAAGAATCTTTCGGGGGGACCTGGATTAACTCAGGAACCATTCCCAGTAAATCCCTCAGGGAAACCGCACGCATCATTCAGCGTTTCCAGAATCAATTCCAGGATTTGGCCCAGGAAAAAGCTTATCAACATCATCAAATGGATGATTTGTTGAGGTACAAAAATCAAATTCTAAAAAGTAAGAATTCCAAAGTGGAAGCCGATTTCAACAAAAATGAAATTGATACTGTACGTGGCTTCGGAGTTCTCAAAGACAAGAATACCGTTGAGGTAACAAGGTCTGACGGCACCAAAAAAACCTATACCGGAGAATTTATCTTCATATCCCCGGGAAGCAAACCTGTTCAGCCCAAAGGCTTCAATCTCGATCACGACAAGATACTGGATTATACCTCTGTTCTTAATCTGACTCATATCCCCCGTCGCCTGTTGGTGATTGGAAGCGGTGTTCAGGCACTCGAATATGCGACCACATTTTCAAATTTAGGCAGCCGTGTTTCTATCTTAAATGAAGAAGAAGAGTTTTTACCATTTTTGGACAATGAGATCTCAGAACAGCTTTCCGAAGTGCTGCAAAAACAAAAAATTGAAGTTTTTTCAAATGCTGAAAATATTGAGATTCGATCCAATGCCTTGCGGAATACTACGGAAGTTAAATACGAAATCAGAAATGATAATGAAGGCCAGCGAGCTCGTGTCATAGAAACCGAACACGTGTTATACCTTGGGGGCAAGGTTCCAAACTCTTCCGGAATTGGTCTTGACAAAATTGGAGTTGAACAGGATGAAAGCGGTTATATTGTTGTTACAGATGATTATCAAAGCAATATTGAAAACATTTTTGCCGGCGGTGATGTAATTGGATATCCGGCCCTGGCTTCGGCTTCTTTTTCAGAAGGACGAATTGCCTCTTGCCGCATGTTCGGTATAGAAGCCCTGGAAGTACCGCCTGAAATTCCCTTCGCCATTTATTCTATCCCTGAAATTTCAAGTATTGGGCTGACTGAGAAGGAAGCAAGAGCCAAAAATTTAGACATCACCGTCGGACGTGCCTATTACAAAAATATTACACAAGGTGACATCAGCAACCAACAGCATGGCTTGCTGAAACTGGTTTTTGATACTAAATCACTCAAATTATTGGGCATCCACATATTAGGGGAACGTGCCAGTGATCTGATTCACCTCGGGCAGGCAGTCATGTCGTTAGGAGGCGATGTTCGCTATTTCATCAATCACGTACTTAATTATCCCACCTACAGTGAAGCTTACCGGATTGCCGCATTCAACGGTATGAACCGGGTGTATAAAGCAGGGGTGAAATACAAGAAACTCCTTAAAAATAAAGAGTAGAATTGAACATCGAACAAGAAACACTCAACACCAAACATTGAAGTAATGTAGAATGGCCGCTTTACTTCTCCCTTCGATGTTCCTTGTTCAATGTTGGATGTTCTAAACGTAGTGTACGGCTTTCCGCATGCCTTCAGAATCGTATTCAAATTCTTCCGGCAGGGTTTTGATACCCTCTTCCTCAGATATTTTGGCACAATAAGCCAGCACCATCGCATCTACGATATCGTCTTCTTCTACCTCGTTGCGACGAAATTCTTCCTTAATATCACGGAAGAAATCATCCGCTGCCGTTTCTCTGTTTTTGATGAGCTCTAAACGATGTTTGATTCCCTTTTTAAGATTCTTTTTCTGGTAAATCATACCGCCGTTTAGTTTTTGAAAAAGCAATTCGGGGTGGCTTTCCAATACTTTGTCTTTTAAGTTTTCATCTGCACGAAGCAGTTCATCTACCATTTGTATTTTAGGAGTAATGTTCCAGGCCTGTAGCGTCAGCTTTTTATCGGTGTACTCATGGCTGATCATATTCGCTTCTACATAAGAAGGGGCCATCAAAGCAGGGCGGATGGGTGGACTGAATACACTGGAAGCATATTCTCCGCCTAATTTTTTACGCAGCAGTTCATCCGCTTCGCGAGTATATTCTTCATCTTCCAGGCCAATGGGCATGTCAATGAATATAAGGTCATAACTTTCAAATGCTGTTTTCAGTGCTTCTTTGTCTCTCAGAATTTCGTACTTCTCTTCCCCTTCATGGAAAGAGATCAAAATCCATCCTGCTTTACATCCGTCAATTCCCGCTGTCTTCACTTTAACTGATCCTTAATATTTTTCTTTATGGAAATATGCAGTTCATCGAGTTGATGCTCATCCACCTTATCCGGCGAATTATCCATCAGGCTCTGTGCCTTTTGATTTTTAGGAAAGGCAATAACATCGCGAAGGCTTTTTGCGCCGGTCAATAACATCACAGCCCGGTCAATACCAAAAGCGATACCGCCATGAGGGGGAGCCCCAAATTTAAAAGCGTCCAGTAAGAACCCAAACTTCTCGCGGGCCTCTTTATCGCCAATTCCCAACAATTCAAACACCTTACTCTGCACTTTTTGATTATGGATTCTAATCGATCCGCCGCCTAATTCATTCCCGTTCAGCACTAAATCGTAAGCCCGTGCTTTTATTGCGCCAGGATCAGAATCCAGCAGCTCCATATCCTCAGCTTTCGGAGAAGTAAATGGATGATGCATGGCATGATAACGACGGGTTTCTTCATTCCATTCCAGCAGTGGGAATTCCGTTACCCACAAGAAATTAAATTTCGACTCATCAATCAGGTCAAACTCCTTACCCATCATCAACCGCAGTTGTCCAAGTTGTTTTAGCACGTCCGGTTTGGGACCGGCAAGAATTAACACAAGGTCGCCTTTACCGGCCCCTGATTTCTCTACCATCTGCTCTACAATCTCATCCGTCAAAAATTTAGCCACGCTGCAAAGCGGACCGTCTTCCTGCATCTTGATATAGATTAACCCGCCGGCTCCTGTTTCTTCTTTCACTCGATCAGTCAGGCGATCAATGGCGCCACGGCCCATGTCACCTTGTCCCGGAACCGTAATGCCAACTACCCCGCCGCCGGCTTTAACCGTTCCGGAGAACACTTTAAACTCAGCTTCTTTCACGATCTCAGAAAAATCAGCGAATTCCAATCCAAAACGAGTGTCCGGTTTGTCGGATCCATAGGTATTCATAGCCTCTTCGTAAGTCATCCGGGGAAAAGGCGTTTCCACCTCATATCCTATCGTTTCTTTGAATACTTTTTTCATTAATGCTTCGTGAGTGGCATAAATATCTTCCTCATCTACAAAACTCATCTCCACATCTATCTGGGTAAACTCCGGTTGGCGATCGGCCCGCAGATCTTCATCCCTGAAACATTTTACAATCTGAAAATACCGATCAAAACCTGAAACCATCAGCAGCTGTTTATAGGTCTGTGGACTTTGAGGCAATGCAAAAAACTTCCCGGCATTGACCCGGCTAGGAACCAGGTAATCACGAGCACCTTCAGGAGTGCTGCGCATAAGTACGGGCGTTTCCACCTCGGCAAAATCCAGGTTGTGGTAAAAAGAACGCACGGATTGATAGAATTTGGATCGCAGCATCAGCTTGTCCTGTACTTCAGGCCGTCGCAGATCCAGGTAGCGATATTTCAGGCGAACTTCTTCATTGGTTGGAATACCGTCTTTGATCTCGAAAGGAGGTGTTTCCGCTTCTGAATAAATTACCAGGTCAGTAGCCTCAATCTCAACTTCACCGGTTGGCATTTTCGGGTTGATATTTTCTTTCCCTCGAGTAATCACTTTACCCTTAACCCCGATTACATATTCTGAGCGGAGCTGTTCTGCTTTCTCATGTAACTGGTCATCTTTCTCCTTAAAAACAACCTGGGTTATGCCATATCGATCTCTAAGGTCTATAAATATTACACCGCCGAGGTCACGCCGTGGGCCTACCCAACCATTTAAAATTACTTCTTCGCCAATATTTTCTGCGGTAAGTTCTCCGCAAGTGTGTGTTCTTTTAAGGGTCATTCTTTTCGATGAATCGTAGAGTGAAAACTTTTGGTGATTAAGGCGCTGAAAATACACATAATGTAAACGAATCGCTTACTTCAATGTGATATGAACTCATTTTTTTGAGCGACGGAGCTTTTACTTCTGCCTCGGGCATCGGATTTGATAAAAATTTAAGCAGATAACAGAGCCTTTGGCACCAACACTTCTCACCATCAATGCGGGAACAACCGTATTAATGGATTTCTCCTCAAGGAGAGACTTTCCGGGGTGGTGGAGCCTCCATTAGTCATTTAGGTTTAGAACCTTCAATTCAACCACGGATAGTCATCCCTTGAGGGAGGTACCGCGTTTTGACCTGTCAAAACGAGCGAGCAGGTTTTTATTTTGAGTACCGTAATATTTAGCGCCTGGCAGGGTGTTCGTATAAAGGGCAAAACCGCCTAAAAAATTAAATTGGCGAACTTCCCCTATTTTTAAGTACATTATTTGTCCTTTCTCCGCGTGGGTCGGGGAAAAACCATTTCTACCTGGGGAGGTAAAATGACTAACATTGACACCATTGTTGCGGACGGCAACGAAATTTTTAGATATGGACTGAGCTCCATTTTGCGCGATCACGGTGCATTTAACATTTGCAGCGAGGTTGACAATGGTGCACTTGTACTTACCGCCTTTGAAAGCGTGAAGCCACAATTGTGTATTCTTTCATTTTCAATGCCGGAAATGGAAGGGATTATCATCGCCAAAAAAATTATTGAAAAAAACTCTGATGCTAATATCCTCCTCCTGGCCGAAGATACTGATCAAAAAACCCTGGATGAATTCTTGGATTCCGGGGCCTTTGGGTTGATCCACAAATCTGCTCATCACCTTGAACTTATTGACGCGGCTCAAAAAGTGGCAAAAGGTGAACGCTTCCTCGGTAAGCAATTTTCAAAAATGATGACCAAAGAGTATATCCGGCTGGCCCGCAAAAAGAAACGGCCCGATCCCATTAAATCTGTCACCAAAAGAGAACGTGAGATATTGGGTTTGCTTACTGAAGGGCTTACCAGCACCGAAATTGCTTCCAAGCTGTATATTAGTCCCCGTACCGTTGAGAAGCACCGAACCAATTTGTTGAAAAAGCTGGACCTAAAAAATACGGCTGCTTTAGTTCGATTTGCCATGGAAAACGAACAGGCACTATTATAAGTAAAGTGCCAAGCCCTAAATTCCAATTTCTTGATACTTGGAATTTGGGGCTTGGTACTTGGAATTTATGTGTACTACGTATTTTCACGTACAAAAATTACGTATATCTCTCCATTGACGAGCAGCGGCTTTAAATGTATGTTTTAAGTGCAAATGGGGTAATAGCCGTCTGTAGATGATATTAGCCACCGCTCATTGAGTTGAGGGTGGCTTTTTCTATGACATTACCTGCCTACAAATCACAGAAACTATCAAGACTTCCCTTCCGTCAGCTGCTTTAATTTAGCTGCCCGCAGTTCGTTGTACATGTTTTGTTCTTCTACCATTCTTGACAAGGCAAACAAGTCGTATAGCGCCCCCAGTCCCATCACTCCTCCCGATAACAGCCAACCGATACCGGTGCCCGTTCTTCCGAGATAAAACCGGTGTAATCCCAATATCCCAAAAAACCCTACAAACCAGAACAAATAAGCTTTGCCTTTAGACTTGATCTCATATGAATTTGAAACCGAATCATTTTGTGTCAGAAGCTTCATCTTTTTGTTTCCCCCAACCTGCCCGATAAAATCTTTGTAACTGAAAAGTATTCTTTTGGCCAGCTTCTTCATCCGGACGGATTCTGCTTTTTCAATTTCCAATTCCCCTTCCACCACTTCATATTCAAATACAAACTCATCCACAAGTTTATCCATCTGTATTTTTCCCTCAAGATAAGCTTCTACCTTCCGCGACAGGTTCCTGAGTGAATCATAAATGGAAATTGACAGGTTGGTTTCGGTATAACCCTTCTCTTCTTTCAGCTCAGAAATTACTTCCTCATACTTTTGAAAAGCCTTATCCAGTGCCTTCTCGGCAACCAGGGCCATTTCATATTTTTCTGCCTTTCTCATTTCAAGCTTTTAAATTATTGGTGTGGAATTTAAATATTTCGGTAAAACCTATTCTAAAATAATCTATTACAAATACAAAAAAAGCCCGACTTGTTTCCAAGCCGAGCTTTAAACCTTTTGTTGTACCGTGGGACGGAATTGAACCGTCGACCTCACGATTATGAGTCGTGCGCTCTAACCATCTGAGCTACCACGGCGTGGTTAATTCTCAAATTCCAAGTAACAAATTCCAATTATATTGTTATTCGTTTTTTTGAGGGCATCAAATATACGGCATTATATAACAAAGGGTAAAACATTTTTTCGCCACCGCCCTTAATCTGTACGCTAAGTTTCTTAACTTCCGTCTTTAAGTAAAAAAATCATACCCAAAAGGTTCATGGCACAAAAAATAACGACACAGGAAAAAGATTATTCACAATGGTATCTGGATGTAATCAGAGAGGCTAAGTTAGCGGAGCATTCTCCGGTGCGCGGAAGTATGGTCATTCGCCCGAACGGGATGGCTCTCTGGGAAAACATGCGTAATGCCCTTGACACCATGTTCAAGGATACCGGTCATGAAAATGCCTATTTCCCGCTGTTTATTCCAAAATCTTTTCTTTCAAAGGAAGCACAGCATGTGGAAGGATTTGCCAAAGAATGTGCGGTGGTTACCCACAGCCGGCTCAAAAGCGTAGACGGCGGGGTGGAAGTAGACCCCGAATCCAAGCTGGAAGAAGAGCTGATTGTACGCCCTACTTCAGAAACGATTATCTGGGATACTTACCGCGGATGGATTCAGTCGTATCGCGACCTGCCTATTTTGGTGAACCAGTGGGCAAATGTAGTGAGGTGGGAAATGAGAACCCGTCTGTTTCTCAGAACTATGGAATTTCTATGGCAAGAAGGCCATACCGCTCATGCCACCAAAGAGGAAGCTGAAGAAGAAACCCTCCAAATGCTGGAAGTATATCGCACTTTTGCCGAAGACTATATGGCTATGCCGGTCATAAAAGGCGTAAAAACCGCCAGTGAGCGGTTTGCAGGAGCTGTGGACACCTATTGTATAGAAGCATTGATGCAGGACGGAAAGGCCCTGCAAGCCGGAACTTCTCACTTCCTTGGACAGAATTTCGCCAAGGCTTTCGATGTAAAATTTCAGGATAAAGACGGAGAACACAAACTTGTATGGGCCACAAGCTGGGGGGTTTCCACCCGCCTCATCGGAGGATTAATTATGACACATTCTGATAATCAGGGCCTGGTGCTCCCTCCAAAACTCGCTCCAAAACAAGTGGTTGTGGTGCCTATTTACCGAAGTGACGAGCAGCGCAAAGCCGTACTCGAATATGCGGATAGTATTTATGATGAATTGAAAGCGTTGGGTGTTCGTATTAAGGTAGATGACCGCGATAATTACAATCCGGGCTACAAGTTTGCAGAACATGAAGCAGCCGGAATCCCTTTGCGAATTGCTGTTGGCCCTCGTGACCTGGAAAACAACAATGTGGAATTGGCCCGGCGTGATACAAAAGAAAAGAATATCGAAAGCCGCGACGGACTCGGGGATCGAGTAAAAAAATTGCTTGATGACATCCAGGTTGAACTTTTTGATAAAGCTAAAAAACGCCGTGAAGAAAATACTTCTGAAGTGGAGTCGTACGAGGAGTTTCAAAAAGTTCTTAAAGAAAAAGGCGGTTTTATTTGGGCCCATTGGGATGGAACGCCTGAGACCGAAGAAAAAATTAAACAGGAAACCAAAGCCACCATCCGTTTAATTCCTTTGGAAAAAGGAGAAGCAGGGGAATGTATGGTCACGGGTAAACCCTCAAAACAAAAAGTTCTGTTTGCGATTTCTTATTGATTAACCGCCAAATTTTGATTGCTTAACGGTTAAAAAATGAAAGTACATGCCAAAAATCCCACATTCATATTATTTATGCTCGGCTGAACAATCCCGGTTCATGGATGAAAAAACCATTTCCGAATTCGGGATTGATGGCTTCACACTGATGGAAATAGCGGGTACACGTGCTGCAGATTTTATTCAGTCTGAAATTCTGGCCGGCTCTCACGGAATCTTTTTCTGCGGGAAAGGAAATAATGCAGGAGATGCCCTGGTTATTGCACGGCTCCTCTCCCAGCAAGACTATAGGATCACGGTTTGTTTTTTAGCAGGCACGGAAGATTTAAGCCCCGATACTCAAAAAAACCTGGAACTCCTGAAAAAATTGGATGCAGGAATCAACATCCTCAATTGGAATGATTTTACTCCAGCCGACTTTGATTTTATAGTAGATGGAATGCTTGGAACCGGGTTAAACTCTGAGGTTCGGGTACCCTTCTCAGATGCCATAGAGTGGATTAATAAACAAGAAACGCCTGTTTTCGCCCTGGATGTCCCTACCGGGCTTCATGCCGATTCCGGGCGGATTTTAGGTGTAGCAGTTCGAGCCGATTTCACTTTGAGCTTTGGTGCCCTCAAAACCGGTTTTTATTTAAACATGGGATATGATTGCACCGGCGAGGTTATTTTGTGCGAACTTTCATTTCCCAACAAGTACAAAAACCCAACAGCTTACCTTATCGACCAAAGCTGGGTTGAAGCGAATACCCCCTCACCCCGAAAAAACAAACACAAGTATGACGGCGGGGTACTTTACGTGATAGCAGGTTCGGAAGGCTTAACAGGAGCTGGAATTCTGGCTGCTAAAAGTGGATGGGCAACAGGCTTAGGGGCAGTAGTTTTAATCACCCCAAAAGGGCTTCTGGAAATCTATGAAAAACAACTGGTACAGATCATAAAAAAACCGGTGGGTGATAAAGAAGATCTGTTTTTTAAGAAATCCCATCTCAAAAAAACCTTAGAAATACTAAGAGAGAAACCGGGAAAGTTACTTATTGGCCCCGGACTAGGCAGGCAGAAGGAAACCATTCGGTTCGTACAAAATATTCTTCAAGAGTTTAAAGGAGATGCGGTTATTGATGCCGATGCTTTATTTGCACTGTCTAAAATGGATGGTTGGGAAAAACCAAAATCAGCAAACTGGATTTTAACCCCTCACCCCGGAGAGTTCGAAAGTTTACTCCATGAAAAGTTAAGTGATGGTTTTAACCGATTAAAATTGAGTGCTGAGAAAGCAAAAGAACATAAAATCACTCTTTTATCTAAAGGAATGCCAACAATGGTTGGAACAGAATCAGGCGATATCTATTTAACCGGTTACGATACCCAAATTTTTTCCAGAGCCGGTTTTGGAGATGTATTGGCGGGTAAAGTCGGCGCATTTTGGTTAACATATTCAACTGCAGAATCGGCTTGTTTTCATGCATTATTAGACGGCTTAGAAAAATCTCAACAATATTTTGCCCAAGAATCCGGTTCTTTAGAACCCATTGATATCATCTGAATGACGAAATACTTCAATATCCTTACTCGCTCTATAAAACTTTATCTCACGCTTTTAATCATCTCTACCGGGGTAATTATTTATGGAACTCTTTTTCCGGTGGACTATAAAATATCCTCTTCACTGGCCGGGTTAGACAAAGTGGTGCACTTTATTATGTTCGGAGCATGGGCTTTCTTTTATGGTATTATTCGTTTTTTGAAAGATAAATTCACACTCTATCCTGTTTTTTTGGTGGGCGGGGCGTTTGGCCTTACCATTGAATTTCTTCAGTACCTGCTTCCTACGGGACGCAGCCCCGAGTTTATGGACTTCATTGCAGATATTTCAGGTACCGGAATGGCTATTTTGTTTTTATTCATCTTAACTAAAAAAGTACCTGAATTTAATCCTGACACCGCATCATAATGCTATTATTATTTGGATATGGCTTCACTATTTAAAGATTGAATTCTTTAAATAAAACCCAAGCCAATGAAATCTTTCAATAAGAAACTCAACCTCAGGAAAAACTATCCTCTTATTTTTGAGATTGGCCTGATTGGCGCCCTTTTAATTTTTATTGCGGCCTTTAAATTCCAGGTTCCTGTAAATTTCAATTCTTCTTCAGATACCGTAATTCATACAGAACCCCCAATTGTACTCCCCCCGATAACCCTTCAAAAGAAGATCCCACCTCCACCGGCAGTGGCTCGAATCCCTGTTGAAATACCAAATGACGATCCCATGGACCCACCTGTTATCAATTTTGGGGATTTTAATGATATCGACCCTACCCTTCCACTTCCGCCAAAATCCAAGAACAAGGATAAAGAAGAAACGGAGATTTTGGAGCAAGCCGAATTCATGCCTGAAATGAAAGGAGGATTAGAAGCACTTTATAGTGATATCGAATACCCGAAAATTGCTAAAAGAAATGGTATAGAAGGCAAAGTCGTTGTTCAATTCGTTGTAAACAAAAAGGGGGAAGTAGAGGACCTTGAAATTACACGCGGTATAGGTGGCGGTTGTGATGAAGAAGTTTTGCGGGTTATTAAATTACAAACCTTTACCCCAGGAATTCAAAATGGAAATTTCGTAAAAGTACGCATGAAGCAAGTGGTTCATTTCAGGCTTCGTAACTAATGCTTCAAAAGGAGATTAAAACTGTAATTTTATGATAGTTCTAAGTCGACAAAACACCTTTACAAATTCATTTAAACAATTTTTTAGAACTTTGGGCACTAAAAATATGTTTAAACAGTTAAAATAATGTGTATGTACTTGCACACGAACTATAAAATCCCGTTCTTCTCAGCGATACTAAATTTGTTGTTTATTAATATTGTATTTTGAATTATGATAAATAGAAGAAAATCACCGGAAGCAGATCTTAAGAGGTCATATACTGTCTATTTAGAGGCAGGACTGATCATAGCTTTGCTTTTTATGATCACAGCCGTAAAAGTGACCCTTGAAACTGAACCGCCTAACGTGGTGGCTTTAGATGAACAGGAAATTGTGGAAATGGAAGAAATTGTCCAAACGAAACAAATTGAGACTCCACCTCCACCCCCGCGTCCCCCAGTCCCGGTAGAAGTACCCAATGATGAGATCATTGAAGATGAAATGATTGATTTGGATGCCGAATTAGACATGGATGCTCCAATGGATTTACCTCCACCCCCTGAAGAAGAAGATCAGGAAGAAGACTTCTTTGTAGTAGTAGAGCAAATGCCAGTACTTAAAGGTGGAATGGCCAAACTTCAGTCAAGTGTTAAATATCCTGAAATGGCTCGAAGAGCCGGTATTGAAGGCCGTGTAACCGTTCAGTTTATTGTAAACGAGCAAGGGCAAGTTGAAAATGCCCGTGTAGTTCGTGGTATTGGCGGTGGTTGCGATGAAGAAGCACTTAAAGCCGTACAACAAGCGGAATTTGAACCAGGCATGCAGCGTGGACGTCCCGTTCGTGTACAGTATGCACTCTCCATCAACTTCCGATTGGAAAACTAATTATTCCAAATACAATTTGATGTTATTAAAGGTGTGATTTTTAAAAATCACACCTTTTTTTTATTGCCAAAAGGTTCTAAGAATCTTTTTGAGGTTATCAAAACCCGCTTTTTGAATAGCTTCCGTAATTGGCACCCACTCTACTTGTTTAATACCCTCTTCTTCCTGGGGTTCCAGCTGCTCTTCTTTTGTAAAAATCATGGAATACCAATAGGTCGTTTTTCCAAAAGTCTTGTTTTTTTCAGGATATTCGTGATATGTGGTGCCTATATTCTTTACAATAGCCGGAACTCCACTGCCTACCTCTTCAGAAACCTCTCTGGCAGCACAACTTTCTATGTCCTCCCCGGGTTCGAGCTTCCCTTTCGGTAAATCCCAATATCCATTCCTGAATATCATCAGGATTTCAGGTTCCGCCCCTGCACGACTGAACCTGAATATAATACCCCCAGCAGCTGTTATCGGCTCAACAGGCGGTTTATTCATCTTTGTCTGGCGACTCGTCTTCTGATGATTCAGCCTTTGCTTTCTTAGATTCCTCAGCGTAATTCAACCTTAAATTTGTAAGTGTTTGTTCCAGGTAATTCCCTGCTTCTTTCGAAAGATTTCCTTTCGTGAATTTTTTGAGCATTGCTAAAGTATCGATAGCATATTTAGCTGAGGATAAATCTATTTCCATTTCCTGGGTAGCAGGATTCTGAATTTTCCCCAGGCCCATCATCGCAATTTGCTGATGCTGTTGAACCAGCATCATAAATAGCAGTTGTTCTTGCTGTTCTTCGTTTAAATTATCTCCATTCTTGCTCATCGTATTTCCTTTTTTAAGTTCTTAAAATCAACGCCCATATTTACGGGCTTCCAAATTTAATAAAGTTCATTTTTATGTACATTATGAACCATCAAGAATAACGAAAATCAAATACTATTATATGGCTATTGTCAAGCCTTTTAAGGCATGGAGACCTAACCCTGAACTAGCTCAAGAAATTGCCTGTGTGCCTTACGATGTGGTAAACTCAAAAGAAGCTCGCAAATTAGCTAATGGCAACCCCCAAAGCTTTCTGCATGTCATTAAGCCTGAAATCGACTTAAGTGAAAATACTTCCGTTTATGATGCAAAAGTATATGATCAGGGGCGCAAGAATTTATATGAGCTGCTCAACTCTGATGCTTTTTTACAAGAAGAACATGAGGCTCTTTATATTTATCAGCTCGTTATGGAGGGTCGTTCTCAAACGGGTATCTTTAGCTGTGTAAGTGTGAATGATTATAATAACAACGTTATTCTAAAGCACGAACTTACCCGGCCTGACAAAGAAGATGATCGTACCAAGCATATTATCATACAGGCAGCGCATGCTGAACCGGTGATGCTTACTTTTAGAGACAGCGGAAGTGTTACTTCATATGTGAATGAATATATGAGCAGGGAGGATCCTATATACGATTTAACTTCTGAAGATGGAATTACGCATACCATATGGAAAGTAGATGATAAAGCTTCTTTGGTTTCGGCTTTTCAGGATATTCCTAAGTTATATATTGCCGATGGTCATCATCGGTGTGCAAGTGCCGCTCGTGCTGCCAAAGAAATGGCTTCTCAAAATCCCGGGCATACCGGAAAAGAAGAGTACAATTACTTCCCGGCTGTTCTATTTCCAATGGATCAGATGGAAATACTTGCATATAACAGGATAATATTGTCAACTCCCGACAACTTTTTGGAACAACTCAAAAAAGAATTTACACTTTCAAAAAATGTCAAACCTGTACCTTCGAAAAAAGGCATGGTTTCATTCTATATAAATGACAATTGGTATGGACTTACACTGAAGGCATCAGAAAAGAATGATCCTGTTTCGAATCTGGATATAACACTTCTTCAGAATCAAGTACTGGAACCATTGCTTGATATCAAAGATCAGCGTACCGATCCCAATATTGATTTTGTGGGGGGGATTCGCGGCACCGATGAACTGGAAAAGCTGGTAGATACCGGTGAGGCTTCTCTTGGTATTAGCTTGTATCCAACTAGTATTGAAGAACTTTTGGATGTTTCTGATGCCGGATTACTGATGCCGCCAAAATCAACCTGGTTTGAGCCTAAGCTACGATCCGGCCTTTTAATTCACACTTTTTAGTAACAAATATTCTTAATCATACATGAAACGCGTACATAATTTTAGTGCCGGGCCCGCGGCCCTTCCTTTAGAAGTTTTAGAAATAGCCCAAAAAGAACTTCTCGATTATCAGGGTGAGGGAACATCCATTATGGAACAAAGCCATCGTGGCAAGTCGTATACCCGGGTTGATACCGAAGCTAAAGAGCGTTTAAATCGAATTTTAGGTCTCGGCAACAAATTTAAGATCATGTTCCTTCAGGGAGGGGCCAGTACGCAATTTATGCAGGTTCCCTATAATTTTTTGAAACCGGAAGAAACTGCTGATTATATCAATACCGGAATTTGGTCAAAAAAAGCTATTAAGGAAGCCAAGCTCTTTGGTAATGTTCATGTAGCCTATACCGGTGAAGACCAAAATTTCACCCGGGTACCTGCTGATGAGGAATTAAATCTTTCGGGTGAATCCCGTTATGTTCATTTTACATCAAACAATACCATCTACGGAACCCAGTTTTCTTCAGAACCAGACTCTAAAGGTACCCCATTGATTTGTGACGCCTCTTCTGATTTCCTTTCCCGAAAAATTGATATCGATAAATACGGCCTCATTTACGCCGGCGCACAAAAAAACCTGGGCCCTTCAGGCGTAACTGTTGTTCTTATAAGAAAAGATTTTCTGGAAACAGCAGATAAAAAAGATATTCCGACCATCCTGAATTATCACACTCATGCTGATAGAATTTTTAATACTCCCCCCACCTTTGCAGTCTATATGGTGAACTTGGTATTAAAATGGGTTGAAGAAAAAGGCGGGATACCTTATTTCGAGAAAATAAATTCACAAAAAGCAGATTTACTTTACAAAACTATCGATGATGATGGATTTTATCGAGGTATAGCTGAGGTGAATTCACGATCCAAAATGAATGTGACTTTCAGGTTACCTTCTGAAGCTCTTGAACAACAATTCCTGAAAGAAGCCGCCGAACATGATTTAGTTGCTTTAAAAGGACATCGAACCATAGGTGGAATCAGGGCGAGCATTTATAATGCCTGTACCCTTGAAAGCCTTGAGATACTTGTCAATTTCATGAATAAGTTCCGTGCCGACAACGGGTAAAGCCGGCTATATAATTTATTATTTGAAACAGCGGCTATCTTTTTTATAGTAATCCGAACACGCTCAGAAACTTATCAACCGTATTGGGTACAAAAATAATCAGGTATAAAAGTCCCCAAACGGCTCCGGCTATATGGGCTTCATGATTAATGCGCCCCTCACCTTTACTTGCGTATACACTATAGGCCAGGAATAATATCCCAAAAATGATGGATGGAATGCCAAATGGGATAAACATAATATAAATGGGATCGAGCGGGAAAAGCAGTATATACCCGAATAATACGCTTTCAACAGCACCGGAAGCCCCAACAGTGGCAAATTCGGGGT
Organism: Gracilimonas sp.; assembly: GCF_014762685.1. Lineage (NCBI taxonomy): Bacteria > Pseudomonadati > Balneolota > Balneolia > Balneolales > Balneolaceae > Gracilimonas > Gracilimonas sp. Next base: position 2,091,268 of record NZ_JABURM010000005.1, read on the forward strand.
TGTCTTTATGCCTCACTAAAGAGGGAAGGCTGGAAACTATGAGCCCGGTAAAATAAAGAGCTAAAAAGTGTCCCTGCCCTATTTCACGCTCTAATACTAATCCAAAAAAGAAGAGAACAAACATATTCAAAAAGAGGTGCCCAATGCCCGCGTGAACAAAACCGGAACTGACAAGTTCATACCACGACTTTTCACGAACTACCCGGTATGGTATCATCATGAATTTCTCGAACAATTTAGGTGCGGCGTAGAGAGTTACCAATGAAATCAAAACATTTGCTGCAATAAGAGATAGTGTTACCGACATGTAGTATTCGTTTATTTTTCTTTTCAAGGTAAGATGAAAACGTATCTCTTGCAGAAGAATCGAAAAGAATCGTAACTTTAGTTTTAATGTTTTAGCCGAAGTAGCTCAGTGGTAGAGCAATTCTCTCGTAAAGAATAGGTCGTCGGTTCAAATCCGATCTTCGGCTCATAATAATGACTAAAATACATGTCAGATTTTTACTGTAATTTTGCAGGAAATTCTACAGCATTTCACCTGAAAGCAGTATATATTTTTTAGGGTTCACAATAAATCATCTGCATGCAAAGCTTTAAAATTTTCTCCCTTCTTATAATTATAACTATTCTGATTTCAGCTTGTGGTATTTCACGAAAAGGAACCGATTTTGCTTCCACAGAAAATGCCCGGGTAATTGAAAATGGAGTATCGAGCTGGTATGGCCCTAATTTCCATGGCAAGTTAACTGCAAATGGTGAGGTGTATGACATGGATGGAGTCACCGCTGCCCACCGAACACTCCCCTTCGGTACCATCCTGCTCGTTGAAAACCTCGATAATGGAAAAACGGTACAAGTTCGCATTAACGATCGAGGCCCCTATGCAAAAAACCGTATTATTGACCTCTCCAGGGGTGCAGCCAAGAGGATTGACATGATTGAAGCAGGAACTGCCCGCGTTCGTCTATATTTGCTTGAAGGTGATTTAGAGAATTCCCGGATTACTGATCTAAAAGTACCCACTTATACCGTACAGTTAGGATCATACAAAAAGCGGAGCCAGGCTGAAAAACAAACTGCCGAAATTGACGGAAGTCGTGTTGAAACCATAAAAACCGGTGACCAAACCTTATACCGGGTCTATTTTGGGACTTATACTGATCCGGAAGAAGCCAAAAAAGAAATGCAACGACTCAATGATATGGGGTATGTCGGGTTTGTGAAACAAATTGAAAATTAATGGATGCTTCGGGATTGATGCACCGGTTTTTTCCGTTTCCCACAGAACACAAAAACAATCTGTCTATGAAGAAAAAAATCATTGTTATAGGAAGCGGATTCGGGGGCTTAGGAGCAGCTTCTCGTTTACTTTCTGCAGGCCATGAGGTTACCATCCTCGAAAAAAGAGACAAACTTGGCGGAAGAGCGTATGTCTATGAAAAAAACGGATTCAAATTTGATGGTGGCCCTACTGTAATCACCGCCCCTTTTATGTTTGATGATATTTTTGAGGCGGCCGGCAAGAAACGGGAAGAATATGTAAAATTTGTACCCTGTGATCCCTTTTACCGAATTTTTGATGCCGAAGGCAAACACTTTGATTATAATAATGATCATGAATTTACCCTTGAAGAAATTCGCAAGCAAAATCCTGATGATGTTGAGGGTTACGAGAAATTCCTTGGAACAACCAAAGCCATTTTCGATAAGGGTTTTGTGGAACTGGCAGACAAGCCTTTCCTCAAATTCACTGATATGTTGAAGGTTGCTCCTGATCTCATTAAGCTACAGTCTTACAAAACTGTTTATAAATATGTGGCTCAATTTATTAAGGATGAATTCCTGAGGCGATGTTTCTCATTCCACCCATTATTAGTCGGTGGAAATCCATTTGATACCACTTCCATTTACGCCATGATCCACTACTTGGAACGAGAATGGGGCGTACACTACGCCATGGGTGGTACCGGGGCAATCGTGAATGCACTTGAAAAATTGATACTTGAACAAGGTGGTCAAATTCATACTGAAACTGAAGTAGATGAAATTTTAGTGGTAAATGGAGAAGCTACGGGCGTTCGTCTTAAAAATGGAGAGATTCTGAAAGCCGATAAAATTGTTTCCAATGCTGATGTGGCCTTCACTTATAAAAACCTGATTAACCCAATACATCGAAAGAAATATACCGATCGTAAAATTGAGCGGACCAAGTACAGCATGTCGCTCTTTATAATTTATTTTGGAACTAAGAAGCGATACTTGGACTCCGGATTAGCTCACCATAACATCATTTTAGGTAAACGATATAAAGAATTGCTGGAAGATATTTTTCATAAAAAACATCTTTCCGATGATTTCTCGCTGTATCTGCATATGCCCACAGTTACTGATCCATCAATGGCACCTGAAGGCTGTGAAGGATTCTATGTACTCTCTCCGGTTCCGCACTTAGACAGTGGCACCGACTGGAATGAAATGGCTCCAAAATATCGAGATATCATTATGAACTTCCTGGAAGAAAATTATCTGCCCGATTTAAAGGAAAACATCATTACCGAGCATTACATTGACCCACTGCACTTTAAAAATGAACTAAACAGCTATAAAGGATCGGCATTTTCTGTGGAACCAATTTTAACTCAATCGGCTTGGTTTCGGCCGCACAATAAATCTGAGGATGTAGAAAATTTATATTTTGTAGGAGCCGGAACCCATCCGGGCGCAGGACTTCCCGGCGTTCTTTCATCTTCAATCATTGCTCAGGATTTGATTGGCTCTGCATAATATCAATACCCAATCAAACTTGAGCCCGGACTTTTTTAAGAACTAGGTAATCTTACAATCAATCATTAGATTCTTCTAATGATTGATAGCCCATTTTAGGACACATTAAATAAAAATTTATGAATTTGAATAACGGCAATAAGTTGGAAATGCAGACGGACTATTCATTAGCCCCATTTTTCGAATTATCGCATGATTTACTCTGTATTGCCGGGTTTGACGGGTATTTTAAAAGGGTAAATCCTGCCGTATGCAAAGTTTTGGGATATACAGAGGAAGAACTCCTTTCAAAGCCCATTAGTTATTTTCAGCATCCGGATGACAAAGAAATCACTCAAAAATATCGCGAACCAATCTTATATGGAAAGCCGCTTACAAATTTTGAGAATCGGTATATCACAAAACGGGGAGAAATCGTTTGGTTTGCCTGGACTTCGATACCTGTTAGCGATGATGAATTGATCTATGCTATTGCCAAAAATATCACTCATAAAAAGAAACATGAAGAAGAACGAAATCAGTTGCTTTCGGAATTAAGCAAAACCAATAAACGCTTAAAGCAACTCAACTACACGACTTCTCATGATCTCAGGGCACCTGTCAGTAACTTGCTTGCTATATTTAGTTTGATGGATATTTCCCACATTAGTAATGAAGAAACCCGTGAGTTCATTGGACTACTAAAGAAATCTACAGAAAATCTGAAAACAACTTTAGACAATTATGTGGATGACCTGAAGAGTCAAGATTCACAATCAATAAGTCTGTCTGATATCAAGTTTATGGACGTGATCGATTCTCTCAGGCTGACTTTGGATTCACTTATTAAAGATACCAATACCTCTTTTCAGATCGACCTGGATGCTTTTGATTCGGTGACATTCAATCCCGGATATTTAGAAAGTATTTTTCTGAACCTGATCACCAATTCCATTAAATATGCCCATCCGGACCGGAATCCAGTTATCACTATAAAAACCGAAATCATTAATGAAAAAAAGCAGCTTATTTTTTCTGATAACGGGATAGGGTTTGACAGCGAAAAGCAGAAGGACAATGTATTCGGGCTGAATCAAAGCTTTCACGACCATAGAGACAGCAAGGGTGTCGGGCTTTACCTTGTCTACAATCACATTACCAACCTGGGCGGACGAATTACGGTACACAGTAAGGTTGATGAAGGCACTACGTTCACTCTTACTTTTAAAGATTAGCGCCGGATTCAACTTAATTTAAAGGAAAGTCCAATCCACTGTCCTTTTTCACACGTTTACCTTTCTCCCGGTTTGTATCTTTCCTCTGCCCTTGCTTCTACATCATTTCGATAATAAGCTACATCTTTAAAGTTCACATTAACGTAGCGTTCAGCCTGATCAAAAAAGTGCGGAGAATCCGGGTCACCGCTTTGTCCGCCGGCCAGCAAGCTCTTTGCTTTCACGGTATCACCGAATTCAACTACGGCGATAAAACTGTTCCCTGATGTCCCATAGAGCTTTTTAGTATCATAGGTTCGGGCACCATATGATGCCAGGGCACCCCATCTTCCTGAGGCCAAACCAACCGGAAGACTTGGCTTATCATCATCAAAGTTCGGGGCAATAGAACCATCCAGCCGCTGAAACCTGTTTATATCTCCCCATGGAGTATCCCAGCTGCCAAAGTCCTCTTCAAGGTCTTCGATAGTTTGCTTAAAGATCGCTAATCGTTCTTCTTCAGGTGATCCTTCTCCATAGTAATCCATCCGTTCCATAAAATTCAGGCCTTCGGGATTCTCTCCATTTCTCAAATAATTCATTCCATAGAAATGCGCCAGGGACATGGCCACGGATTCTTCGGAGGTCGTAAAATCCCAACCTCTCATTACCTCTATCGCTTCAGCTATGGTTTCACCTTTTGGAGGTGAATTATCATACGCCTGAACCAATCCCGGGATCATTTTTTCAAAAGCGGGGAGGCGGGGATCATATCCCAACTCAATCAATCCATCCAGCGTCAGGTTGCTTGTTCTCTTGAGCAGATCAATGGCATGAACTGCTCTGAAATTCTCAGAGTCTATGGACATATACCGTGGATAGTCTTCCTTTTTAGGGCTGTACTCAGCAGCAGCGGTAAATGGGGTAGAGTTCGTATTTTGGATCCAGCCGTTACCGGGATTTAAGATCGTGATCGCTTCATCTACCGGATGTAAACCCTGCCAGTCAGTAGCCGGATTACTTCCATCTACCGGTTGGGTATAATCAAACTGAGTATCACGAATAGGAATAAAATTTCCATGATAATAGGCGATATTTCCCTCTGCATCCGCAAATACCGTATTGTTTGAGGAATTAGTCCGAATGTCCATCATAGCCCGGAATTCATCATGATTGTTTTTCTTGGTTCGGGTATAGGATTGCTCCAGCGCTTTTACCGGTTCCCACATCAGTGAAGTTGCCACCCATTCATCGTCAATCATATGAGTAATCGGCCCGTGATGAGTTCGGTAAACCGGAAAAGTTTTTTCTTTTAATGAGTTCCCTTCTTTGTATTTCAGCGTTACCTCAGAAGTCTCCACCGGCTTCCATTCGTCTCCATATTTATACATAAGCTGCCCGTCCCGCTCTTCAATCACTTGCTTGAATTCATCAATCACATCCGTATAAGTAGACGTGTGCATCCAACCCGTTTTTTCATTGAACCCTTGATAAATGAAAAATTGTCCCCATGTCACCGCTCCATATGCGTTTAACCCTTCTTCACTCACTGCATGAACTTCGCCGCGAAAATAAAATGAGGTATGCGGGTTGATGAGTAACATCGCATTTCCTGATTCGGTAAGATCTCCGGATACCGCAATTCCGTTTGAACCTTTGGGCTCCTCATAGGGATCCGTTATCGTTAACCCATTGCCAAACCCATTTAGTGCAAGTGAGGTCCGGTCTTCATAAAAGGCCCGGATTCTCCGGGTTGAAACTCGCTCAATATCTCCGCCGATGGAGCCTTCACTGAAATACATTGGCATCCACGGTTCGAACTTGGTAATGAGCGCCGGTTCTACTTCAGGATGGGTGTAAAGATAATAATTCAATCCTGCAGCCCATGCATCGCAAAGTTCCTTGAGCCAATCCGGGGCATTTTCATAGTAATCGACAGCTTCTTCTTTACTCATAAAAAGCCGGGCACGGAGGTCACTGTACAACTCCTCTTCTCCCTCCACTTCTGCCAGCCTTCCGATTGCCCAAATATAATTTCGCTCTACTCTGTTGAAGTCATCTTCAGCCTGGGCATACATCAATCCAAAAACTGCATCGGCATCTGTCTGTCCATAGACATGAGGAACACCAAAATCATCCCGAATAATTTCAATTTGGGATGCTTGTTCTTCCCAGAGTGCAATCTCGGATGCGCTAAATTGCGATTGACAACCGGTTAATACAAACAGAATAACCAAAAAGAAATAATGCAGCTTTTTCATGAATAAAAAATTTGATTAGAAAGTATTTGAATGTAGGTCAACAGAATCAGAAAAAAAAAGTCGAAAATGTAAATCAATTTATCATTCACGGAATCTACATGATAAAATCCTACTATTTGGTACACACCTTAAGCGAAAGAGGAAATGCCATGAAAATAACCATCGCAGTAATTATTCTATTTCACGGATTAATTCATATCACCGGATTTTTGAAAGCTTTTGACTTGGCTGAAGTTGAAGAATTAAAGATGCCCATCACCAAATCATCCGGTATTATCTGGCTGATAACTTCCCTGATTTTTATTGCAACTTCCGTATTCTATTTAGCCGACTCGTATTTTTATATCGGCCTTGGCGTTTCGGGCGTTACCCTTTCTCAAGCCCTAATCCTGCAACACTGGAAATACGCAAAATATGGGACCATCCCCAACCTGATCCTTGGAATAATACTTTTCCTCTCCATTTGATATACTATTCTTCATAAGTAAATTACCAAGCTTGTAAAAAACTTCCATCCTTTATGGAAATAGCTCTCAGGCCTTGTATATTCTTGCTCATACAAGGATCAAAATCTACATTTTATGAAAAGAATAATGCTCTTACTGGCTTTGCCTCTACTTTTTATGGCTTGCCAAACTCAATCAAAATATAACCAGCTCAATCTGGAAGAAATCACTATAACTGAATTACAAAAAGGATATGAAAAGGGTGATTTTACTGTTGAGGATGTTACTGCCGCCTATTTAGAGCGCATCGCTGAAAAAGATCAAAACGGGCCCGGTCTGAATTCAATGCTTTATATAAATTCGCGGGCACTGGATGTAGCCAAAGAATTGGATACTGAACTTCGCGATGGTAAAAAACGCGGACCTTTACATGGAATCCCGGTAGTGCTGAAAGACAATATCGACACCTTTGACATGCCGACAACTGCCGGGGCGAATGTGTTAGAGGGTTCTGTTCCGGATCAGGATGCGTTTATTACGCAAAAACTTCGGGATGCTGGTGCCGTCATATTAGGTAAAGCAAATCTTAGCGAATGGGCCAACTTCCACAGCAACTTTTCCTCCAGCGGTTGGAGCGCTTTGGGTGGACAAACGCATAACCCTTACGACTTAACGAGAAATCCATGTGGTTCCAGCGCCGGCTCCGGTGCCGCTGCCTCTGCTAACCTGGCCGTATTTTCTATCGGTACCGAAACAAACGGTTCCATTACTTGTCCATCTTCGGCTAATGGATTAGTGGGGATCAAACCAACCGTAGGCCTATTGAGCCGGTCCGGTATCATTCCAATTTCATATACACAAGATACCCCTGGCCCAATGGCACGAACTGTTACTGATGCAGCTATTGCCTTGGGAACCATGGTTGGTGTGGATGAGGCTGATGGAAAAACCCTGGAAAGTCAAGGTAACTTTCATACTGATTACACTCAGTTCTTAAATGCAGACGGACTGCAAGGAAAACGCATCGGACTTTGGACAGGCTCTCTTGGAGGCCACTTCCGGGTTGATACACTTATGTATGAAACCGTCAGATTTTTAGAATCACAAGGTGCTACAGTAATTGAAATAGAACAGATTTCAGACCGCAATGTAGGCGGTGACTCCTTTCAGGTTCTGCTATATGAATTCAAAGATGGCCTGAATAAATACTTTACTTCATTAGGCAGCGACGCCCCGATAAAAAATATGGATGAACTGGTAGAGGCTACACTAAACGACCCTGAAGAGATGAGATATTTTGATCATGACCTATTGATACAGGCCAATGAAAAAGGAAATCTGGAAACTCAGGAATATATAGACGCCCTTGAACGCATGTTAACCACTACAAGGGAAGAAGGCATTGATAAGGTGATGGACGAACATAATCTTGATGCTATAATTGGGCCTACAGGAGGCCCGGCATGGAAAACGGATCTCACCAACGGGGATAATTTTGCAGTTTCATCAAGCTCCCCTGCCGCTCGGTCAGGGTATCCAAATATCACTGTCCCCATGGGCTATATTGATGAACTTCCGGTAGGTATCTCCTTTTTTGGAAGGGCATGGAGTGAGCCTGTTCTCCTCGAGATAGCCTATGCTTTTGAACAAACCACAATGATCAGGAAAGCACCTGAATTGTAACCTATATTTTCGTTTCAATAAAAAAAAGGGGCATGAATGTTCATGCCCCTTTTTTTATTACTAAATCCCTATTCCTTACTTAAGGGATTTCTGAAGGTCTTCCCAGTCCTGAAGAAATCGCTCTAAACCACTGTCGGTAAGTGGGTGTTTAAGCAGACTCTTAATTACACTCAACGGCATGGTAGCTACATCAGCACCTTCCTTAGCGCACTCAAGCAGGTGCATGGGATGACGGATACTTGCAGCCAGTACTTCGGTTTCGTATCCGTAGTTATCATAAATTTGTACAATATCCCGAATCAATTGCATGCCGTCAGTTGAAATATCATCCAGCCTTCCTAGAAACGGGGATATATAGGTAGCACCGGCTTTAGCGGCGATAAGTGCTTGAGTCGGAGAAAAGCAAAGTGTGCAGTTAGTTTTAATCCCTTCTTCTGAAAATGTTTTAATGGCTTTAATACCATCTTTAATCAAAGGAACCTTAACCACAACATTATCAGCAATAGCTGCAATTTTACGGCCTTCTTCTATAATTTCATCATATTCGGTAGAAACAACTTCAGCAGAGACATCTCCCTCAACAATGTTGCAAATTTTAGCAATATGCCCTTCAAAATCCTTAACCCCTATTTTAGCACAAAGGCTTGGGTTGGTTGTTACCCCATCTAACACTCCCAGGTCGTTAGCTTCTTTAATTTCATCGAGATCAGCGGTATCTATAAAAAATTTCATGAGTGAGCGAAAGTTTAATGAATGATTAACATCAAAGGTAAAGATAAGGATTCATTCCCTCCCATTCATTGCAAATCAAAAACATATAATTTCTTTTTTTTTACAAAACTCAAGCTTGTAAAAACAAACTATCTGTTGAACTTATATGTATAACATTGAGTGGAAAAAAAGATTCAAATTCAATAATTGATCAAGTGAAAAAAAAAATATCCCTGTTATCCTTAATAAGTCTATTCATTATTAGTTGCGGAGGCGGAAATTCAAATGAAAATGGCCGGTCTAATTTCTCTATGTTTGGGGGAAACGGATCTCAACGCTCCACCAGTGTTGAAACCAGTGAGATTGAAATTGGTACCATTGCCGATCAAGTTCGCTCCTATGGCAATGTAAAAGCTCAAAATGTAATTTCAGTAGTACCACAGGTCAGCAATCGTATTACAAATCTTTATGTTGATTTGGGCGATACCGTACAACAAGGCCAGGCCCTTGCAAAAATATACGATGCTACATTCCGTGATCAGCTTACTCAAGCCCGCTCACAGGTAGAACAAAGCAGGATTGCCCTTCGGCGGGATAGTTCTGAATACGAGCGCCAACAACAGTTAATGGAACGTGACCTAACAAGTGAATCCCAATTGGATATTGCTCAGGCCGCTTATCAAAACTCTCTGGCACAATATGAGTCTGCCCGATCTTCACTTACTCAGGCCCAGGAAAATTTTAACAATACGGAAGTAAAAGCACCGGTCACAGGAGTTATCATTAGCCGGGCTCTTGAAAAAGGAGATTTGGCCACTACCGGAACGGAATTGTTTCAGATAGCCAGCACAAACGGCTATGAATCTCGAATTTATTTGCCTGTTCAGGATTGGCGGGAGGTAAAAATCGGGCAAGAAGTTAACCTCAGAGTTTCAAATGAAAGCAATGTAAGTGCCCGGGGGATTATTTCCCGTAAAAGCCCACAGCTTGATGCAACAACCGGTCTGGGAGAAGTAGTGATTACGCTTACCCAAACCGGAAACGATATTTATCCGGGAGTTTTGGTTGAAAATGTGATTAACATTACCACGAAAGAACAGGCTATGATTGTGCCCCGAAGTGCATTGGTTGAGCAAGTGGAAACCGTCATCAACCCTGAAACCAACACCATAGACTTAGAACGTACCTATTCAGTATTTGTATCTCGGGGTGATTCGATAGCTGAACGCCGGCAGCTGGAATTAGGAATTGAACAAGGGGATAAAATTGAAGTACTGGCCGGGTTGATACCTGACGATAAAATTATTGTAACCGGACAAAGCGGACTTGAAGACGGATCAAGAATTTCTGTTGCCTCCGGAGACAGATTTGAAGCTCCTGAACAACGGCAAATTGAAAGACAAGCAAACCGGCCCGGTCGCAATGCTGCTTCCGGCCAAAATCCGCTGGCTAATATGAGTGAAGAAGAAAGAGCCGAAGCTCGTGAAAAAATGCAGGATATGACCCGGGAAGAACGCATGGCTTATCTTCGTGAACTTCGAGAGCAACAAGCCGAGAATGCCGATTCAACTTCAAACTAAAGGAACTAATGGGATCTCTGTCTAAACTGGCGGTTGACCGTCCAATTACTTTTTTGATGACTACCCTGATTCTGTTGGGTTTTGGTTTTTATGGCCTGCAAAATCTGAGACTTAATTTATATCCTGATGTCTCCTTCCCTACCATCACAGTTTACACCAGTTACGAAGGAGTAGCACCGGAGGATATTGAGACCCTGGTAACCCGTCCTATTGAAGAATCCGTAGGAAGCATCAGCGGTATTCGAAGAGTTCGCTCTTTGTCCAGCCAAGGCGCATCGGTTGTTAAACTTAATTTTGAATGGGGGACTGACCTCTACCAAGCTGAGAATGACGTCCGGAAAGAACTGGGTTTTGTAGAACGACAAATCCCCGATGATGCCGAAACACCCTTGGTTTTTTCATATGATCCGAACCAGGAGCCCATTGTCGTTCTCACAGTTACCTCAAATGCGCGAAGTGCACGAGAACTAAGGACATACTCTAAACAAGTCCTGGAACAGCGGATCGAGCGGATAAATGGAATTGCTTCTGCTGAAACCTCCGGCGGTTTGGAACGGCAGATCAATGTTCGAATCGATAATCAGCAAATGAGATTGTATAACCTGACCGTTGCTGAAATTTCTCAAAAACTGCAACAAGAAAATATTCAGGTTCCCGCCGGTCAGCTTACTGAAGGTAATACTAATTATTCCCTGAGAACTATTGGGGAATTCAAGAATGTTGATCAAATTCGAAATACCATTATAACAGTGCGTGACGGACAGCCATTACTTCTCAAAGACGTTGCCACCGTTGATGACGGAATTGCACAACCCATCGGTAACGTACGAGTAAATGGTGAAGATGGAGTGGTACTGAATATTTATCGACAAAGTGATGCCAACGTTGTAACCGCGGCCAACGCTGTAGTAAACAGCCTTGAAGAGATTCAGCGAAGCCTGCCTAATGATGTGAGGGTGGGAGTTCTTACTAATAAAGCGGATTTCATCGAGCAATCCATCAGTAATCTGCTCATGACAGGAATTCAGGCTATTATTTTAGTTGTTTTGATCTTACTGGTCTTTTTAAGAAGCGGCCGTTCTGCGATGATCATAGCCATCTCTATCCCCGTTTCTATCATCACAACCTTTTTGGTGATGGACCTGGCTGATCTCAGTCTTAATATTATTTCCCTGTCCGGCCTGACTTTAGCTGTAGGCTTGGTGGTGGATAATGCCGTTGTGGTATTGGAAAATATCTTTCATTTCCGTGAGGAAGGAGCTACCCGTGACGAAGCCTCCATAAACGGAGCTAAGGAAGTAGCCGTACCCGTAGTGGTCTCTACTATTACTACACTAGTGGTGTTCTTGCCTATTTTATTTGTTCCGGGCATTGCAGGCTTCTTGTTTCGTGACCTTGCGCTTACCATTTCATTTTCCCTGGTTATTTCAGCATTGGTTGCTCTCTCCCTGATTCCGCTAATGACCTCTCAATTCTATAAAGAGAAAGCCGTTGATTTTCAGGCTAAGAATAAAGTAGCCATGTTTTTCACAAACCTGCTTCAGAAGCTTGAAAAAACATATCACGATCAATTACAGAAAGTGATCGATCGCAGTGGCTTGGTGGTAATGAGTGCCGTCTTGTTATTTTTGGCCAGTCTTCCGCTCTTTTATGTGATCGGAGGAGAATTTTTTCCACGGGTAGATGAAAATGCCTTTGTTCTGGAAGTCCAACGCGAACCCGGTGTGAATTTATTTGAGCTTGAACGTTCGATGGGACAGGTCGAATCTATCATTCAACAGGAAGTACCCGAGGCTCGGCTCATCGTATCTGATTACGGTGACAAGGAAGGCATTGAAGGCGCTGATGATCCGGGAGGATTTACCGGAACGGTCCGGGTTGAGCTTGTTACCCAAAATGAACGAGACCGCTCCCAATCCGAGATCACCGGGAGCCTGATTCGTGTACTCCAGGTAGTGCCCGGTGTCGAAATTCAGGAAGTGATTATTGATCCGCTCAGCCCCGATGGCGAAAACGGCTTGATCGTACAAATATTTGGGTATGATCCCGAGATCAAACAAGAGCTTGCTGAAGGTGTAAAAGAAGATCTTCTTACGATAGAAGGCATTAACAGTGTTTTCAGTTCTTCTGATCAGGGACGACCCGAATTGCGGCTCATCATGGATCGTGAACGAATTTCAAGGGTGGGGATGAACACCAACCAGGTGGCAACTACAGTAAGTAATGCCGTAAAAGGAAATGTAGCCACGGCCTTTGTTGATCAGGGCGTGGAATTTGAGGTGGTAGTAGAGCTTGATCCAAGCGATAAGGCACAATCAGTGGATCTATCCAACATTCAGGTTCAAACTCCCGCAGGGGAATGGATGCCCCTTAAAAATCTGGCTCGCATTGAACGTTACACCGGACCTACCAATGTACTCCGTATAGATCAGGAGCGGGTAGTTGAAGTAACGGCAGAACTGGCAGGTATTGATCTTGCCGCAGCCTCTTCTCAAGCTCGTCAGCAACTCGATCAGGTAAACTGGCCCGATGAATATCGCTATGAGATCTCCGGTACAGCTGAGGAGCAATCTGAGTCCTTCGGCTTTTTAATGATTGCCTTCATCATAGCAGGAATTCTCACCTATATGGTAATGGCTTCGCAATTCGAAAGTTTAGTAGAACCATTCATTATTATTCTGACCATACCATTGGCTTTGACCGGAGTATTGCTCATGCTGTGGATCACCGGTACATCCATCAGTGTTACCTCCATGGTTGGGCTGATCCTGCTTACCGGTATTGTGGTAAATAACGGTATCGTTATGATCGACTACATCAAGATTTTACAAGCCCGGGGCACGATCCGAAAGGAAGCTGTTGTTGAAGGAGCAACCCGGCGTCTCCGCCCTATTCTTATGACTGCATTCACTACTATTTTATCGATGGTTCCACTGGCACTGGAACTTGGCACCGGCTCCGAAACATGGAGTCCAATGGCACGAACCGTAATTGGAGGACTCACCATGAGTACCCTGCTTATGCTGTTCGTTGTGCCGTGTTTTTATAATATTATAAACGGCTGGGTTGAAAAACTTGGTTTTGATGCCGTACACAAAGAAGACCCGTTAGCTAAGCCACAGGAGGTATTGGCATGAAGCAATTCAGTGTAGCCGAAAGCATTCTGAAACGTCCCATCACGGTTATTATGATGACCCTGATCGTGATCGGATTTGGAATATTTTCATTGACAAACCTTAAGATCACACTCTATCCATCCTTTAATATTCCGGTTCTGGCCGTATCAACAGGATATCAAAATGTAGCCCCGGAAGATATCAATAGGATCATTGTGAATCCTATTGAGGGAGCTCTTTCTTCCATCGAAGGAATTGAAACCCTGGAAGCTCGTGTCAGCCGGGGAAGTGCGTTTATCATTCTGCGTTTACGTGATGGAGCAGACATCCGGAAAACAGAACTCAAAGTTCGAAAAGCTTTAGACCAAATACGGGGAGATCTCCCTCAACAAGCCCGTGAACCTGTTATTTTCCAATTTGATCCTGAGAATCGGCCCATTATGCGCCTCAGTATTGATGCCGAAAACCGTGGACTGGATGAATTGAGAAACATCGGACTCGAACTGGTTGAAACCCGCCTCGAAAGAATTGAGGGCCTCGCCTCTGCAGAAACACAAGGTGGTTTGGAGCGGCGCATTTATGTGGATGTTTCCCCCATGTCGCTTGCCCAATACAATCTTGTCCCTGCGAATATCGAGAATGCACTCCGTTCAAATAATGTGCAGTTGCCCATTGGAAACATCGTCTCCGACCGTATAAATTACAGTATCAGGGCACAATCTACTTATCAAACCGTAGATGAGATCGCCAACACCATCATTCAGGTTTCCGAAAATGATATTCCCATTCGTGTGAAAGATGTAGCTGAAGTAAGTGACGGATTTACAGATATCGAAAGCTTGGTAAAAGTAAATGGCAAGAACAGCGTCTCGGTAGAAGTTCAAAAAAACTCCGATGCAAACACACTGGATGTCGTAAACGAAGTAAAAGCATTAGTACCTGAAATCAACGAGATATTACCACCGGGAGTTACCCTCAGGGTTCTTTCAGATGAAGGAAAGACCATTGAAGACTCCATCAATAACCTCGCTCAGTCTGCTTTGGCTGCCCTTGTCGTGGTCATTTTGGTGATCCTTATTTTTATGGGTGGGTGGAGGATCTCACTGGTTGTAGCATCAACCATCCCGGTATCCATAGCTGCCAGTTTTGCTGCCATGTATGCCGCCGACCTGACCCTGAATATTCTCACCATTTCCGCCCTTGCCCTCGCCATCGGTCTGCTGGTTGATAACTCCATTGTAGTCACCGAAAGCATTGCCCGTAAATTGGAGGAAGGCGTTTCCAGGTTTGAAGCCGCCCTCAAAGGAACCAATGAAGTGATTGGAGCCCTGCTGGGCTCAACCCTGACCACCCTCGGCGTTTTCGTTCCCATCATTCTGATATCGGGAACCCAGGGAGCTTTTTTCAGAGAATTTGCATACGCCATCTGTTTTGCTATCGGCTTTTCATTTTTGTCCTCCATCATCCTTGTCCCGGTTATTTCCTTACTGATCCTGGATTCCAAGCAATTCAATACCAAAAATCTTGCCTTCAGAGGAATTGCCAAACTGGAAAGAGGATATATCAGATCCTTGCGGTGGCTCTTCCATCACAAATGGATTCCGCTAACAAGTATGGTAGTGATCGCTGTCAGTACATTTTTCCTCTATACCAATATTTCCAAAGAAGGATTTCCTGAGGCTGACTCAGGCCAAATTGACATCAACATAAGCCTGCCGGAAGGAAGTCAGCTTATCAGAACTGCCAGTGTATTAGATGACTTCAGCCAGCGGGTAAGTGACCTCCCTGAAGTTGAAACTATGATCACCAGTATTGGGCGGAGTCGCTGGGGAAATCAAACCAATCGCGGTGAGATCAGTTTAACACTCGTCCCTGAAATGGAGCGTGAACAAACCAGTACAGAATTTGCTGTTTTCCTGCGGGAAGAATTAACCGCCCCCGGGGTTGAAGTACGCGTTCGCGTTGAAGGAGGAGGATTGAACTTCGGCCGGGGATGGGACTCAGGCGGCAACTCCATTCGCTTAAGCCTCATCGGGCCGCAAATCGATGAGTTGCTGGCTATCTCCAACCGAATTGAAGCCCGGTTAATGGAAGATCCCACTGTCATTGACGTGGATAATGGAAGAACCGATCCCACTCCGGAATTACACTTCATTGCAGACCGGGAACGACTGGCCAGGCTCGGTACGAACTTAAATATTGTAGCCGGAGCTTTGAGAACTCAAACGCTTGGTAATCAGACCGGTTATTATATTAATGAAGGGCGTGAGATCCCAATTGAGGTTCGCACTCAAAAACAAGCTCTTACCAGCCGCGAAGATCTTTTTGATCTGGAGGTGTTTGAATATGAAGGTCAACGCATCCCTATCCAGGCTATCGGTGAGTTCGTTCCCGTACGCGGTGTGGATTCTTTTCAGCGCCGCGACCGTGAAACCGTCCTCGATGTGAACATTCAGATCCAGGGAAATGCTTTGGAATATGAGCAGGTGATCCGTGATTTTGTGGAACAGGAAGTTGTACTTCCAGACGGCTATCGTTACGAGTTTACCGGAGGAACTGCCGAAACTCAGCAGGGACAATCCGAATTTGGATTTGCCCTCTTAGCCGCATTGATATTAATGTTTATGATCATGGCTTCCCTTTTCGAAAATTTCAGGGATCCTTTTGTGATCTGGCTGTGTATTCCACTGGCTATGTTCGGCGCCCTTGCTTTTTTATTCCTTATCGGAGATCCCTTAAGCACAACAGCTAATATCGGGGTATTCATGCTGGTTGGTATAATTGTGAACAACGGTATCGTGCTTGTTGATTACATGCACTTATATACCAAAGGCACCGAGTATGACCTACTGAATCGTAAATCCGTAAGCTGGAAGAACTTGTTCATTCCGGTATTCTTCTGGAAAGAAAAACCTACCGTTAAAGATTCAGAACTTCTCAAACAAATACTGGAAGCCTGCCGAAGAAGAATGCGGCCTATTCTACTGACCGCCATCACTACCATTTGTTCGATGATCCCGCTTTCTTTGGAGATCGGTTCCGGAGCAGAAACATGGTCACCTTTGGCAAAAGCGGTAATTGGCGGGTTGATGTTCGGATCAATTTTAACCCTCTTCATCACCCCGATATTATCCGTTTCGCTGAGTATGACTATTGAGTGGTTTAAGGAATTGTTTAAAAGAGATAAGTCAGTAATAGCAGAAGCGTAGTTACTTATCTTGAATCATTTATCAATTTTATACTTTGTGATCATTGGTACATTATTGCTCTCCAAAATATAAAAAGAATCACTTGCTTCATGATAGGCGAAGTCTATGACGTAATAATCCTCCGGTACATTTTCATAAATATGGGATTTTTGATAGGAAAGGCTGTCATTGTTAAAAAGGTATTCATCAATTACAATTTTGCGGCCTTGGCGGCTGACAAAAACCCGGTTTTCATGCACATCAAACGTTCTGTTCACAGATGTAAGTTTAACTCTACCGGTACTTGATGGGGTAACATTTTCCCGATTGGAAGTTGGATTGATATAGTCCAGAATCAACTTCGTGGAATCCGGCACCAATTCTGAAAGATCCTGTTCAATGATCAGTTCCCCATCCGTTGTGTATGCCCTATATATCGGAAAATACACAAAAACCAAGTGAACGATATCATTTTCCAACTGGATGAAAGGCCAGCTTATCCCTGCAGGCAATGGTTCATCTGCCGTTAAATAGTCTCCAAAGGCGCGTTTTTTCTCCCCTTTCTTGCTATAAACCCCAATTAATTTTTCTTCTGAAGAAGCAACAGAACCAAACGACCCTGGGGCAAATCCATATATGGTATCACCGGCAACATCAAATTCAACAAACCATGACTCGGAAATAATCGAATGGGAAGAATCTTTAGTTGTGCTAAATGTGACCATTCTGAAACCATCGCTTACATATATCCATTCATTATCAGTATCTATGAGTTGTGGGTATTCATATTCACCGGGTCCCCGGCCTTGTCGCCCATAGCTGCGTATATATTCCCCCGAAACATCTACCTGAAATACTGAAGGGATACCAAAATCAGTTATAAAAATAGAGCCCTCATCGTCCAATGACATATTCCTTGGACTAGAAAAAATAAAGTCACCTTCATAACCAATTGAAAGTACAGGATTCAAATTATTATGCTCACCAATATCTTCTGTATGGGTGTTTTGTTCACCGCAAGAGACTAGCATACATAGAATAAGGATGACAGATATGTATTTAAAATCCATTGAGTATTTCATTGTTATTATGAGATCTATTCATCTACTCTGAAAGGATTTTCTAAATCCAATTACAATAAAAACAATAAATATTTAAGAATCTGAGGAATTATTACGTGGTAACAAGCCTGAAACAATTCGGTCTTAAAACCTTACAACTCATTGTAATAGAACAAAAAATTAAAGTAAAATCCTCTTTCAAATATGGAAATTGGAACGTGATTAGCCTATACTTGTTTTAAAGACTAAAAAGGAGAATTATCATGAGCAGATCATCAGGTTTTTTATCAGGAATTATTTCAGGAGCAATTGTTGGTGCTGTATTTGCATTGCTTTATGCACCCGACACGGGGAAAAATACACGCGACCGGCTTTCATACAAGCTCAGCAATTATTACGATGAGTTAAATGACCTCATCGACCAATTGCGGGAAGAAAAAGAATTATTGGTTTCCGAAGCCAAGGAAAAAGGCGATAAAGTAGTGCTTGAGGCCAAAGAAAAGGCGGAAGGGCTTATTAAGGAAGCCGAAGATCTTTTGGAATCCATTGAAACGGCCAAGGAAAAGACAGCTAAGAAAAAAGGCTGATTCTTTTGCACCTTATTTAACTTTGTAGCCTCTCTTGTAATCTACGAGTGAGGCTTTTTTATACCTTGCATTTTTCCGATGCTTTGGGTAATTCCCGGTACATTATAATTTAACCGTCGGGAATATGGAATCACGCAAGCAATTTCTCAGAAAACTTGGAACCGGGGCTGCCGTTTTGGGAGCGGGTGCTTTTTTCAGTCCGCTTAAAGCCAAAGATATTACCCAAGATCTACAGCGCTTTACAGGCTCTGCAGCCGAAATCGCCAAAAATGAAGACTATTGGGCGCGGGTGCAACAGGCTTTTACCGTAGATCGCAGCCTCATTAATTTGAATAATGGCGGGGTGAGTCCGGCTCCGGAATTTGTACAGGCCGCCATGAAGCGGCATCTCGACTATTCCAATGAAGCCCCCGTCTATACCATGTGGCGCATTCTGGAACCACAGCGTGAAGGCGTACGAAAACGCATTGCCCGGAATTTTGGAGTTGATCCTGAAGAAATCGCCCTCACCCGGAATGCTTCCGAAAGTCTGCAGATTTGCCAGTTCGGCTTTGACCTGAAAGCAGGCGATGAAGTCCTTACCACCGATCAGGATTATCCCCGCATGATCAACACCTTCAAACAGCGGGAGCGACGAGAAGGCATCAAATTGAAACAATTCAGTATCCCGGTTCCGGCTGAGGATGACGATGAAATTGTTCGTTTGTTTGAGGAGAACATCACCCCGAAGACCAAAGTGATCCTGATGTGCCACATCATCAATATCACCGGGCAAATTCTGCCGGTCAAAAAAGTGGTTAATATGGCCCGCAAAAAAGGCATTCCGGTGATCGTGGACGGAGCTCATGCCTATGCCCATTTTGATTTCAAACACTCCGATCTGGACTGTGATTATTATACCACGAGTTTACACAAATGGCTCTTTGCTCCGCATGGCACGGGTATGTTGTATGTGAAAAAAGACAAGATCAAAGACCTCTGGCCGCTGATGGCCGCTCAGGAATCGCAGGATGAAGATATCCGAAAATTCGAGGAGATCGGCACCCATCCTGCAGCAAATTATTTGGCTATTGCAGAGGCACTGACCTTCCACGAAGGAATCGGAGCCAAGCGAAAAGAAGCACGGCTCAAATATCTTAATGACCTTTGGATCGATGAATTAGTGGATGGTGATAAGGTGGTACTTCACACCAGCCGCAACCCCAAATATGCCTGTGGTATTGCAACGGTACAGATCAAAGGAATGGAACCGGGGGAATTGAACAGTGCTCTTTGGCGGGATTACCGGATCATTACAACCCCCATCAATCACACTCAATTTCAAGGAATTCGTGTTACACCCAATGTATATTCCACTATGGAAGAGATCGGGCGTTTTGTGGATGCTATGAAGGAACAGATTGCTAAGGTGTGATCTTTTATAGAGGTTTGAACCAGGATTAGGAAGGATTTAGAGGATCTTCAGGATTATTGAACATCCTGTTAATCCTGAAATATCCTGCTAAAATCCCGGTTCAAACCGCAATAAATTAACCTAAGACTAATAACATGACGAAATCATTTACAATACTATTCATGGGCATGTTCTTTATGCTTTCTTGTACGCTGGAAAAACACCTCCCCGCTCAAAAGAAAGTTATTCATACAGAAAATGCCCCTGCTTCGGTTGGGGTGTATTCACAGGCCATACAGGTTGGGAACGTGTTGTATCTCTCCGGACAGATTGGTTTGGTTCCTGAAACCCGTGAATTGGCCGGGAATGATCTGGAATCTCAAACCCATCAAACTTTACAGAATATTGAAGCCGTTTTGGAAGCTGCGGGATTCACGATGGCTGATATTGTTAAAGCCCAGGTCTTCCTGGATGACATGGATGATTACGAAGCTTTCAACGAAATCTATGTTCAGTATTTTACCGAAGAACCGCCCGCCCGGGCTGTAGTAGAAGTGAGTCGTATTCCGCTGGCTGCTAAAGTGGAAATAATGGCGGAGGCTGTAAAGTAAATATTATGTCTGACCTTCAGGATGTCATCAACCTTCGCCGAACCCTGCACCGGTATCCCGAACTTTCGAAACAGGAGTTCGAGACTTCGAAACGCATTTCTGAATTCATGCAGCAATTTGATCCGGATGAGGAGATTTCCGTGGCCGGAACGGGGAAAATGTTTGTATTTGAAGGGAAAGAACCGGGAGAAACCATTTTTTTTCGATGCGAACTTGATGCTTTGCCCATACAGGAGCATTCCCCCAACTTAGCCTATAGATCTTCCATTGACGGGGTGTCTCACCTGTGCGGACATGACGGACATATGGCTATTATCGCTTATCTGGGAAAACTTATCTCTGAAAACCGGCCTCAAAAGGGGAAAGTCGTATTGCTCTTTCAGCCTGCGGAAGAAACTTACCTGGGAGCAAAAGATATGGTAAAATCTCCGGAGTTTCACGCCCTTTCCCCTGATTATATGTTTGCCCTTCATAACATCCCGGGCGTGTCCAAGAATAAGATACTAGTGAAAGAAGGAAGTTTTGCAGCAGCCTCCTGCGGAATAACTATTAACCTTGAGGGACGAACATCGCACGCCGCCGAACCTGAAAAGGGGAATCCTCCTTATCCTGCCGGTACTAAAATTATTGAAGAAATTCAGGAGCTCACCCGAACAAAAAAAGGGTTTAAAAGCCATGTCATTTCCACCTTAATCTATATTCGAATGGGAGAAATTTCATTTGGAATCTCTCCCTCCAGTCTGGAAATGGGGATTACGCTCCGTGCTTATGAAAATAAAGATTTGAATTTGCTCTGCAAAAAAGCGGAAGAAATAATAGAGAAACACGCCCATGATTTCGCGCTGGAATTTTCCCACAGTTATAGTGAAATATATCCGGCAACAGAAAATGCACCGGTATGTGTTCAAATGATTACTGAAGCTGCAAAATCAAATGGTTTAGACGTTGACCAAATGGAAAATCCTAACAATTGGTCAGAGGATTTCGCCTATTATACGGCCACCAACAAAGGTGCACAGTTTGGTTTTGGCTCCGGTGAGGATATACCACCGCTCCATAATCCAAATTATGATTTTCCGGATGACCTTATTGAGCCGGCAGCAAATGTATTCTTTCAGATTTATAAAAATCGATTAATGTGATTTTCAGCCGGATAATATTGAATGCCTTTAGCCTGTCATTTGTTTAGTACCATGAAGATGAAAAGTAGAATTCAATTTCGGAATTATGAGTGCTACAGCAACATTAAGAACGATAAGCGCTGAAACTTTAAATCGGAAACTAACCGGTAATCATGCCCCCATACTGATCAATGCTTTAGATCAAGAGGCTTTTCTTGCCAAGCACATTCCCGGTTCTATAAATATCCCAACGGAAAATGCTGAAATAGCTAAGGAAGTACTCCCTTTTATGGATGCTGAAATTATCGTGTACTGTGCTAATTCGGATTGCACTGCATCGCCCGAGCTTGCTCAAAAGCTTGAAGAAATGGGATACACTAATGTTAGTGATTTTGAGCAAGGACTTGCAGGATGGAGAAAAGCCGGATATGAGCTTATGGGGAATGACGTTTGATTCTGCACTAAAATTTATTTTAAACCTGAATAGCCACCTCAAAAGGGTGGCTATTTTATTTCAGCTATATTTCGTAAAAAGAAATTCCATACCCTCCCTTTTATCTTATTATCGAATATATTCTTAGCTACAATTTTAACAGATCGGAGAACGGTACATGAAACGTATAGTAAACTTTTTATTTATTCTGATTTTACTTTCCGCAAGCTCAATCTTTGCTCAAAGCACGGATGAAGTCGTGGATGCCATCGTTACGGAAGCAACACAAAACTCACAGCTTGAATACCTGGGACATCAGCTTACAGATGTAATCGGGCCAAGATTGGTGGGAACCCCTCAAATGCAAAACGCTCACGACTGGGCAGTTTCTCAATTTGAAGAATGGGGTATCTCGGCTGAAAATCAACAGTATGGGGAATGGGACGGCTGGGAGCGCGGGATCACCCACGTAGACCTTATTGCACCCCGGGTGGTTTCTTTGGAAGGACAGCAGCTGGCCTGGAGTCCTTCTACTCCCGAAGGAGGTATTTCCGCTTCATTGGATGTACTTCCTACTGTAGAGAACCAAGAAGAATTTGAAGCCTGGCTTGAAACCATAGAAGGAAAAATCATTTTGGTTTCTCAGCACCAGATTACCGGCCGGCCTGATTACAATTGGGAAGAATTTGCCACCGAAGAGTCTTTTGAAAAAATGAAGGAAACTCGCTCTCAATTAAATCAAGAATGGCGGGAAAATCTGCAGCGTACCGGGTTTATGCGTGAAATCAATCAAAAGATTGAAGAAGCAGGTGCTGTTGGCATCTTTCAATCCCGATGGTCGAATGGTTTTGGGGTTAATAAAATATTCAGTGCCAACACGGAAAACATTCCTGTGGTTGACCTCTCCCTTGAAGACTACGGAATGCTCTATCGAATGGTTGAATATGGTGATGATCCGCAAGTCAGGGTAAATGCACAATCCAGGGAATTGGGTAAAGTTCCGACCTTCAACACTATTGCCACCATACCGGGCACTGAAAAACCGGATGAATATATTATCCTTTCCGCACACTATGATTCCTGGGACGGAGGCACCGGCGCCACGGATAACGCAACCGGTTCGATTACCATGATGGAAGCTGCCCGCATTCTAAAGAAAGTATATCCAAACCCGAAGCGTACTATCATCGTGGGTCTTTGGGGCGGAGAGGAGCAAGGTTTGAACGGCTCATCCGCTTTTGTACAAGACAATCCTGAAATCGTCAATAATATGCAGGCCTTATTCAATCAGGATAACGGAACCGGCCGTGTGGTACGTATCTCCGGGCAGGGATTCCTTCATGCTTACGAGTTCTTAGGCCGATGGCTTGAAGCGGTACCCCGTGATATCACCCAACATATTGAAACCACCTTCCCCGGCACTCCCGGCGGGGGCGGCTCTGATTATGCTTCTTTTGTCTCGGCTGAAGCCCCCGGTTTCTCTTTGAGTTCCCTCAGCTGGAGCTACTGGAATTATACCTGGCATACCAACCGCGATACTTACGACAAAATCGTGTTTGATGATGTCCGAAATAACGCCATCCTCACAGCCATTTTAACCTACATGGCAAGTGAAGATCCTGAAACCTTCCCGCGTGAAAAAGCCGTGCTTCCCATTAACCCAAGAACGGGTGAGCGCATGGAGTGGCCGACACCAAGGACTCCGAACCGTACCGGGAATTAGTTTTAATTACGACCATTGACGATTGACGGACGACGGTCATTTGTTGAGTTAGATTAGTTTAAGCCATCCTGAGTAATTGGGGTGGCTTTTTTTTTGGGCGGTGGGAAAGGAATTACTTAAAAGCTATATCCATTCGGACCGGGTGGTCCTCTGTGGCATTCCGAACCGGGAGGTTCGGAACGAGGGTAAAATTATTTAGACAGTTTATGATTTTACCCCGGGGTAGATAACAAAAACGTAGTAATAAAAAAACCAACAGGATTAGTTTGAATTATTAAATCATCAAGTCTTATAAATAGAGAGATTTCGGGACGAGGATAACAATTATAAAAAAAGCCCCGCTCAACTTAATGAACGGGGCTTTAATTTTTTTAAAAGGCTAACGAAGAGTTAGTCTTCAGCTTCGGCAGTTTCGCCTTCACCGTTTTCACTTCCGCCAAGTTCTTCAAATACTTTGGCGATTTCTTCGTCTCCTTCTTCCATGTCTTTCTTCGAGCCAACTACGATGTCTTCGTAATCGCGAAGTCCGGTACCGGCAGGTACTTTATGTCCAACCACCACATTCTCTTTGAGTCCGCGGAGGAAGTCTTTCTTAGCTTCAATAGAAGCCTGTGTAAGTACCTTGGTAGTTTCCTGGAAGGAAGCTGCTGATAACCAGCTGTCGGTTGAAAGGGCAGCTCTTGTAATACCCAACAGAATTGGCTTGGAAATAGCCGGTTCTGCTTCACGGGTTTCAAGCTCTTCTTTTCCGTCTTTAATAAGCTGATTATTTTGATCTCTTACTTCACGACGATCAAGGATGGTGCCTTTCTTAAGTTCGCTGCCACCCGGATTGGTTACTACAAATTTACCAATCAACTCATCGTTTCGGTCGTTCACTTCAAAGCGATCCACTTTATCTCCTTCAAGGAACATCGTGTCGCCGGGATCAGTGATTTCCACCTTCTGCATCATGGTGCGTACAATCACTTCAATGTGCTTGTCATTGATTTTCACACCCTGTAGTCGGTAAACCTCCTGAATTTCATTCACGAGATATGACTGTACTGCATAAGGACCGAGAATATTCAGAATATCCTGGGCGGGGATGGTACCGTCAGAAAGTGGCTGACCTGCTTTCACAAAATCATTGGATTGAACCAAGATATGTTTACTCAGCGAGATCAGGTATTTCTTCTCATCGGTTCCATCTTTGGATTTCACAAATACCTCTTGTGAACCACGCTTACGTCCACCCATTTCCACGATACCGTCAATTTCAGAAACAACGGCAGGTTCACTTGGGGAACGTGCTTCAAACAATTCAGTAATACGCGGCAGACCGGCAGTAATATCCTTCGATTTAGAAGCTACACGCGGAATCTTCGCGATTACCTGTCCGGCCTCTACTTTCGCACCGTCTTCTACTGCAATGTGAGTATCAACCGGAAGTGTACTTTCCCGGATTCGGTCTTTAGTTCCTTTAATCACAAGGGTTGGTACCAGCGAGCGATCTTTGGAATCCGTAATTACTTTTTCACGGTGACCTGTTTGGGCATCGGTATCATCCGAGGAAGTTACTCCATCGATGATATCCTTATACTCCACGGTACCGTCAATTTCAGAAAAGATCAGAGCATTATATGGATCCCACTTACAGAGCACAGCTCCTTTAGGAACCACATCGCCTTCTTCAACCAACATTTCAGAGCCATAAGGCACATTGTAGTTGATAAGTACTTTTCCTTCATCGTTCACAATTTTGATTTCACCCGCACGGGAAAGAACTACATTATGATCTTCCTCACCGTCGTTGTAAACCACAACGCGAACGTTTTCAAATTCAACTTTACCTTCAAATTTGGTTTTGTGCTGAGATTCAGCTTCCAAACGAGAAGCTGTACCACCCACGTGGAAAGTACGAAGCGTAAGCTGAGTACCCGGCTCACCGATAGATTGAGCGGCAATAACTCCTACAGCCTCACCTTTCTCAACTACAGTTCCTCGAGCAAGGTCACGTCCGTAACACTTGGCACATACTCCGCGAGGAGTTTCACAAGTAAGTACAGAACGGATCTCAACTTCATCAATCGATGTTTCGGCAATCTTCTGAGCTACCGTTTCATCAATAACTTGATTTGCCTCACAAATTTGTTCGTCCGAAATCGGATCGTAAATATCGTGAAGAGATACACGTCCAAGAATACGATCTTCCAGACTTTCAATGATATCCTCATTGTCTTTCAGAGCCGTCATCTTAATACCACGAAGGGTACCGCAATCTCTTTCATTGATAATCACATCTTGAGAAACATCAACCAAACGGCGAGTCAGGTAACCGGCATCAGCTGTTTTAAGCGCTGTATCGGCCAAACCTTTACGAGCACCGTGAGTAGAAATAAAGTACTCAAGAACCGTCAGTCCCTCTTTAAAAGAGGACAAAATTGGGTTCTCAATAACTTCATTACCCTGCTGCATAGAACTTTTCTGAGGCTTAGCCATCAGGCCACGCATACCGCCTAACTGACGAATCTGCTCTTTAGAACCACGAGCACCGGAATCCGCCATCATGTATACCGGATTAAATCCGTTGCGGTCGTTTTGCAGTGCCGTAAACAATGTCTCAGATACCCGGTTTGTGGTACTTGTCCACTTATCGATTACCTGGTTATAACGTTCGTTATCGGTAATAAAGCCCATCTCATAACGACCCTGAACATCGGTCACCTCTGATTTGGCTTTGTCAATCAGTTTACCTTTTTCATCAGGAATGATGATATCATCAAGACTGAAAGATAAACCGCCAATAGTGGCTTCCTCATATCCAAGTTTTTTCATGTCATCAAGGAACCTGGCTGTTTTAGCCGTTCCTACAACACCATGAATTTCTCCAATGAGATTTCTCAGTTCTTTCTTACCAAGAGTCTTGTTAATGAATGGAATTTCTTTCGGTACGATCTCATTAAAAATGACTCGGCCGGTTGAAGTTTTAATTACTTCATATTCCGTTTCTCCTTCCTCATTTACTACAGGAATTCGAACATTAATTTTTGCATGTCCGTCAATTTGGCCCTGATCGAAAGCAACCAATACTTCTTCCGGAGAAGAGAATGTTTTGCCTTCACCTTTACGTCCATCATCCGGCTTGGTGAGATAGTATAGTCCCAAAATCATATCCTGGGAAGGAACCGCGATCGGGCCTCCGTTTGCAGGACTTAAAATATTGTGAGAACCTAACATCAATACTGATGCTTCAATAACAGCATCGTGGCTCAATGGAAGGTGAACAGCCATTTGGTCACCGTCAAAGTCAGCGTTAAACGCTGTACATGCGAGCGGGTGTAATCGGATAGCTTTTTCCTCGATCAATACCGGCTGAAATGCCTGTATACCCAACCTGTGCAATGTCGGTGCACGGTTAAGCATTACGGGGTGTCCGTCAATTACATTTTCAAGGACTTCCCAAACCACGGCATCACGTCGATCTACTACCTTCTTCGCGCTCTTAACCGTCTTCACATATCCACGCTCAATTAAGCGGCGAATAATGAATGGCTTGTAGAGCTCAACCGCCATTTCTTTCGGCAAACCACACTCGTGCATTTTCAGCTCGGGGCCTACCACAATTACAGAACGACCGGAATAGTCAACACGCTTACCAAGAAGGTTTTGACGGAAACGGCCACTCTTACCTTTCAGCATATCGCTGAGAGATTTCAGAGGTCGGTTGTTGTTACGTACTGCGTTTGATTTTCTTGAGTTATCGTAGAGTGAATCAACCGCTTCCTGCAACATGCGTTTCTCGTTACGGAGAATCACATCAGGAGCTTTAATATCAATCAATCGCTTAAGACGATTGTTACGGATAATTACACGACGATATAAGTCATTCAGGTCGGATGTTGCAAAACGTCCACCTTCCAAAGGTACCAGCGGACGAAGTTCCGGTGGAATTACCGGGATTACACCCTGCACCATCCACTCGGGACGGTTTTCGGTATGCTGGTTAGCAGCACGGAATGACTCTATTACCTGAAGACGCTTCAGTTTCTTTTTCTTGCGCATTTGTGAAGTTTCGTTCTTCACCTCATAGCGCAACTGATAAGCTAATTCATCCAAGTCGAGATCACTGAGCAATGCCTGCAGGGCATCCGCACCTTCTTTAACGATGAACTTATCGTCATCATCGTCATCAAGCTCTTGGTTTTCTTCGGGTAATTGTTCTAAAATATCCCATTTCTCTTCTTCAGAGATCATGTCACCCTGAGCGTAACCTAAGTCACGCGCCACACCCGGATTAATAATTACGAAAGTCTCGTAATAAACAATCTTATCCAGGTTCTTGGAAGACATTCCAAGAAGGTAAGCGATCTTGTTTGGAAGTGATTTGAAATACCAAATATGTACTACAGGAACGGTAAGGGTAATATGGCCCATGCGCTCACGGCGTACTGCCTTACGGGTAACTTCCACACCGCAACGGTCGCAGATGATACCTTTATAGCGAATACGCTTGTATTTACCACAATGGCATTCGTAATCTTTTACCGGGCCGAAGATCTTTTCACAGAAAAGACCATCCATTTCCGGCTTAAAAGTTCGATAGTTTATTGTCTCAGGAGTCAAGACTTCGCCGTGAGAACGAGATAAAATCGTTTCCGCGGAAGCAAGGGATACCCCAATGCTGTCAAAGTCTTTGGTGACTGTTAATGTCTTAGTTACTGGCAAGGATGTTCCTCCAAATTATTAACAGTGAAATTATTCAATGTGCATTTCAAGGCCGAGACCCATAAGCTCTCGTAATAGTACCTTGAATGATTCGGGCACGTCACCATCGGGCAGGTTCTCACCTTTCACGATAGCTTCATACACTTTAGAGCGCCCTTTTACGTCATCACTTTTTACAGTGAGCATTTCTTTGAGGATACTGGATGCACCATAAGCATATAGTGCCCAAACCTCCATCTCTCCAAGTCGCTGGCCACCAAACTGAGCTTTACCGCCCAATGGTTGCTGCGTAATAAGTGAGTATGGCCCGATAGAACGAGAGTGCATCTTGTCCTGAATCAGGTGATTCAATTTCAACATATAGATATAACCTACTGTTGTTTTCTGTGCAAAAGGTTCGCCTGTTCGTCCGTCATAAAGATTTACGCGGCCGTCTTCAGGTAACCCGGCTTCTCTTAATTGCTCTTTTACTTCATCCATGGAAGCACCGTCAAAAATAGGAGATGCAAATGTCACGCCCATTTTCTTAGCTGCCCATCCAAGAATGGTTTCATAAATCTGGCCAAGGTTCATACGAGAAGGTACGCCCAATGGGTTTAGACAAATGTCTACCGGGGTACCGTCTTCCATGAATGGCATGTCTTCGGCAGGTACGATTTTAGCAACCACACCTTTGTTACCGTGACGACCGGCCATCTTATCACCCACTTTCAGCTTACGCTTTTTAGCCACATAAACTTTTGCTTTCTGGATGATTCCCGGCGGGAGTTCATCTCCTACCTGGATGGCAAATTTACGACGCTTGGCTTCGGTGTCAATTTCACGACGAAGCTCGCGATAGTTGGCAAACAATTTCTTAACCATCTTAACCAGCTCACCATCAGTGGCCCAGTCGATGTTTTCGTTAATGTTTACCGGATCAATTTCTTCAAATACGGATTTCTTGTATTTCTCGCCTTTCGGAATCAGCTCTACATTGCTGTAGTCTAATACACCCGGGGAAGTTTTATCACGCAGCAAGGAATACATCTTATCTGCCCAAAGCTGGTTCAATTCAGCCAGTTTTTGTGCATGACGTTCTTCTTCTTGCTCAACGCGTTTTTTCTCTTCTTTTCGAGAAATTAATTCATCACGTTTTCGGCTAAAGAGCTTGGTATCAATTACCGTACCCTCAACACTTGGAGGTACTTTCAGAGATGCATCTTTTACATCGCCTGCTTTATCTCCAAAGATAGCACGCAGTAATTTTTCTTCCGGTGTAGGATCTGTTTCTCCTTTCGGAGTAATTTTACCTACCAGAATATCACCGTGCTGAATTTTAGCACCAATACGAATAATACCACGCTCATCAAGATCAGAGGTAGCTTCTTCGCTTACGTTTGGAATTTCACGAGTCAATTCTTCTTCACCTCGTTTGGTGTCACGAACTTGTTGTTCGAACTCCGTCACGTGAATAGAAGTGTAAATATCTTCTTGAACGATGCGCTCACTCACTACAATAGCATCCTCAAAGTTATATCCTCTCCATGGCATAAATGCCACAAGCAAGTTACGACCCAGGGCTAATTCGCCTTTATCTGTAGAGCAGCCATCGGCCAATGCCTGACCTGCTTTCACTTTATCACCGATTTTAACAACAGGACGCTGGTTTATGGTAGTATCCTGGTTAGTACGGATGAATTTATTGAGCTTGTATGATTTTACACCGCCATCGAAATAGCAATTTTGCTCTTCTTCAGTACGGTTATACTTCACTCTAATTTCTGTAGCACTTACGTACACTACTTCACCATCCGCATCGGCAGTAATAATAGCGCGTGAGTCACGTGCTGCACGTTGCTCCAAACCGGTTCCCACAACAGGGGCTTCCGGACGTAAAAGAGGAACGGCCTGACGCTGCATGTTCGAGCCCATTAAGGCACGGTTAGCATCATCATGTTCAATAAAAGGAATGAGGGCCGCTGCCAGAGATGTAATCTGGTTTGTGGCAACATCCATATATTCAATTTCTTCAGGCTTCACTCGCAGGTAGTTACCTTCGCGGGTTCTGGAGAAAATGGCTTCCGTTTCAAACATACCCTTGTCATCAAGTTCGGCATTTGCCTGGGCAATAACGGTTTCATCCTCCTGTTCTGCCGCCAAATATTCTACATCTTTGGAAACCTTACCGTCTTTTACTTTACGATATGGCGTTTCAATAAATCCAAAGTCATTTACTTTAGCATGAACGCAAAGAGATGAAATCAATCCAATATTCGGACCTTCCGGTGTTTCAATCGGACATAGGCGGCCATAGTGAGTATAGTGAACGTCACGAACCTCAAAACCGGCTCGCTCACGTGTCAATCCACCCGGACCCAAGGCCGACATACGGCGCTTGTGAGTTAACTCAGCAATTGGATTGGTTTGATCCATAAACTGCGAAAGCTGGTTGGTTCCGAAGAAAGTATTAATGACGCTTGAAATCGTACGTGCATTCACCAAATCCTGCGGAGTCAATTGCTCAGCATCTCGAGAGTTCATACGCTCACGAATGGTACGTGCCATGCGAGCCAGGCCAATTGCAAACTGTTGGCCAAGCTGTTCACCTACAGTACGTACACGGCGATTACTTAAGTGATCAATATCATCCACCTGAGATTTCATGTTCTTCAGGCGAATCACTTCTTTCACAATAGCCACAATATCTTCTTTAGTCAGGTATTGAAGCGTATTTTCTTGATCCATCTTCAGGCGCTTGTTCAGTCGGTATCGGCCAACTTCACCAAGATCATATTTCTTGTCGCTGAAGAATAACCGTTCTAAGATAGAACGTGCAGTTTCAGGATCAGGCATTTCACCAGATCTGATTTGCTGATAAATTTCTCCGAGTGCAGAAGATTCATCATACGTAGGATCTTTGCGAAGCGTATTCATCATTACGGAACGCTCAGACTCTTCAGCAGTAATTTTCTGTACAAGAACTTTCTTTACTTCTGCATCCTTAAGTGAGCCGTAATCATCTTCTGTTAATTCATGATCGCGCTCGAAAATAATTTGTCGGTTGAGAGCTTCGGTAACTTCACCGGTCTCATCATCAACAACTTCTTCCATGCTCTCTACAACAATATTCTCAGCAAGTCTCTTACCTACCAACTTCTTCTTGTAGTCTGCTTTAGTACCAAATTTAATTTCTTCAGACAGCTCAAATAAGCTCAACAGTTCAATATCTGAAGAATATCCAAGTGCTCTCAGCAAGGTGGTAGCAGGTACTTTTTTCTTACGATCGATGTAAGCCCAAAGCACGTCACGGATATCAGTGGTAAATTCAATCCAAGAACCCTTGAATGGAATAACACGTGCGGAATAAAGTTGTGTTCCGTTTGGATGTACATTTTGTCCAAAGAATACACCGGGTGAACGGTGAAGCTGACTTACGATAACTCGCTCAGCACCGTTTACGATAAATGTTCCACGATTTGTCATCCAGGGCAGGTCTCCTAAAAATACTTCCTGCTCAATAGTTTCGCTGGCTTCATCGCTATCATCAACAGATGATAACCTTAGTTTTGCTTTAAGCGGAACGGAATATGTTAAGCCACGATCTTGGCATTCAGATTCAGTATATCTGGGGACATCCACGTTATAGTAAAGAAATTCAAGGATGTGAGTCTCCCGACTGTCCTGAATAGGAAAATTTTCATTAAAAATTCGTTGTAGTCCTTGATTTTCTCGCTCGTTAGGAGCAATATCAAGTTGTACAAATTTTTCGAATGACTCTAATTGGATATCCAGAAAATCCGGGTAATCCAGTACATGTTTGGTTTTACCAAACGATAAGCGTTCCGTGTTCGGAATAGTTTGCATCTTCTTGCTCAAAAGGAACCTCTCCTCTTAGATTGAAGGTAAATTATACGGGCAAACCCCAAGGCTATTGGGGTCAATTTATATAGACGCCAATAGCCAATACCGTTTTCACGGCATTGGCTACCAACGAATTTGTAAGTATGAGTTACTTAAGCTCTACTTCGGCACCAGCTTCTTCAAGCTTGGCTTTAAGTTGTTCAGCTTCATCTTTCGATACAGCTTCTTTAACAGTGCCGGGAGCTCCGTCAACCAATTCTTTGGCTTCTTTCAGCCCAAGGCCGGTGATTCCGCGTACTTCTTTGATAACCGCGATTTTCTTGGCACCAGCACTTTTCAGAACTACGTCAAACTCAGTTTGCTCTTCTCCGCCACCGGCT
This sequence comes from Gracilimonas sp., assembly GCF_014762685.1. NCBI lineage: Bacteria > Pseudomonadati > Balneolota > Balneolia > Balneolales > Balneolaceae > Gracilimonas > Gracilimonas sp. The sequence continues at coordinate 2,124,092 of NZ_JABURM010000005.1, forward strand.
TCTCCGCCACCAGCAGGTCCAGCTACTGCAACAGCAGCTTGAGCAGGTTTGATATCGTATTCTTCTTCAAGAACTTTTGCAAGTTCGTTTGCTTCTTTAATTGTTAGGTTGACAAGCTGTTCAGCTAAATCTTTAACGTCAGCCATTTTTATTCTCCAGTTGTTTTGATATAAAAAATTCTAGTTGTGTAATAAGGGTTATTCTTCGCCTTTTTCAGCGATAGTATTAACAGCACCAACAAGGTTAGATCCTTGTGAGTTAAGTGCACCAACTACATTTGATAGTGGGGCCATTAACAGACCAAGGATGTCGCCAATAATTTCGTTCTTAGACTTCATAGCTGCCAGAACGTCCAGTTTATCCTCACCGTAGAAGTCTCCATCTACCATTGCGGCTTTAAACTGTGGCTTGTTGTTATCCTTGATAAAATCTTTCAATACCTTGGCAGGTGCAGATAGTTCTTCTTCTACAAAAGCAAAAGCATTCTGCTCAACTAAGGAAGGGATGATATCATCATATCCACCAACCTTTTCCATTGCGAGCTTTACGAGTTTGTTTTTATATACTTTGAAGCGAATATCTCCCTTACGAAATGCACCGCGCAGTTCATTAACTTCAGGTACCGACATTCCGGAATAGTTCGTGATATATAAAGCACTTGAACTTTCCAGCTTTTCGGTAATTTCATCTAAAACTGCTTGCTTTTCTGCAGTAGGCATAATTCAATTCCTCCTATTATAGGGATGTTACTGCGGTTCTGCTTAACGGGATGCTTGGTCCCATAGTGCTGCTCATGAAAACACTTTTCACATACAGCCCTTTTGCGGAAGCTGGTCTTAAACTCATAACGGTTCGGAAGAATGATTCTGCATTCTCTTTCAACTCGTTAGCTTTAAAACTTACTTTACCAATAGATGTATGCAGAATTCCGGCTTTATCAACTCGGAAATCAATCTGTCCGGCTTTAACTTGCTTAACAGCATCGGCCACATCCATTGTTACAGTTCCACTTTTAGGGTTAGGCATCAGTCCGCGGGGCCCTAAAAAGCGCCCAAGCTTACCGAGTTTACCCATTACGTCAGGTGTTGCGATTATCACGTCGATATCGGTCCACCCTTCTTCTATTTTCGTGATGTAATCATCAAGACCAACATGGTCGGCACCGGCTTCTCTGGCTTCATTTTGCTTACTCTCGTTAACGAGTGCAAGCACACGAACTTCTTTCCCTGTCCCATGAGGCAAGCTCACGGTGCCACGAACCATTTGATCGGCGTGGCGCGGGTCAACACCCAAACGGATATCAATATCCACTGAGGCATCGAAGTTAGTGTTTGATGTTTTTTTAACCAGATCGCACGCTTCTTCCAAAGTGTATTCCACTTCAGGATTCACGAGTGCCACAGCCTGTTGGTATTTTTTTCCTCTTTTTGCCATGATCACAATTTCCTTACTTTTCGCGATTTACTCTAAGACCCATACTGCGAGCCGTTCCTGCAACCATTTCCGCACCAGCTTCGATGTCAAACGCATTTAAGTCTTCCATCTTTTCTTGTGCAATGTCTTTGCATTGGCTCCAGGTTACCGTACCTACTTTATTTCGGTTTGGTTCACCTGATCCGGACTTGATTTTCGCTGCTTTTTTAAGAAGAACGGGTGCTGGTGGTGTCTTTGTTTTAAATGTAAAAGACTTATCAGCATAAACCGTAATCTCAACAGGAACAACAGTTCCGGCCTTGTCCTGAGTCTTAGCGTTAAAGGCTTTACAAAACTCCATAATATTGATTCCTGCCTGACCGAGTGCCGGTCCTACAGGTGGCGCAGGGTTTGCCTGCCCCCCAACAATCTGGAGCTTCAGGATTTTATCAACTTTTTTAGCCATGGATTCTCAGGATCCTATAATTAATAACTTCTGTTTATTTGTGCGTAATAGCTAGTGTGCATCAACTAGGTTCTTTAGGTTGCGGATTCAACTTGATTAACATCAACTTCAACAGGAGTCTTACGGCCAAAAATACTAACCATAACTCTCAGCTTAAGTTTTTCAGGGTTTACTTCCTGAACGGTTCCGTCAAAATCTTTAAACGGACCGGATATCACTTTCACCAAGTCGCCTTCGCTATACGGAATTTCAATGTTCCGTAATTCATCTCCACTATCTTGCACTCGGCCAATGATGCGCTTGACTTCGTGTTCTTTTAATGGAGTTGGCACCGTTTCATTTTTTCCTACCTTCAAAAATCCAAGACAGGAAGGTGCACTTTGTATCAAATTATTTACTTCTTCATCATAATGAGTATTCAAAAGGATATAACCGGGGAAAAAATTCTTTTCCCGAGTACGCTTCTTGCCTGAACGAATCTCAACAACTGTTTCAGTGGGAATCAAAATCTCTTTGATTTTATCCTCTAAACCTTGTTCTTCTATTTCGCGCTCAAGAAACTCTTTAACCTTTTTTTCATGACTGGAAAAGCAGCGGACTACATACCAATCATGCGTTAGTTCTTTACTCATTATTAATTATAAATAGCTTCTAAGATTGTGCTGTACAATTGATCAACACCAAAAATAAAAACCGAGATTATGATTGAGAATACCACTACAATTATAGTGTTATCGATCAGCTCTTTTTGTGTTGGCCAAGAAACTTTCTTGAACTCTTTTACAACACCATCAAAAAAATTATTAATCTTACTCATATTTTTAGATTTATCTGCACGGGTGGAGAGGCTCGAACTCCCGACACCTGGTTTTGGAGACCAGTGCTCTGCCAACTGAGCTACACCCGTATAAAGCGCACAAGAGCAGACGGCAAACCGACTGCTCTTTGCACTGGCCCTATTTAGGTAATTACTTAGTCTAAGATTTTAGTTACCACTCCGGCGCCCACGGTACGGCCACCTTCGCG